>JAFGFU010000026.1 GCA_016930915.1 Campylobacterales bacterium
CTTCTACCACACCATTAAGGTTATCCAGTGGTTTCAGCAAGCCTTTAATGAGAAGAATCATGATACCTATGGAGAGGATGAGCATGATGATACCCACAATCATTAGCTCTTTAATTTGGGCATTTAGGAAAGCATAAGCTGTCTCTTGGTCAAAGGTAATTGCAGGAACCCATCCGCCTGTCTCTTTAGAAATTTTAAAAGCAATAATTTTTGCCTTGCCATCTTTCGTATATTCCACTAAACCTGCATCTTTTCCTGCTAATTTTTGGGCAAGTTCTGCATTTACATTTTTAAGTTCTTTACCCAAAAACTCTTTATTAGGATGGGCTATAAAAATCCCTTGTGTATCAATCAATGTTCCATATCCACCATTAAAATTAACATCCGAGGTAGCTTTAATGAGTACATCCAAAGCAATATCTAAAATAACACCGCCCAAATACTTTCCATCTTTCATAATCGGAGCCATAATAGAGACAATCAGTTTATTGGTGGTAGCATCCAC
The DNA here is from genome assembly GCA_016930915.1 of Campylobacterales bacterium. GTDB lineage: Bacteria > Campylobacterota > Campylobacteria > Campylobacterales > Sulfurospirillaceae > Sulfurospirillum. The sequence goes on from JAFGFU010000026.1 coordinate 506, forward strand.
GTACGCATCGGTAACACCTACTTTTTGGCTTGCTTTAATCGTTTTATACCACCCTCGAACTCGTGGGTCATACCCTGCTGGCATAGGCGTTCCTGAGCCTGTATAGGCTGTTCCATCTTCTAAACCTACAGTCGTATCAAATCCGCCTAAGGTTTTAGTCGTCTCTTTTAAAATTGCCATCACATCAGATTTTTCCATGGTTTGAACATTGGATAAATAGCGTGAAGCACTCTCTACCCCGTTTTTCTTACCCTCAATCCATACATCAATATAATCGGTGAGTGCGCGTGAAGCCATCTGAAGGCTCTGCTCCACTTGTGATACACTGTTCTTCTTGGTATCTATATAACTAATAAACCCAAAAATACTTAGACTGGCAAACATTAACACCGAAATGGTGGCTAAAATTTTGGCTTTGAACGACATACAAACTCCTTATCCTCATAATTTTGTCACTTTAATTATATCGGGAAAACGTTACAAATGTGTTGCACAAATGACGGAAAAATAGCTTTTTGTTACCAATTCGCAATGAACTTTCTCTAAAATCCTTTACAAATACAGGCATTGGAGTCTTTTTATGTTTTCGACACTTTTAAAAAAACTTAGTATTAAAGAACGTTTTTATTTAGGATTTTTAACGATTTTTAGTGCATTTTCTATAATGGCATACATTTATGCCACACATTTTTTACACAATCAACGTTTTTTCAATGCACAAATTATTCAAGCTAAAACCCTCAGTACCAATCTTAAACAAAACACCCATGTCAATGCACAAACCATTGAAAATTTTTCCACGTTAGAGGAACAAGCCAAAGAAGTAACACTCCTTTACAACGACCTTGCTACGCTACGTACCCTTAGAGACGAGCTTAGTACTCTAAACTTTAAACCATCACAACAAAGAAAGATGGAGCGCTTGATTGATGAACTTATAGCATGGCAAAATACCAAAGCAGGCCAACACCCTTTTATTGCGCCTTATGCGGGACAATTTACTATTTTAGCGACACGTTTACGCAGCGAAGCCAATGAAGATGTAGTACGTGATATTACGTTGGTCATTGAGGATATTACAGGAAAAGTGATTGATGAAGCCTTGAAGTTTAATGATAAAACCTATAAAAGTATGAGTACACTCAAGGAAAATCTAAGCTACCTTAATAGCCATCTTGAAGAGGATACCAAAGGCCTTGAGAAAAGTCATCATGCACTAAAATTACTCCATACAACCAATCAAGAAAGCACTTTATATTTAGGTATTGCCGCCTTCTTTTTTATAAGCACCCTTCTTTTTCTACTCTTTGCTATTCGTCTTATTGTTATGGAAACACTCAATATGAAAGATCAATTTCAAAAGTTGATTCATGATCCAAACTATATTGATTTTCGCCATAAAATAAACATCCCTCCTGTGAATAAAGATGAACTTGATGGTATTGCTCGTGTGATTGGTTCTGTTTTTTTACATGTAGAACAAACCATTATTCGTATTTGTGATATTTCAAACCATTCACATACTTCCGCAGAACGTTTGCAAAATACTTCGCAAACGCTTCTGAGCACCATTCATGAACAAGAAAGTAGTATTGAAAATATGAAAGCTCCCATAGAAACACTGCAATATACCCTGAGCCAATCCGAAGGCGTGAGTGAGCAAACCAAAGAGATTTTGGAACAAAATATTCAAGTTATGGAGCATTTCATGCGTGATTTAGCCACACTGCATGAAGATGTAAACCAGAGTCAAGGTGAGCAAAAAGCCATTCATACTGAAATGCAAGAACTAAGCAAACATGTTGCACAAATGCAAACCGTGTTTAATCTTATTGACGAAATTGCAGATCAAACCAATCTTCTAGCCCTCAATGCTGCCATTGAAGCTGCCCGTGCTGGGGAGCATGGTCGTGGCTTTGCCGTGGTAGCAGATGAAGTGCGAAAACTAGCAGAGCGAACCCATGAGAGTTTAGGTAATATTGATAAGATTGCCAAAGAGATTATTGAAGGCGTTGGGAAAAATACACACAGGCTTGAGCATATGAGCAGCCTTATGTTGGATACGGGAAAACGTATGGCTTCTTTGGAGCATATTGCGACTCAAACACAAAAAGAAATTACCCATTCTCTAGGCACAGCCAATGAAGCAGTAGGCCTTTCACACACGGTTTCTTACAATGTTAACACGCTGATTTCGCAAATGCAAGACACCCTAAAATTAAGCGTTACCAACAAAGATAAAGGACAAATGGTAGCAAGTGTTGCAGAGGAACTTTTTGAAATTTCGCACACCCTCAATCAACTGCTCTCAAAGTTTTTACATGTAAAGCATTCTTAATTGCTAAGAGTGCCATCTCTTTACATGTAACTACCACATGGAGCTATCTTTTACAAAGCTTAGTGCGAAGGGAAGTAATAGACTCTTGAGCTTTACCCAAGAGTCGTGTGAAGAAAAGCCCTAAAACTTTCCTTTTTCCTTGAGCTTTTTATACCACGCATTGTGAAGAAACTTGACTTCTTCTTCTTCGACATGCCCTGTAATAATACTATGCACTGCCCCTTTA
>JAFGFU010000027.1 GCA_016930915.1 Campylobacterales bacterium
AGGGTATGGCTGTTCGCCATTTAAAGCGGTACGCGAGCTGGGTTCAGAACGTCGTGAGACAGTTCGGTCCCTATCTGCCGTGGGCGTAGGAAAGTTGAGGAGAGTTAACCCTAGTACGAGAGGACCGGGTTGAACGAACCACTGGTGTACGGGTTGTTCTGCCAAGAGCATCGCCCGGTAGCTATGTTCGGATGAGATAACCGCTGAAAGCATCTAAGCGGGAAGCCAACTCCAAGATGAACTTTCCCTGAAGACCTCATGAAGACTACATGTTTGATAGGCTGGGTGTGTAATGGGTGAGAGCCCTTTAGCTGACTAGTACTAATAGGTCGTTTGGCTTACATATTATTACGTATGATAATGCTATTTCACTTCCTTATTAAGTGTAAAGCGCTTTGTTGACTAAGACAATAACTAAATTCACTAAAGAATGGTGAATTAAGCCTATTTAAGTATAATGCTAGATAGATTTAATTCACGATTCTGGTGGCTCTAGAGAAGAGGAAACGCCCTGTCCCATTTCGAACCAGGAAGCTAAGCTCTTCATCGCCGATAATACTTTCCCTTACTGGGATGGAAACGTAGGTCGCTGCCAGTTCGTGATTCTTCTTTCTTCAAAAATCTTTTTTTATTTAATTATTTTTTTTAAAATTACCCTTTCTCTTTTTTCTTTGTTACTTCCTTTTAAACTTAATGTTTCTATATTTTTAGTTTAATCTTTCACGCTTTATTGCTTCGTTTCGCCCATCTCTCTTCCTTCCTTTAAAACTCTCTTACTAACTTCATATGTCACTTATAATTTAAAAATGCCAATAAATTATGATGCAATAGTTTGACAATTGTAGCATAGAAAATTTCTGCAGGTGTTTTGTAACCCAGTGATTTTGCACTTATGAGTTGAATTGGCATTTTTATATAATTTTGAGATTTTTTATTAAATTTTTTCTAAATGTTATTTGCTTTTCAAGAGATTATTTTTGTTCATTTTAATTCCTATATATTGATATTATTATTATTATGCCTAATGTCATTATTGATTCCTTTTTTATTTTATTGGATATCAATTGAAGTGATATTTTCAGGTTTGATTTCAATGCGAGACGTTGTATTTGTTTCAATATCTAGCAACCAAATCTGTCGTTCACTGCCTCTTGAAGGTAAAGTATCTGCCACAAAAACAGCTTTTTTCGCATCAGGTGAGAGTGCTGCATCTATAATCATCCATTGAAGGTCTGTTAATTGCTTCATCTGCTTATCTTTGTAGATAAAGAGTTCGTAATTGTAGTTGCCTTGATAATTTGTACGATGCAAATCACTTAGAGCCGTGCAGAGTATCTTTGTACCGTCCGCGGATATATCTTGAAAACCCGAATGATCTTTATAAATAATGGCTGGAATGGCTTGAGATGGCGAATTGTTACGATTAAAAATATAGATAGTATTGTCCTTATAGTATTTTGAATACTCTGGCTGAATACGCTTTGTATCATTTGCTCCATGGTGCGTAGGGTAGTCTGCCGACATGATGTAAGTATTTCCATCAGGAAAATAACGAAGATTTCCTCCCGCAAAAAAACCAAAAGAAGTTAGACGATGCTCCTTAAATGTTTCTAGTTCCATTTCATAAACATCAGTACCTTGATCGAGCATCTTTCCGTCTTTTGCTTGAACATATTCTCTTTGAAAATAGATCAGACGCTTAGCATCTGGTGAAAAAGCGAGATACTGTTTTCCATGATTTGATTTTAAAATATCCCTATAACCCCATGTTGCTAATTCCAATATTCCTATGCCTGAATTTTTAGGAGTATTTTCATTTAACTTATATGAAAATACTATTTTTCTTCCATCTGGTGAAAAACTTCCGTCATACCATAGTTTGTATTGAGAAGAAGGTCGTATAAGTTCAAGATGACCTGTAGAAATATCCAGTATGCCCATATAGGAAATGCCATTTTCATTATGAATTTTTGGACGATAATTTAATATCACCTTGCTCCCATCTGGAGAAAAATTCCCAAACCTTATATCAGGGGCATTCGATGTTCGCAGCATCTCGTTATATCCTTTTGAGGTAAATCCATATTTTAATAAAATAGGAAATTTTGGGTTGAATACAATAAATGCTATAAAACTTATAAGAACTATCCATAAAACTATAGATAATCTTTTTCGCCATATAGGCAACGGTTTTTTACTCCATAAATTCATTAATTCCCCTCTTTATTCTCAATCAAAGTGTAGAAATGCTCAGTTTTTAATGTAACAAAGTTTCAAATTGAAACTTAAACTAACTTGGTATTTTGATTGCTTCGATTGGAGAGTTTATCTTGTTTGGCAATAAAATAGGTATGGCAATGTATTTTAATACTTTATTTATATTTCATAGGCTATAATACCGACCTCGTTAAGAGATATGCGTTCGTAGCTCAGATGGATAGAGCATTGGTTTGCGGTACCAACGGTCAGGGGTTCGAGTCCCTTCGAGCGCACCACTTCTTCGTTTAAAACATTTCTTCAAATAATCTATATGGTGTTTTTTCTAATCCAAGTTCTTCGTATTTCTGTTGTGTTTCTTTATCGTCTTTATGAACGTAAAGTCGAATACCACATACGTCATAATGTTCTTTTGCTAAGTTTCTAGCTTTGGATAAAAGGGCATCATGAATCTCTTTTTCATTGGTATGATCAATAACAAAAATACTTTGAATACAGTAAAATGCTCCATTGTTCCAATCACTCCATTCACGCGTAATCATTGTCATACCAACAATGGTATTATGGAGCGAGGCAATAAGATAAAAGCCATTATGAAATTTAGTGAAGACTTGATGAACACCTTCTGTGGTCAAGGCTAAAGGAATATTTTTATTGATGGTTTCTTTAGCAAAGAGAACATTAAATTGAGCAATAGCAGGTGCATCGTCTCTTGTGGCAATACGAACAATAAGATCTTGTATCATGTTAGTTCCTTATGAAGAAGTTTTGAGAATATAATCAACAATTTTTTGTGCTCCATCTGGATGAATCAGATGAGCTAGTTCACGTGAAATTTTGGATAAATTAAGAGTTAAAATTTGTTTGACAATCTCTTCTGCATCTAAATTCTCTTGCGCCACAATCAGTGCCAACCCTTTTTCTGCAAGATTCTTTGCATTAAAATATTGATGATTAGCAGCTGCATGTGGATAAGGTATAAATAATGCAGGGATTCTTGCTGCACAAAGTTCCCAAAGAGTACTTGCCCCTGAACGGCTTAGTGCAAAATCAGCTTGTTCTAATTTTTGAGGCATTTGATTTGAAAAAGCAAAAACATCGGCTGGAATTTTTTCTTCTTTGTAGAACTTTTGAATAGCTTCAAACTCTTTATGCCCTGTTTGATGAATAATAGCTATGTGATTTTCATGCAGTATTTTTGCCATTTTAAGAGCTAATTGATTGATAAAAGAAGCCCCTTGACTTCCCCCTAAAAAAATAATGGTTTTTAAACTATTACGTTCTTTTTTTATCCTAAAGAATGCATTATTTACAGGATAGCTCGTCAGGATCGCAGTTGTATCGTATGAGCTAAAAAAAGCTTTTGCAAAAGGTCTTAGTAGTGAATTTAGTTTTCCTTGAATAGCATTTTGCTCATGGATATAGAGGGGCAATCCATAGATAAGTGCGCCAAAAGAAGCAGGCGCTGCGGAGTAACCCCCTACGGAGAAGATGGCTTTTATGTTGTGTTTTTTAAAAAGTTCTTTACATGTAAAAGCCGAACGAACAATGGAACATAAAGATAAGAGTTTTTGCATACCTTTTTTATTAACAACGCCTTGGCTTTCTAAAAAATAGGTTTGTTCAAAACCTGTATCATTTTCAAACCATGCTTTATCTTGTCCTGATGTTGAACCTATGTAGATGGGCTTGATACCACGACGATTAAGCTCTTCTTTAATGGCTTTAGCAATCACCAAATGTCCGCCTGTTCCTCCGCCTGTAATGGCAATCATAATTTAGCCTTTTTACTAATCATAAGCACCATACCAATTCCTATGGAAAGTGCTAAAATTGAACTACCTCCATAGCTAATAAATGGTACAGAAATGCCCTTAATTGGTGTAATGGAAGTAATGCCATAAGAGTTCATTAAAAAAGAGAAAACAATCAATAATCCAATGCCTAAAGAAAACAGATAATAAACTTTATTGGCACTGCGAGAAGCAATTTTAAAAATACGGTAAACAATAGTAATAATAACAAGCGTGAGGGCGGTAACGCCTAGTGCACCAATTTCTTCTGCAATCCCTGCTAAGACAAAGTCAGTATGTACTTCACTTAAGTAGCCTAGTTTTAGCATACCATTTCCAATGCCTTCTCCAAAAATACCACCATGCTTAATGGCATTGAGTGAGTGAGAAATTTGATACGGTTCTGGTGCATCTTCAACACGTAACACAGAAGCAATACTTTCAGGGAAAAGGGAGAGTACCATATTTTGGATGGTTGCCCACCATGTTTTGATTCGAATGATACGATGTGTTGAGCTAAAAATAGCAATCAAAAAGACAAAAACAGAGCCTAAAATGGCTAACATAAAGAGTTGTAAACTGGTTCCTGCAAAAAAGGCCATGACTGCAAGCGTGAGAGCTAAAACAACGACTTGTCCTAAGTCATTTTGCATGACGGCAATGAGATAAATGACTAAAATAAAAACAGCAATATACGGCAAAATGAGTTTAATTTCTTCTCTAAGTGTTTTTTTCTCATTATTGAGTTTACGTGCAAAACTCCATGCTAAAAAATAGACAAAACCAATTTTAAAAAATTCAACAGGCGCAAGCGAAAATCCTGGAAGTCTAATCCATCGTTTTGCTCCACCTGCTGATGTCACTAATGATTCAGGAAGATAGTGCATAATACCCATCAAAAAAAGGCAGCTTAGAAAAATACTAAAGCCTATACTGCTTAAAAACTTATCGGGGTCGAGTTGCGAAAGCGACCACATCATAGTGACACAAATCATTCCAACTGCAAGTTGTCGAATAAAAAAATGGTATTCAGAATAATCAAAAAAAAGAGTGGTAAAAACGGGTAGTGAGAGTGAGAAAACAATTCCCACAAAAATAGCAAATGTGCAAAGTGAAAAAAGGATTTTATCTGTTTCCATGGCTTCTTATAATATTGAGATAGTTTGTAAGATTTTACATTAAAATAGATTAAACCTTATTATGGCATCATTTGGAATAAAATTTGCTTTTACAAATATACGATTAAAGGAAGGGTAAACAATGGGCTTGGTAACTTCGAAATCAAATCAACTTTTAGAATCAGCTCTTAATGCTAGAGCCATGAGGCAGGATTTAGTTTCAAGCAATATTGCAAACATTGATACTCCTTTTTATAAAGCACGGGATGTTGATTTTGAGAGTGCTTTGATTGAGAAAAAAAAAGAGATATATGGTGCAAATGATACTTCTGTAAAACTTGAAATGGCACAGACCAGTGATGCTCATTTAAACGGAACGACAGATTTTGACAGTACAAAAGCAACACTTTATCTTCGAGATGGTCATATGGCTCGAAATGATGGCAATAGTGTCGATTTAGATGTTGAGACATCAGAATTGGGTAAGAACGCTATGATGTTTGATGCGTTGATGTCGGGATTACGTAAAAATGGTCTTATTTTTAAAAGTGTTTTAGAGTCTTCTGAGAAAGTATAAGGATAAACAATGGCATATTTAAGCAGTTTTGATATTAGTAGTTATGGTCTTTCCGCTCAGCGTTTTCGTATGGACTTAATCAGCTCTAATATTGCCAATGCCAATACCACACGTACCAGTGAGGGTGGTCCTTATCAGCGAAAAGATGTTGTATTTAAAGCCATTGATTTTAGTAAAACATTGAATGACAAAATTGCAGAAAATAACAATATGCTTGAATATGAGAATCCTTTAGATGATTCATTTTTGCAGGAAAATGCCAATCCTGCTATAATGAGCGTTGTGGTAGATAAGGTAGTTCGTGATGAGAGTGAATTTACTTATAAATTCGAACCATCTCATCCTGATGCCAATGAAGAGGGTTATGTTGCTTATCCTAATGTAAATCCTGTGATTGAAATGGCAAATTTAATTGAAGCAACCAGAGCGTATCAAGCCAATGTATCAGCATTTCAAAGTGCAAAAGCAATTGCGCAAAGCGCTATTGATATTTTAAAATAAGTTAGGGTAAACGTCATGTACAGTAACATCGATAAAATTTCATCATTGACCAATACCTCCAGTGTACCTGTTGCAAAAACAGAATCGGGTAGTGAGTTTTCAGAAATATTACAAAAGTCTATTGATGAAATTAATGATACACAAGTCAAGGGAGATCGTGCTATGGCAGATCTTGCTACGGGAGAAGTTAAAGATTTGCATCAAGCTGCTATTGCCATCAATAAAGCCGAAACAAGCATGAAATTAATGTTAGAGATTCGTAATAAGGCATTGAGCGCATACAAAGAGATCTCTAAAACTCAAATTTAATTTTTGGCTTCTATGGAACACTCTGACGCAAAAAAAATCAAAATTCTTTTTTTATTTGTTGTTGTACTTTTAGGATTTGTTATTTTTCTTGGGACACTTTTTTATTGGGCAACCATTGATCGAAGGCTTCCTCGCTTGGATCATAAAGAGGTCAATCATGCACTAAGAGGTAATATTATTAGTGCAGATGGTTTTAAACTTGCTACAAGTCAAAAGCTTTATAAAGCTTCTGTTGATACACGAAATATTGATCCTAAAAAATTTGATCTGTTTGTTAAACTCTATTCGCTTTACAGTGGGGATGACCCAAAGGCTGTGGCGGCAACATTAAAAACCAATATAGGTACAACCGTTCTGTCTTATCGTATTGATTCTAAAACTGCAAAATATCTGCAAGAACTCTCTCGTAAACTTTATAAGCTAGGCGTGTTTAGAAGTTATGAAGATCCTAAGACGGGTGTGGCTTTTTTACACGGTCTTAGTGTCATTGAAAGTGGTGAAGATAGGGTCTACCCTTCTGTGGATTCTGCCACTCCCATTTTAGGTTATGTGAAAAAAATAGAGCATAAAAATATTACAAAAACGACAGGCGTTAAGGGCATTGAGCGTTATTATGAAGATAAGCTTTCTGCTGTTCAGGACTCTTTACTTACGGGTTCTCGTGATATTTCTAATGCTATTATTTTGGATGGCGATAGTACGTCTTCAAGAAGGTATGATGGGTATGATGTTCATTTAACTATTTCTTTGAAAATACAAAAGATTCTTGAAAATGCATTAGATCAGCAGGCTAAAATCTTAGAAGCAAAAGAGATTGTTGTTGCGGTTATGAACAGTGAGACAGGGGAAATTTTAACACTGGCTTCTAGCAATCGTTTTAATCCAGATTTGATTGAAAAAAAAGATTATGGTGCGTTAAATATCTCTGCAGTAGAGTATATTTATGAACCAGGATCTGTTTTAAAACCTGTTGCTTTTGCGTTACTTTTAAAAGCCAATAAAGTCAATCCATATGATATTGTGAATGTGCATGGAGGCAGTTATAAATTAGGTAATAAAATTATTAAAGATACACACAAGGCAGATAAATTAACTGCTGAGGATGTTATTGTTGAGTCTAGTAATATTGGTACGGCGATTTTAGCGCAAAAGCTTGATGCGGTTGAATTCTATCAAGGGCTTAAAGATTTTGGATTTTCGTTAAGAAGTGGGGTTGATTTACCTTTTGAAAATCCTGGGGTAATTCCTGCAATGAACCGTTTTAATTCCTCCATTTATAAAGCAACGGTTGCTTATGGGTATGGTATGAATGCAACGTTTATGCAAATACTCAAAGCCTATAGCGTTTTTAATAATAATGGTCGCATTTCAACACCTCGTTTGGTTAAAAAAATTGTTTCACCTGCTGGGCAAGAACTTTTTCCTGAAAAAGCTCCTGAAAATCAAGTGGTTCCTGTTTCGGTAGCAAAACGTATGCAAAAAATTCTTATTAAAGTTGTTCAAGAAGGTACTGCAAAGGGTACCCGTATGGAAGGTTTAGAAATTGGTGGAAAAACGGGAACGGCGCATATCGCTGAAGGTGGAGAGTATGTGCGTAGCTATAATGGTTCATTTTTTGGTTTTGCAAATGATAAAACCCATCACTATACCATAGGGGTACTGGTTCGAGAAGCTAAAAAAAGACACGCTTATTTTGCGGCACAAAGTGCGGTACCTATTTTTAAAGAAGTGGTTGAAAAATTAGTAGAAAACGGCTATTTAACGCCGTCTTCTGAGATTCAAGTGAATCAAATTAGCAACAAAGCTCCTTAATACATGCTACAAACGCATCATCATCATTAGGACATTTAGCAACCAAATAATGCTCAAATCCTAAATGATGAGCTACTTCGGCGTATTCTATGCTTAGCTCAAATTCTGTTTCAGAGTTATCAATGGTAAAAGAGAGGGGTACAATGAGGGCATTTTTATTTTGAAGAGAGGAGAGCTTTTGCTCCAAAGAAGGCTCTAGCCATTTGAGTGGTCCTAGTTTGGATTGGTAGGCAAGATGAATTGCCTTAAAGTGCACTCCTTGTTTTGCCAAAAGTTCACTTAAAATCTTTACATGTAATTCAATCTCCTTTTGGTAAGGGTCACCCTTGTCGACAATTTTTTGAGGTAGAGAATGTGCTGAGAAAATAAGTTCGAATGTGTGTGCATCATATGCTCCTAGTGCCTCTTTGATTTTTTGGATGAGAAGTTGATTGTAAGAGGGGTTGTCATAAAAACGCTCAATCACACCTATTTTTCCTTTAAAGCCAAGTGCTTGAGCAACGTCCATAAAATCTTCAACAGAGGATTTTGTGGTTGTTGTTGAATAGTGTGGATAAAGAGGCAATAAAAGAACTTCAGAGATTTCTTTTTCCATGATTTTTTGAATAACACCTTCACAAAAAGGAGGCGTGTAGCGCATTGCAAAGTTTACATGTAAAGAAGGAAGTTCTTTTTGCAGTTTTGCTACAAGTTTTTGGGTATAGCCAACCAGTGGCGATTTTCCTCCAAGCTTTGCGTAATTGGCTTGTGCTTTTTTAGTACGTGAAGCAGTAATCATAAAAGCAATAAACCGTCTAAGCAGTGTACTTTTAGTTGTAATGATGTTTTTATCGTTGAACATATTGTTGAGAAAAAGCCCTACTTCTTGCAGATTATTAGGCCCTCCCATATTGACTAGGATGAGTGCTTTTTGCGTCATTTAGTTCTTCTCCTTTTCTTGTTTTAAGCTTATGGGGTGACAGAGGTGTTTTTCTTCTTTTGAAACACGTGCGCACTTTTCACAGATAAATTTTGGTTTTGAGACAATTTTTACAAGTTTTTTCATGACGGTTTTTATCTCATCTTTTTTGAGTCCACAAAGCTTTTTTATTTTTCCCATGAAAGACTCCTTTTTAGATTTACAAGTCTAGCATAGAAAAGAAAATAATTTTTACATGTAAAGGCTTTAAACTCCTTTTTTGTATAATCGCACCATTTCATACAGGAGCATTATGACATGAGTCATGCCGTTAAAATCGTTCTTTTTTACATTACCATGTTTCTTTCGTTGGGGCTGTTTTGGTTTTGGATGGCAAAGCCTTCAAGCGAGCTTATTACCTTACCATCCGATGTTAAATTGCAATGTCTCTCCTATGCCCCCTTTGGGAAAGATGACTCTCCTTTTGATATTGCTAAGGGGTTTCGTCCCTCAAAAGAGCAGATGGAAGCAGATCTGGCAAAACTCTCAACGCTCACAAATTGTATTCGCACTTACTCTAGTGTGGGCTTAGAAGCGTTACCTGAAATTGCACGCAAGCATGGATTGAAACTTTGGTTGGGGGCGTGGGTGAGTAGTGATGCTATGCTGACGCAAAAAGAGATTGAAACGGTTATCGATTTGGCGAAAGAACATCATGAGAATGTCGAAGCAATTGTTGTGGGAAATGAGGCGCTTTTACGCCGTGATGTCAGTGCTGCTCAGTTGGTTGGTTATATCGAACAGGTCAAGCGTGCTTTGCCTGATGTGGTTGTTACTTATGCGGATGTATGGGAATTTTGGAATAAGCATCCTGAAATTGCTCCTTCGGTGGATCGTGTGACCATTCATATTTTACCGTATTGGGAAGATAAGCCCATTAGTGTTGATAAAGCACTTTTACATGTAAAAAATATTTACAATGAAATGACGCAAAAAATCTCCAATAAAGAGATTGTGATTGGAGAGACAGGTTGGCCAAGCGAGGGTCGTATGCGAGAAGGTGCCTATCCTAGTGCACTTAATCAAGCTATTTTTACAAGGGGTTTTGTAAAAATGGCAGAAGAGAATGGGTGGAAATATAATTTTATTGAAGCGTTTGATCAGCCATGGAAGCGTATCAGCGAAGGCGCAGTGGGTGGATATTGGGGGTTATTTGATGCTAACCGTATTGATAAACATATTTTGCATGGTTTTGTTTCTAATTTCCCCAATGCGCTTTGGTTATTTGTGGGGAGTTTTATCCTTTCGCTGGTTGGATTGATTTGGTTATGGGGCATTCCAACATGTACATGTAAAAAAGCGCCTGTGTGGTTTGCCACTTTGTTTGGTGGTTCCGTGGCACTCACATGGCAAGCCAATATGTATTGGATTGTCTCGCGCAATACGTTAGAGTATGCTTGGGCAATTGTCTGTTTAGGAGTAGCTCTTATTTTGTGGCTTAAATTGGTGCAATTTCTTATAACAGAAGAGATAAGTTTTCATGGTTCTATGGCGCGGTTTATGCAAGTTATTACTTTAGGTGCGCCAAAAGGTGAGACATTTTGGGAAGATGCTTTGCATCTTTTAAGTGTTAGTATTGTGCTTATTATGGCACTCTCATTGGCATTTGATGGGCGATATTTAAACTTTGAGTTGGGAACCCTCGCACTGATTGCTATAACGTATGCCGTAATTTATGTGAGTACGGAGCGCTCATTACTCAATGGTTTAATGGAAAAAGTAAGTGGATTGGCGCTGTTTGTGTCGGCTTTAGTTGTTTTATTGCAAGAGAGTGCACGTAATGGATTTGCGTTGAATTGGGTTGTTTTAGTGGTACTTTTTGGCTCCACGTTGTGGTTGTCCAAATCACGTTTGTGTGGTATTACGAAAAGCTTTTTGGTTCTTATTGCTAGTGCGCTTCTTTTTGTTCTTATTAAAGAGGGTGTTTATGTCAAAGAATCCCTCATCGAAGTGTGTGCAGCAGATGCGATGCTTTTTGTTTGTCAATTTCGAGCATTGCTTGGTAAGGTGATTTATCTCAATTATATAGGTCTTGCAGGAAGTGTCGTTGCCATTTTTAGTGTGCTTTCTGGGAGTTATATTTTAGGGATGTTGAGCATGATTATGGGACTTTTTTGTCTTTTAACATTTAATGGTTTTTTAGGGGCAATTATTTTCACTTTGGGTTGGTGGGCAGTAGGCTATCGTTTAAATGAGAAGTGCGTATTGTAGAGAGTTTAATGATAGCCTTTAGGTTTTTTGGCTAAAATAGATGAATTTTTGATAATAAAATAGGACGAAAATATGGATGTTAGAGCTGAGTTTTTAAAGTTTTTTGAACAAAAAGGTCATAAGGTTATTGAGAGTTCTCCTCTTGTTCCTGATGATGCGACGTTACTGTTTACGAATGCGGGAATGGTTCCTTTTAAGAGCGTTTTTACAGGTGAAATTCCTCGCCCAAATCCTCCACGTGCGACAACGTGTCAGACATGTATTAGAGCAGGTGGTAAACACAATGACCTTGATAACGTTGGTTATACAGCGCGCCATCATACTTTTTTCGAAATGCTTGGAAACTTTTCTTTTGGGGATTATTTTAAAGAAGATGCCATTTCTCATGCGTGGGAATTTGTGACGGAAGTTCTAAAACTGCCAAAAGAGAAACTTTGGGTAACCGTTCATGAGAGCGATGATGAAGCTGAAGCAATCTGGAAAAAGCACATTGACGCCAGTCGTATTATACGTTTTGGCGACAAAGACAACTTCTGGCAAATGGGCGATACGGGTCCTTGTGGCCCTTGTAGTGAAATTTTTATTGACCAAGGAGCGGAGAATTTCAATACACCAGAAGATTACATGGGAGGAGACGGAGACCGTTTCTTAGAAATTTGGAACCTCGTTTTCATGCAGTATGAAAGAGATGCTTCTGGGGTTTTACACAAGCTTCCAAAACCTTCGATTGACACGGGTATGGGATTGGAGCGTGTGACCGCAGTGCAAGAGGGTGTTTTTAGTAATTACGATTCATCGTTGTTTGTCCCTTTGACGAGTAAAGTAGCAGAACTATGCGGTAAAGCATATGCCTACAAAACAGGGGCAAGTTACAGGGTCATTGCAGATCACATTCGCTCCGTTGCTTTTTTGGTGGCACAAGGTACTACTTTTGGTCGTGTAGGACGTGGTTATGTGTTACGTCGTATTTTACGCCGAGCAGTACGTCACGGCTATCTACTAGGTCTTCGTGAGCCGTTTATGTACAAGCTCTTAGATACTTTATGTGATCTTATGGGCAAACAGTATCCGTACCTTGTGGCTAAAAAAGAGGTGATTGCTGAGCAGATTAAAAATGAAGAAGAGAGCTTTTTTACAACTATTGCTTCAGGTTTAGAGTTGTTTGAGAAAGAACTACCCAATACCAAAGAGATGTTTAGTGGCGAAGTAGCGTTTAAACTCTACGATACTTATGGTTTTCCATTAGACTTAACCGCTGATATGCTGAGAGAAAAAGGTTTAAGCGTCAATGAAGCAGAGTTTGAGGCTTTGATGGCAGAGCAAAAAGCGCGTTCCAAAGCTTCATGGAAAGGCAGTGGCGATAAGGCAACCCAAGGTGAGTTTAAACCCCTTCTTGAAAAATTTGGTCTCAATGCGTTTGTCGGTTACACCCAAAAAGAAGCGAAAACAAAAGTCTTAGCACTGCTTGATGAGAACTTCAAAGAGGTTCAAAGCTTAGATGAAAATGGTTGGGTGATGTTTGAAACCACTCCTTTTTATGCTATGAGCGGTGGACAAAGTGGCGATGAGGGTGAGATAGAAGGATATGGTAAAGTCATTGATACGAAGAAATTTTTTGACCTCAATCTCTCTTTGGTAGAACTTGAAAAACCTTTACATGTAAACGATGAGGTTCATCTTGTGGTTGATGTGTCTCGTTTGGAAATTGAAAAGCATCACAGTGCGACACACCTTCTTCACAGTGCGCTTCGCACCGTTTTGGGTGAGCATGTCTCACAAGCAGGAAGTTTGGTAGAGAAAGAGCGCCTTCGCTTTGACTTTTCACATCCAAAAGCACTCAGCAGTGAAGAAATAACTGCTGTTGAAGCGTTTGTAAACCGTGTGATTGCCAGTGGTGTTTCAGGTGAAACCAAATTGATGAATATTGAAGAGGCCAAAACAAGTGGAGCGATGGCTCTTTTTGGTGAAAAATATGGCTCTGAAGTACGTGTGGTGAGTTTTGGGGATGCCAGCATTGAACTCTGTGGTGGAACGCATGTGGAGAATGTGGCGAACATTGGAAGTTTTTTTATTTTAAAAGAGAGCGGTGTGAGTGCAGGTGTTCGTCGTATTGAAGCCATTTGTGGTGGTGCGGCTTTAGCGTATGCTCAAGCATTACGCACGGAGATGGAAGCGATTAAAGAGAGCGTGAAACACAAAGAGCCTTTGATTGGTGTTCACCGTCTTAAAGAAGAGATTAAGAGTTTGAAAACAGAGGTTGAGTCGCTCAATGCTCAAGCAGGTAAAGCGGTAGAATCTTTACATGTAAACGGTGTTGAACTCATTGTGGACGTGTTAGGTGCTGGGGATATTAAAGCACGTATTGATGATTTGAAAAATGAGAAAGAGTCTGTTGCTGTGCTCTTATTGCAAGTAAAAGATGACAAAGTCTTGATCGCAGCAGGTGTAAAAAATGCGCCGATTAAAGCAGGTGCATGGATTAAAGAAATTGCTCCAATTGTTGGTGGTGGCGGTGGTGGAAGAGATGATTTTGCACAAGCTGGTGGTAAAGATGCCACTAAAGTTGAAGAGGCAAAAAATGCTGCATTGGCATATGCCAAATCTCTTTTATAAGGTAATGTGATGCGAGATTTTTTTATTGAGAATTTTAGTGATTACAGTAGGGTTATTGTTTTTTTACATGTCATAAGTGCGGCATTGCTTATTGGCAGTATGTTTATGATGCGCTTTGTGATTCACCCTGTTCAAAAAGAAGTCTCAGATATTAAAGTACGGTTTGAGAGTTGTATGAAAATGGTACAACACTATATGCTTTTTTCTTTGCCAATGATGTTTGTGATTATCCTTACGTCTGTTTTTATGCATATTGGTTTGGGGTTTCGTGGGGGAAATCCTATTACCAATGTGATGGTGCATACCAAGGAAGCTTTGTGGACATTTATTGCGTTTAATATGATTTATATGTATTTGAAATATCGTAGAGCAAAAAAAGGATTAGCGGATGAAAATTACATTGAGGTGGAAGAAAATGTGGTTTTGATTGTAAAGTATCTTATTCCTCTTAATCTTCTTTTGGCCACAATTTCTGCCTATTTTGGTGTTATTTTACGAGGGTTTTAGTGATGCAACAAATCGTTTTAGGTTCATCTTCACAAACCAGAGCGGAGATTTTAAAGGCGCATGGTATTGATTTTATTCAAAGAGAGTGTGGTTTTGATGAAGAGCAATTAAGCTTAGAAAATCCAGCACACTTTGTCTATCATGCGACAAAGGGGAAGATGCAAAGTTATAGGGAACGTTATGATTTAGAGCTTCCTGTTTTGTGTGCCGATACCGTTGTCACTGCAAATGGAAAAATTTTACGAAAAGCTAAAGATGTAGAGGATGCAAGGCGTATTTTAGAGCTTCAAAGCGGTAATACCGTGAGTATTTTAACCTGTATGATGTATCAATCCAAAACCTTTGAGTTGATGGATCTTAGTGCAACACATTACCGTTTTAAGCCCTTTGATAAAGCCTCTCTTGATGCCTATTTAGAGGGCAATGAATGGAGAGGAAAAGCAGGTGCGTGTATGGTAGAGGGATTTTGTAAATCTTACATTCAAGAAGTTGTAGGCTTAGAGAGTACTGCTATGGGGCTTAGCATAGAGAAGCTTATCCCTTTTTTAACATATTCATGATGATGTATCAGCACGAATTAAGCGCTCTTGCTAAGTCCAATCGCATGCGTACCCGTAAAATTTATGATGAAGCTTTATTGGATTTTAGTTCGAATGATTATTTAGGATTAGCCCAAAATGAGATTCTCTTTCAGCGTACTGTAACACAGGTCTCAATGTATAAAACCCATGCTCCAAAAGCTTCTATTGTGGTGAATGGGTATCATCCGATTCATCAAGAATTTGAAGAATTTTTAGCACGCACTAATGGTTTTGAAGCAGGAATGGTGTGTGGTAGTGGTTTTTTAGCTAATTTTTCGCTCATTGAAGCTCTGCCTCGTAAAAAAGATTTGCTTATTTTAGATGAAGAGTACCATGCGAGTGGTATGGTCGCTGCAAAAACAGTTGACGCACAGGTTTTGCTCTTTGCTCATAATGATGCAAACCATTTAGAACATCTTATTAACACGCACTCTTACAATCGTATCATCATTGCGGTTGAGGGTATTTACTCAATGAGTGGGGATCTTCTCAATCGTGAGATTTTTGAAGTGGCTAATCGTTACAATGCCCTTTTAATTGTCGATGAAGCGCACAGTGTGGGTGTTGTGGGTGATAATTTACGAGGTGTTTTTGATTTGTTTAATATCACTCCAGAGGCAAATCACATCAAAATGGGAACACTAGGTAAAGCATTGGGAAGTTATGGTGCGTATATTTTATGTTCCAATCACATTGCAGAATTTTTGCAAAACAGAGCAAAAGCGATGATTTATACAACGGCTCCCTCTTTGTTTGACATTGCCTTGGGCTATCAAGGCTTTTTGTATGTGATGCGGCATAAAACAAACCTTAAAGCAGAGATTGAAAAACGCCAGAGTTTAGTACTTCAGCATTTAGATATACAGATGGAAGGATTGATCTGTGCGTATCCTTTGGCCGAGGGCAGGGATGCTTTGCAGGTGCAAAATGCGCTTATGCACAAAGGTTTTTTAGTTGGAGCTATTCGCCCGCCGACAGTGATGAAACCTATTTTGAGGATTATTCCTCGATTAGGTGAAAGTGTAGAAGCTTTAGAGATAGTGTGCCATGAGATTCAAAAAGGGCATTTTTGAGTTTTACATGTAAAAAGCTTTTGATTAAAAGCAAGGAGAAAACGCTATTGGATATAGGGTTCTCTTTTGAGCACTCTTTTGCGTTAATCGGGGAGAGTGGGAGTGGAAAAAGCTTAACACTTAAAGCTCTTTTAGGTATGTTGCCTCATGAACTTGATGTTATCTTAGAGTATGAATCCTCGTATACGTTGGTACGAGGAGAGAGCATGGCATTTGTTCCACAAAATCCTTTTACCGCACTTTCTCCTTTAAGTACAATTGAAAAACAGTTTATGACACCTGAGAAAAACACAGTTCACTATTTAGAAATGGTGGGATTGGAAGAAGGTTTTTTAAAGCGTTTCCCTTCTGAATTGAGTGGTGGTCAACTTCAACGTCTTATTATTGCTATGGCTTTGAGTATTGAGCCAAAACTTTTGTTGCTTGATGAACCTACGACGGCATTGGATGAAGAGAGTAAAAGTGTGGTGCTTACATTAATTAAACAATTGCAAGCACACTATGGATTTGATATTTTATTTGTAACGCATGATGTTGAAACAGTTGCCAATCTTTGCGATGAGGTAGGTATTATTCAAAGAGGATGTATGGTAGAGCAGGGTGGGGTTAACGAGGTATTAATGCATCCCAAAGAAATCTACACGCAACAACTTTTAAGTTCAGGATTTAGACAAAGGAGTTTTAGAACGTGAAATATATTATGACTATTTTTTCCATGGTGATTTTTGCCACACTTATGGCTGTAATTTTTTTATATGCACAAATTCGATTTGATGCACATAAGATCATTAAGTATAACCCAAAATTAACCACACAAATTTATGATAGAAATGGGGAGCTTATTGCCAATTTATTTGAGGAAGAACATCGTTTGTATGTTCCTTATGATGAGATTCCTGCGCGTATCATTGAAGCATTAGTCGCAACGGAAGATACTTCGTTTTTTGAGCACGGAGGTATTAATATAGAGGCTATTTTTAGAGCCATTGTTAAAGATATTAAAGCTATGAAATTGGTGGAAGGTGCAAGTACTATTACACAGCAATTGGTTAAAAATACGGTTTTAACACGCCAAAAAACACTCTCAAGAAAGTTGAATGAAGCAGTTTTAGCCTATACGATTGAGGCGGAACTGAGTAAAGAGGAGATTTTAGAACGCTATTTTAATCATGTTTACTTTGGACATGGTTATTATGGTATCAAAACAGCAGCACTTGGGTATTTTAACAAACCGCTTGATCGATTAAGTCTCAAAGAAATTGCAATGCTTGTAGGTCTTCCTAAAGCACCTAGTTCCTACGATCCTACTCGACATATGGATCTTTCTTTAAGTCGAGCTAATCAGGTGCTTAATCGTATGCATACCATTGGATGGATTAGTGAAGATGAGTATACGAAGGCTACATTAGAGCATCCTATGGTCTATGATGAAACATTAACACGTAATCGTGCGCCTTATGTGGTTGACGAAGTAATTAAAACACTTTTGCCTGAGTATGAAGATATCAAGCGTGGTGGATATCAAATTTACACAAGTATTGATTTGAAATTACAACAATTAGCGCACGAATCACTTAACGTTGGCTATCAAGGTATGGTGGCGCGTGCTGGAAAAAATGCGAATGTTTCAGAACTAAATGGTGCAATGGTTGTTGTGGAAAATAATACAGGGCATGTTTTAGCATTAGTGGGCGGTTTGGATTATGCAAAAAGTAGTTTCAATCGAGCCACACAAAGTAGAAGACAGCCAGGGTCTAGTTTCAAGCCTTTCTTGTATCAAAAAGCACTGGATTTAGGGTATTCTCCTTTGAGTGAAATTCCTGATATTTCACGGACGTATGTCAACAGTGAAACCGATGAAACGTGGACACCAAGAAATTATGAAAATAATTTTGAAGGGCTAATTACCTTAAAAGAGGCGATTGTTCATTCACGTAACCTTGCTACGATCAACCTTTTATCGCTTTTAGGGCTTGATAGTGTGTATAACGCATTTAAAAAAGATGGTTTTGAAAATCTCTCCATGGATCTTTCTATTGCCCTTGGAACCTTTGGCATTTCACCTTTAGAGTTTAGTAGTTTTTATTCGATGTTCCCCAATTATGGCGTAAAAGTAGAACCTCTTTTGGTAAAAAAAGTGGTTAATCGAAAAGGGGAAGAAAAAAGCTATCTTACCAAAACGCAAACCATTACTTCTGAAAAACAGAGCTTTTTAATGGTCGATATGCTTAAAGAGGTTGTTAAGCGAGGTACAGGGCGTAGCGCTTATGTTGAAGGCATTGAGATTGCTGGAAAAACAGGAACGACTAATAATAATATTGATGCGTGGTTTTGTGGATTTTCTCCCGATATCGAAGTATTAACGTGGTATGGAAATGATAATAATACCCCTATGCGAAAAAGTGAAACAGGCGGTCGTGCAGCGGCTCCGGCGTTTAAACATTTTATGACCAAATATCTTGAATTGCATCCTGAAACAACACGTGAATTTAAAGTTCCTGAGGGTGTTAATGCCAGAAAAGTAGATGGTGTTATGGAGTATTTTACAGATGTTTCTCCTTTACCAAAATCAAGCGCAAAAGAGCTTAAAGAAGAGGGTGGTTTGATTTTTTAGGTGGATTTTGTTTTTACATGTAAAGATAAAAGAGAATAAAAAAAGAAGTAACAAAGGGGATAATTCCCCTTTGTTGGTTTAGCAAGAGAACATTGTTTTAAATTCAAAGGCTGTAGGTCTTGCCTCATCTGGCCAAACTTGCGTTTCAAATTTGTAATGTTGGTAGGTGTCGATAAACTCTTTAGACATGACAGGTTTAAGATACTCGTTGTCACGAATCAATGCTTCAAGAGAACCTCTTAGGGTATGAGGCATTTGGTTAATCCCTTTCTCTCTGATTTCATCGAGTGTTAATTCAAATAAATCTTCATCCATTGGACCGATAGGTTCTGTTTGGTTGTTAATACCATCAATGCCTGCTAAAAGCATAGCTGAGAAAGCAAGGTACGGGCATGCTGTTGAATCAGGAAAACGCATCTCAACACGAACCGTTTTTTCACCTGCACCGTAAGGAATACGACAACTAGCCGAACGGTTTTGCATAGAGTATGTCAAAATTGAAGGTGCTTCAAATCCTGGGATTAAACGTTTGTACGAGTTGGTTGATGGGTTTGTAAAGGCTGCAACACTTCTTGCATGCTTTAAAATACCGCCGATATACCATCGTGCCATATCGCTCAGGTTTGCGTATTCACCTGCTTTGTAAAATAAGTTTTTGCCATCTTTCCAGATAGATTGGTGAACGTGCATACCGCTACCATTGTCACCATACAGTGGTTTTGGCATAAATGTTGCTGTTTTACCGTTAAGGTGGGCAACCATTTTAACCACGTATTTGTATTTTTGAACGTTATCAGCCGCTTCAATGAGTGTTCCAAATTTCACACCAATTTCGCCTTGCCCTTGAGCCACTTCGTGGTGAACCACAAACACTTCAAGACCAATTTGTTTTAAAATTTGTACCATCTCAGCACGTAAATCGACCATTGAGTCAATTGGAGGAACAGGGAAGTAACCACCTTTTGTTCCTGGACGGTGACCTGTATTGTAGCCATCTTTGTACTCTTTCGCACTGTTCCAGCCACCCTCTTCAGAATCCACTTCATAGTATGAACAGTTAATGTCATCTCTGATTTTGACATCGTCAAACACAAAAAATTCATTTTCTGGGCCAAAGTAAGCTACATCACCTAAGCCAGTTTTTGCTAAATGTTGTAAAGTTTTTTTGGCAATACTACGTGGGCATTTTTCATACAATTCGTTTTTGTAGATGTCATAAACATCACAGAAAACAACAATGGTAGGGTCGGCTGTAAAAGGGTCTGGGAACGCTGTTTCTGCTTCAGGTTTCAAAAGCATATCGGATTTATTAATTGGTTGCCATGCATCAATAGAAGAACCATCAAAAGGAATACCACTTGAGAAAGAATCTGCACTAATTGCCTCAATGGTATAAGTTACATGATGCCATGTTCCTTTCATATCGGTAAAACGAAAATCAACAAATTCAACTTCATTATCGGTGCAGTATTTGAAAAATTCTTCAACACTGTTAACGAACTTACCCATGTCTAACTCCTACAATTTTAAATTTTAGTAATTCTATCAGATTGAACTGAAAATAACGTTGCTTCTATTGCTTAAAAATTAACCAATTTACGTTCTCTATTTTGAAATATTGCACATTTTTTATACCCATAGTTTTTTGCAATATTTCTTAGCTCATTGCTGCAAAAACCAATTTGCTCGGGTGCATGAGCATCTGAGCCAAAGGTAATTGAAATATCATGCTCTGCAATCAGTTCCATAAGAGGGTTGCTTGGATATTGCTCTTGAATGGGTTTTCGAAATCCAGCTGCGTTGAGTTCAATGGTCATATTGGCTTTTTTAATGGCTTTAATCGCATTTTGAGCAATGCTACGAACATCTTTTTTAGGGAGAAATTTAAACACTTTAATCAAGTCCAAATGTCCTACAATATCGAAGAGTTGGCGTTTTGCCATTGTTTCAATGGCATCAAAATAGTGTGTCCAAATTTCATCAATATCTTTGTTCTGATATCCTCCAATAAATTCAGGATTATCAAATCCCCATTTTTCTAAAAAATGAACCGATCCAATGAAATAATCAACCTTGCGTGAAAGCACTTTTTCATCAATATATCCTTCTAAAAAATCAACTTCATAGGCTAATAAAATGTCAATAGCAGATTGATATTTTTTCTTTACATGTAAAACTTCTTTTTCATAATCATCCATCTCCAAAAAGCTCATACGGTAAGCTTCATCAAAGTTCATAGGAGCATGATCTGAGAAGCCAAAAATATCTATTTTTTGCTCAATGGCTCTTTGAACATACGCTTCAATACTTCCACTCGCATGGTTGCATAGCGTGGTGTGGTTGTGTAAATCTACGATCATTTGTATTGCCTTTTGCTTCAGGGTTTTAAAGTTAAATTATATATAAAGTTCACTATAATAGACCATAATTTGTCTTTATTAGGAGAAAGCTTATGACGCAAGAAGAACTTGATGCTTTAATGGCAGGTGAGTTAGATGATATGCAAGATGATGCCTCTGATGCGTTGGTGATGGATGAAAGTGAAGCTGTTGAAGATACTTCCCTGGTTGATAGTGATGCGCTCAATACAGAAAAAGAAAAAGCAACGCATCAATTGATGCAAGAATATCGTACATCCTCTACGGTGTCTTGGCCACCACCACCTCCAACGGATGACCATAAGATGGTTCATCAATTAGATGATGTCACCAAAGATTCAGAATTGAAGGCAACACAGGTTTTCGATAAGCTTGAAACCATTAATAACTTTATGATGAGTGCTGAAGATAACGCCAAAGAGGTCATCAAACAGATTGACTCTAACATTGCGTTATTTGAAACATTGGTCGCAAAATTCCCTAAAATTGAGCAATTTCAAAAAGCACTCGAAGATAATCAAGAAATGAAGGGTCGTGTTGAAGATATTTTGATGAGTGCGCAAATGGCAGAAGATGAAGTGATGATGACCATGGATGTGATGCAGTATCAAGATATTCATCGTCAAAAAATTGAACGGGTTATTAATGTTATGCGTGCATTATCTAAATATATGAATGCCCTTTTTGAAGGTAAAAAAGATGATGAAAAACGTGTGAGCTCTGCGGTTCACATTCATGGTGATACCTCCACAGAAGATGTTGTAACCAGTGAAGATATTGAGGCATTGATTGCTAGTTTAGGAAAGAAATAGTTTGGAACATGTTGAACTTCTCTCCCCTGCGGGAAATTTTGAAAAATTAAAAATAGCACTTGCTTATGGCGCAGATGCGGTTTATGCGGGAGTGAGTCACTTCTCTCTTCGCATTCGTTCTGGCAAAGAGTTTACGTACGAAAGTTTTGAAGAAGCCATTAACTATACACATGAAAAGGGAAAGCATTTGCATGCCACCATTAATGGATTTCCTTTTAATGCGCAGATCCCTTTATTGGAAAAACATATCGAGCGTGTGGCGGCGATGAATCCTGATGCCTTTATTGTGGCGGCTCCTGGCGTGATTAAATTGGCACGTAAAATTGCCCCACATATTCCCATTCATCTCTCAACACAAGCCAATGTTTTAAGTTATTTGGACGCGGAAGTTTACTCTGATATGGGTGTTAAGCGCATTATTGCTGCACGAGAAGTGAGTCTGAAAGATTTAGAGCAGATTAAAAAGCATTTACCTCATTTGGAGTTAGAAGTTTTTGTGCATGGTTCTATGTGTTTTGCATACAGTGGACGTTGTCTCATTAGTTCTGTACAAAGTGGTAGGGTTTCTAATCGTGGAAGCTGTGCGAATGACTGCCGTTTTCCTTATACGCTTTATGCTCATAATGAGGAGAGTGGAACGCTTTTTAGGGTTGAAGAGAGCGAAGAGGGTACGCATATTATGAATGCGAAAGACCTTAATCTAAGCGCACATGTCAAAGAGATTTTAGACTCAGGGGTGATTGATTCTTTAAAAATTGAAGGACGTACGAAAAGTCCTTATTACGTGGGCATTACAACCAAAACCTATCGCCAAGCCATTGAAGACTATTATGCCAATCAATTTGTAGCAGAAAAATACACCAAAGAGCTTGATTCAACGAAAAATAGAGGCTTTAGTGATGGTTATTTGGTGAATCGTCCTTTTGAAAAAAATGATACACAAAATTTAGCCCATTCCATTAGTGAAGGCACCCATCAAGTGGTTGCACAGGTAAGCGAAGATGGTAGTAACTGTCTTTGCAAAGATGTTTTAAAATTACATGTAACGTATGAATTGGTCATGCCTGCTTCTGCTGTAGGTGTTAGTATCGATAATGAAATCGGTATGATTTTTGAAGAAAATGGAATGTGGAAGATTCTTTTTAAAAAGCTTCAAACGTCAAATGGTAAGCAGTTCGATGAAATTCATAGTGGAAATATTCATGCGATTGTTTTACCTAGACCTGTGGCAGGATTTAGCTTTTTACGATTACAAATAAAGGATAAATAATGAAGTTTGTTTCTATTCTAATGGGAAGCAAAAGTGATTATGCTGTGATGGAAGAGTGTGCAAAAACCCTTGAAAAATTTGGTGTTTTACATGAAGTTGTCGTTTCTTCAGCACATAGAAGTCCAGAGAGAACCCATCAATATGTCAAAAATGCAGAAGCCAAAGGCGCTAAAGTCTTTATTGCCGCAGCAGGAATGGCAGCACATTTAGCGGGTGTTGTTGCATCACTTACGACTAAACCTGTTATTGGAGTGCCGATGAAAGGCGGTGTAATGGAAGGAATGGATGCCCTTTTAAGCACAGCACAAATGCCAGGCGGTATGCCTGTAGGAACGGTTGCTATTGGCTCAGCAGGAGCGGTGAATAGTGCCTATTTAGCCATGCAAATTTTAGCCATTGAAGATGAAGAGTTGGCGGCCAAACTTAAGGAAGACCGTATTTTGAAAGCAAAAAAAGTGGAAACTGACTCGATGGGAATTGAAATTATTCTTTAAGGAGAACGCATGAACAGTTGGATGAAAATTGAAGAGTTTTGTGCTTTGGTAAATTTAGACATTGCAGCTGTTCAGGCTTTGATAGATGAGGGAAAATTGATATCCAAAGAGGATGAAGAGGGTGTTTGTTTTGTTGAGGTAAGTCGTAGCGCCCAAGCGCTTATCCCTGCAACCAAAGGGGTTGTTTTGGATGAAGTATATGAGGGTGGCTCTGTATCAATGAGTTCTGAATTTGTTGAAAAAACGGTCGGGGCAATTTTGAGTTTGCATGAGAAGGTTTTGGATGCAAAAGAGGAGACCTTAGAGACTTTAAAAGGTGAAAACCGTTTTTTAAAAGAGGCTCTTTTTTCGATGCAGGAGCTTTATGACGAAGATCGTAAAACCATTGAAACCTTAACCAAACAAATTGAAATCTTGCAAGATGAGCTTGAATTTACCAAACGAAAATATAAAATGATGTGGAATAAAGCAGTGGAGAGCTATACGCCATCTGCAAAATAATCTTTACATGTAAAAAGGAAAGAGTGTGTTAACTTTTAGTCAAATGCTTTTAAATCTTCAAACATTTTGGCAAGAACAAGGATGTACCATTGTTCAGCCTTACGATATGCCTGCAGGGGCAGGAACCTTTCATAATGCAACGTTTTTACGAAGCCTCAGTTCTAAGCCGTGGGCAACAGCGTATGTGGCTCCTAGTCGTAGACCTACCGATGGACGTTATGGTGAAAACCCAAATCGACTAGGCAGTTACTACCAATTTCAGGTTTTAATTAAACCTAGCCCTGATAATATTCAAGAGCTTTATCTCAAAAGCTTAGAGATGTTGGGACTTGATATTAAAAAACATGACATTCGCTTTGTGGAAGACAATTGGGAATCACCAACACTAGGCGCATGGGGTCTTGGCTGGGAAGTGTGGTTAGATGGTATGGAAGTCACACAATTTACTTACTTTCAACAAGTTGGCGGCATTCCCTGCAGTCCTATCTCCGTTGAAATTACCTACGGTGTTGAGCGACTTGCGATGTATTTGCAAGAAAAAGAGTCCGTGTTTGATTTGGTGTGGAATGAAAACCAATTTGGCGTGACAACGTATGGGGATGTACATAAACAAAGTGAGTATGAATTTAGCCGTTATAACTTTGAAGTGGCTGATGTGGCAATGCTTTTTACGCAATTTGAAAATGCGAGTATTGAGTGCAAACGTTGCTTGGATGAAAATTTGCCTTTGCCTGCGTATGATTATTGTCTCATGGCATCACATACGTTTAACGTTTTAGATGCGAGAAAAGCGATTTCAGTGACACAACGTCAAAATTATATTTTAAAAATTAGAGAACTTGCTAAAGGATGTGCACTCAAGTATAAGGAAATTGTCGGTTGATGCGTTTAGGTGAGATTTATGATTATTTGGATGCATTAAGTCCTTTTTCAACACAGGCTTTGTGGGATAATAGTGGTCTTCTCATAGGCAGTAAGGATGATGTGGTTGAACGTATCTATTTAAGTCTTGATATTGATACGTCACTTTTGGAAGAAGTAGTGGAAAATTCGCTGATTATTACCCATCATCCGCTTATTTTTAGTGGTTTAAAAAAGCTTGATTTTGCAAAGTACCCTGCATGTTTGATACAAAAAATGATAGAAAAAAATATTTCACTTATTTCCATGCATACCAATTTTGATCTCTCCCATCTTAATGCTTATGTTGCTTCAAAATTAGGTTTTAAAGTCATGAACTGTGAGGGTTTTGTGATTTATTGTGAAGTGAATCTTTCTTTTGATGATTTGGCTTTACATGTAAAAACAGTTTTTAATCTTGAACATTTACATGTGGCTAAGGCTAATTCATGGATTAAAACATGTGCAATTACGACAGGTTCTGGTGGGGATTTAATCTCTCAAATAGATGCGGATTGTTTTTTAAGCGGTGATTTTAAGTACCATCAGGCTTTAGAGGCGAAAGAGAATAAGCTTTCATTAATTGATATCGGACATTTTGAATCAGAGCGCTATTTCCCAGAGTGTTTGGCACTTTATTTGAAAAATTTTCCATTACAAGCTATAATGTCAAATTCGAAAAATCCGTTTGAGTATAGATAGAGGACAAAAAAGAGATGAATAAGTATTTAGAACAGTTAATTGCGCTTTCAAAGTTAGATAAAGAGATTGATGATTTTGCACCACGCATTGCGAAAGTTGAGAAAATGTTAAAACTTTCTTTAGATAAAGAGAAAGAGTTAAAACTTCAAGTAGAAGCATTGGCTACAGATATTGCAGAGGCAAAACTCAAAAAAGGAAAAAATGAAGCCCATTTAGCTGAATTATCTTCCAAACTGAAAGATATCACCAAAAAAAGTGCGCTCGTTAAAACAGCAAAAGAGATTAAAGCGCTTCAACTTGAAGAAGAAATTTCAAAAGAGCAGTGTGATTTTGCGAATGATGAAATTAATCGTTTAGAGAAGATTATTGAATTAAAACAAACAAATAGCGTAATGATTGAAGAAAAAATTGTAGAAGTTTCTAAAGAGTCTGAGAGTATTAAAACATCTATTGATTCGCAAATTCAAGCTATTGAGGAAGAGCGAAAAGATGTTTATAAAGCCAAAGAAGAGCTTCTTTCTGAAATGAGTCAAAAAATCTTGACATTTTATGAAAAAATTAGAAAATGGGCAGGAAACTCCACCGTTGTTCCTGTTAAAAAGCAAGCATGTTATGGTTGTTTTATGCGTCTTAATGATAAAACCTATGCAGGTGTTATGAAACAAGATGATATTGTAACGTGCCCACATTGTGGACGTATTTTATATAAAGAGATTGAGGAAGCAAAGGCGTAAGCTTGAGCTTTTTTTATTATGTTTTGGCAACGCTGTTGTATCTTTTGGCGTTGCCTCTTTTAGTCTACCTTCGCTTTAAAACAAAGTATCGAAAATCAATTCCCGCTCGTTTTTTTATGAAGCACAATGCGCCTTTTTCAAAAGAAAATGGTATTTGGTTTCATGCGTGTTCTTTTGGGGAAGTACGTTCCTTGCGCCCTTTGATAGAAAAAGTTTCTAACCCGTTAGATGTTCGTATTAGCGTCATTACCCAGACAGGATTTGAGGAAGCACAAACGTATACAGACGCACAAGTCCGTTATTTGCCCTATGAAATTTTTTTACCTTTTTGGATGAAGAGGCAAAAAACGTTGATTGTGATGGAAGCAGAATTGTGGCCAATGCTTTTTTGTATTGCCAAAGTTAAAGGGATGAAAACGGTTTTGCTTAATGCCCGTATTTCTGATCATTCGTATGCATCTTATCAACGTTTTGCGTGGGTGTATCGCTGGATATTTGGTTATGTAGATATTATCCTCGCACAAAGTAATCGCGATGCAGAACGTTTACGCTTTTTAGGAGCTAAAGAGGTTTATGTTGCAGGGAACATTAAAACGTTTCAAGATTATACACCGACAAAGCAGTATTTTAAAAAGGCACAAAAGCGAGTTGTTATTTTAGCGAGTACGCATGAAGGGGAAGAGGAACTTATATTATCGCATATCAAACTTCAACCTAATGACCAGCTCATTGTTGTGCCAAGACATCCTGAACGTTTTGAGCGGGTCAATATATTTTTGAACACGTTTGCTTTAAATGAGGGAAAGTGTTATGCAAGATTCTCGTTGGATATGTCTATGGTGCAAGATATTATACTATGCGATACAATGGGAGAGTTAGTTAATCTTTATGCCATAGCAGATGTAGTGATTTTAGGGGGTTCTTTTAAGGATGGTATTGGTGGTCATAATCCACTAGAGCCTGCTTATTTTGGTGTTAAACTCATTAGTGGAGAGTTCATTTTTAATCAAAAAGTATTGTTTGAATCCGTAGAAAATGCCTTTACATGTAAAGAGGAAGATTTAGAAAATATTTTTGATCGTATTGACAATTATCCTAGCAGTGCGATTGCTCATCGTGGCGATATAGCGCCACTTTTGGATAAAATATTAGGAAATGAAAATGGAAAAAGCGTATAAATTATTAGCATTGCAAGAGGGTATTTCAAACCGTGCTGCTAAAGAGTTAATTGACAGGGGCGTAGTGTATGCTGCTGGAAAAAAAGTGAGTGTTGCTCGTGAAGAGCTAAGTCCGAGTACAAAATTCAAAGTTGAGAAGATTGCACCTATTAAGGTTTTATTTGAAGATGAGTATATTATGGCTGTGGATAAACCTGCATTTATAACCTCAGAGGAGGTTGCTGAGATTAAGAAATTACCACTTTTGCATCGCTTAGATAGAGAAACCAGTGGGGTATTGCTTTTAACCAAAGATGATGCCTTTCGTGAAAAAGCTGTGAATGCATTTAAAAAACGCGAAGTTCAAAAAGAGTACATTGCTATTGTTGAAGGCAAAGTTGTTGAGGCAGTAGATGTGAATGCACCTATTTTAACGATTAAAAAAGGCAATTCTGCTTATAGTAAAATTAGTCCTGATGGTAAAGAAGCCATTAGCCATATAGAGCCTTTAATGATTGAAGGGAAGCGTTCTAAAGTCAAAGTGAAAATTGAGACGGGACGAACACATCAAATTAGGGTGCACCTTAAAAGTATTGGCGCTTCTATCTTAGGTGATACAGAATATGGCGGAAGACCTTATAAACGTTTAATGCTTCATGCCTCTAAAATTATGCTCTTAGGTTACATTTTTCAGAGCAAAGAACCTGAAGATTTTATTAAATTTATCGCATAAATACTTTAAAAATAAACCATTATAAAGTACCATAAAATGGTACTTTCATGCAATTTGCATCTCTTTAAATAGGATGCTATCTTTAAGGTTTTATTTAGTTTAAAGTATTCTTTGGATAAACTTCTACTCGTTAAAAAAAGTACCATGAATAGATTTTTAAGAAGGATAATCTGTGTTTGAGGTTTTAACCGATTCGTTTCGAAGTGCCATTAATAAAATTCGTTTCAGCGATGATGAAAAGTCTTTAAAAAGTGCGTTAGAAAATCTAAAAAAAGCACTCCTTAAAGCAGATGTTCATCATAAAATTGTACGTGATTTATTACGTCAAGTAGAGATAGAAACTAAAGCAAAAGGTATTGGACAAGCCAACTTTTTACGCTCTTTAAAAACCCATTTAACAGATATTTTAACCGTTCCTGGTAGACAGGGATTTGTATTTGCTTCAAAGCCACCAACAACTGTTCTAATGGTAGGACTTCAAGGAAGTGGTAAAACAACCACAACGGTTAAGTTGGCAAATTATTTAAAATTAAAACAAAAAAAAGTTTTGGTTGTGGCATGTGATCTTCAACGTTTAGCTGCTGTAGAACAATTAAAACAGCTTTGTAGTGCCAATGAGATTGACCTCTACTTTGAAGATGAAAGTGTTAATCCTCTTGCGATTGCAAAAAATGCAATGAAAAAAGCTAAAGAAGGGCTTTATGATGTTGTATTAATCGATACAGCGGGTCGTTTAGCTATTGATACAGAATTAATGGAACAGTTAGAGTCTATTAAAAAAGAAGTGACTCCTGATGAAGTTTTTTATGTAGCAGATTCGATGACAGGGCAAGATGCTGTACGTAGTGCCGTAACATTTCATGAAAAAATTACACTCAGTGGTGTCATTTTAAGTAAATTTGATGGCGATGGCAAAGGTGGTGTCGCCCTAGGTATTGCTGAGCAAACCAATGTTCCTCTTCGTTTTATTGGTGTAGGTGAAAAGGTAGCAGATTTAGAGCACTTTATTCCTGATCGTATTGTCAGTCGTTTAATGGGCGAGGGTGACCTTGAGACATTGGCTGAGAAAACGAGCGCAATTATTGATGAAAAACAAGCTAAAGCAATGAGCCAAAAAATTAAAAAAGGTCAGTTTAATTTCAATGACTTTTTAGAGCAGATGGAACAGATGAAAAAGCTTGGAAGTATGAAGTCTTTGATTGGGATGATTCCAGGACTCTCTTCTGTCGCAGGAAAGCTTCAAGATGTCGATATGGAAAACTCTGTGGAGATGAAACGCATTAAGGCAATGATAGGATCAATGACGAGAAAAGAGAGAGAAGACCCAGAATTACTCAATAACAGTCGAAAAAGAAGAATCGCAGAAGGTTCAGGACTTTCGCAAGTGGAAGTCAATCGCTTCTTAAAACAATTTGGAAATGCAGCGAAAATGGCAAAGAAATTTTCAGGCAAAAAAGGAATGCAAGACTTACAAAACATGCTTGCACAAAATAAACACGCACACCTTCGTTAAGGTGTGACGGTTTATATCTACATGTAACCTTTACATGTAAATCTAAGCCGTACAAACAAAATTTTAAGGAGACCATAAAAATGGCAACAGTTGTAAGATTAACACGAATGGGTAGAAATAAAGCACCATTTTACAGAATCGTTGTAACAGACAGTAGAAAAAAACGTGATGGTGGTTCAATCGAGACGATTGGTTATTATAACCCACTAAGTAATCCTCAAACTATTAAAGTAGATGAAGAGAGACTTGCTTATTGGAAAAGCGTTGGCGCAAAGCTGAGTGACAGGGTTGCAAAAATCACTGGTAAATAACCATGATTGAGAAATTTCTCGAAGAGTTTGCCAAACTTTTGGTAGACAATCCAATGGGTGTTAGAGTTGAGAGAAGTGATGTTGATGGAACATTTTGTGAAGTAGTTATCTATGCCGATAAAATTGACACAGGTAAATTAATTGGCAAAGATGGGAAAATGATCAATTCGCTCAAAACACTTATTTCTGGATGTAAAGCGAAAGACGGTATCTCTTATCGAGTGACGGTCAAAGCAAACGATGAATAATCAATCTACACTCATTGAAGTCGCTCAAGTCGGGCGACTCGTGGGTCTTAAAGGGGAGTTGAAGCTACATCTTCAGTGTGATTTTCCTGAACAATTTAAAAAAGGCAAAACGTTTACCACTCAAAAAGGGGATACGCTTGAAGTCTTTTCTTATAACAGTGCGCGAGAGTTAATCTCTTTTGTTGGGTATCAAGAAAGAGAATTGGCGGCAAAGCTTGTCAATACTATTCTTTATACATCGCAAGAGGCTTCCATGAAAGAGTGCGCCCTTAAAGAGGGTGAGTTCTTTTGGTTTGATATGATTGATGCGCATGTGATTGATGCAGATGGTACGCTTTTGGGAATTGTGCAAGAGATTGAACGTATTGCCAATACGGATTATTTGGTGATAAAAACGGATAATGCGTTATTAGAAAAAGGGTATGCTAAATCCTTTTATATGCCTTATATTGAGCGCTATATTTGTGCGTTTGATAAAGTGCGTAAAGAAGTACACAGTCAAGATGGTTTGGGTATTTTGGAGAACTCCTAATGCAGTTTTCCTATGTGACACTCTTTGAAGGGTTGATCGCTTCTTATTTTGAAGATTCAATTTTAAAACGTGCCATTGCAAAAGGGCTTTTAGAAATTACTTTTTTGAATCCTAGAGATTATACAAAAAATAAACACGGCAAGGTAGATGATTATCAGGCCAGTGGTGGAGCAGGACTTGTTCTTTTTCCTCAACCTTTATTTGATCTTTTGCGGAGTATGAAAGAAAAATCGCCTGATGCGTATATTATTTTTCCTACGCCCGCAGGAAAGCTTTTTACGCAAAATGATGCTAAAAGGCTTGCGCATAAAGAGCATTTGGTTTTTGTAAGTGGTCGTTATGAGGGAATTGATGAACGTGTCATTGAAACGTTTGCTGATGAGCTTTTTTGCATTGGAGATTATGTTTTAACCGGGGGTGAACTTCCAAGTCTTGTCATGAGTGATGCGATTAGTCGTAACATTAAAGGCGTTCTTGGGAATGAGGATTCTTTAAGCATAGAGAGCTTTGAAAGCCCCCTTTTGGAGGCGCCGTGTTTTTCAAAGCCACCTCTTTATGAAGATAAATCGGTGCCCTCAGAGTTTTTAAAGGGAAACCACGCTAAAATCACAGGCTTAAAAAATAAAATGTCTGAATCTAAAACAAAATATTTCAGACCAGATCTGTTTTCTCGCTTTAGCGTGAAGTACTAGAATGATAAAAGGATAATAGATGAGAAATAAATATATCGAAGCTTTTGAAGCAGGACAGATTTCTGCGAAGAATGTTCCTGATTTTAGAGCAGGTGACACAGTAAGAGTTGCTGTAAAAATTGTTGAAGGCGATAAACAACGTATTCAAAATTTTGAAGGTATGTGTATTGCTAGACGAGGTTCTGGTACTGGCGAGACCTTTATGGTAAGAAAAATCAGTGCAAATAGTGTGGGTGTTGAGAGAATTTTCCCAATTTACTCAGACAGTATTGATGAAATTGTTGTAGTAAGACGTGGTGTAGTAAGACGTGCAAAACTTTTCTATCTTAGAGATAGACGTGGTAAAGCTGCAAAAATTAGAGAACTTAGAAAATAATACTTTTTGGGGTAGTAGCATAGAGTGTGCTACTCCCTTTCTTCTTTTTTATTCCCCAACTTCCTTTTTAAAAGATTTTCATGAAAATTCAAGAACATTGTTTAGACTGTATTTATGATCAAAGTAAACGAGTTTGTAAGCTTTTACATGTAAAAGCTGAAAAAGCAGATGCCATTGATACTTTGGCCAAAGCGATGATTAAGACATTTGATATGAACCAAACTCCTCCTAACAATGCCGCACCTTTGTATGAAGCGATTGCAGAGATTTTGGAAGTTGAAGATTTGTATGCACAATTTAAAAAAGAGTCATCTCAAAAAGCTCAGGCATTTATTCCTCTTTGTCAATCGCATCTTGAAAAAGCAGAAGATATCTTTCTGGTTGCTACAAAAACAGCGGTTGCTGGAAATGTGATTGATTTAGCGGCTGTTATGCTTTATGATTTAGAAGAAGAATTGGAAAAAATTTATCATACGCCCTTTGCTATTGATGATGTCTCTTCTTTACGTCAAAAACTTGAAACCACAACAACATTGGTTTATTTAGCCGATAATGCGGGCGAAGAGATTTTTGACAAGCTCTACATTCAAACGATTAAAAAGCTTTATCCTCATATTGTTGTGTACTATTTTGTACGGGGTCGACCGATTATTAATGATCTTACATGTAAAGATGCCTTTGCCTCTAAAATGGATGAAGTTGCAAGGATTGTGGACAGTGGGGTACCTACACCAGGTCTTGCTTTAGAGTTAATGAATGATCATGCTCGGAGTATTTTTTATAAAGCAGAGTGTATTATTGCAAAAGGGATGGGAAATTATGAGTGTTTGGGCGAAACGAAAGGTTTGCCTATTTTCTTTCTTTTTAAAGTTAAGTGTAATGTCGTTGCAAATGCGGTAGGCGCAAAATTAGGTGATATTGTGTGTCAGGCCTCTCATCCATAAGGTTATTTGAGGAATATAGAATGAGAAAAATTTTCAAAACACATGCAACATCGCAGCGATTTGAACAATTTATTCAAAAGTATCGTATTCAAAGAGAGTACCTTTTTATTAATCGAAAAATGGTAACGAGGGCACTTTTTATTGGAATATTTATTGCGTTGATTCCCATGCCTTTTCAGATGGTAGCTGTTGTGGGAATGATATTTTTTGTAAAATTTAATGTTCCCCTTGCTCTTTTAATGGTTTGGTTGAGTAACCCCTTAACGATGCCTTTTATGTACTATATTGAATATATCACAGGATGTTATCTGCTTGGAATTGAGCCACAATCTGTGGTGTTTAGTCTTGAGTGGTTTGAGAGCCATTTTTCTAAGATTTTTTTACCCTTGTATGTGGGAACACTTTTTTATGCAGCAATTATTGCTCCATTGCTCTATGTTGTTGTTGATCGTTTGTGGATTTATTCGGTACGTCAAGAGCGTAAAAAAAATCGACTCAAGAGGGGCTCTCTTTAGAGAGCCCTTTATCGTTCAGTATAAGCAGCATGCAGGGCTTTTACTCCTTCTTCAATCTGTTCTAACGTAGAATTTGTATAATTGAGTCTGCCATAAGAGCTAATGCGTTTATCAGAAAAAAAGACACTTCCTGGCACAAAAGCAACTCCTTTTTTAATGGCTCTATCAAAAAGTTGCATGCTATCAGCACATTTTTTGAAATTTACCCAAAGAAACATACCTCCCTCAGGAATTACAAATTCTATACTCTCTCCAAAATAACGTTTTAATGCCTCCACAAGAGCATCTCGTTTGGGGCGATAATATTCAACGAGTTTTTCAATATGGGTATTTAATTCGCCTTTTTCCATCATGCGTGCACAAATGTATTGAAAAAATTTCGAATTTTGCAGATCTGTACTCTCTTTTGAGAGGGTAAGTGCGCTAATAATCTCTTGAGGTGCTTTAATCCATCCAATTCGAAAATCAGGTGCGAGTGTTTTTGAAAATGTGCCTAGCGCAATGGTAAGCGTCGGCAGTAAGTCAGCAAAAGAGACCGTTGATTTTCCATCGTAACGTAATGCTTCATAAGGGCTGTCTTCGAGTAAAATAACATTATATTTTTGTGCAATTTTGACAACTTCTTGACGATTTTCTAAACTATAAGAGTATCCTGTTGGATTTTGAAATACAGGGATGGTGTAAAAAAACTTTGGTTGATATGTTTTAAACAGCCTTTCAAGTTCTTGGGTGTCAACTCCATTAGCATGCAAAGGAACGGCTTTGATGGTGGCATTATACATATGAAAAAGTCCTAAAGCCGCCAAATAACTAGGATCTTCTACGATAATACAATCTTGTTCATCTAAAAAGGTTTTACACACCAAATCAAGTCCTTGCTGAGAGCCGTTGGTTAGCATGATTTCAGAGGCTAGAGCGTGAGTATATTTTTTAGCAATTTCTATTTTCAGTGCTTCAACACCAGAGGCATTACTGTATTGAAATAAGCGATTATCTTGCGTTTCAAAGAGATTTTTTGCATGTTTTTCAATATTTTCACGTGGAAAAAGTGCAGCGTCAGGAAGCCCA
The DNA here is from genome assembly GCA_016930915.1 of Campylobacterales bacterium. Classification (GTDB taxonomy): domain Bacteria; phylum Campylobacterota; class Campylobacteria; order Campylobacterales; family Sulfurospirillaceae; genus Sulfurospirillum. Next base: position 34,765 of record JAFGFU010000027.1, read on the forward strand.
CCTGCAAATGAAATGATTGAATTTTGAGAGGTTAAATCGAGAATAGTGCGTGTAAAAGAACGTGATGCTGTCGTGATGCGTTTTGCAAATTTGCTTTTCATAAAAAAGTACCTTTTAAAATAATCTGCAAAAGTATAATGGATTGGATATTTTTCTACCACAGAAAATAAGGGATTATCTTTGTCCATTTGTGCTATAATTTTTCCATGAAACACAAACAAATGACTAAAAATGACTATTTAGAACGCATCAATGAAATACTTTTTAATATTCATGGTGATTTACAAAAGAATTTTTTAGTTAAAGAACTTGCCTCGTTGGTTGCGATGTCCCCGTTTCACTTTAACCGTATTTTTAAAGAACTCGTGGGTGAGAGTGCGCATGCGTATAGTAAGCGAGTAAAGTTAGAACATGCCGCAAATTTGCTCTTATTTAATCCACAAGCAACGATTACACACATTATGCGTGAAGTTGGTTTTAGTTCAAATGCATCGTTTTCTCAAGCTTTTAAAGAGAATTTTGGTGTGACGCCTACGAAGTGGAGAGAGGTGGATAAAGCCAATGAAAAACGAGACTTTACCTTTTCACAAAAATCTTTACATGTAAAGATTCAAACCATGCCCTCTTTTGATGTGGCGTATGTTCGTCATAAAGGGTACGACCGAAGTATTCAGAAGGCATGGCTTAAGTTACAAGATTGGGCGTTACGCCATGGGGTTGAGTTTTCAAAACAGCGCATGATTGCCTTGCATCATAGTAATCCTCGTTTTGTAGAGTCTTCACAGTGTCATTATGTTGCCTGTTTGGAGTTACCTTCTCATCAAACATTTTATCGAAGTGCTGAAATTGGAGTGATGAAAATTCCTCAAACATTTTGTGCTGTTTTTTCGTTACAAGGCGTTTATGGTGATTTAAAAAAATATATGGATGTGATTTATCATGAGTGGTTTCCAAAAAGTGAGTATGAAAAAATCTCTTTACCTTCCTTTGCTATTTACCGTGAAAATCATTTTATTAATGCCGATGAACGGTTTGATTTGGATTTTTGTGTACCCGTGCGTTTTAAATAGATATAATTCCCTAAAAAAAGAGTGCTCATGAAATATTCTCCTATTTTTATTACTGCAACCAATACCAATGTGGGTAAAACACATACGACGCTTAAACTTTTGGAAGCTTTGAGTGCGAAAGGCTTAAAAGTTGGGGTGATGAAACCCATTGAAACAGGTGTCCTCGATGCTCCTTTGGATGCGAGGCTTTTGTTTGAAACAGCCAAACGCTTTCATCCCGATTTGGCAAAACTCTCTTTAAAAGAGATTGTTCCTTACCAATTTGGGCTTCCTGCATCTCCTTTTGTGGCAAGAGGTCGCAAAAAAGTTTCGGTTGAGGTCTTACAAAGTGCCTACGAAAAAATTGCTTCTTTGTGTGATATCGTTTTAATTGAAGGTGCTGGCGGATTGCTTGTGCCTATTGATGATGATTTTTACATGTACGATCTTATTCGTCTCTTTGAAGCCAAAACGCTTTTAGTCGGACATGATGCGTTAGGGTGTATTAATGATATTTTACTCAATTTGCATCTGCTTGATAGTTTAGGCGTTGAGGATTATGAGTGGTGTGTCAATTTTAAAGAGGAGCGTGAAAGCTTTGATAAAATCACCCTGCCATTTTTTAAAAAAACTTTTGGCAGGGTTCTTTCTGTTCAAGAGGATATGCCTTTGATTGTGAAGAGTTTAGTAGCTTACCGTGACGTGGATGGTGATAAACTCTAAGGGATGGTCTGAGTATTTGACAATGGTTTGATTCTTGTAGATTGCTGTGTTGCGATATCCCATAAATTTTTCAGAACCTTTTTCTTCATAACGTGTTACACAACGGCGCTCAGTACGGTATGTGGGAGAAGGGGCTTGGGTGTTTTGTTCGGCAACGTTTTTACCAACCAATGTTCCTACAATCGCGCCACCCACGGTTGCAGCCGTTTTTCCAGTGCCTCCACCCACTTGATGTCCTAAAACGCCACCTGCCACACCGCCAATAATGGCACCAACGGTTCCGCTACCTTGTGTTTGTGGGGCAGAGTGTACTTCAACGGGTTCATCCCAGCACTCCTGATAAGGCGTTTGTGAGGTGATCGTGCGGTATTCAGGTTTGGAGCTGATGACACGTAGGGATTCTTGAAATGTTATACTCTCTGCACACAGGAGAGAACCTACAAGCAAGAGTGGAAATGAGATAGTTTTTTTCATGATTGTCTCCTTTTTTTCGAATTGTAGCACAGGGATGGTAATGAAATGTTAATCGTAAAAGGAAATTAAGAAGTGAATAAAGCTTTTATAGAGAAGCTCAATGCCTTTGGCAAGAAAAGAGAACCCTTTTTCTTTGTGATTGATTATGCCCAAAAAAACTTTTATGCCGAAGCTCTTTCTCTTTTAGCAGAGGACGTGTTGTACGCTTTTGAAGAGCCCCAGCCTACGAAAACGCTTTTTACATGTAAAGAATTTGCTTGGCACAAAAACTATCCTTTGTATAAAAATTATCAGGAGCGTTTTGAGAGCGTTATAGAGGAGATTAAAGCGGGAAATACCTATATGCTCAATCTTACGGCACCCACAAAGGTAGAACTTACTTTGGATTTAAAGTCTCTTTTTTATGCCAGCCATGCTGCTTTTAAGCTCTATTTTAAAGATCAGTTCGTCTGCTTTTCTCCAGAACGATTTGTCAAAATTGAAGAGAATCACATTCATACCTTTCCTATGAAAGGAACGATTGATGCGAGTATTCCAAATGCAGAAGCGATTATTTTGGCGGATGAAAAAGAAAAAGCTGAGCACGTCATGGTCGTTGATTTGTTGCGTAATGATCTCTCTAGGGTAGCAACTAAAGTGCGTGTGGAAAAGTTTCGTTATATTGAAAAGATTTACACGGCTCAAAAAGAGTTATTGCAAGTGAGTTCACATATTCAAGGGCGCTTAGTGGAAAATTGGCATGAGCAGATGGGTGAAATTCTTTCAAAACTACTGCCAGCAGGTTCTATCAGTGGAACTCCTAAGCGCAGTAGCATGGAGATTATTTCACGTGTTGAAGGGTATGATAGAGGGTTTTATACAGGTGTTTTTGGGGTATATAATGGCAAAACATTAGACAGTGCCGTGATGATTCGTTTTTTAGAAAAAACTCCATCGGGGTATGTGTTTAAAAGCGGAGGAGGGATTACCCTTTTAAGCGATAAGGAGAAAGAGTACGATGAGCTATGTGATAAAGTCTACCTCCCCGTGTTTTGAAACCATAAAAGCAGTGGATGGACGTTTGGAGCATTTAGCGTTTCATCAAGCCCGTTTTGATAAAACACGTCAAGCACTCTTTAGGACATCTTCTAAAATGATGTTAGCGGAGCATTTAAATCCACCAAAAGATTCAATCTATCGGGTACGTGTTGAGTATACATCGAAGATAGAAAAAGTGACCTATATGCCTTATGAACCACGTGTATTTAAGCGTTTTAGCTTAGTAGAGTGTGTTATAGATTATCGGTATAAATATTGTGATAGACATGCGTTAGAAGCTTATGCTTGTGATGCGAATGAAGATATCATCTTTACATGTAAAGATGTTTTACAAGATACGCGTATTGCAAATATTGCACTTTTGATTGATGGACAGTGGCAAACACCTTCGCACCCTCTTTTAGAGGGAACAACCAGAGCACGTTTGCTCGCAAGTGGTTTTCTCAAAGAGGCATTTTTAACACGCCATAGCCTTCAAAAAGCCGAGAAATTTGCTATAATGAATGCTCTTATAGGATTTAAAATCATTCATAACGTATTTATTAAGGACTAAAATTTGAATTGGGATCTTACTGCACTTTATAACACAGAAGCCTCTTTAGAAGCCGATTTACTTGATGCAACGCAGCGTGCAAAGGGTTTTGAATCGGTGTGCAAAGGAAAACTCAAAGAGTTACATGTAAACGAATTTTTAGAATCAATTCGTGAGTATGAGGCGATTAATGAGAAACTTGGTCGCATCATGACCTATGCATTTTTACGGTTTGCTACCAATAGTGAACAAGGTGGCTTTTATGCAAAATATCAACAAGAACACAGCAAAATTGCTGAAAATTTACTCTTCTTTGAATTGGAATTCAACAAACTTCCTAAAGCAAAACAAGAGGAATTAATTGCGTCTGCGCCGATGTATAAATTTTATTTAGAATCGTTAATGGAAGAAAAACCTTACCAGCTTTCTCAAAAAGAAGAGCGTATTTTACTCAAAAAAGAGATGACCTCCGCTTCGGCATTTAGCAGACTTTTTGATGAGCATTTTAGCCGTTTAAAATTTACCTACGAGGGAAAAAAACTTTCAGAAGAAGAGATTTTGAGTAAATTGCAAGACGCTAATCGTGAAGTGCGAAAAAAAGCAGCCAGCGTTTTTACTAAAGGCATTAGAGAACATCAGCCCTTGCTAGGATATATTTTTAATATGATTAAAACTGATTTGGCGAGTGAGTGTGAACTTCGAGGGTATAAAAATGCGGAACAGCCTCGCCATATGGACAATAAAATTACCCAAGAAAGTGTGGATGCCCTCGTCAACACTGCAGAGCAAAGCTTTCATTTGGTACAGAACTACTACACCCAAAAAGCAAAACTTTTAGGTCTTAAAGAGCTTTTTGAGTATGACCGTTACGCACCTCTTGAAGATTCTAATGCCGTGTATGATTTTGAAACCTCTCAAAAAATTGTGCTTGAAGCCTTTGCAAAGTTCAATCCAAAATTTCATGAAATCGCTTCTATGGCGTTTGAAAAGGGGTGGATTGATGTATTTCCTAAAGAGCGAAAACGAGGTGGAGCATTTTCGCATCCAGCTACACCTTCTACCCATCCGTATGTGCTTTTAAATCATACCAATACCAGACGAGACCTTTTTACCTTAGCGCATGAATTAGGTCATGCCATTCATCAGTATCTCTCTCGTGATGTTGGATATTTGGGGAGTGATACGCCCCTTACTACCTCTGAAACTGCTTCGGTTTTTGCGGAAATGCTCGTTTTTGATGCGATTAAAAATGGCTTGAGCAAAGAAGAGAAGCGTTCTTTGTATGCAAGTAAAATTGAAGATGTTTTCTCAACGCTTTACCGTCAAATTAACTTTACAACCTTTGAGCGAAAAGTACATGCACATGAGGGTGAATTAGATCTTGAAACCTTTAATCGTTATTGGATGGAAGAGAGTCAAAAAATGTTTGGCAACAGCATTACTCTCTCTAACGATTATTCCTTATGGTGGAGTTATATTCCTCATTTTATTCACTCTCCTTTTTATTGTTATGCGTACAGTTATGGTCAATTACTCGTTTTAGCACTCTATGGTTTATATAAAAAGAGTGATAAAGAGCAGTTCGTGCAAATCTATACGGCTTTTTTAAGTGCGGGGGGAAGTCAAAGTCCAAAAGAGTTGATTCAAAAGTTTGGGTTTGACATTGAAGATGAGAATTTTTGGAAATTAGGTATTGGTGAAATTGAAATCCTCTTAGAGGAGTTTAAAGGATTGTGTGATGATTGAAGCACTGCTTGGAGATGAGGCATTTCACGGTATGATGAAAAAACACACCCATGAGATTGTGGAGTTACTCCTTAAAAAAGGGGTTCACTTTTCCATTTTGACGAACGTTTCAGATGTCAATTTTGACCCTGAATTACCTGAAAATATTACGCAAAGTTTTAAACCGATTACCATGTTTTTTTTAGCAGGATATACCTTTGAAAGTGCTCAGGTTTATAACGATACATTGAGTTTTGAGGCAGGTTTTGGAAATGAAAATTTTGGCTCTTTGGTGAGTGTCTCTTTGGATGCTATTTTACAGATTGTGGTTGAAGAAGTACCTGTGTTTATCAATCTAAGTACACCTTCTAAAGTGATGAAAAAAGTTCCAAAAGAAAAAGGCATCAAACGCTCTATGGAAGCGTTGATGTCTAATCCTGAAAATCAAAAATTGATTAAAAAGTAGGAATAGTTACTTTATTGGGGTGCTTACTCATCAGATAATTAATCACGCTATCAATCAGCGCATCGTGTTTACGATCTTTAAGATAGCAGAGGTAAAGCATACGGGTGAGTTTTAAGCTCTTCATTTTGGAAGTAAAAAGTTCGCCTCGTTCAACTTCATCGGCAATAATATGTTTTGAAAGTATTGAAACGGTTGGTGTTTTTTCCTCAAGTTTACATTTTAAAAGTGTTTGCTTCACAGCCGTTGAACTGGTTAAAATACTTTTGACCTTAAAACTTTTACAATCAACATCAATTTTTTCAAAGGTATCGTGAATAATTTTACGAGTATTTGACTCTTCTTCCCTGCAAATCCAATTAAAACTAAGCAAATCTTCTTTGGTTAAATTTTTAGGGAGTGGATATTTGCTCGTAATCACCAACTCATCTTCCATCCATTCACGGTAAATAATGCCTTCTTGAAAATAGGGTGCTTCGACAAGTGCTAAATCCACTTTTTTATCCAGTAATTTTTCAGTAATTTCAGCGGTATTTTCCACTTTAAGCATGACATTATTTTTTATCGCATCTTGAATGTCATTGAGAAAATCGGGTAAAATGTAATTGCCAATCACCGCTGAAGCCCCTAGCACAAAAATCACCTCTTTATTGACAAGTCTTAGCATTTCACGCTCTGCTGCTAAAATCTGTTTTTCAAGTTTAAGGGCTACTTTATGGAGCTCTTCTCCTGCGGTCGTCAGTTTGATCCCATTTTTTTTACGATCGACAATTTGAATGTCTAAATACTCTTCTAAAAGTTTAATTTGTTGCGTCACTGCTGGCTGGCTAATCCCTAATTTTTTAGAGGCTTTAGAAAAACTTTTTTCTTTAACAACCGTTAAAAATGTCTCTATTTTAGAAAAATCTTTAAGCATTTTATAAATCCTTATGATGATGAACGTTTGATGAGCATTATAACTAAAATTAATAAATTTACTCAGAGCGAAACGACACGTTTGCCTTAAACTTTTTTTGCTATAATAAAGACTATATCAAACAAAGTGGAAAATGTATGCAAGATTTAGCAACGTTAAACGAATCACAACAAGATGCGATCAAATGTGTGGATGGTCCTGTACTTATCTTAGCAGGGGCAGGCAGTGGTAAGACAAAAACAATTACATCACGACTTTCGTATTTGCTCTCTTTAGGCATTCCAGCAGCCAATACCCTGACACTTACCTTTACGAACAAAGCTGCTAGTGAGATGAGAGAACGTGCTATGGCGATGATAGACTCGCACTCGTATCCTCCACTTTTGTGTACATTTCATAAATTTGGTTTACTTTTTCTGAAATTTCATATGGATAAATTGGGTCGAAAAAATAGCTTTGTGGTGATTGACACTGATGATAAAAAACGTATTTTAAAAAGCTTAAATACATCCAGTGAACTTCCAACAGGTATGATTGCTAGCGAAATTTCACGCTACAAAACTTCTTTGCTGGATCCTAAGATGGCGTGGGAAAAAGCAGAACAGCAGAGTTATCAAATTATTGCAAAATTGTATGAACAGTATGAAGATTATTTGCTTTCCAATAATTTAGTTGATTTTGATGACCTTTTAGTGCTTCCGTATAAAATTTTGGAGAGCAATGAGAGCTTGTGTGAAGAGACCAGTCGACGTTATCAGTATATTATGGTGGATGAGTATCAAGATACGAATGAACTTCAGTACAAACTGCTTCGTAAACTTTGCCATACGCATAGTAATTTATGTGTGGTGGGTGATGATGATCAGAGTATTTATGGCTGGCGGGGAGCGAACATTAAAAACATTTTGGAGTTTCACGAATCCTTTGAGAATGTGAAAATTGTAAAATTGGAAAAAAATTACCGTTCAACTACGCAAATTTTAAAAGCGGCCAATGATTTAATTGAGCATAATCGTGGACGCATTGGCAAAGTGCTAGAAAGTACAAAGGGAGAGGGTAAAGCGATTGAGGTGCTTGAATCTCACGATGAAAATCAAGAAGCCTTGAGTATTGCTCGAAAAATTCGAAAGCTTATTGAAAGCGGTGTGAGTCCTAGAGATATTGCGGTGTTGTACCGTATCAATGCGCTGAGCCGTTCTTTGGAAGAGGGCCTCAACAAAGAGAAAATTCCTTACAATATGGTCGGAGGCGTGAAGTTTTACGAGCGTGCTGAGGTCAAAGATGTTATCAGTTATCTTCGTGTCATCGCCAATCCTCATGATGATTTTTCCATTAAGCGCATTATCAATCGTCCTAAGCGAGGATTGGGGAAAGTAACGATGGAGCGCATTTTTAAAGCAGCGTATGACAATAGCCAATCCATTTACGAATATCTTACATGTAATGAGCAGAGTATTGAAAAAGAGGCCACTAAAAAAGCAGCACTCGCACTCAAGGAGTTTGTTCACGATATCGCTCGTATGCAAACCATCCAAGCCCATTCTACCTACGATATGATTGATGCGATTGAAGAGGCATTTGCCATTAAAGAGTATTATAACAATCAACCAGACTCGCTAGATCGCCTCTCAAATATTGATGAGTTTTATGGACTTTTTCGAGATTATGTGAAACAAAATCCACAAATGGGTGTGGATGATTTTTTAAATGAATTGGCACTTCAAAGTGACCAAGATCAGATCGATAGTGAAAATATCTCCATTATGAGTATTCATGCGAGTAAAGGTTTAGAGTTTGAATACCTTTTTGTGATTGGTTTGGAAGAGGGATTTTTCCCATTAGTTGGCGATGGAAGCGATATAGAAGAAGAGCGTCGTTTGGGGTATGTCGCCATTACTAGAGCAAAAAAAGAGCTGACCCTTAGTTTTTCAGGAAGTCGTTTTTACAAAGGAAGACGAACGGAACTTTCGAAAAGTCGTTTTTTAAAAGAAGCAGGGGTGTGTGAGGGAAGTTTGATTTTAGAGAGAACCACATCGTTTAAAAAAGGGGATTTGGTCAAACACAAAATCTTTGGAATTGGTCGTGTCACTGAAGTGAGTAAGGTGGGTAGGGAGTTTAAATTACAAATTAATTTTAGTGGAACCAAACGTGATATTTTGGCTTCCTTTGTCGAGAAAATTTAGTGCAAAACCGTCTTTTTGTGGCATATAAGCCAGCGAACATGGTATGTAACCATTTTTTAAGTCGTATCAAAAGGCGTTATGGTGTAAAAAAAGCAGGGTTCTCAGGCACGCTTGATCCCTTTGCTCAGGGCGTTTTAATTGTAGCATTTGGTCAGTTTACCAAACTGTTTCGTTTTTTAAAAAAAGTGCCTAAAACCTACCGTGCTACGTTATGGATTGGTGCTTCTAGCCCAACCTTAGATATCGAAAAAATTGAGCATGTTGAAGAGATAATGCCCTTTCATCCTGATTCGATTGCTATTGCACTTCAAAGTATGGTAGGTGATATAAGCTATTTACCGCCTAAATATTCGGCTAAAAAAATAGAGGGTAAACGGGCGTATGATTTAGCACGCAGTGAACAAGACTTTGAGATGAAAGCCATCACAAGCCATGTGTATGAGTGTCATTTAGTCCATTATGCTCATCCTTTTTTAACCTTTGAGATTACCATTTCAGAGGGTGGATATGTACGAAGTATAGGTGCTTTAATAGCTCAAAAATTGGGTTTTAGTGGTTCTTTAAGTGCTTTACATCGTTTAAATGAAGGTGCTTTTATGTATGAAAACGAAAAAGCGCTCAATCCTTTAGAGTATCTTGATTTAGCTATCAACACCTACTGTGGCGATGTGAGTGATGTATTGCTTGGGCGAAAATTGCAGGTAGAAAATTTTGAAAAACAAGAAGAGGGTATTTATTACATTCTTAATGAAGAGATGCTAAGTATTGTGCAACTCAGTGCAGATGGAGTAGAATACCTTTTAAATTCATTATCGCTAAAGGCGTAGCATGTTAATACTAACACGAAAAATAGGTGAGGGTGTTATTTTGAATGATAATATCACTGTGCGAGTAATCGACATCTCTAAGGGCATGGTCAAATTAGGATTTGACGCACCCAAAGAGATGATGATTTTGCGTGAAGAGTTAGCGCAAGCGATTAAAGAGACCAATATTGAAGCGAGTCGCAGTGTCGCTTCCGAAGCCCTGTTCGATTTGAGTAAGAAGCTTTTTTAATGCAGTACCACGCACATGCTAAAGTCAATATTTTTCTTAAAATTGTGGGGACTCGTGGAAATTACCATAGCTTGATTTCTCGCTTTATGCGCGTTTCTAATCTTTTTGATACCCTCGTTTTTGTGCCAAAAACGTCTTCTGAGCCTTTTGAGTTAGTGGGTGATTTTAACTGCTCGCTTGAGCACAATACACTTTATAAAATGTTTCAAATGCTTGAGCGTCATGGTTTTGCTCAAGAAGTGGATGCAATTATGAGAGAGTATGCTTTACATGTAAAAAAAGTAATTCCCAAAGGAGCAGGTCTTGGGGGAGGAAGCAGTGATGCTGCCACGTTTTTAACTATGCTTAATGATATTGGAAATTTAAAACTGAGTGTGCAAGAAAAAATGGAGTTAGGAAGCAGGGTTGGTGCGGATGTTGCTTTTTTTGCCTCAGGGTATGAGAGTGCCAATGTCAGTGGCATTGGTGAAGTGGTTGAAAAGTGTGAGGAAACAGCGTTAGATTTAGAGGTTTTTACGCCTCCTCTTGCGTGTGAAACAGCCCGTGTTTATAAAATGTATAGGGAATGTTTTTTGCAATCGATGAATATTCCTTTGGCTCACGTCATGGTTGAAATGAAAAGTGAAGCTTTGCTAAAAACCTATGGGAAAGAAGCACTTAATGATTTGTATCCTGCGTGTTTAAAAGCGTATCCTACCTTAGCGTCGTACGCCAAAGAGGGATGGTTTTTTAGTGGCAGTGGTAGTAGTTTTTTTAGAATGAAAGAGAAGGTAGAGCAGAATGGGTGAAGCGGTTGCACGCAATAAAAAAGCGTTTCATGATTATGAAATTTTAGAGAAATTAGAAGCAGGTATCGTCCTTCAAGGCAGTGAAGTCAAAGCGATTCGTCAAGGCAGAGTCAACCTTAAAGATTCGTTTGTGAAGATTATTAAAGGGGAGGCATTTTTACTGAATGCACATATTTCACACCTCTCAACAGCCAATCTTAATTTTGCACCGAATGAAAGAGCGCCTCGAAAATTGCTTTTACATGTAAAACAATTACGTAAGTGGGATATGAAAGTGGCCAAAGATGGCTTGACGATTGTTCCTCTTGCCATCTATTTCAATGCAAAAAACCTTGCTAAAGTGGAAATTGCACTCGCTCGTGGTAAAAATGAACATGATAAACGAGAGAGTTTAAAAGAGAAAGATGCACGACGAGAGGCGCAAACAGCCATGAAAAATCATGCGTACAAAGAGTAGTTTACAGATTATTTATCTAAAAAAAGTAGAATAAGCCAAAAAATATGAGGGATACAATGAAAAAGTATATCGGTTTTATGGTCGTTTTGATAGGACTACTGTTGATTGGTTGTAGTTCTGAGCCTAAAAATGAAGCCATAAGTGTTGTGAAAGAGACTTATAAAGAGGGCGAAAAGGTTGAGCTTAAAAGTGTGGCTGGTGCTAAATTAACCTTAGTGCGTAAAAATGGTGGGTTTGTTATCGAAGAGGATGAAGGTAAGATTATTTTAATTGATATTTTTGGTACGTTTTGTGCACCATGTCAGGAGGAAGCTCCTTCCTTGATGGATTTTCAGCTTCAAAACAGTGATGACGTCATGCTGATTGGGCTTAATTTTCTTGAAGAAGTCAGTGATGAGTATGTGATTGAAAATTTTGCGGCAAAATACAATGCGTACTATTTCATTAGCAATTCACCTAAAAATAAAAAAGTTGTTGAGACAATTTTGCAAGATATCGCTTATAAACAAGCACTTCAAGTGCCGTTTAAAGTACTTTTAAAAGAGGGTGTTTACCAAAAGGTGACGGATATCTATCAAAATGACCCTAATAATAAATTTTACATTGGTAAAGTTTCACTGGATGTGATTCAAAAAGATGTTGATAAATTAGTATCGAAATAGAGAATTTGGATGCAGCAGCGTAATCCAGCGTTTGAAAATGAAACGATTGAGCTCATTGAGATTAAAGAGCCTAGATTGTACAAGGTTCTTTTACTGAATGATGATTATAGTAGTATGGAATTTGTCATTAAGGTTTTGATGCAGATTTTTCATCACAGTTTTGAAAAAGCGACTGAAATTATGTTGAGTGTGCATGAAAAAGGTAAAGGCTTATGTGGGGTTTATGCCTATGAAATTGCTGAGACGAAAGTGTCGCAGGTAAGAAAAATGGCAAAAGAAGAAAAATTCCCATTGCGTGCCATTATGGAAGCAGAATAAGGAGAAGAGTATGGTAAGTCAAGAACTCAATTTTGTGTTTAATGATGCGATTGCGTTTGTAAGAAAACACCGTTTTGAGTATATCACGGTGGATCATCTCTTTTTTGCTCTTTTAAGCAATGAACACATTGTTCATTTACTTCAAGAAGCTGGGCTAAGCATTGCTTTTTTAAAACGCTCTATGGAAAAATACTTTGCAGCACATCCTCAAATCGTTCCTAGTGATGAAAATTATGAACCTGCAGAAACGGTGGCATTGTCTCGTGTTATTGAATCAATGATGTTACATGTAAAGAGTGCGGGAAAATCTGAAGCGAGTGTGTATGACCTTTTAATTGCAATGATGGACGAACAAAATGCTTTTTGTGTTTCGTTGTTAATGCAACATGGGGTGGATAAATTAATGATTATTGAAGAGGTGACAGCGCTGAGTCTTCCTGAGGAAAAAGTAGAGAATAAAGAGGAAGAAAAAGAGAGTGCGCTTGTAAAATATACGATTGATTTAATTGCCCTTGCGAAACAAAAACAGATTGACCCTTTAATTGGAAGGGCTGATGAACTCAAACGCATGATGCAGGTTTTGTGTCGCAGAAAGAAAAACAATCCTTTGCTTGTGGGTGAACCAGGTGTTGGGAAAACAGCTATTGTTGAGGGCTTGGCACTTTACATTAGTGAAAACAAAGTGCCTGAAATTTTAAAAAATACCCCTGTGTATGCGCTGGATATGGGCGCATTAATTTCAGGAACAAAGTATCGAGGAGATTTTGAAAAGCGTCTCAAAGAGATTCTCGTAGAACTGGAAGCACAAAAAGGGGCTATTTTATTTATTGATGAGATTCATACCATTGTGGGGGCTGGTGCAACAGGCGGTGGGTCTATGGATTTATCGAATCTGTTAAAACCTGCCCTTGCCTCGGGTAAATTGCGTTGTATTGGGGCAACCACGTATGGCGAATTTCGTAACTTTTTTGACAAAGATAAAGCCCTAAGTCGTCGTTTTGCTAAAATTGACATTTTAGAGCCTAGCCTTGAAGATGCATTTGCGATTGTGAAAGGGTTAAAGAGTCATTATGAAGCGCATCATGGCGTGAAATATTCTAATGAGGTGATTAAAGCCTCCGTAGAATTAGCTAAAAAATACATCAGCGATAAATTTTTACCCGATTCTGCGATTGATTTAATCGATGAAGTAGGTGCGTCGTTTCATTTGGCCAAAAAACGTAAAAAAGTGGTAGAACTCGCAGATATTGAAGCGGTACTCTCCAAAATTGCCAATATTCCTAGCCGCAGTGTGAGTCAAGATGAGGGCGAAGTGATGGCGCACTTGGAGGCACATTTAAAGGCTAAAATTTTTGGGCAAGATAAAGCGATTGAGGCTTTGTGTAAAGCCATTAAGCGAAGCCGTGCAGGGCTTGGAAATCCTACCTCGCCTATTGGCTCTTTTTTGTTCGCAGGCCCTACGGGTGTAGGAAAAACGGAAGTGGCAAAGCAGTTGGCGTATGAGTTGGGTGTTCATTTTGAACGCTACGATATGAGCGAATATATGGAGAAGCATACTGTTAGCCGTTTGATTGGTGCACCTCCTGGTTATGTGGGATACGATGAGGGTGGTCAGCTTTCTGAGGCGATTAAAAAACATCCTTATTGTGTGCTTTTGCTCGATGAAATCGAAAAAGCACATCCTGATATGCTCAATATTTTATTGCAGATTTTTGATAGTGCGACCTTGACGGATAATAATGGCACGAAGATTGATTTTCGCAATGTTATTATTATTATGACTTCCAATTTAGGAACGAAAGAAGCGCCTACGATGGGCTTCACTAAAAATGAGACCTCTCGTATGGATGAGGCGATTAAAGCCTTTTTTGCGCCAGAGTTTCGAAACCGTTTGGATGAGGTGATTCATTTTGCACCACTCAGTGAAGCTGTTATGGTCAATATTGTTGAAAAACTTTTAGAGGAACTCTCTGAACAGCTTAAAGATAAAAATGTGCTAATTGAAGCGACTCCTGCGGCAAAAATGTTTTTGGCGAGCGAGGGATATAGCAAAGAGATGGGAGCTCGGGTGATGCGTCGAGTGATTCAAGAGCAGATTAAAACACCACTTGCCGAAGAGGTACTCTTTGGAAAGCTTAAGCAAGGTGGTGTATGCACGATTGATGTGAAATCTAAAAAATTAGTCTTTAGTTATAGCGGTGGCAAGTAAAATTCTTATTCCACAGCTTCATCCAAAGGATTTTAGTTTCCCTAATCCTTTGGAAGCGAGCGATGAGGGGCTCTTGGCGTGGGGAGGAGACCTCTCTTCTGAGCGTTTATTGGTCGCATATCAACACGGTATTTTTCCATGGTTTAATGAAAATGACCCTATTTTATGGTGGTCTCCTAATCCTCGTTTGATTCTTTTTCCTGATGCGATAAAAATCAGCAAAAGTCTTCACAAAAGTATGAAACATTTTGAGATACGCTATGACACGCATTTTGAAAACGTGATGCGTTTGTGTTTGGAAACACGTCTGCAAAAAGGGCAAAAGAGTTGGATAAGTGAAGCGCTGATTGAGGCGTTTTGTGCTTTACATGTAAAGGGTTTTGTGCATAGTGTAGAGACGTTTTTTGAAGGAGAGCTTGTAGGTGGACTCTATGGGCTTTGTCTTGGGGGTGTTTTTTGTGGAGAGTCGATGTTTTCCACCAAACGTGATGCTTCCAAAGCTGCTTTGGTGGGGCTGTGTGAGAAAATAAGTGCTTTAGGGGGTGATTTTATTGATTGCCAGTTGCCCACTGAACACCTCAAATCTTTGGGTGCCTGTGAAGTTTCACGAGAAGTTTTTTTAAAAAAACTGCATGAACGTTTAGAAAATACTTCCCCACAATCGTGGTAAAGATTGATATATGTCAAAGAAATTTTTATGGAAAAAGGAGTATTATACTCCCTTTAGGAAAACGGCGGTGAACCCTTAGGGTTCAAGTTCAAACTTTTAACTTTTATTTTATGTTTCGTCTTCATTGAAACCATAAATGGAAAACAAAAGGATGGAAAACAAGTTTTCAAACTTTATGCTTTCGAGTCAAGCATAAAAGCTTTTAAAAAATGAGAGTTTTTTAAAACGTGTTTGAAAATAGGAAAACAAAGAAATGGAAAACAAAAATGGAACACACACAACACTACCTTTTTACCTCTGAAGTGGTAAGCCCAGGACATCCTGATAAATGTGCGGATATCATCGCTGATAGCATTGTTGATACCCTTTTAATTGCCGATAAAAACTCTCGTGTCGCTAGTGAGGTTTTTGTGGCGGGAAAGCATGTTATTATCGGGGGAGAGGTGAATACAAAGAGTATTCTTTCTTTTGTGGATTATGAGAAAATTGTCAAAGATGCACTGGCAAAAATTGGTTACGATGGTAAGTCAGCATTTACTAAAGAGCAATGTTTGCACCCTGATGAAGTCAAAGTGCAAGTTTTACTCAACCAGCAAAGTAGCGATATTAATCAAGGCGTGGATCAGAGCAGTGGTGAAATTGGTGCGGGTGATCAGGGAATTATGTTTGGATTTGCCTCCTGCGAAACCGCTGATTTTATGCCAGCTGCTATTACGTATGCGAGAATGCTTTGTGATAAAGTGTATCAGTATGCGCTTAAACACAATCATAAACTCGGTGTGGATATTAAAACTCAAGTGACAGTAGATTATGGTACGAAACAAAACTTTGAAGAGTGCAAACCTCAAAAAATTCATACCATTGTTGTCTCTGCTCCTTCAAATGAGCATATGAGCATTGAAGAGGTACGTACACTGATTAAGGGCTTAATTGATGATACAGGGCTTCCAACGGATTTGTATGATCCAAATGATACGATTATTCATATCAACCCCACAGGGCGTTATGTGAATCACAGTTCCCTCCACGATTCAGGGCTCACTGGTCGTAAACTCATTGTCGATAGTTTTGGTGGCTATGCTCCTATTGGTGGAGGGGCACAATCAAGTAAAGATTATACGAAAGTAGATAGAAGTGGACTGTATGCAGGTCGTTGGATTGCTAAAAATATCGTAGCAGCAGGATTGGCTAAAAAATGTTCGGTTCAACTTTCTTATGCGATTGGTGTTGCAAAACCCGTATCTGTTTCTGTGGATACCTTTGGTACGTACACCAGCGTGAGTGATGATGTTCTCTCAGAGTTTGTCTTAAATACCTTTAGTTTAACCCCTCGTTGGATTACAGAAAAATTTGGTTTAGATAAGCCAAGCGAAGATACTTTCTTGTATGCCGATGTTGCCGCTCGTGGACAAGTAGGTCAGAGTGATTATCCGTGGGAAAAACTTGACGCAGTAGAGCTTTTTAAAACCCTCAAAAAATAGATATTTTCTTTTTACATGTAAAGATGAGTGAGTCTCATCTTTACGGTAAAATTACCCCACTTTTACCACTATTTGCACTGTGATAAATTACTGTTTGATATTTTTTTGCATAATAGCGAAGCAGTAAATGTTGTAGTGTTTGTTCAATGGAAGGACTAAACCACGCATTATTACTAATGGCAATCATTTGTTTTGGATTTCCCTCAAAGAGTTTATCTGTCGTTGCTTCAAAACAAATAGCACTTCTAAAAGGTATGCCATTAATAAGAAAATCGTGCGGTTCTTTGGCTTTTTGGTAATCTTTTGCTCCATCAAAAAAAAGTTTATTAATGATTTCTACCATAAAAGAAGGAAAAGGAACCTCTTCTCCAAAAGGCACTAAAATAATTTTGTGAGCAATATGCATCTCTTCATTCTGAAAGAAATAAGATGAGTTAAAAAATCCTTGTTTTTCTTCATAGGTTAATGCCCCTGTAACAATAGCTATTTTCTTTGAATAAGCCTTAAGTGCTTCAATGATCTTAGGCGCACGATTAAGGTAGAGTGGGAAAGCACTTTCTGGAAAAATAATGAGCTCTTTTTTCTCTTCAATCGCCTTTTCAATCAATCTAAAATTAAGGGAAATCGCCTCTTTTTGGTAGGCTTCATCCCATCGTTGGGATTGAGGAATATTCATAAGAGGTAACGCAACATTAATTGTTGGTGGTGTTATAGACATAGACGTTTGCCACGATATTGCAAGAAAAAAAGGAATGATTGCGATAAGTTTGTACCTTTTTGGAAATGCTTTTAGCAGTGTTAGCGCTCCCAATAAAGCGCCAAATGCGAGATGTGACGTTGAAAAATAAGTATCAAGAAGTGTGAGGTGAAGTTTGAGCCAATTAAAACCAAAAGGGTCTACAAAATTAACCCCAAAAAGTAAGGGTGCTTGTATATAAATGGAACGCCCAATTTTTGCGATACACCAAAAAAGTAGCGCATAAATGAGAGCAACGCCTAAAATGATAAAGGGAATTAAAAAGGCTAGTTCATAATAAACAAAACTAAAACTAATCCAATAAAACCATAAAAGTCCTATAAAAAAGCCACTCCAAAACCATACCACACGATTTTCGCCTAAGAGTAGGTAAAAACCAATGATTGCAAAAAGAGAATTGAGTGCTAACACGGTGATGTCAAAATAATTAAAGTAGATAAAGGCACTTAAGCAAAAGGCTATAAGAAAGGCTTTTATTATATAAATGCGGGTAAAATAAATATCAAAAATTTTTTTTACAAAGGATTTCCATGCAAGGTTCTGCAAGTTTAATTTCGTCTTTACTTCCACTCGTTGTTCTTTTCGCAATTTTTTATTTTCTTGTGATTAGACCCCAACAAAAACAGGTTAAAAAACACAAAGAGATGATTGATGCCCTTAAAAAAGGTGATAAAGTCATTACTAATGGTGGATTAATCTGTGAAGTTGTCAAACCTGAGGAGGATTCTATCAAAGTTAAGCTTAATGATGAAGGGATGGTTGTTAAGGTTTCACGCGATTATATTTCAAAGAAAATCGATGAGTAGTGGTAAATTGAATTACCGTTTAGTTATCTTTTTTATCGCAATTATTTTTGGAGTAGGCATGTCAATGCCTACGTTTTTACAGAGCGAAAAAGGTGCTAAAGTCTCTTTAGGTCTTGACCTTCAAGGCGGTCTTCATATGCTTTTGGGTGTTAAAACCGAAGAAGCTATCCAATCAAAAATTAAATCTATTGCCTCTAGTATCAAATTTTTTGCCCAAAGAGGTGATATTATTATTGATGACCTTCGCATTGCCGAAGAGAAAATCACCCTCACCCTTTTGGATAAAGATGAAGAGAAAAAACTTGATGCCATGCTTAAAGAAATTAGTGGTTTACATGTAAATAAAGAGGCTCTTGCTTATACGTTGACACTGGATGAAAAAGAGAAGGTTTTAATTAAAGAGTATGCGATTTCACAAGCGGTTGAGACGATTCGTAACCGTTTGGACCAATTTGGTTTAGCAGAACCCAATGTGGCAAAACAAGGTGAAGATAAAATCTTAGTGGAGCTTCCTGGTATTAAAACGGCTGAGGATGAACAAAGAGCGCGTGAATTGATTGCAAAAGCGGCTCATTTACAACTCATGGCTGTGGATGAGAAAAAACAAGACCGTGCAAACAGTATGAGTCCAAATGAAGCAGCACAATACGGAGATGTTATTTTAAATGATGCAAAAAGTGATACGATTCGTTATATTTTAAAAGAAATCCCTGTTCTTGATGGCAGTATGCTAAGCGATGCAAAAGTTGGCTTTAGCGATATGCAACAACCTGTGATTAATTTTACCCTTAACTCTGAGGGCGCCAAAATATTTGGTGACTTTACTGCGAATAATATAGGTAATCGTTTAGCCATTGTTTTGGATAATAAAGTTTATTCTGCGCCTAATATTCGTGAGCGTATTGGTGGGGGCAGTGGACAAATTAGTGGTGGCTTTAGCGTGAAAGAGGCACATGATGTTGCTATTGCTTTGCGTAGTGGTGCACTATTGGCGCCTGTCACTCTTTTGGAAAAACGAAGTGTAGGTCCTTCTTTGGGAGCAGATAGTATTCAAGCAAGTTTAATTGCACTTATTTCTGGTTTTTCATTGGTTGTTGTATTTATGATGTTTTATTATCGTTTGGCAGGTTTTATTGCAAATATTGCTTTAATTGTAAATCTTTTTTTGGTGCTTGCCGTCATGGCGATTTTTGGAGCAACGCTCACTCTTCCTGGTATGGCAGGTATTGTTTTAACCATTGGTATGGCAGTTGATGCCAATGTCATTATTAATGAGCGGATTCGAGAGTTGTTGAGAGAAGGTCTTGCGGTAAGACAAGCTGTCGAAAAAGGGTATGCGAATGCCATGAGTGCTATTGTTGATAGTAATTTAACCACCTTAATCACTTCGATTATTCTTTATGTGTACGGAACAGGTCCTGTTAAAGGATTTGCTGTGAGCATGAGTATTGGTATTATGGTTTCAATGTTAACAGCCATTTTAGGAACACATGGCATTTATGAATTTTTGATGCCACGCATCGAGAAAAGTCGCAATGTAACCTTATGGTTTGGCATTAAAGGGAGTAAGTAATGGAATTTTTTGCAAAAGGTAAAATTTATGATTTTATGGGCAAAAGCGTTTTTTTGCTTACGATTTCGGCACTGTTGGTGATTGCTTCCTGGGGACTTCTTGCAATGAAAGGTCTTACCTATGGTATTGATTTTTCAGGTGGAACATTGGTTCAAGTTAAGTATGAACAGCATGCGCCTATTGCTCAAATTAGAGAACAAATTACACAAGATAAGCTCTTCGCTAACGCCTTAATTACTGAATTTGGTACGCCAGAAGAGGTGGTGATCCGTTTTGCTTCTACCACAGATAATGTAGGACAAGATGTGGGTGATCGTATTCGTGAACTTCTTCAAGGTACAGGCAAATTTGATATTCGTAAAGTTGATATTGTTGGACCTAAAGTAGGAAGTGAATTGCGTGAAAAAGGGATGATGGCTGCAGGTCTTGGAATTTTAGG
Source organism: Campylobacterales bacterium (assembly GCA_016930915.1). Lineage (GTDB taxonomy): Bacteria > Campylobacterota > Campylobacteria > Campylobacterales > Sulfurospirillaceae > Sulfurospirillum. The sequence continues at coordinate 55,084 of JAFGFU010000027.1, forward strand.
TATTTTGCTTTATATTGCTTTTCGCTTTGAATGGCGTTTTTCCATTGCTGCTATTGTTGCATTAATTCACGATGTTTCTATAACGATGGGCGCTATTGTTCTTTTTGATATTGAAATGAGTTTGGATGTTTTAGCTGCCATTCTTTCTTTGATGGGTTATTCCATTAATGACACGATTATTGTTTTTGATCGTATTCGAGAAGAGTTGACAAAAAGTAAAAAAGATAATTTATTGGAAATTATTAATTATTCTGTATCGAAAACAATTTCTCGAACAACGCTTACGTCATTCACAACCTTTTTAGTCGTTGCAACGCTCTTCTTCTTTGGTGGAGAGATTATTCATGGATTTAGTTTTACACTCTTAATTGGCATTATTGTAGGAACATACAGCTCTATTTTTATTGCGGCTACCTTACTTAAATGGTTTGGTTTTGATGTAGAAGCGTATAAAACCAAAGAAGCACTCAAAGAAAAAAATAAAATAGAAAAAGCAAAAATGCGTGCAATGTATGAAAAGGGCACGGTTTAATTTGATGGAGAGAGAATGCAGTATAATCCTTTAGAAATTGAGAAAAAATGGCAAAAAGCGTGGGATGAGACCCATGCATTTGAGCCTTCAAATGATTTTAGCAAAGCAAAAAAATATATTTTAAGTATGTTCCCGTATCCTAGTGGGCGGATTCATATGGGACACGTGCGTAACTATACCATTGGGGATGCTATCGCAAGACATCATCGTAAAAATGGTTTTAATGTGTTGCATCCCATTGGGTGGGATAGTTTTGGTATGCCTGCTGAAAATGCAGCGATTAAGCATGGGGTACATCCTAAAAAATGGACGTATGAAAATATTGACTATATGCGAAAAGAACTTGCCTCTTTGGGGCTCTCTTTTTCTAAAAAAAGAGAGTTTGCTGCTAGCGATGTGCTTTATACCAAACATGAACAACGTATTTTTATTGAGATGTTCAATAAAGGATTGGTGTATCAAAAAAGTGCAACCCTTAACTGGTGTAATACGTGTCAAACCGTTCTTGCCAATGAACAAGTCGAAGAGGGGTGTTGTTGGAGGTGTGATAATCCTGTTGAACAAAGACTTCTTCCAGGGTATTACCTCAAAATTACGCAGTATGCACAAGAATTATTGGATGATTGTGAAAAGCTAAAATCTGGTTGGCCAAATCAAGTTTTAACCATGCAGGAGAATTGGATTGGACGCAGTGAAGGCTTAGAGTTTTCATTTAGCTTAAGTGCAGAATCCAAAGCAAAACTTGCTCATCAATTTGAGAGTTATAAGGTTTTTACCACACGTCCTGATACCATTTATGGAGTGAGTTATTCTGCTTTAGCGCCTGAACATGCGATTGTTAAGTATTTAATCGAGCATAAGCTTTTAAGTGAAGAAAAGATTGCGCAGATTAAAAAGATGCAAAGTGTGGGAGCAAGGGAGCGGGCACAAGCACCTAAAGAGGGTGTGAGCTTGGAAATCAATGTGATTCATCCTTTAACAGGTGAAAAAGTGCCTGTTTGGGTGGCAAACTTTGTTTTAATTGAATACGGTGGTGGTGCTGTTATGGCGGTTCCTGCTCATGATGAGAGAGATTTTGAATTTGCTACCAAATATAATTTACCGATTATTCAAAGTATTGAGAGTAGCACGCCTTTTGATGGTACGTGTGCAACGACTGAATACGGTAAACTTGTTAATTCTGCTAACTTTAGTGGTCTTGCATCTAAAGAGGCACAAAAAGCAATTATTGCTCATTTTGAAGCACAGAAAATGGGTACAAAAGTCATTAACTATAAATTACGAGATTGGGGAATTAGTCGTCAGCGTTATTGGGGTGCACCTATTCCTATGATACATTGTCCTAAGTGTGGATTAGTACCTGAGAAGTTTGAAAATCTTCCTGTGGCATTGCCTGAAGATGTTGAAATTAAGGGGGAAGGAAATCCTTTAGATAAACATCCAACGTGGAAATATACAACGTGTCCATGTTGTGGCGAAGATGCCATTCGTGAAACCGATACGATGGATACGTTTTTTCAATCCAGTTGGTATTTTTTACGGTATACCACAGATCCATCGTTATGGAATGACGTGCCGTTTGATAAAGCGAGTGCTAATTATTGGATGAATGTGGATCAATACATTGGTGGCATTGAACATGCAATTTTACACCTTTTGTATGCACGTTTTTTCACCAAAGTGCTTCGTGATTTAGGCTATGTTAATACCGATGAGCCTTTTGCGAATCTTTTAACACAAGGTATGGTCTTAAAAGATGGCTCAAAAATGAGTAAAAGTAAAGGCAATACGGTTGATCCTGATGCGATTATTAAAACCTATGGGGCGGATACGGCACGTTTGTTTATTTTATTTGCAGCACCTCCGCAAAAAGAGTTGGAGTGGAATGACAGTGCGGTTGAAGGAGCGTTTCGCTTTTTAAAACGCTTTGCACAAAAAGCTGAAAATGCTTTTACATGTAAAGAAATTCCTAACATTAACCATGCAGCACTTTCTAAAGAGTCAAAATATGCTCGTAAAAAAGTGTATGAAGCTTTAAAAAAATCGAATGAGATTTTTGAGGGTGGATATACCTTTAACACATTGATTGCGGCATGTATGGAAGCGCTAAATGCCCTAAGCGATCAAAACGATGCGACTGTGTGGAGTGAAGGCTATTTTGTACTTCTGAATATCCTAGAACCGATTGTTCCTCATGTATGTTGGGAAATGAGTGAAACACTTTTTGGGTGTTCGAATTTTTCACCCATTGCAATCAAAGAAGAAGTTTTTGTAGAAGAGAGTATGATACTTGCTGTAACGGTGAATGGTAAGAAACGCACAGAAATTGAGGTAGAAACGTCTATTTCAAAAGAAGAAGCACTTAGCCGTGGTAAAGAGAGTGCCGCAAAATGGTTAGAGGGCAGTGAACTTATTAAAGAAATTTATGTCCCTAATAAATTGATTAACTTGGTGGTAAAGTAAGATGAAACAACTATTTCTTGGACTCTTGATAGCAGTGTTTATCAGCGGATGTGGGTATAAACCTTCGTCGTATTATGCTAAAAGGGCATTAGGAGATAAAATTTACGCAGATGTGAGTATCTCTAGGCAAGATCCAAGAAACAGTGTGTTGATTAAAGATGCTGTTAATGAAGCCGTGGTGAGCCGTTTTAGTGCAAAATTGGTAAGTAAAGAAGAAGCGGACAGTATTTTACATGTAAAGATAGGTTCTATCTCCTTTTCACCGATTGTGTATGATATTTATGGGTATGTGATTGCTTATAAAACAACGGTTGTCTTAGCCATTGAGTATGAAGATGTGAATAAAAAAGTTGAAAAGCTAAAGGTTTCTGGGGAGTATGACTTCTCTATTGAATCCAACAGTGTTATTTCTGATTCTAACCGCTTTGAAGCGATTCGTAAAGCTGCTGCAGATTCTTTAGATGAATTCGTCTCTAAAATTGCTATTAAAGGATTACGTAATGGCAACAACAATCAATGAGATTATTAAAGAAGCCCTAGAGCGTGTCAAAGCTGAACATCTCAATTTAACACCTGATAATTATGCCGCTGTCTTTTGCAAAGTGGCTAAACAAAAAGGGGTGATTGTTGAGGATTGCCAAAAAGTTGATAAATATACGAAAAAATTAGAGGCAAGTGTCCTTGCAGATATGAAGCGCTTTTCTATCGCTTCACTGGATGATTTGCTCTCATTTTTAGTGGCAAGGGTTAATCGTGTTAATGAAGGTGATGCCATTAAAATGATTAATGCTTTAAGTCTTTTAATCAAACGTGTTTTACAGGCTATTACCTTACTACATGATGCTAAAGCAAGCAGTCTCGCTCATGCCTCCTTGGAGCGTATTGATTTTCATCAAAACCTTCAATCTATTGAGCTTGTCAAAGAAAAATGGTTTGATTTTATTTCAAACTATAATGACAATTATCTTAAAAAATTAGATATGTATGGACATGTGAGCAAGGATGACCTTGAAAGCATGGTTAAAGATATTATTAAAATTTTAGAAAAAGATAATAGCAGTGAACTTTATCGGGCATTAGTTCCTTTGATTATTGCTTCCCTTGCTCCGTCTATTGCTTCGGGCATGAATGATGAATTAGCCAGTATCAGTTCAGAACTTCGCCAATCTCCTGATGCGCTTGGAACACCTGCACTTCAAAAAGAGATTCGTGAGTTGATTGGAAAGAGAATTGAACTTGATAAGGCGGAAGTTCAAAAAAAAGTTTCTACGCTTGATAAAATTTTAGATGAAATTAATAAAAAAATTGTCGAACTGATTCAAAGTAGCAGTTATAGTCATGAGCAAGTTAAAGGTATTAAAGAGGATTTACAACGCATTGATTTTTCTCAGGATAGCTTTGAAACGGTACATACAAAACTTTTACGTATTGCTTCTTCTTTAGAAAATGAGACGAAAACGTTAAATGAAAAGATGATTAGTAATCAAGAAACGATTACAAAATTGCAAAATCGTGTCAATAAATTAGAATCCGCACTAGTAGCTGCAAAACAAGAAGTAAAAGTAGACTTTTTAACGCATGTGGCAACAAAACGTGCTTTAAGTACGGAACTTGGGCGTGTTGATGATGCTTTTATGCGATACAAAATTGATTATACCCTCTGTTTTATCGATATTGATCATTTTAAAATGGTGAATGATACCTATGGGCATGAAGCAGGTGATGTCATCCTTTCAACGGTTGGAAAAATTTTACGTAAATATGTTCGTCAGGTTGATTTTGTAGGACGTTATGGTGGTGAGGAATTTTTGGTGATATTGCCAAGTACAGATCTTGCACATGCGATTCATTTTGCCGATAAAATTCGATCCATTGTTGAGCAGTTTAAATTTCTGTATAAAAATGAACGCATCAACGTGACGGTGAGTTGTGGTGTTTCTCAGCGCTCTTTATGCAAGAGTAAAGAAGATACCCTAAGTACAGCAGATGCTCTTTTATATAAAGCAAAAGAGACTGGACGAAATAAAGTGATGCCTGTACTTTGATGATTTTAGAGCATTTCTTAGAACAAAAACCACTCTATTATGATGTGATTGATTATGAACGTATGCCCAAAGCGTATGAAAAAATACGTCAGCATTTTAAAATCCCTAAAATTATTCATATTGTTGGTACGAATGGGAAAGGGACTACAGGACGTTTTTTAGCGCAGATGCTACATGCTAATGGTTTACATGTAGGACATTATACTTCTCCTCATATTTTGAAATTTAATGAACGTATTTGGTTAGATGGTGCGGATGTGGATGATACAATTCTTGAAAAAGCCCATCAAACATTATTGTCGTGGTTAGATGCTGATGTTGCTGATTCTCTTTCGTATTTTGAATATACAACACTTCTTTCTATGATCATCTTCTCTAAACATTGTGAATATGTGGTTTTAGAAGCAGGGCTGGGGGGAGAATATGATGCGACAAATATTTTTCCTAAAATTCTCTCTATTGTAACACCTATTGGCATTGATCATCAAGCCTTTTTAGGTGAGAGTATTGAAGCGATTGCTCAAACAAAGATAAACAGTATTCGTACAGACGTGGTTTTAGCCAAACAAGATGCCAAAGAAGTTTACCCTATTGCTCAAACACGTGCGAAGCAATATGGCGCTCATATGTACAGGGTTGAAGCATGTTTTGATGAAAAAACAAAAAATGAATTAAGTAACACTCTTTCTTCCCTGCAATTACCTCCATTTTTAGAAGAAAATTTTAAAACAGCACTTTGTGCATTAAGAGTACTGGGATATGATATAGCTCAGAAAAGATTGGATTTTAATGTTCTAAATGGGCGTTGCCAGAAAATTTTGCCTAATGTGACGATTGATGTAGGGCATAATGCTATGGCGGCGGAAGCTTTGGCTAAAACTTTTTTTGGAAAACGTATTTTTTTAATTTACAACAGTTATAAAGATAAAGATTTTACAGCTATTTTGAAAATTTTACAGCCGATTATTCACACACTTTTAGTGATTGAGATTCAGAGTCCTCGTGCGGCATCGCAAAACGATATTTATGCGGTGGCATTAGCATTAGGAATTAACACTGAGCCTTTTTGTGGGATTGATGAGGATAAAGAGTATTTAGTCTTTGGCTCTTTTTCTGTGGTTGAAGCTTTTTTAAAAGGGGTCAAATGAAAGATAGATTTACCGTAACGATTTCAGATGTTCATGGTTCACGTCATTTTCTATTGCATCAATTGATTAAAAAATTTTTGCTTTATTTCACACTTTTTGTCGCATTGGTAATTTTAGTGGGAAGTTTTGTAATTTTGTTTTTAACCAAAGAGCTTTCAAGTTTAGAAGCAAAAAAAGAGAGTGCCGTTAAAGAGCGCAACATTTTGGTTGAGCAAAATGAGGTTTTGCAAGCTCAAATTTCAGAAAAAGCGCAAGAGTATGAAAATATTCGTGACAAAATAGGTTCCATGGAAGAATTGATTGGTTTGCGGGTTAACGAAGAAGAGATGCTAGAAGTAAGACTAGAAGAGCTGGATTTAAACATTTTACAGCAAAAAACATTTTTTGATAATATTCCTAGCGGTGAAGTGATCGCCCACAATGGAGTCTCTTCAAAATTTGGCTGGAGAGATAATCCTATTTTAAAACGTAAAGAATTTCATACAGGTTTAGATTTAAGGGCGTCTATTGGCACGCCAATTTTAGCACCAGCAGATGGTGTTGTTAAATTTATAAAGTATCATCAAAGCAGTGGGTATGGCAATGTTGTATCCCTCAGTCATAATTATGGGTTTGAGAGTTATTATGCTCATTTACAGAATAATTCAGTTGTCAAAGAGGGGCAATTTGTACGAAAAGGGGATGTTATTGCCTATTCTGGAAATACTGGAATGTCTACAGGTCCTCATTTGCATTATGAAATAAAGTTTATTGGTAGAACCTTAGATCCTGAACCGTTTGTAAAATGGAATGGCGCTAATTTTATGGAAATCTTTAAAAAGGAGAAGAGAGTCACATGGGAATCTTTAATAAAGCTGATCAATGCACAATCCCCGCTTCTGAAACCACTATCATAGCCAGTGGTGCCAAAGTTGAGGGTGTTTTTAATTGCCAAACACGTTTACATGTGGATGGAGAAATTATTGGGAAAGTGCTCTCTGAGAGTATTGTAACGATTGGAAAGCAAGGTCGTATCTCTGGTGAAATTCATGCCAGTCGTTTGATTGTTAATGGTCTTTTTGAAGGCAATGCAGATTGTGAGAACGTGGAAGTGCTTGAGGGTGGAAAGTTTTTAGGAAAAGTTTTTTCCAAAGAGCTGGTTATTGAAGCCAAAGCTATTTTTGAGGGTGAGAGTAAAATAAAAACTGAGAGCATTCAAACATTAACCTACGAAGAACCGAGGGATTAATTGTTACAAGCTGCGTTTTATGAATTTTTACAAACAAAAAATGATCTTCAACTTTTAGGGGTTAGAGGGGATAAAGAGGCATTTAATGCTTCTGAAGTCGCCCTTTACCTTGAAAAAAAATGTTATGTTTTACCTGACCTTCGAGCCAATAAAGGAGATGACTTACTCTCTTTTCATGAAGAAATGGTGGAGCTTTTACGTGTGCTTCATGCTTTTTATAATGATGCTTCTTCTAAAAAAATTCTTATCGCACCTCTTCGAACCCTTTTAACACCGCTTCCAAAAGCAGAACTGTTTGATACGTTTAGCCTTGAATTTGGAATGCGTTTGCATTTAGAACGCTTTCGTGAACAGATGTTTTACTGGGGATACTTGGCGGTTGATGTGGTGCAAGGAAAAGGAGAAATTTCGATTCGTGGGGATATTATTGATATTTTTCCACCCGATTGTGAAAAAGCTTTACGCATTAGTCTGTTTGATGATGAGATAGAGAGTATCCGTTTTTTTGACTGTGAAAGTCAAAAAAGTGCGAAAGATGAAGTGGAGTCTTTTGCACTCTTCCCTGCACTGTTTGCTCTTGATGAAGAGCGTTATACCCAGATGCAAAGACGGATTGATACGCTTAAAAGTGATAGTTTTACCAAAGATATTCACTCTCTTGGTTTATGGGTTTTAGGGGAGAGTGGGACGGTTTATACGCAAAATTTTAAAACGTATTTGAGTTTGGATGCCATCGAAGAACTTAAGGAGATAGCTCTTTTTGATGAAGAGAGTGTACAGAAGCTTCAAAATCTTGCTCAGATTTCTGAGCCAAAACAGTACCGTGAGATCGCTCCTAGTAACATCAAAACATTTATAGAACTGCATCAAAAAAAGAAAATAACTCTTTTAGCGAAGAATGAAGTTTTACTGCGTATGGTGGATGTGGATGCTTTACATGTAAAATGGATTCAGAGTGAACGCATTGTGAATATCATGAGTGCGGATGAGGTGATTCTCTCTTTAAACAAACCGACAACTAAAATCAAACGAAAAAGTGCACGCATTGTCTTAGATGAGTTAAAAAATGGCGATTATGTGGTGCATGAAAATTATGGTATTGGTATCTTTAAAGGCTTAACGCAAGCCACTGTTTTAGGCGCAACAAAAGATTTTGTTCTTATTGAGTATTTAGGTGATGATAAACTCCTTTTGCCTGTTGAAAATTTACATGTAATAGACCGCTACATTGGTGAGAGTGGTGGTTTGGTGAGTGTGGATCGTTTGGGCAAAGGAAGTTTTCAAAAACTGAAAGCCAAAACCAAAGAGCGTCTTTTAGAAATTGCCAGTGAAATTGTCGCAATCGCTGCGAAACGTGAAATGATTGATGGGTTGTGCCTAAATGTGAATGAAACTGAAATGGCACATTTTGAAGCCGATGCTGGTTTTGTTTACACAGACGATCAAAAGCGAGTGATTGGTGAAATTTTAAGTGATTTTAAGAGCGGCAAAATGATGGACAGGCTCTTAAGTGGAGATGTGGGATTTGGCAAGACTGAAGTAGCCATGAATGCTATTTTTGCAACCGTACGTAGTGGGTTTCAAGCATTACTGATTGCCCCTACAACGCTTTTATGTTCTCAACATTTTAAAAGCCTTTCTCAGCGTTTTTCTAAATATAATATTAAAGTAGCGCAATTAGACCGTTTTACGACAGCAGCACAAAAACAGGTGATTTTAAAAGAGCTTAAAAGCGGTGCTTTACAGGTGTGTGTGGGAACGCATTCCCTTTTTGATGTGGAACTGTTCAATCCTGCTCTTGTGGTGGTGGATGAAGAGCATAAATTTGGTGTGAAGCAAAAAGAGAAGCTGAAAAATTTTAGAGAAAATGTGCATATTCTCTCCATGAGTGCAACGCCCATTCCACGAAGCCTCAATATGGCGCTTAGTTCCATTAAACAGTATTCGCAGCTTCTTACGCCTCCTAGTGAACGAGAAGATGTACGCACTTTTGTCAAAGAGTATGATGAGAAGGTCATCAAAGAGGCAATCATGCGTGAAATGAGACGAGGAGGACAAATCTTTTTTGTACACAATCGTATTGCTACCATTGAAGCAAAACGTAAAGAGCTTCTCTCTATGATGCCTAGTTTGCGCATTTTAACGCTTCACTCTGAAATTAGTGCCAGTGTGACCGAAAAAGAGATGTTGCATTTTGAAGAGAAGGCGTATGATGTGCTTTTAAGTACCTCTATTATCGAATCAGGTATTCATATTCCTAATGTTAATACCATTATTATTGACGCAGCTGATCATTTTGGTATGGCTGATTTACACCAACTTCGTGGGCGAGTAGGGCGTAGTAAACGTCAGGGATTTTGTTATTTTTTAGTGAAAGACAAGGACGAACTCTCAGAATCGGCTAAAAAGCGTTTGATTGCGCTTGAGTCTAATTCGTATTTGGGCAGTGGCTCCGTTTTGGCGTACCATGACCTAGAAATAAGAGGTGGTGGTAATTTAGTGGGTGAAGCGCAAAGTGGACATCTTAAAAATATTGGTTATTCCTTGTATCTTAAAATGCTCGAAGATGCGATTAATGCTTTAATGGGTAAAACGCCTATTGCGTCTCGTGAAGTGGATATTAAACTCTCGATTAGTGCTTTTATCAGCGATATGTATATTGCTGAAGACAGAGTGAGGTTAGAGCTTTACAGACGTTTGAGTCGTTGTGGAAGCATTCATGATGTGTTGGAAATTGAAGAAGAGATGGTGGATCGTTTTGGGAAATTAGATGTTCCGACCAAACAGTTTTTACAATTGATTGAAATTAAAATTTTAGCCACACAACATGCAATTGTTTTGATTTCTAACTATGGGCAAACTATTAGTATTAAGTATGAAGATGAGAAAAAAGTGACGTTGCAATCACGTAGCAGAGATGATGATGATATTATTGCTACGGTTCTTACTTACTTAAGGAGTCATGCATGAGGGTAGGTTTTATTGGTGATATTGTGGGAAAACCAGGACGTTCCATGCTTGAATTACACCTTAGAAAATTGCGCCAAGAGTTTGCATTAGATTTTGTGATCGCAAATGGTGAAAATGCGAGTCATGGATTTGGCTTAGGTTCACAGCATGCCAAAGAACTTTTTTCTTATGGAGCAGATATTCTTACTGGGGGAAATCATTCGTGGGATAAAAAAGAGATTATTCCTCTTTTAGATATTATGCCCATTTTAAGGCCACTTAACTATCCTTTAGGGGTTCCTGGACGGGGTGTGAGTGTTTTACATGTAAAGAATGAAACGATTGCTGTGCTTAATATTATGGGGCATTATGGAATGCCGATGGTTGAAAATCCGTTTTTGAGTGCTCAAAAAGCAGTAGAAGCACTTAAGGATGAAGGTGTGAAGACAATTATCATGGATTTTCATGCAGAAGTCACTTCTGAAAAATATGCGATGATGCATCTGCTTAAAGGTAAAGTGAGTGCTATTTTAGGAACACACACGCATGTAGGAACCGATGATTTACACGTGGTTGATGGCACATGTTTTGTGAGTGATGTTGGGCTTTCTGGTGCTCGTGATGGCATTATTGGTATGGATAAAGATGCCCCACTCAAACGCTTTCTTACGGGATTACCTGCTTCTTTGGATATACCTAAAAAATGTAAAAAGATTTTACAAGTAGTCATTATGGAAATAGAAGAGGGAAGATGTGTGGATGCCTTTAAAGTACGTATCTTTGATGATAAAGAACGCTTAATAGCAAAGGCACTGCATGAATAGCTTTGAGCTTTTAGTGGCGTTGAAACATCAAGGGTATATTAAAACGACACGAGATGCGCTTTGGTGGCCACGTTCGAGAACCTTTTGGGTGGTAGTGGGTGCTATTTTAACCCAGCAATCAAAATGGGAAAAAGTAGAGAAAAGTATTGAAAATTTAGAATCTTTAGGTGTTGATAGTTTGGAAAAATTAGCAACCTTAAGAATGGAAACATTGGTTATAGCCATTCAGCCCTCAGGTTTTTATAATACGAAAGCTAAGAATATTCATCAATTGGCAACGAATATTTTAGCTGAATTTGGCTCTTTTGACTATTTCTGTGCACAAGTTAGCCGTGAGTGGTTGCTGGAGCAAAAAGGGATTGGAGAAGAGAGTGCGGATTCTATTTTGTGTTATGCGTGTCAACGTGAAGTTTTAGTGGTTGATGCCTATAGTGCACGGATCTTAGATGCTTTTGGCTATCACTTTGATAGTTATCAAGCACTTCAAGAATGGATGAGTGATGGACTTTTGGCACATCTTCCTTTGATTTATCCTCTTTATCATAAAGTGATACCACTCAATGAACTTTATGCACGTTTTCATGGAAAAATCGTAGAGTTTTGTAAAGAGAATAGTAAAGGAAAGGTTGTGAATGTGGAGTGTTTGGGCTTATAAGCCCAAACGATATTTTAGAGGTTGTTTTCTTTTTTGTATGCAACAATTATCGCATATGCTTCATCTTTAAGTTTAAGTTTTTCTTTTTTTAACGCATCAAGATCTAAATCACTCATATGCTCTCTACCTTCATCAACATCGGTAATTTTTTGGTCAAGTTCATTGTGTTTTTCAAAAATTTTGGCAAAGTGAGCGTTTTCAACTTTAAGTTTTGAGATAATATCTCTGTATTCGTGTAACATAATAACTCCTTATAGATTTGGTTTTTATTGTATCAAAATGTGCTTAATTTTGAGGCTATGTACGATAATCCGCATTAATTTCAACGTATTTGTGTCCTAAATCACAGCCATAAGCGGTAAAAGAAGAATCGCCTACACCCAATTCACAATGAATGCGAAACGACTCTTTTTTCATCACAGCGGCTGCTTTTTTTTCAGTTTCTGTATCGAGTGAGCGTTGTTCGCACGAGTAAATGAGAACATCATCGTAATGAATGACCAGACTCTCTTCATTACATGTAATACCACTTGCACCGATTGTTGAAGCGATGCGTCCCCAGTTTGGATCTTCTCCAAAAAGGGCAGTTTTTACTAAGAGTGAATTGCTGAGTGCTTTAGCTGCACGTTCAGCTTCTTCAACGCTTTTAGCCCCACTGACTTCAAAGGCGACCACTTTGGTTGCGCCCTCACCATCACGCACAAGCATAAGGCTTAACTCTTTGGTGAGAAGACGAAGCGCCTCATTAAAGGCTTCTTTGTCATAAACACCACTCTCTTTAGAGCTTAAAAGAAGCACGGTATCGTTGGTTGATGTGTCACCATCCACGCTTACTGCATTAAAAGAGGCTTGAATGGCAGGAAGTAAAAGTGCGTCCATATCAGCTTTTGGAATAGTGGCATCGGTAAGAATAAAACAGAGCATGGTTGCCATCGCAGGGTTTATCATCCCAGCACCTTTACAGATGGCTGCGATATGAAAAAAGCTTCCATCTTCAAGAATGACTTTAAAACAAAGCTCTTTTTTGAAACTATCCGTTGTCATAATCGCTGAGGCTGTGGCATGCGAATCTTTAGCGTTAAAATCAAAAAGCTCAAATGCGGATGAGAGTTTTTCAACATTCAAACGGTATCCAATGACACCTGTTGAGCTCATAATAGGATTGTGAAGTGTTGGAAATTTTTCTTTGAGTTTGCCAAAGAGGGTATCAATATCTTCAATCCCTTTTTCACCTGTCATCGCATTGGCATTTTTGGCATTCATTAAAATAAAATTGGTTTGAAAGCCTTTTGGATAACGTAAAAAGTGTTTAATGGGCGCTGCTTGAAAAACATTGCTTGTAAAAACGGCGGAGACATCACAGGGTTCATTAGAGCGGATAAAGGCAACATCATTATTTCCATTGGGTTTAAAGCCAGCACAGACACCTTGGCAGAAAAAACCTGCAACATTATCAAGACCATTCTTAAGTGGAAGAAGTGTAAACATGGTAAATCCTTTAGGATTTTAGTGTGAAAGTTAAGCGGTAAAACAAGGGTGAATAGGCGTAAAATTTCTCCAAAAGGAGAAATTTTAGCCGTTTTTCTTCATGGTACGAAGTGTCGAAGCAGCAATTCTAATTTTCTTAGTCGTTCCATCTTCAAGTGTCACACGGACAGTTCTTAAATTTGGAAGGAATCTTCTTTTAGTTTTGTTGTTCGCATGGCTTACATTGTTACCAACCATAGGGCCTTTTCCAGTAAGAGCACATTTTCTTGCCATATCGATATCCTTAAAATTTTTCGTGAATTGTACATGAAAGAAGCAAAAGAAACGCTTAATTCAATGGAGCCTGTTATGATAGCGAAAAGAATATAAATTTTGCTACAATTTGCTTAAAAATTTTAAAAAGGCTCGTAATGTTAGTGGCTCCGAGTATTCTTTCTGCTGATTTCGGAAAGTTAAGAGAAGAGATAGAAGCAATTTGTACAGCAGGATGTGATTTGGTTCATGTCGATGTCATGGATGGGCATTTTGTTCCCAATTTGACCATCGGACCTGTGGTGGTGAGTGCGGTTGCAAAGGCTGCGACAAAGCCTTTAGATATTCATTTGATGGTACAAAACAATACCTTTTTCGTTGAGCTTTTTGCACCTTTTAAACCCCAATACCTCTCTTTTCATATTGAAGAGGAGAAGCATCCTCATCGTTTGATTCAAAAAATTCGTGATTTGGGTATTTCTCCAGCCATTGTGCTCAATCCTCACACGCCACCCTCAAGCATTGAATACCTTCTTGAAGAGCTAGATATGGTACTTTTAATGAGCGTCAATCCAGGTTTTGGAGGGCAGAAATTTATTCCAAATGTCTTAGAAAAAGCGCCACGTCTTAAAGAAATGATTGAAAAACGCAATGCTAAAACGCTGATTGAAGTCGATGGTGGTGTGAATAATCAAAATATCCATGCTCTTGCTAATGCAGGCGTTGATATTGTGGTAGCAGGCAATTATGTTTTTGGCGCATCGGATTACAAAAGTGCCATTGATTCGTTAAGAGTTTAAGTATGTGGGTTAAAATTTGCGGAATTACCAA
>JAFGFU010000028.1 GCA_016930915.1 Campylobacterales bacterium
CAGCAGATTTACAGTCTGCCCTCGTTGGCCACTTGAGTATCTCACCGTATTTTTACCATTTTCATTGCTGGTCAAACACTGTCTTTCACAAAAAAATGGAGCTGGTGAACGGAGTCGAACCGCCGACCTACTGCTTACAAGGCAGTTGCTCTACCAACTGAGCTACACCAGCATCCTGTGATTGTGAGGTGAAATTATATCTCAAAATATTTTCAAAGTCAATACTTTTTAGAGAAATGGTGTAAAATTACTAACGAAATCAAAATAAGAGGAAAAATTGATATGAAAATTCTATTTTCTCCCAGTGAAACAAAAACAGATATAACGAACTTTGGGGCTATTCAAAGGAAAAGTTTTATTTTTCCTTCATTATATGAAAAGCGACTTAGCATTTTGCAGCATTATCAAACATTCTTACAAGAAGCAAACACGCTCTCTCTTCAAAAGCTATTTGGCTATAAGGATATGGAAAGAGTCATCTATTATTCCAAGATGAATCCTCTGACTGCTTTTACATGTAAAGCCATTGAAAGATACAGTGGTGTTGCTTATGATTATTTAGATTTTAAGACACTCGATTCCATCTCACAATCTTTTATTGAAAGCCATGTTATGATTTTTTCAAATCTCTTTGGTCCCCTTTTAGCAAAAGACTTAATTCCAGATTACAAATTGCATCAAGGGGAAAGTCTCAATGGGTTAAATCTTGCATCTTTTTACAAAGAATCATTTAGTACCGCTATTGATGAATGGATAGGCGATGAATGTGTTTTAGATTTACGTGCAGGTTTTTATGAAAAATTTTATACACTCAAACGCCCTTTTGTAAGTATGAAATTTCTTAAAAATGGAAAAAATGTTAGTCATTTTGCTAAAGCTTATAGAGGAAGTGTTTTAAGAACGATTGCACACTATCGCCCAAAAGATGAAAAAGAACTCCAGCAAATTCCTTTTTTGAGGCTTAAAATTAAAGAAATTATACTCTCTAAATTTAAACGAGAATACATTTTTGAGAGTATTGATTGATTTGAGGAAAATACGATACAATAGCCCCAAATTTGCATAAGGGGAAAGCTATGGATCTTTTACAATGGATTGTCATTGGTATTTTAGTCTATGTTATCTATTATTTAATTAATAAGTACGAACGCAGAGTGAATGAACTGACTCGCCTTATTGATCTTAATCGTGATGAAATCAATAAGAATAAAACAAATATTAAGAAAAATGCAGAGGGAGTAACTGCTAATAAAGAAAAAATCGAACAAATTCAATAATCAAAGAGGCATCTAATGCCTCTTTTCTTCCGTTACCTACTTCCTTTTTTGACTTAATTTTAATTCATTTTAGTAAGAGCAAGAGTATAATGTACCAAAATTCACTAAAGGATTATTATGTCTAAAATTGTTTTAGTTACAGGAGCAACATCAGGTTTTGGTGAAGCAACGGCTATTAAATTTGCTATGGCGGGGTATAAAGTTATTGTCACAGGTCGAAGACATGAGCGTTTAGAGTCCTTAAAAAACAAACTTCCAAAATGTGATATTTTACCTCTTTGTTTTGATGTCAGTAACAAAGAAGAGGTTGTTCAGGCCATTGATTCACTCCCTAAAGCCTATAAAAATATTGATATTTTGGTCAATAATGCAGGACTTGCATTGGGATTAGAACGTGCTAATGAGGCGAATTTAGATGACTGGGAAAAAATGATAGATACAAATATTAAAGGACTTTTATATGTCACTAAAGCTGTTTTACCCATTATGGTGGAGCGTAAAACTGGCTACATTTTCAACCTCAGCTCTACAGCAGCGAGTTGGCCATATGAAGGGGGCAATGTTTATGGCGCAACTAAAGCATTTGTCAAGCAATTTTCCCTTAACTTAAGAACGGATTTAAAAGGTACACATGTGCGTGTAACGAATATCGAACCTGGATTTTCACTCACTGAATTTTCAGATGTACGCTTTAAAGGTGATACGCAAAAAGCACGCCAACTCTATGAAAATACTACACCCCTTTTGGCAGAAGATATTGCTCAGACCATTTTTACACTCGCAGAGCTTCCTGAACATGTTAATGTCAATCGCATTGAAATTATGCCCACATGTCAAAGTTATGCCGGTCTTGTGGTTGAGAAGAACAGTTAAATCTTTTTACATGTAAGAACGTTCTTACATGTAAATTTTATTTTGAGGAACCAATGAATCCAAACGAACACAAAAATAACCCTTTACATGGCATTACTTTAGAGAAGCTGTTGAGTGAATTGCACGCACACTATGGCTGGGAAAAACTTGATGAGATGATGCGTATGAACTGCTTTCATGAAAATCCTAGCATTAAATCGTGCTTGAAATTTTTTAGAAAAACACCTTGGGCACGCACAAAAATAGAAAAACTCTACCTTCACTTTCGCACACAAACAACAAAGTAAAACAGTGACATACGCAAAGGCTTTTGGCATTACCGCAATGGGGATGATTTTGATGAGTTTTGAATCCCCTCTTATTAAAATGACGCATGTAAGTGCGCAAAATTTTACATTTTATTTTGGTTTATGTATGTTTACGACAATGAATCTCACCCTTTTTTTGAAACACAAAACAGCCTTTTTTACTCTTTATAAAAAAGATTTTTTGATTATTTTTGCTAGTGGTTTTTGTATTGCGCTGAGTAATCTTTTTTTTATTTTGGCGATAAAGCACACCAGTGTGGCAAGTGCTGTTTTTATTTTAAGTACAGGCCCGCTGATTAGTGCGGGAATTAGATTTCTCTTTTTCAAACAAAAAACTCCTTTGCGTACTTTTATCGCTATCTTTTTCGTTTTTATTGGATTGGGGATTATCCTCTTTCATGATGTGGCTCTTGGCAATATGAAAGGCAATCTTTACGCTTTTGGTTGCGTTTTTTCTTTTGTATCGATGCTAACTATTTTAGAACGCAACAAAGAAGCAAATCGACTTGCATGTTTTGGAACGGGAGCATTTTTGGCTTCTTGTCTAGCCGCACTCAGTGCACCTATTCTTCTGCCAGATAGTTATTCACTGAGTATTATTGTAGGGGTCGGAGCTTTCTTAACACCGCTTTCTCGTGCGCTCATAGGCATAGGAACCAGATTTTTATCTTCAGTAGAAGTGGCACTGTTAACGATTATAGAACCTGTTCTTGCCCCATTTTGGGTCTGGATTTTATTAAAAGAAGCACCGCATCCAAATACACTCTTAGGCGGTGCTATCATTGTTACAACCTTAATCATTCACTCGATTAAAACACATCAAGCGCATCAAAAAGATTAGTGGTCTGAGGCAGTCAACTGTCCATAAAGTACGTTTAAATCACCTAAAACCCACGCATCAACAATCTTATCATCTTCAAATTTGAAAAAACAAGCCCCTGAGTAGCGAATACGATTTCCTGTGGGCTCAAACCCAAACAGTTTACCCGTATGTGAACCTGTGTAAACCAATCGTACAGCGGCTTTATCGCCTTCAACCACGACATCTTCAATCACATGATAAAGGTTTGAAAACGCACCAAAAAGCATTTTGGCATAGTCACCAAAACCATTAATACCCTCCACTTTCATACCTAGTGAACCTCTAAAATTAATGGTAGGACTTAAAAAATGATGTGCTTGGTCAAGCTTTTGCTCATTCCAAACCACCTCATAATACTCTTCAATAATCTGACGTAATTGTTTTGCCATTGGCTTTTTTTCCTTTTTCTGGTGCCTGTTTTACAGTAGATTTGGAAACTGGGGCATTTGCACCACTTTCAAACCAACTCTCACTCGCATCGTATTCAAATTCAAACACTTTATCAAAACCTTTTTTTTCTAACTCACTATCAAGGTTTTGAGGCGTGAGCCCTTTTTTCTTGCAAACGTCAAGAATTTCTTCAATATCTTCCTCAGGAATGCCACCATAACGCATCTCTAAAACTGCTTCATTAGCCGTCATTATCTCTTTCTCATCTAAAAAATAGCCCTAAAACACTAGGGTCATTTACCGTCTGAACGCTCATTCAAACACCGCCACTAAATCCTCACTATCACGTAGCAAAATTATAATCATTTTTTTTCAAAAAAAACCTAAAAATTACCTCAATTTATTCATAATATTCGCTATCTTTTTTATCGGTAACAAACATGTGCCCAGGGGCATGTGTGATGGCAAAAGGGAGTTTCATCTGAGTAATCACATTTTGAGGGGTTACACCGCAAGGCCAAAAGAGTGGGATTTCATCCTCTTTTACGGCAATAGCATCACCATAATCAGGATGTGACACATCGTTAATGCCTATCATTTCAGGATAGCCCACTTGAATGGGTGAACCGTGCATCCTAGGAAAATGGCTGGTCACCACGCACGCATCGGCGACTTTTTCTTTTTTAATGGGGCGCATACTGACTACCATTTCACCGCTAAATCCTCCCACAGGGTTGAGTTTAATATTAGTTCGATACATTGCTACGTTCTTTTGTTCATCCACATGGCGCAATGGCATACCATTCTCGATAAGTGCTGTTTCAAAGGAGAAACTACATCCAATAAGAAAGAAAACCAAATCAGGCGTATAGTAAGGCGTTATATCTGTCACCGTTTCTACCAAAACCCCATCACGTAAAATATTGTACTTTGGGATTTCATTTAAGATATTTGCATCAGGTGCGAGAATGTGAGAATAATGCCCCTTTTCAATCACCTCAAGCACAGGAATCGCTTTAGAATTTTCACGAGCGAAGGCTTCAAACTCTTTGGCATAAGCACGAGGCAGAGCAACCATATTCATCTGAATGTACCCAGGACACTCCCCCGCTGTCGGACGGGTAAATTCACCTTTGGCAATTTTAGCACGAAGCTCTTTTGGACACATTTTCATCCTTTTTTTGGCACACATTGTAGCAAATTTTAGGTACAATTTTTTAACGTCAACTTTTACATGTAAGGATTTTTATGCAGAGATTTCACAGCGTTGAGGAGATTGTTCTACAACACTCCACACGCCACATGGACAAAATTCAAGCGCAGTTTCCTTTTGAGCATACTAAAAAAGCAGTTGAGGCTTTTGTAAAACTTGAAAAAGGAGTGGTTTTTATCTATACAGGATTTTACGTTGCAGGTTATGCTGAGACCGATGGTCCCATTGGAGCGTACTTTTTAGCTAAAGCATTTGAAAAGATAGGCTTTACACCCATTGTTGTCACCGATGCGTTTTGTGAGGGCTATTTCCCTGAAATTAAAACCCTTTATATTCCGCTTCAAGGCTTACATGTAAACGAATATGAAGCGCTTTTAAAGGAATACAAACCTGTTGCACATCTCTCGATTGAGCGCTGCGGTCAAAATGCACAGGGCGATTACCTCAACGCCAGAGGTATTTCGGTGAAAGAGTTTACCGCACCTGTGGATGAGCTTTTCACATTAGGAAGCAAAAGTGCCCCTAGCTTTGGCATCGGCGATGGGGGTAATGAGGTGGGCATGGGAAGTTTTGCTAAAGCCCTTGAAAATAAAAAGTATTTTAATGACTATTGTGTGATTTCATGTGATTATCCTATGATTGCTTCGGTTTCTAACTGGGGCGGTTATGGCTTTATTGCTGAGCTTGAGCGGGTTTTACATGTAAGCCTTCTGCCCTCCTTTGAAGCGGTTGAGCAGTACCTAGCTTTTATCGTCTCTAAAGGTTCCGTGGATGGCATCAAACGAGAATCTGTCATGTCCGTGGATGGTAAAGAGTGGGAGATAGAGCCTGAAATTTTACACGCACTTAAAGATTACGCAACCAAAGGATAAACGATGAAAGTGATCTGTTCACACTGTTTAGCAACCAATAACGTCCCAAAACTAGACGTGTACAAAAAAGCCAACTGCGGAAAATGCAAAGCTTCTTTGCTCGACCCGCATCCTATTGCACTCACGAGCGACACGCTTGAAGCGGTGCTAGAAAGTACCGATGTGCCCGTTATTGTCGATTTTTGGGCACCATGGTGTGGACCATGCAAAATGTTCGCCCCTATTTTCGAGCAAGCCGCACGTGCCTATCCGCTTCGTGTCTTGTTTGCTAAAGTCGATACGGAAGCTGAGCAATTTTTAGCCACCCGCTTTAAAATCCGCTCGATTCCTACGCTGATTGTCTTTAAAGAGGGTAAAGAAGTGGAACGTGTCAGTGGGGCAATGAACGATGAGGGACTGGATGCTTTTGTGGAAAGGTTTTTGTAGGTTAATCTTTCATTTTGAAATATTTTTAATCACCTCTTTTTGGCTTTGGTATGATGCTTCCATCTAACCATTGAGGTGTTACATGATTCTAGGGAAATGCCCTTGTTGTGGAGGAAATGTCCTTTCAAAAAAAATAACCGCTAGAGGTCAAAAAATAAATCTTTACCATTGTGAACATGCCATGAAAGAGAGAGATGTGAACGATGATTATGTTTTTAGTGCCACCTCAACGTGCCGTTTTCAAGTCTACTCCAATGCACTCTTGCGCTGGAATAAGCGGAGTTTGAGCGAGTCTGAGATGAAAAAATTGCTTCAAGAGGGGCAAATTGTGGTGCGTTTGCATGGGAAAAAAGGAACACGTGAATATTTTAAATACGTTGTTGCTGATCCAGAATATGGCGTGAGCATCCTGTGGGACAGGGAAGTCGCATAAATCTTTACATGTAAAAGAGGCTAAGAGCCAAATACAGGAGAAGGCATATCGATATAATAACCTTGAGAGTAATCAATACCTAACTGTTTTACAGCAGAAAGTACTGTACTAGAATGCACAAACTCTGCCACGGTTTTAATACCCAATTTTTTAGAAAAGCTCACAATGGTTTCTACAACAATTTGAGCATTTCTATCTTTATCAAGTTCTTTAATTAAACTGCCATCTATCTTAATAAAATCGGGCTTTAATTTAATAACATACGAAAAATTAGAAAATCCACTCCCAAAATCATCTATGGCAACCTTAGCCCCATAACGTTTAATTTCGTAAAAAAAGAGCATAACTTTATTAAAATCTTGCACTTTTTCAGACTCTAAAAGCTCAAATGTGACACGATGCCCCATATTTGATGTTCTTAATTTTTCAATAATAAAATCACAAATCTCTGGATTTATAATATCTTCAAAAGAGAGATTGATACTAAAATCAAATAAATATTCTTCAAAGATTTTAAAACTTTTTTCAATAATCATCATGGTGATTTTGTCATACACTTTAATGGTTTTTGCCACAGGAATAAAATTATTGGGATCATGAATTGCCCCTTCTTCATCAATTAAACGAGAAAGTGCTTCAAACTTGACAATTTCATTCGTTTTATTATTAATAATGGGCTGAAAATAGGGCACAATTCCAGAAGCATCCACAATAGCTTTACGTATTTTTGAAGCATATTTGAGGTTGTTTTCATACTCTTGCGAAAAGCTCATACTATCTTCATAAATCCAATACTTGAGTTGTTGTTGTTTTGCATATTTAAGTGCCATATTCACTTTAGAAAATATATCATGATTAGATCTACTGGCACTCGAAGAGAGTGTGCAATCAACATAAATCTCTGTTTGTGCATAGGCGTATTTCAGGTGTGTTAACTTTTTAGAGAGAGATTCAACGTACTCTTTTAGAAGATAAAAATTCATTTTTTCTTTGATTAAAATAGCAAATTCATCTCCAGCAATGCGATAAACCGTCCCATCTTTTTGACTCTCTTGTAAGCTTTTAGCAAAAGACTCCAAAATAAAATCTCCCACAACAAACCCATAAAAATCATTCAAAAGTTTAAAATTATCAATATTAGCGAGAATCAATGTAAATTCATTGTGCTCTTCAAGATCATGACGTAATTTATAAAGGTTGGGTAAACGTGTCAGAGAATCGGCATAAAACTGTTCAACAAGGCTTTTTTGCATTAATTCTAATTCTCGTGAGAGCATATCAATCTTTTCAGATGAAGAGATCTCTTTTGGGACACTTTTTTGCATTGTCTGCCTTTATTGAAATCTTAAAGAATGGGGAATCATCATTGTAGCAAAAGTTGAATAAATTATAAAAAAAACCTATACAAAAGGCTAATCCCTCTTGAAGTTTTTTGTGTTACAATTTTCAAACCTCAACAAAAGGAGATATGATGTCTTTGAAAAAATATTGTATGGCACTCATTCTATTCTTATTCACACTCAACGCATATTCAGCAGGAAGAAACAGTGAAATTGAAGTCCCTCGAACGGCTTATAAAGATACTTACAAATACTATATTTTATCCGATACCAAACAAGCGACCATTCATCAAGTGACCCTCAAACGCCTTAGTTACGACACCATCTTATACATCAAAGTAGAAATCAACTGTCCTTCACGTGTGTTACGAGAAATGGGGCACAATATCAATTCAGCCAAAGCCATTACAACCAACACTCCTACCCAGTGGTATCAACCCACCATTGGAAGTGCGCAAGCTGACATCGTTACTTACATCTGTCGCTAAGAGAGTAACTGTTTTAACAGAGGCTCCATCTCTTTGTAGTCATCACGTTGGCTAAAGGCTTCAAAAAGCTGCATCTTAAGCGCAAAGACCTGAGAATCAAAAAAAGTGCTTGAACTCCCAAAATCAAGCCCGCTAATGCCTAACGTGTTCATGGCTTTCCACACTTCAGGAGAACTAAGCGTACTCAGTGTATCTTGAGCGATCAGCTGTGTCAGCCACGAATTATCACCATCATTGGCTTTTGTGGAGTCATAATGGAGCAAAAAATCCTCAAAACTCCCCTCTTCACCTTTGATGGAATTATACATTCCATACCCAATGCCCGCATACGGGTCTATCTGAAACAGTCTACTATCCATAGCATACCCCTTTTACATGTAAAAGCAAAAAATATACCTTTTAGGCGTTACATGTAAAAACATTACAAATAGTTCATTAAGAGAAAATTAGATAAAATTCACGGATTTGGTTATCCACAAAACCAACCTCCCCATCTCATACTACAACAAAGAGGTACTTGCTCATGGTGTATCAGCACAAAGATTTGATTGGTTTAAGAGACCTCAGCAAAGAGGAAATTCTTTCGTTTATCGATTTAGCCAAAGAGTTTAAAGCACTCAACAACAGCGATGTCAAAAAATCCCCTTCCCTCCATGGAAAAACGGTTATTAACGCTTTTTATGAAAACTCCACACGTACACGTGTCTCCTTTGAAGTTGCTGCCAAACGCCTTGGCGCTGATGCTATCAATTTTTCATCTTCTCAAAGCAGTTCCAAAAAAGGCGAAACCTTAGTGGATACCATTCGCAATATGGAAGCGATGAAAACCGATATTTTTGTTTTGCGCCATCCAAACTCAGGTGCAGCGCATTTTGTGGCTCAAAACAGCGATGCTTCTATTGTCAATGCAGGCGATGGGCTCAACGAACACCCTACACAAGGCTTACTGGATTTGTTTACCATTTTAGAGCACAAAGGGAGTTTTGAAAACTTAACAGTTGCCATTATTGGCGATATTCTTCACAGCAGAGTGGCACGCTCTGACATTTGGGCAATGCGAAAGCTAGGCATTAACGTCAAACTCTTTGGACCTCCGATGATGCTTCCTGTACACATGGAAGTTTTTGACTGTCATGTGTGTTCTTCTATGGAAGAAGCGGTTGAGGGAAGCGATGTGATTATTATGCTTCGTATCCAACTCGAAAGACAAGATGGAAATCCATTCCCATCGGTTCGTGAATACTCCAAATTTTTTGGGCTCACCTCTACACGCATGAAACTGGCGAATAAAAACGCCATCGTGCTTCACCCAGGACCGATTAACCGTGGGGTAGAGATGAACTCTGATGTTGCGGATAATGAAGACTATTCGGTAATTTTAAATCAGGTTGAAAACGGTGTTGCCATTCGTATGGCGGTCCTTCATACCCTTAACCTTTATAGAAAAAGTAGGAATGCGTAAATGAAAACTTTGATAAAAAACGGCATTATTGTCAACAGCGATGGACAGATAAAAGCAAACGTGCTCATTGAAGATGAGATGATTGTAGATATTATTACGCATGAAGTAGAAGCGGACAAGGTGATTGATGCGTGTGGAAATTATATTATGCCAGGGCTTATTGATATGCACGTGCATTTTAGAGACCCAGGGCAAGAGTACAAAGATGATGTCATCTCAGGCAGTGAAACAGCCGTTGCAAGCGGTGTAACCACCTGCCTTCCTATGGCAAACACTTTTCCTATTAATGACAACAGTTCCATTACCCGTGCGATGATTCAAAAGGCCAAACAACGAGGTTTGATTGATTTGCTCCCCATAGGCGCAATTTCTCAAGGCTTGCATGGCGACCGCATCGTTGAAATGGGCGATATGATCGAAGCAGGAGCGGTAGCGTTTTCAGACGATGGACTGCCCGTATCAGATAGCAGTGTGATGCGTGACGCATTGGAATATTCTCGTGTATTTAACTCTTTTGTCATTAGTCACTCAGAGGATTGTTCTCTCTGCCGCCAGGGCGTCATGCATGAGGGGGCGATTTCAACCATTTTAGGTCTTAAAGGCATGGCTTCTGAGAAAGAGGAGATTATGATTTCTCGGGATATGCTCTTAGCCAAACTGACCCAAGGGCACATTCATATCGCACATGTGAGTTCTGCGTGGTCACTTAAACTCATTGAACTTGCAAAGCAACAGGGTATTAACATTACCTGCGAAGTGACACCGCACCATTTTAGCTTTTCCGATAAAAATCTTCTCTCCTACAACACCCATTTTAAAATGTCACCACCGCTTCGTTGTGAGACAGATATGGATGCGATAAAAGAGGGACTTCGAAGTGGTTTGGTTGATGTCATTGCAACCGACCATGCACCACACCATAACGATGAAAAATTTGTCGAGTTTGACAATGCCCCTTTTGGTATTTTAGGGCTACAAACGCTTATTCCTTTGACTTTAAAATTGGTGAAAGAGGGTGTGATTTCTATGGAGCGTATGGTTGAACTTACCTCAACCAATCCTGCAAAAATTTTGAACCTCAAAACCAAGGGAAAAATTGCGAAGGGAATGCTAGCGGATATTGCGATTATTGACCCCAATAAAGAGTATGTTTACGATGAAAGTATCAACAAATCCAAATCAAAAAACTCCCCGCTTTTTGGCGAAACACTCACAGGCGCTGCGGTGATGACGCTTAAAAATGGTCGTGTAGTGTACGACTTTCCACACTGCTTATAATAGAGTTCTTGCAGAACTCTTAACACGCCTTTAAAGCAAAGCTCTAAAGGCTACGTTAACACTGGGTTTTCTTTGGCAGAAAGCCCGCGCACCCTTGGTGCTTTTCCTTCTTGCAGAACTCATTTTGCAAGAAGTCTAATCTTTACATGTAAAGATGCAAGAGGTGAATTCACATCACTTCTTGCGCCATTTTTTGCATGGTTTTTGCGCTTACATGTAAGGCTTCAAGCTCTTCTGGAAGTAGTTTATAGTTTAAAATCTTACTTGCACCTTTTTTCGTTACCACCACAGGAACATTAAGCACCACATCATGCAGTCCATACTCCCCATCCAAATAAACACCTAAAGGTAAAACAGAGTGCTCATCATTGGCAATGGCTCGAATAATGCGAAACACACTCGCAGCTGTGCTGTGGTTGGTGTTGCCTTTTTTGTAAAATATCTCAAAGCCTGCATTGAGCACATCGTGATAAATCGCCTCACGATCAAGCAGAGGTAAGCCATTGAGTTCACAAAACGTATCGACATCCAATCCACAAATATTGCAAATGCTCCATGGAAGCGTGCTTCCTTTGCCATGTTCACCCAAAACATACCCGTTGATAT
Source organism: Campylobacterales bacterium (assembly GCA_016930915.1). Classification (GTDB taxonomy): domain Bacteria; phylum Campylobacterota; class Campylobacteria; order Campylobacterales; family Sulfurospirillaceae; genus Sulfurospirillum. The sequence continues at coordinate 11,829 of JAFGFU010000028.1, forward strand.
TTTTAGGGTCGGTCCCCACTTTTTTACTCACTATCTTCATAAAACGTGCGGTATCAACAAGTGTGCCTGAGCTAATCAAACGCTCCCTTGGGTAAAGCCCCTCTTTGTAGGCAATGTGTGTGAGAACATCGACAGGATTGGTCACCATGATGATGATCGCATGCGGTGCGCAGGTGTAAAGCTCATGCACAATCTCTCGTATTAACGTTGCATTTTCATGCAGAAGCTCATCACGTGTTTGATTGCCCTTAAGTTGCGCCCCTGCGGTAATGGCGATGACATCGCACTGCGCACAATCGACATAATCCCCACTGTGCAAATGCGTGTTACGTGCATACGTAAAGGACTCCACATACGAAAAATCCGCCACTTCTCCCATCGCCTTTTCTTTGTTGCGATTGACTAAGACAATCTCACTCATATTTCCCAGCGTTAAAAGATAATTGACCAGCTCAACCCCAACACCGCCTACACCAATAATTCCTACACGCATCCACGTCCTTTAAATTTGCTGCGATAGTATAACACGCATTGGGGTGCGTTAATGTGTTAAAAAATAAGCGTATTTGTATTTTGAGTAGTACCAATAACACTAAAATGATGCGTCAATGAAATCGTGTGTATCAAAAGGTATCTCACACCCATCAGGAAACAATCCCCACACCAAATCCCCCACGATGTTGTCCATTTTCAAACCGTACATCAACCTTGATAGTGCCGTTGTTATTTTTGTACATTAGGATGTGTGTTTTATGATTCATCGTTTCTTTACTTTCGCTTCAAGCTGTTGTAGCTCTTCAAGGTCTTGATTGTCCGCTTCGATAGCTTCGTATTTTTTTCGTTTTTCATCAAATGTTTCATAAACAGATTCAACCATTTTTTTCATCTGTTCATTGCTAATGCTTCCATGTCCTTTGAGCACCTCTTTGTCATTGAACGCTATAATACGGTCTATATTTTCTCTCCAAAACTCCATCGTTATATCTTGACGGTTTTTAGCTCTTAGTTCTGCTGTTTCTAAAAACACGACAACGAAACGATTTAGACTATCTAGCTCATCAACGCTTAGATAATTTTTGGCGATGTATATATCAACTTTACGAACTTTAGAACTTTTAAAACTTGTAAGTGCCATATTTGAATGTGTAGCATCCGCACGGCTTACGATAATCTCAGCGGCTGTTTGTCCTGTAATAGCAAATAATAGTTTATTTTGAGCCTCAGCATAAAATAACTGTGTGGCGTTATCGCTAGCATCATAGTCGCTACTCAGTGCAAAAAGCTCTCGCACTTTTTGATAAAATCGTTTTTCAGATGCTCGTATATCTCTGATGCGTGCAAGTAATTCATCAAAATAATCAGGTTTACCATCAGGATTTTTAAGCCTCTCATCATCCATCATAAAACCTTTAACCATGTATTCGCTTAGGTTTTTGTTTGCCCATTGACGGAACTGTGTTCCTCGTTTGCTTCGCACCCTAAAACCAATGGCTAAAATCATCGCCAAAGAGTAGTGAGAAACAGAGTAATTTTTCCCATCACTGGCAGTTGTCAAGTATTCCTTGACAACTGAATTTTGCGCTAGCTCCCCCTCTTCGAAAATATTTTGAATATGTAAGCTTATATTTTGTTTTGAGGTCGCAAAAAGCTCCGCCAACTGCCCTTGGCTAAGCCACGCCGTGCCGTCTTTGGCAAGAAGCGAAACGGAAGCTCTACCGTCTGCGGTGTTATAGATGATGATGTTATGTTCGCTCATTGTCACGTTCCTTTTTTTAACAACTACTTTACTCTTAATTGCTCCATTGCTTTGAAAAAATTTCAATATGAAATACCTTATGATACAACATCTCCCACGATATTATCCGTCTCAAACCGTATATTTTGGTACTGGCACCCTGTGGAGTTAAAACTTCTGGCGTGTACTTTTTCAGCCAAAAGGATTTTGAGAAAATCATCTTGCCATATCAAATATGATTCATTAAAATTGCACTATTGTTCTCAAAGATATAGTATCTTATATCCTTGGGCTTAATTAATGTCGGTTCTGGAGCAACGAAAACAATATTAAATCCATTTTCTTTTGCAAATTCTCTCATTTTATTTTGATTGTTACTATGTAGTTGCGATACCTCATCGATAATCAAATAAAATAGATTTTGATTATTTGAAATATATTCTCCCAATATTGAAATTGTAATAGCCACTTTTAGCATAAGATTTGTACCCGTAGATGCTTGAGATTGAATTTGTTCAACCCATTTGAGAGGCTTGTTATTTTCGCTATACCCAATACTAATTGTAGAACTATCATAACTTGATAATTTATTATCACCTAATATATTTTTTATATTTTCAAGGAGTTCCACAGTTTTATCTATATCTTTTTTTATTTGAATATCATCACTAAATAAGCTCTTATGCTCATTAATTACTATATCACTAATGATATTTTTTAGCTCAACTAAATAAGAACCTATATTATTCCCACTTGAATCTTGTCGTTTTAGTTGTATAGAGTTTATAACAGAGAAATCAATTTTTTTAAGACTATTATTAATTTTAATAATTTTACTCTGTAACTTTTGCACAGATGTATCAAAATTTTTCAATCTTAACTTTGTATTTTCGATAAGCCCCTCTAATTTTAAAGTTGAATTTCTTTTTTCATCTTTAATTTTCTTTTGATAGTTAAACAGCTCATAAACTGATTTTTCAATGCTTTCTTCATTCGATAGTTTATTAATTCCACTAAAATATTCCATGTCAATTGGTAGATCAAACTGAGCATATTTTTTTAAGCTTTTAAAAACTATTTCAAAATTTTCTTTAAACATTAATTTGTTTGATATATGTTCATCGCGGTTTTTTGAATATAAGGATATTAAGTCATCTAACAGTACTTCTGTTTCTATCTCTTCGTTTGATATAGTAAGAGCTAGTGCAGCAAACCTATCTAAACCATTTTTATAAGATTTTAATTCATTAGTCAATTCATTTAACAACTCTGTCTTGTGGACTATTATCTTATCCAATAAGTTTAGTTTCTCTCTAAATAGTAATTCAATCTTATTCTTAAACTGTTCATGGCTAAATAACTTTTTCTCTATTTCAAATTTATTATCTATTATATCTTTCACAACTATATAACGATTAAGAAATGCTTCACTTTCAGATATCTGCAGTAGCTTTTCTTCGCAACCTTGTAACTCATAATTTAACTGTTTAATTTTATCTTCTTCTGTAACACTATATTTTTTACTATGAAGCTCTTCAATGCTCTTTTTTATTGACCCTATTTTAATTGCTGATTCATTTTTTAATATAGTTATTTGGTTATCTAACTTTTGGGTTTCATTTATTTTATATTCAGTAAGCTGATCCATAAAATTTTTATTTGATTGTTTGATTTGTTGATTTAATTCTTTAAGTTTTGATTGCTCTTGTTCTATAGAATCTTTAAGTTTTTTTATTTTGACATCTATGTTAGATTTTTCTTCATATTTTTTTGTAAATAAAGAATTTTTATCACTCGTATAATCACTTTGAAGCTTTATTTTTTTGATTTCAAAATCATTGATTTTCAATAAAATTCTTTCAATATTACCTTTATCTTTAGATATTAGGTTATTAACTGTATCAATTTTTTCACTATACGAGTTTTCTATTTTTTGACTTTCTTTTTTAAAGGCATCATTCATTAAATTTAATTTGTTTGAAATATCTTCAAGCTCAAGCTCAATTTGTTGTCGTGAAGGTAGCGTTTCTAAAAGATCAAAATTGAGTGAAACTCTTAATCCTTGATGATTTCGGCGTCTCACCACTTAAAGCCAGTGAAGCCAGAGATCTTCTTGAAATTGTAGAAGATAGGACCAATAACGCATCGTTAATCATCACTTCACAGCTTCCAATACAAGAGTGGCATTCGCATTTGCATAATCCTACGATTGCGGATGCAATACTCGATCGTATTGTTCACAATGCCTATAAAATTGAACTACAAGGAGAATCCCAAAGAAAACTAAAATCAAAGAAAAAAGAAGAGATCGAGGTGTAGCTTTATGCTACAATTTTACAGTCTAATTCACCGTTAAAAAAGTGGAAACATGTTTGTGAAACGACTGGAAACTTTGAGTGAAATTTACATACAAATCTTGCATCTGTCACAAAGAGATAATGCAATGCTCTAATAGTTGTTGTCTTTCCGCTTCCATTGTCTCCCGCAAAGAAAAGGTTACTATCAACATCTATTGAGATAAAATCCATTTCACCAGAATTAATCATATACATTTTTTTAAGCATCACTATTCTCCAACTGCTTTAAAATACCATTAAATAATCCTATCGAGTCAAGTACAAAATGTTTGTCTTCATTTTTTTTATCAAGTTGTTCTATAATGCGATGATCTCTCAATATCTTAAAAACCATCTCCAACGAACCCGATAAATTATCTTCTTTTTTTGTCAAATACTCCAAAGTCTCTTTTATATGGCTATCTTGATTATTATTTGCCTTTGCTATTAACTCACTTTTATAAACTTCACTACCACTTGATATTGCTGGAAAGAAATATTTTAATATTGAAAGAGCCAGAAAAGAATCTCTGTATTTTCTGATAAACCTATCTATCTCTTTATCATCAAGGTTCGTTTGTTTTGAGAGATAAAAACAATTATATTCTCGAATAAGTCTAAATCCTATGCGTTTAAATATCTGTTGATTTTCTTCAAAAATATTTTCATCACTCAAATAATAAACTATACTCTTAATTTGTTCATCTTTTGAATTGGCAGATATAACACTGCCATCTTTTAATAATTCAAAAATGTTTGCAGTTAATGACAAGATACTCTCCTAATATTTTCATTATTGAAATCTTCCGTTTTGACCATAGAAATCTCTTTATTTATGCACATGAGCAAGAATATTCTAAAAGCTTCGCTTGTTTGTAAGGAGTCATCCAATTTTCTTATTTCTGAATGATTTAATAAAAAAATGTATAAATCATCACAACCATTTTCTATTAAATCATTTAGTATTTTTTCTTCATCAATATATATTATATTTTTAGATTCAAAATGTTTTCTTTGAATTATCTTTTGTGCTCTTGGCTGAGGAATTGATAAAATATTTTTTATTCTAACAATCATTTTATGCAAGTCTATTTCATCATAGGGGAAAAATTGATTTTTTTCATTTAGGCTAAATATTAGTTCATTTTGATTTTCAAGCAAATACTCTGTTAGGTGGCTATCATTTTCTTGAATGATAGTCGCACATAAAGAAAAAAGCTTTTGATTTAAAGCTTTTTTTTCTTCACTGATTCTAATTAAATCTGAAAACCTTGTACAATGAGAACCTATTTTTGATAAAAAAGGTTCTATAGATTGATTTATGTCATCAATAACTTCTTTTATCTCATTATGTATTGAAGCTAAATCTTCATCTAAATCTTTCAAAATCTTTTTTATAGAATAGAGAAATCTTTCAACTTTATCTAATATTAGTCTAGCTTCTTCTATAAGTTTATTTAGCTCTATACTGATTTGGTTTTCCATATCATAAAGTAATGATTCAATCTGTTGATTTTGCATAACAATGGATACATATAAATTATGTACTAGTTTTTTTATTTTTATAATAAAACTATAATCATCA
>JAFGFU010000004.1 GCA_016930915.1 Campylobacterales bacterium
AAAGTTATAGTCTATATTAAAATTCTCTCGAAGCCATTGAAGTTCAGGTGCTAACTTTTCATACAACTCTTTTACATACTCTTTATCTAATTTAAATTTATCGCCCTTTAAAGACCATAGTGCTTGCGTATCACTAAGGTAGCGTTCAAATTTCATTTCTCCCATATTTTCACCACTAGCAAACAAAGATGATAACGTCGATTGATTGATGAATTTACATATGTACATCACAATATCAGAAACAGAATCATTCTCCCTTAGTATTTCTATTTGAGAAATAACGTGTTTTTGCAAGCCTAAAATATTCTCTAAAAAGTAACCAACCAAACTAAGACGATGCTTTTTTGCATCCTCGAAATCGTAAACGATTAAATTACTCCCATTAAAAATTGTTGCTAATTTTTTAGTTGCCCAAACTAACGGTATAACTTTAAACTCATATGGTGGAACCGACTTGAAGCCTGTTTTTATTGCTTGCTGCAACCCTGATGCAATATATTCTGAAGGGTTTCTTAAGCATAAAACAATTTTTATCTGAGCTTTTGGAAAAATACGAATTAAAAACAATTGCATTTTCATCAGATTATTTTCACTCATCCCCCAAATATCTTCTCCTGAAAGCAATACTGTTTCTTCAGTAATTGCTAAAAGTTCTTGTGTAAATAATGTTTTTTTTTCCTGATACTCGTTAATAATTGTTTCTTGTGATAAGTTCCTACTCTTCTCTAAATAATAATCATTCGGATTTTCCATAAACATCGGCAGTAGAAACTCACTATGATTGATTGCCATCTTTGTAGGATAATAAATGGAGTTTTCACTTAGTAAAAATAGATTTTGTGCACAAGTCGCTTGAATACTTGATGTTCCTGTCTTATGAAATCCCGCATGAATATATATCGTCTTTACCACATTATTTTGCATCTATTAGTCTCTTCAAGTCTATCATAAACGCATCATTAAAAGAATCTTTCCAATTTCGTGGCCAGTTAAATTGGGAACCTTTTATGCGACTTTCATAATCATAACACTTTTCTTTTGCCAATCTCAAAGAGTCAATAAGTTCATGAATACGTGGTTTGCACGCAATAATATTGCTTGAAATATTTTCTATGTCTTCCTTACTTCTATTTTCAAAGGTTGTTGTAATAGAAATTAGTCCTGCTGAAGCCATCTCAAAAGGAGGAACACTAGGATGAGGAGCATACATAGGACAAAGTCCTATGTCAAACTCACCCAACATCTTTTTATACTCTTCAAAACTGACACGTGGAAGCATTTGAAGGTAATGTCCTTTTGCTAATTTCACCTTAGGGATAGGCTTTAAGCTTCCCACTCCATAAAACTCCCAGGTCTCATCAAACACACCCTCTTCTATAGCCTTGATGAGTGCGAAGGTTGTTAATTCAAAAAGATTTCTTGCGGCATGATTTTCAGGTCTTGCATAAAAAAGCAATTTCTTTTTCGTTCTATTTGAAAGAACATTAATGTCTGGCATATCAAGATCAGCAAACGTATGTTCAAAATAGACATAGTTTTGACTATTTACATCCCCTTCAAAAACCCCTAATCTTTTATCTTGAAAAAATTTTTTTTAAAATTTTGAGTTAAAAATGGCTTTATGGGGTAAAGAATATGTTTGATCACAAAGTGCTCGGAAACTATCATAAGAATAAAAAATCGCCTCATACTCTTGAATAAAAAACAGTGGAAGATTTGAGGTTTTTTCAGCCACTTTACTTGCATAGTTCATCGTTACCCATGAGTAACCAATGTTAATATCCTCAAATCCAAAGGTTAAACTTTCTATATCTGACCAATGACCTATTTCACTTTTTTCTAAACAACTTCCCACTAACTTATGGTCTTTAAATTGTACTCTTAGTTCTTCATCACTAACAAAGATATGCTCACAAATGATAATTCTTAACTCGTATCCATATTCTATAAGGCGATTTAAAAAATTATATAAGCTTATGTAACCACCAAAGATAAGATCTGCACTTATATTTGGAATAAAAATATTAATTTTTTGTTGTTGTTTCATATAATTTATAGTTTTGTGCTCATATATTTTTTCAATAACTTTTAATCTTTCAATTCCCTCAGGATAGTATAACCCATCCCTTGGAACGCCTATCGAAAGAGGAATGGCAAATCCTGTTTTCCTTTGCAATAGCAAGTTCGCACTATTAATGATTTGCTGAAATGCTTTTAAGATATTATCTTCCGTCTCAATTACAGTTTTAACACGTTTTAAATAATGTTTGAAACCCATATCTGTCCTTAATTGTGTTTTTTAAATAAGTTGGAAAATGCCTTTAATTTTTTTATTAGTTTCCAACTTCTGCTATCATAAATTATTTCTAATTCATTTTCTATGTTCTCTTTACTCTTGAGTACAAGGTTCAGTTGGTGATCTCTTTGATTGATACACTCCTGCAAAGCTTCCCTCCCAGTAAAAGGGTATTTTATGAAAATACGTAATTCTTTTATTTCTTTTAAGGTCTCTTTATCAAAATAAATTTGAGAGTCATTAGTATTAAAAAAATAATTATACCCATCAAAAAAACATGCATTTGATGATATATTGCTCGTTAAATCAAGCTCTTCATCTGTAGTCAAAATCGCTTTTATTCCAGTAAAACAAACAACACAAGCATCATTTAATGGATCAAATCTTAAGCCATTTATTTTATTATATTGAGATAAATCAAAAGATATGTGCTTTATTTCTAAGTCTTTTTCAATTGATATTTTTGTTGATAACTCTTCGAAAAACCCATTACCCTCATCAACAAAAATTTGACAATAATATCGCATTGCTTCAGGTTTATCTTTTAATAAAAAAGAATAATCATGCCGCTCTAAATATTGTCCTTGTTTAAATCCGTAAAAATATAAGTCTTGAGATATTTCATTGGTACTAAATTCAAACATTGAAAAAGATTTTTCAATATCCAAAACTTTTCTTATATCAAGCTCTGTAAGATTTTTATAATAGTCAGACCATTCTATATCAGACTGTAGTAATGGTGCATCTTCCGGCGTTGTTCTTCTAGTCCCATGTTCTGCTCTACCTGTTGTAGCACAGGTGAATAGAAAAAGTCCTCCTGGTTTTAACATACGATAAATATTGTTTATAGTGGCATAATAGTATTGATCATGCTCAAAACACTCCGTGGAAATAATAACATCAAATGTTTCTTCAGGAAATTTTAATTCATGCCCTTTTGAAATAACATCAACATTCCTCCCCAAAGCTATATCCACGCCTATATAATTACAGTTATAAAAATACTCTTGATTATTACCATTAATGTCTAAAGAACCTATATCTAAAATAAATTTATGTCTAAAAAAATCTTTATATTTTTCTCTTACCCTTTGACAAAACTCTTGTTGCTGTATGTGTGCCATATTGATTTATACCTTTATTTTTTATTTATTTCATATTATTTACTGATTCAAGATAAATATTTTGAATAAAATTTACCTTACTTGTACTATTTTGATTTGAATTAATGACTTTAATTGCATATGCATCAATTATGCGATGTGCATAATCATTTGTTTCATTCATTAATGAGCTAATCCCACAATTAAAAAAATATTCTCCATTATTAAGGATACATTTAAAGTAAATATTGACAAAAAATTCACCCGCTGGTCGTTCTATATATTCATTTTTAGAAGGGTATGCACAACCACCGATTGGAATACCATCAACGCTTTTGATCAAACATCCAAATCGATATTGCTTTAAGTCTTTTCCTTTGGTATCAACCCTATACATGAAAATATATTCTCTTCCATGAATAAGTACATTAACTTTCCTTCCATCAAGAGTTGTGATCTTTACATCACTTATCTTTGCACCTTTTTCTTCATAGCAAATAGTAGATTTTGCTACTAATGCAGGATTATAAAACTCTTCAATAAAAGAATTTTCTAATTTTGAATTCTCAATTTTCAATAGTGAAGTATTGACTTCTTTTTTCTTTGTTATTGCTTCCTCTTCTTGTTTCTCGTTCTTGGTATTAACCAAGTTTATGTACTCTATTTCTATCTTGATTTTATCAACTTTTTTTTCGTTGATATACTTCATATACAAACCCGTTACTAGCTTCGGAATACCGTCAATGATTTGAGTACCGTTACTTATCCATATAGCACGGTTACACAAGCTGACAACACTTCCTTCACTATGGCTTACAAAAAGTATGGTTGCACCTTTGGCTCTTATCTCTTCCATTTTTGCAAAACACTTTCTTGCAAATGCTACATCTCCCACACTCAACGCTTCATCAACTATTAAAATGTCAGGTTCAACGCTAATAGATACAGAAAACGCAAGCCTTGCTTTCATACCGCTACTATAAGTCTTAATAGGCTGATTAATATGTTCTCCAAGCTCCGCAAACGCTATAATCTCATCTATCTTTTTATCCGTCTCAGCTTTATTCATACCATTTATAGAGGTATTTAGGTAGATATTTTCAAGTCCTGTCATATCAGGGTTAAAGCCCGCTCCTAGCTCTAGAATGGCTGAGATTTTTCCATGTACGGTAACTCTGCCGCTTGTAGGGGTCAGCACTCCAGTGATGATTTTAAGTAAAGTAGATTTACCACTACCGTTTTTTCCAATGATGCCTACCGTCTCGCCTTTGTGTATCTCAAAGCTGAAATCGTTGAGTGCATGAAACTCTCTATGGTACTTCTTTTTAAAAGGATGGAGCGATTCTTTGAGCCTATCTATAGGCTTCTCATAAAGCTTATAGATTTTGGTAAGGTTTTGTACTTTTATAGCTATATTTTTATGCATCAATAGCCTTTGGCAATTTTGAATGTTTAATGCTAAATTTTGAATTATTTTTTTCGTTATTCATTATCTGTTTCCTTGTGAGCTTTTCACTATGGAAGTTAATAGCTTTATAATCTCTTCTATATCTTTTATTAAAGATTGCACATAGTTATCTTCATTATTCATATAGTCTGCTTCTACTAACAAATCAATCCAATATTTACTCTCTCTTGCTTCTTTGCTTGCGATACTCATTTTAGCTATGAAGTCTGCTTTTGATTGTCCTGCTTGTGCTTCGTTTATATTGGCTCCTATGGATGTGCCACTTCGCAAAAGTTGCTTAGATAATACATACTCTTTCTTTTCATCAGACAGATGTTTGTAAAGTTTTACAATACGAACTGCAAAAGTAAATGATTTATCCAAAATGATATTTTCCTGCTTCATACACTTCTCTCATTCAAAATGAAACATTCATAATTTAGCATTATCAAAGCACATCTCCAAAATGAGGTCTAAGTCTTTTAAAGACTATTGCACCTAAAGCTAAACATAAAAGTGTCAATCCAAAATAATAAAATGTTATGTTTTGATGTTCCCAAAACCATACTTTAGTTACAAACGTATCACGGTAACCTTCTACGATATAAAATGCTGGATTGAGTTTAAGCACCCACTGGTATTTTGTTGGAATCATATCTATAGACCAAAAGATAGGCGTTGCCCAAAACCCTAGTTGCATAAGAACAGCTATCATTTGCCCAACATCTTTAATAAACACTCTAATGGCTGAAGTAAGCCATGAAAGTCCTAATAAAAGCAAAACAGAACAAAGAATATAAAAAGGTAATTGAAGCCAATAAACAGTAGGCCTATACCCATAAAGCAAAAATGCAATCACGAGAAAACCTACAAGCGCTAGATGAATTATTAGAGCAGAACCTAGCTCTACAAGAGGAAGTATACTCACACGAAATGCAACTTTTTTGACTAAAAAAGCGTTATTTACAATGGTGTTTGTACCACTTGTGAGTGCATTTGATATAAAAAACCAAGGCACCATGCCACAAATAAGCCATAAGAAAAAGGGTGTTCCACTGGTTGCAGGACCTGAGCGAAAGCCTATCTCAAAAACAAACCATATCACCACAATAAATGTCAATGGCTGAATAAAAGCCCAAACAAATCCTAAATAAGACCCCAAATATTGTTTTTTAAAGTCATTTTTTATAAGCACAAAGAGTAATTCTCTACTATTGTATATATGTTTTAAAAATCGGTAAAACTCTCTGATGTATCTCAAAATGACCTCACTACAAACCAAGGATTATTCAGATCAGCCTTATTGTAAACAATAGGCTTCTGTAATTTTGAATTTTGAATGTTGAATGTTGAATTATATTGGTATGTCATTTTTCCCGCCTCTCTTACAATCGCATCGGCTGCGGCGGTATCCCACTCCATCGTCGGAGCAAGACGGGGATAAATGTCGGCAATACCTTCCGCTACCATGCAAAGCTTCAGCGAACTTCCCTTTGAGACTTGCTCAATACGCTTGGTTGGAAGGGCATCGATAAACGCTTGCGTTTCAGAAGATAAATGCGATTTTGAAGCTACGACAAAGAGTTTTTCTTTAGGAGAAGGGTTTACATGTAAAGGTAGTTTTGCCCCATTTTTATACGCACCCTCGCCCTTTTTCGCCCAATACATCTCTTCTAAAGCAGGAGCATAAACAACGCCTAATACAGGTGTGTCTTTATGAATAAGCGCAATATTAACGGTAAATTCACCATTTTTTTTAATAAACTCTTTCGTTCCATCAATAGGGTCGATGCACCAATAATACTCCCAATTCTTGCGAATTTCATACACTATGGCTTCATTCTCTTCTGAAAGAAGTGGTAATGTGGGAAAATGATATTTTAATGCCTTACAAATAATTGCATTGCTCAGTGTATCTGCTTCGGTTAGAGGGCTTTCATCATCTTTATATTCGATGCTAAACTCTTTTGCGTAAATGCGCATAATGGCATCCCCTGCTTCTAGCGCAATGCTTTTTATAAGTTCAATATCAATGGATTCTAAAATATTATGATTCAATCTCTTCCTTTTTCTCGTCAATATAATGTGCAATCGCCTCTTTTATGTTTTCAAGTTTATTGGGATTCCCTTGAAGCGTTGCAAAGTGTTTTTGTGTATCTTCATTTTTTTCAATAGGAATATGAGCGATAGCAGAACAGACATCCAAAAAGACACTGTAAGGAACATCATCGCCTCGCTTTAAAAAGTAAATGGCTCTTTGCAAGGAAACAAAAGGATTATTGCTTACACGAGAGAGAAGGTTTATTTTGGTGTTAATATAATGTACAAATTCTGGACGCATATCACAATTAAGAACTTTTAAAACCCGATATTTTGTATCGTAAACGCACTCAAATGCAATTTTCGTTGAATCAAAATCAAAACCATCTACCACCTCTTTAAGGCTTGCATGATTAAAACGCTCTCGATAAATCAGTTGGTACACATCATTTTTATACCGATACGTATACGAGTTATTTTCGTACTCAAAATACTCTTTATTAAGAGCATCATGAATGATTTCTCGCTCCTCTTTGGAAGGAAAAAAAAGATCCAAATCACGAAAGGTATCGGCTTTAATACACGAACCAGCCAAATAAAACCGAATACTCTCTTGCTCAATATCTTTAATCAAAAGTCTTTGAAAAAAACTGCCCAGTTTTAAGACAATGTTATCAAGTCTATAATCAAATTGCAAAGCGGTATCGTAGTGAATGAAACTTTCATACTCTTTCCAAAAATCAAAAATCATCGTTTATCCTTTTAAAAAGGGAAAAATATAGGAACTAACCAGATAACGATCACTCCATGCATTAACGATACCAAAACACCACTTTGAAGAAAATTTTTAAAGCTATAGCCTCCAGCCGTTGAAACCATAAGATTTGTCTGATACCCATAAGGTGTTATAAAACTTGCACTTGCCCCATACGCAACCGCCATCACAAAAGGCAGATAATTAACATCTAACGAAAGCGCGGTAGAGTAGGCGATAGGAAACGCCAACGCCGCAGCGGCATTGTTCGTGATAATCTCTGTTAAAAGTGCTGTAAAAAGATAAATGGCAAAAAATACTCCATACACACCCATACCTTCAAAAGTGCCAATAAGCCCTTTAGCAATAGCCTGTGCTAATCCACTCTCCAAAATCACCCCTGACATACCAAGAGCGGAACCAATAATAAGAACCAAATCATACGGAAAACGTCTTTTAATTTCATCAAAACTAAGCAACTTCAGTACAAGAAAAATTGCCAATAAGATAAAAAGACCTTTGAGTAAAGAGAGCACCTTAAAAACACTCAAAACAATCACTGCTAAAAAACTCAAAATTGCAAATAAACTTTGCATTTGAGAGAGTTTGTTGTTAATGTGAAGGTCATTTAATAAATAAAAATTTTTCTTTAAATTATCCCTCTGATAAAAATCATTTCCTACCGCCAAAACTAAACTATCGCCCGCACATAAAACACTCTCTCCAATTTTTCCAGAGAGTTTTTGCGTACCTCGTTTTAAAGCAACGACAGAAGCATCAAATTTGGTTCTAAAATTAACCTCTTTGAGTGTTTTTCCTACCATAGTAGATTCATGTGAGACGATAGCTTCGAGTAGATTTTTTGATAAATCATGCTTTACATGTAAAAACTCTAATCCTTTAAATTTTTGCAAAAGAGCAATTTCTTTGATGTCCCCACTAAAGATCAACACATCACCTGCTTGCAAAATTTCGTTAGGATGAACGGGAGAGAGAATGTGCCCGTTACGTAATACTTCACTTAAAAAAAGATACTCAAGGTTTCTCAACCCATTTTCTTTAATACTTTTGCCAACCAACGAAGAGTCTGCTTGAACCCTGGCTTCAATAAAATAACTCTCGTAATTCACTTCTGATTTATAATCAGGTAAAAATCTTGTGATAAAAACAAGCACAAATGCTCCAGCAAGAGCAATAGGAATTCCTACATACACAAAATCAAACATCTCTAAAGAGGGAAGCCCTCGCTCTAGCACAAAACCATTGACAATTAAATTGGTTGAAGTTCCAACAAGCGTAACGGTACCTCCAAAAATAGCCGCATAAGAGAGAGATAGTAACAATTTGGAAGGAGCATGGTATCTGTTTTGTTTAATCACACTCATTAAAGCAGCAACAACCGCCGTATTATTTAAAAATGCAGATAATACCGATGTAAAAAAACTCAATGTTAAAACAGATTTGTTCAACGATGGGCTAAATAATTTAGAAGAAAGAGCAGCAATAAAGGTTGTTTTTTCAAGCACGATAGAAACCATCAAAAGTAAAATAAGTGTCACCAAAGATTGATTGACAAAGTTCTTCAAAAGTGTATCTATTTTAATAAGATCAAAAAAATAATAGATTAAAATCAAACCAAAGAAAAGAATAGATGGTTTAATGCGGTTTTGAATCAATAAGCCCAATAAAATTGCAATGGAAAGCGCTACAACATAAATCATTGAATCACCTCACAATGCCACTGCGGATAGTTACGTCTTATGTATTCATTGAGTTCATATTCTGCTTGTGAATACTGTTTCTTTGTTTCTTGATGCGTAGTCGATGTGCTTTCTATCGTCTCAAGAACCATACCCGCACCCATGGTTTCATTGGTATGTCTATCAATGACAATAAAACTTCCTGTATAACGATTGTTCTCGTAACTATCAAGAGCAATGATTCTATCAAGTTTTAATGTACATCGAGCAATGTCATTTAAATGTAACGTATTGGCTTGAATTTCATCAAATGTATTGACATCTTTTTTATAATCAATCGCCGTAAATACGCCATTGAGAACAGACGTTGCTCGTTTAATAGTGTAATTTGTACCCATTTGCATGGCTGATTCATTCATCCAGACAAGCATCACAGAGAGTGTGTTTGCAAGCTTAGGCAATTCATCTACTTTAACTATCATATCACCTCTTGAGATGTCTATTTCATCCTCTAACGTCAGTGTCGTTGCCATAGGGGCATAGGCTTTTGGCATCGTTTCAACCGCTTCATCTTTATTTCTGGGACGAAGTTCTTTAATATCATGTGAAATAATCGACTTAATCACACTCATCTTTTTTGAGGGCAATACCATAATACGCTCGCCCACGCCAATTTCACCACTGGCGATCGTCCCACAAAACCCTCGAAAATTTAAATGGGGACGATTGACATACTGTACAGGGAATCGAAAAGCCGTTGCCGTGGCTTTAAAAAGAGGCGTGGTATCTAGCATCTGCATCAAAGGCATTCCCTTATACCAAGCAGATTTTTCTGAGAGCGTTAAAATATTATCACCCTCTAATGCCGAAATAGGAATATACTGAAAATTTATATCATGATAATGCGGTAGATTGGAAATAATCGCTTCGTATTGAAGACGAATCTCCTCAAATTTTTCGTGTGAAAAGTCCACCAAATCCATTTTATTAATCGCCACAATGATGTTTTTGATTCCCAATAAACTGACAATATAAGAGTGTCGTTTGGTCTGTGTTAAAACCCCATAACGTGCATCAATTAAAATGATTGCCATATCTGCCATACTTGCACCCGTTGCCATATTGCGGGTGTATTGCTCATGACCTGGTGTATCTGCGATAATAAATTTTCGTTTTTCCGTCGAAAAAAAGCGATACGCCACATCAATGGTAATACCTTGTTCTCTCTCACTTGCCAAACCATCAACCAAGAGTGCCAAATCTATTTTATCACCTGTTGTTCCATGCTTTTTACTATCTTTTTCAATGGCTTTTAACTGATCTTCAAAAATCATTTTACTATCATAAAGCAAGCGTCCAATCAGTGTTGATTTACCATCATCCACACTCCCACAGGTAATAAACCGACACATTTCCTTATTTTCATGCTCTTTCAAATAAGCTTCTATATTTTGGCTAATTAAAGAAGATTGATGTGCCATTAAAAGTACCCCTCTTGTTTTTTCTTCTCCATAGAAGCTTCACCATCACTATCAATCAATCTTCCTTGCCTCTCACTTGTTGTGGTTAAAAGCATCTCTTGAATAATTTGGGGAAGTGTTTGTGCGTTAGAGCAAATCGCTCCTGTTAAGGGATAGCATCCAAGTGTTCGAAAACGTACCATCTCTTTTTTAGCTTTTTGGGCTAATTCTTTTGGCATACGCTCATCGTCGACCATGATTTTGGTCCCCATATATTCAACCACTTCCCGCTCTTTCGCAAAGTAAAGGGATGGTATAGAAATGTTTTCAAGATAAATATACTGCCAAATATCAAGCTCTGTCCAGTTGCTCAATGGAAAAACACGAATCAATTCACCTTTTTTATGGCGTCCATTGTAGATATTCCAAAGCTCTGGTCTTTGATTTTTGGGGTCCCAGCGATGCTGTGCATCTCGAAAAGAATAAATACGCTCTTTCGCACGACTTTTTTCCTCATCTCTTCGTGCTCCGCCAAAAACTGCATCAAATTTATAGGTATCTAACATCTGCTTTAAAGCTTCAGTCTTCATAATATCCGTGTGCATGGCACTACCATGTACAAAAGGAGAAATGCCAAGTTCATCACCTTTTGGATTAGAGTAAACAATTAACTCCATACCAACCTCTTTGGCACGACGATCACGAAACTCAATCATCTCTTTAAATTTCCACTGAGTATCCACATGAACCAATGGAAGGGGAGGAGGTGCTGGATAAAAAGCTTTTTGCAACAAATGAAGCATCACAGAACTATCTTTTCCCACACTGTAAAGCATCGCAGGATTTTCAAATTCAGCAACCACCTCGCGCATAATATGAATAGATTCTGCTTCTAGTTGCTTGAGATGGGTTACTCTTTGGTGAGATAACTGAGGTATATCTAAACGCTTATTTTGAATATAATTATTTTCCAAAAGATAGGTCAAAATTTGTGTGCAAATCTCTTCAATGCTTTGTTCATCACTCTTTACATGTAACTCTGGATTGATAGGTTTTTCATAAGGAGAATTTATTCCTGTAAAATCTTTAATAGCCCCTTTACGTGCCTTTTTATAGAGCCCTTTAGGGTCTCTTGCTTCACACACTTCTAAAGGTGCATCCACAAACACTTCAATAAACTCCCCATACTCTACAAGGCTTCGAGCCATATACCTATCGCTGATAAAAGGTGAAATAAAAGCAGAAATAACAATATGCCCGCTATCAACAAAAAGTTTTGTAACTTCACTAATACGTCTGATGTTCTCAACACGAGAATGTTCATCAAACCCTAAATCTTTATTGAGCCCATGACGAACATTGTCGCCATCAAGTAAGTAGGTTTTATTGCCATTTTCAAAAAGTTTCTCTTCTAATGCATTGGCTATGGTTGATTTACCACTACCACTTAATCCTGTCAGCCAAATCACACAAGGCTTTTGATGATTTTGCTCAGACCTTTTGGCTTTATCAATACTATGAGAATGCCATTGGATATTATTCATTGTTATATTTCTCCAGATACCACGCAATGGTTTTAACAATCCCACTCTCAAAGTTCTCCTCAGCAACCCAGCCTAGCTTTGTCTCGACTTTGGTCGCATCGATGGCATAGCGTCTATCGTGCCCTGCTCTGTCTTCCACGAAGCTAATTTGCTCTTTATAAGAAGTTGCTTTGGGTTTTAAGGTATCGAGGATTTCGCAGATTTTATGAGCGATGTAGAGGTTGTCCCGCTCGTTACGCCCTCCAATATTATAGGTCTCTCCTGAAGTGCCCTCATGAAAAACGAGCTCTATGCCCTTGCAGTGGTCTAATACATAGAGCCAATCACGAATATTTTTTCCATCGCCATAGATAGGAATGTTTTGCCCACTCAACGCTTTTCGTATGATGGTAGGAATCAGTTTTTCATCGTGTTGTTTAGGTCCGTAATTGTTCGAGCAGTTGGTAATCACCGTATTCATTCCATAGGTATAATGATAGGCACGTACTATCATATCGGAGCTGGCTTTACTCGCCGAATAGGGAGAATTAGGCGCATACGGTGTAGTTTCAGTAAACAGCCCTGTTTCACCCAATGTGCCATAAACCTCATCGGTGGAAATATGATGAAAACGGGGTAATTTTAGATGTTTAATTCTGAATTTTGAATTATCTTCGTTTTCATTCATCACTAAACATTCATCACTCAAAATTCCATTTAGATATCGGTCACGATATTTAAAGGGTTTCTCCATCCAATATTTATACGCCACATCAAGAAGTGTAAAGGTACCATTGACATTGGTCTCTACAAACACCCCTGGATTTTTGATGGAGTTGTCCACATGCGACTCTGCAGCAAAGTGAATGACTCCTTGTATATCATATTCATTAAAAATAAACTCTACTAATTCACGGTTACAAATGTCACCTTTGATAAATTTATATCTTGGGGTGCCTTCGCACTCTTTGAGGTTTTCAAGATTGCCTGCATAGGTTAAGAGGTCTAGGTTTATAAGCGTGTACTCTGGATATTTTTCTAAAAAATGCGGTACAAAGTTAGAACCGATAAATCCAGCTGTTCCTGTTAATAATATATTTTGCATTATTTTCTTTCTCCCATTTTACGTAAACATTCATCCAACCCATCTTTCCAGTAAGGAATCTCTACATGAAAATCTTCTTTTATTTTAG
>JAFGFU010000029.1 GCA_016930915.1 Campylobacterales bacterium
ATATACTTAATTGTGGTTTGAAATATTGATTTGTTTATTTTCTATCTCCTCTCTTTCAAACACAAATCATAATCAGTTGCGTAAAGTTAAACGTAAAGCCCTACCTCTATAACTTCATGGTTTTCATAAAATTCATTTTTATTATTGCTGAGAAAGGCTAAAAGTAAATTATTTTTTATTTCTTAAAAACAAAAAAATTATATAAAAACAACCTTATTATAGGGGAATTTTGAAATTTGTTTTTTATTTTTTTATTTTTTTATTTTTTATTCTCCAAAAAATAAACCATATTTTTCTTTTCTCCCTCTCTTTGAATTTCACCAGATTCATACATTTTATAAACGACTCTTCTCAAATATTTTATATCCAAATCATCTGTTCGTTTGTGAATCTCAGAAATCTTACTGTTTGGGTGTATTTTCAAATCTTCTTTAATGAGTGCTCGGAGTTGGGGCTCTTCCATCGTTTTTAAGCTAGGCTTTAAATTATGCTCTAGTGAAGATAAAATCTTCGGGTTTATCATATACATCAGACCTTTTGTTTTACCTTCAGTTATCACAATTTTTTTATCTACAAGGTTATCAATCCAATGTCTTAGTCTATCATTGTCATTTAGTTGAAGTATTTTTGATAAGTCAAAACCAGAGAGTTTTTTATTTCTAACAATCGCACCTAATGTGATGATTTCTTTTTGGGTAAGCTGATAGTGTTTTGCTAAATAGTCCAAAATTTGTAAAATTTCATTATTGATAATACTGGAATAAATCGTGATTTGAACATAATTAATGTCACTCTCAATCTTCGGATACATCTTTCCATCAAGACTTAGTTTTTCATAAATCAAATCGTACCCGCTCCCTTCACTTTCCATGAGTTTTAGGGCTTTAAAGGTATTAATTAAGTGAGGATTTCGTCTTTGTACTTGATGTAAGATATTGTCTTTTGTAATACCAAGAGGCAATCCACCAGGGTTTTTTATCTCTAGTCTATCTTCATAAACCAATATAAAAATATCTCCTGAAATCGTAAAAGACTTGTGGACAAACGCATTCACGATTAATTCACGAATAACATCTTTTGAATAGTGCCTAATTTGCTTTCTAAACATGCCATCAGGTAATTCAAAACTGTAATTTAACTCAACGGCTTCTTTTTCAATATCTAAAATGAGCTCTTTGGGATTATACTGATTCAAATTCCAATCAACTTTTCGGACTTTATTTTCATTCTTATCATAAACAATATATTGCACGGTAATAGGGTAATTGAGTTTTGAACGCTGTTTAAAATTTCCAAGCCACAAAATGCCTAAATTGGTCAAATACCCATCTTCTACAAGCTTGAAATACTCTAAAACATCAATATCGCTTTGTTCTTTTATAAAATCTCTAACCCTATCGGAGGTACGTATTTCATATAAAAACTTTGAGATATTATCTGGCTCAATGTGCGATATATGCGTTTTTGAGACAACAAGCTCCCATTGAAATGCACCCTTGTCATAAGCAAGTCTTGTAAGCTCTTCACTTTTAACGGGAGAGCATTCATCTCCAACACGCACAAACACTTTTCCATCACTCGTCGTTGCAATCGTTTTCATTGATGGATAAACTTGTATCACAACAAATTCGCCACCGTTTTCATGTGTTTTTAATTCGGGATTGACTAAGCCTACACTATCAGTAAGGCTTCGTAAACTTTTGATAATTATATTAATCTCTTCTTGCGTTATCTTTTGCTCTTTTGGTGGAACTTTATCTTTATCTTCTACACCTATGACAAGAAAGCCACCTTGCGCATTTGCCAAACTAACACATGTTTTTGCTAATTCTTTCAAATCAGCACTTTTCCCAACAGCTTTTTTAAGACTTTTATATTCTAGGGTGCTATTCTCGTATTTTTCTAAGTTCATTTTTCACCTTCTACTATCTTTATCTCATCCTCATTCAAACCATAGAGTTTATAAACCATCGCATCTATCTCTTGTTCGTATTCAAGGACTTTTTTTTCAAGTGTTTCTAACTCTTTTTTGAGTTTGATTTCACGGTCGAAATTGTTTACATGTAAAGCTTCGGCGAGTAGTGTTTTATAATCTTTGATTTTTTGTTTTGATTCTAAAATCTCATCGACAAGAGCAATGAAAGGTTGTTGTTTTTCTTTGTCCATTTCAGGAATTGGTAATTTTCCAACACCATTTTCAAAATATTCATAAACTCCACTACCTGTTTGTTTTCCTATACTTTTATATCTAAAATTTAAAGTTTTTGAATTAAGAAGTGCCAAAAGATATTTTAAATCTAAATTTTCATTTGTATCAAAAATAACCGTTGTATTCGTAAAACCGATATATTCAGCAGTATCATCAAAACAAAAAATATTTTCTTTAGCACGATAAGAACACCACAATTTATTTTTTCCATAAAACTCTTTGTGCATTGGACGGCTATATCTCCACCAGATTCGTCCCTCATTTTTCACAGTTGCTCTATTTTCCAAAAAGTCCTTATTTTCTAAAAGATGATTTTGTATTGATTGTGGTAACTCTTCAAAGGTTGCTATATCTTCAAAGTATAATAGATACTCTCTAGTTTCATCTATTGTGTATTTTTTTATAATTTCGCCACTCATTCGTTTTTTGATAAACTCTTTTGGAAATTTAGCTGGATACTCTTTAAACTGAAAAACATTATTTGCCGCAGTTTCCATACCTTTTCCAATTTTAAAAATAGTATTAAGTTTTGCATAGCAACTATCGATTTTTTCATTGATTGTATTGATTTTATCATCTACCAATGCAAAAACATTATCTTTTTTAAGATTGACTTCAAAATAGTTTGTTTCACTACTAAGAACATCATATACATCTGATTGATTGTAGTTTTTCTCTATAAAATTATAAGCCTTTGTCCTATTGTCTGTTTTAATTTTATCAAGTTCAATAATAGCTGATGTAATGGAAGCATCTTCAAAAACCATATATTGCTCAAAATTTGTTATTTTTGAAATAGTTGTATTTTCGACCATATAGTTTCTTAATTTTTGTGCTTTGTCTGAAAACATAAAAGCATTTGAGATGATAAATCCTACTTTATTTTTTGTCATTTTAATGGCAAGAGCTATAAAATAAAACAAAATATCGCTTTTATCTTGCCAAATTTCAGGATATTTATTTTGAATAGCGTGAGCGATTGGGGATTTTGCACCTAATGTTTGAATATTGAAATATGGTGGATTTCCAATCACCACATCAAAAGAGTTTTCAGCAAATGGCATATCCAAAAGCGAATTAGCACATTTGATTTTATCGCTCAAATTTGCCAGTGCTCTACCTTTTTGCGCACTTCTTAGCCATAAAGAAAGCCGTGCGATTTCTACCGCATCTTCATTGATGTCCACACCGTAAAGGTTGTTTTCTAGGATAGAAGCTTCTATCTCGTAGTAAGCGGTGATGTCGCCCATGATGACGAGCTTTTCTTGGAGTTCTTTGTGCTCTTTGATGAGGTATTCTAGCGCTTGATTGAGAAATGCTCCACTGCCACAGGCTGGGTCAAGCACTTTTACATGTAAAAGCCACTCTTTGTACTTTTCCAAATTTTCTTTGGTTTGTGCTTCTTCTTTAGTGGGCTTTTTACTGTTTTTGGGAGCTTCCACACTTTTTACATGTAAAGCTTCTTTTTGTTCTTCGCAAAGCTTTCCTAGCGTGTTTTCAACGATGTAGCGGGTGATGTACTCGGGTGTGTAAAAGACACCGTCTTTTTTGCGTTTGGAGTTTTTTTTATCGAACTCTATGTCGTTTATGGAAGCGTTAAGTTCTTCAAGGTCACTCAAACTTTGCTCAAAGATGTGTCCGAGTATGTTCACCGAGATGTCGCTTACAAAGTCGTAGTTGCTTAAGTTTTGGGCATTTTCGTTGAGGCAAACATCGTCAATGCTGAGGCTATCTAAAAGCTCATCGGTGGCGAAAAGTCCGCCGTTGTATTTGGGAATGTTTAGTTTGGTATTGCCTTGGTTGATGCCTTCAAAGTAAAACTTGTAGATGTCGTAGAGTTTGTAGTCGGTAAAGCGTTGATTGGTAAACTCTTCACGGATTTCTTTGATGGTGTTGTTGCGAAGTAAGCCTCTATCTTCTGCAAAGAGGATGAAGATAACTCTATCGCAGAGCTTTTGGGTGAGTCTTAGCAAGAGCGATTTGTCGATGTCAGGGTTGTTTTGGATGATATTTTCAAAAAGCCCAGTTCGAAAAAGCGTAAAGTCTTTGTAAAGCTCTTTGGAGATGCTCTGTTCAAAATTGGTGGATTTGTCTTTGAGCTTTTGAGGGATGTTCTCTTTGATACTTTCAAAACTCAACAGTAAATGCAGTTTTTTAAATTCATCGTAACTCAAAGAAAAAAGGTTAAATTTTTCATAAGCGGTTTTTTTGTCGATGTAAAATCGCAATTCATCAAAGTTAGAGATGATGACATACTTTGAGTTGGTGTGTGAGTTGTGGTAGTTAAAGGCTTGTGCTTCGATGCTATCTAATTGTTTGGTTTTTTGGTCTTTTAGCTCTACCACACCGATGATGTCACCGTTTACATAGATAACACCATCGGCTTTTTTGCTATCGGTTTCATTTTTCTTTTCACGTTCAAGGTTGAAATTGCTAGGGTTGCTTGTTTTGAGTGTGTAGCCTAAGCAGTTTTCAAACACATCTTTGAAAAAACCATCTTGATACTCTTCTTCTTTAAAGCCTCGTATCGCATCAACTTTGGCTAAAAATTTCTGATACTCTACCCACCTAAGAGCGACTTTGCTTTCATCTTGCGGAAATGTGTTTAATACGGATTTTTGAAAAAGTGCCAAAATGCCCACCTTTGTTTTTACATGTAGCGGTATTTTAACACACAAAATCTTCGTTTCTCGATTGGAAATCATAGTGAAATGTAACGCAGAACTTAAAAATAACTCTTTACATGTAAAGAGAAGAGCCTAAGCCCTCCTCTTATCTTACGCAGTCAAAGAACAAAAGAAAGAACAAAAAGGGTCAGGGCTAAATTTTGAATTTAGGGGTCAGGGCTTTACTTTTAACTTTCTATACTCTAAGCCACTTTGCCACAAACTCCAAGACCTGCTAAAAATAATATCTATTTAATCTTTAAAAGCAGAATAGAGAGTACCCTAAACTTCTTTCAATTTTTACATGTAAATGCAATGGTAACAGACTACTTTAAAGTAGCCTGTCACCATTGCAACTCTCCCCTTTTTTCTATATTTTTGTTAATAGGTGATAAATTCTTTTAAATCTGAACTTAATATATATTGTAACTCTTTCATATTTTCTTTTTTGGTCTTTGTAAATACAAAGCCAAATACAGGATATGTGTAAAAATCTATTTTTCTCAATTCTAAGACTTCTTCAAATTTTGATAGAAGTTTTTCATAATCAAAAGATTTAACGTTACTGGTTAAAACTCCAGTAGAGTTATCGAGCACTACGATACTGTATAGCTCATCTTTTTTATCCGCTAGAATTTCTTTCCAATCTGGCTTTTTTTGATTATAATAGTACAAATAAGGATTAAAGCCATATGCTTTATACGTCATGTCTGCGGTAGTACACCATCCACCAAATCTCATGGGATTGACTTCTATCGGGATTAAAAGCCCCTCTTTCGTTCGTCTCAATTCTACATGGACAGGAAAATTTTTCATATTTGCTAAGGTACCAATTTGTTGCATAAAAGAGGTGAATTCTTCAAGATTTGCTTCTATGATTGCTTTTGATGTGGAATATATCCTATCACCAACATCACTGTCACTAAAAAATATATGCTCTAATATCGTTAAAATTACGGGTTCTCCAGAAGCATTAAAATAGGCATCAACAGCGTATTCATCACCATCTATACACTCTTCTACAATAAACTCTTTTACATTGATGACTTCGAGTGGATACAAACCTAAACTCTCTTTTACAGCCTCTTTTATAGAAGTTTTTGCCTTATCCCATTCATCTTTACATGTTACTCTATAAACGCCCATACTCATAAATCCAATGGAGGGTTTTATGATAAATTCACTGGGTAAATCTTCGTAATTGACATCATCAAAATCTTCAAAATTTAGCGCTTTAAAATAAAAATCAGGGTACATAGAATGTATCAATTTTCTAAATTTTATCTTATCTTTAAACAGCTCTATTTTATATGGAATTTCGCAAAAATCTAAATTTGTGGCTATCCAACCAATGGAATTTTCTGAAGTACAATATATGGGTAGATGAGGTGATTTTTTTGCTAAATTGATTGCTTCTTCTTCGCTAATTATATTCATACCTTCAAGCAAATCTAACGCTTCAAGTATCTTTGTCCCGACCACAGGTATGAAATTTTCTTTGAGTGTATTCTTTAAAAAATCAGAAACATATGGCTTATCTAAAAAAAACATTTTTTTCTCCTGAACACTATAATTAACATACGTTATCACAACATCACTAAAAAATAAAATAATACTAGCGTTAAACATTTAACTTTTTACACTTCCATACAATTGAACACTATTTCTAACATCTACAAAAACGCATATCTCTTAAACCTTTAAAAACGGAATCAAAATTCGCCTAAACTTCTTTTTCAATTTTTACATGTAAACGGAACTTCTGCCTACTTATTGCACACTTCCCTAAGCTATTATGGAGTAAAATGTCACATATTTTTTTAGGGAGTTTGCAATGGAGAATATTGTTTTTTTAAACGGTGATTTTTGTAAGGCAGAAGATGCCAAAATCTCTATTTTTGATAGAGGATTTATTTTTGGTGATGGTATTTACGAGGTAGTACCTGTCATTAACGGTAAAGTGATTGATAAAGCGCCTTTTTATGAGCGTTTTGAAGCAAGTTTGAAAAAAATCAGCCTCACATCTCCTTTTTGTAGAGCTGAGCTTGATGCTATTTTAGATACATTGATTGCTAAAAATGAAATCGTTGAGGGTGGTGTTTACATGCAAGTCACCCGTGGTGTCGCTCCTCGTGAGTTTTATTTTCCTGAAAACACACCTGCTACATTTATGGCATTTACATTTAAAAAGAATATCATTAACAATCCTCTTGCAACCACAGGTGTAAAGGTGGCAAGCGTAGCAGATATTAGATGGAAACGCCGTGACATCAAATCTATCTCACTCTTAGGTCAAGTTTTAGCCAAAGAAGAAGTACACCAAAAAGGTGTATATGAGGGGTGGATGATTGAAGATGGCATGGTGACTGAGGGCACGTCATCCGCAGCATTTATCATTAAAGATGGCGTAATTATCACCCGTCCACTCTCTAACGCCATTTTACCAAGCATTCGAAGAAAACTTTTACTCGAACACACCAAAGAGCATGGTATCAAAGTAGAAGAGCGTCTCTTTAGCATTGAAGAAGCACTCAATGCGGATGAAGCGTTTATGGCAAGTGCGACCACCTTTGTTTTACCGATTATCGAGATTGATGGAAAGCCTATTGGTAACGGTAAACCAGGTCCAATGGCGCAAAAACTACGTGCGATGTATGTAGAAGCTGCTCTTAAAGAAGCCAGAGAAAGTAAATAATTTTCATAAAAAGGCGATATAGCTCGTCGCCTTTTTGTTTTTACATATAAACCTCACAATTATATTTTGTCTTTTATCTTTTGAGAAAGGAGAAACGTATGGTCACACTTTTTGTTAAAATGCAACACCTTGTTGATCGCATTGTTTCTCGCTCTCCCTCTACGAATAAAGAGGCTTTGGCAAGACTAAATCACTATGTGTGGATTACATTTTTAATGCTCCCCATAGCATTTATGACCTCATTCTACAATTTTCACATTCACAATACCGCCTTAGCTGTTAGTTTATTGCTTTTTGGGATTTACCTCATCGGCTCACTTTTTATTATTCCTTCCACCCATAAAGTCTATCAGATTTACTACATTGCTGTACTTTTTTTCAGCATTTTATTTCTCTACCTTGTATACCATGTCGATGAAGATCGTTCCCTTATCCTATGGCTCTTTACCTATCCTGTAGGAACCATTTTTTTGTTAGGCAACCGTGTTGGATTTTTTTTGAGTACGGCTCTTTTAGCCTGTAGTATCGTTTTGTTTATTGTGATTGATCATATTGACACTATCTATTCAACCCCTTTTCAAGTCCGTTTTGTTCTTGCTTATTTGGCGGTCTCTTTTATTGCGAGTTGGATTGAGTACCATCGCTCACGTTACGAACAAGAGTCTTTGCAGACGCAAGAAGCGCTTTTAAAAGAGCAAGCTCTCCTTAAAAAAGAGATTAAAAGGCGCATTGTGTTAGAAGAAGAACTCCAACACCTCGCCCAAACGGACACTTTAACTTCATTGTTTAACCGCAGGCATTTTTTAGCCCTAGGCCAACAAGAGATTGTAAAAGCGTTACGTTATGAGCATTCACTCTGCTTTGCCGTGTTAGATATTGACTTTTTTAAACGTATTAATGACACCCTAGGGCATCCTGTGGGAGACATTGTTGTAAGAACCCTCGCACGCCATTTACAAGACAGTGTTCGCCAAAGCGATATTGTCGCACGCATCGGAGGTGAAGAGTTTGCTTTTTTACTCTTACATGTAAACGAAGAACAAGCCAAAGCTAAAATGGAGCGTTTGCGTCAAGAGATTAGTGAGTGTATCATCAAATACGGGGATAATAAAACTTTAAGTGTAACCGTGAGCATTGGTCTTGCGATGTTGCAGCCACCTAATCAAACACTTGATGAGCTTTATATGAGAGCCGACCAGAAGCTCTACGAAGCCAAAAAAGCAGGACGCAACTGTGTACGTTAATGCGTGGCTAAGCCTTTTTTGTTGTAACCTCCGATAAAAAGTTTTTCTTGCGGATTGAAATGCTCTAAACACGCCTCTTTATCGTAGAGAATTTCTAAAGGTTTTTTCCCTTTAACATTGATATGCAAAATATACTCAACCCCCTGACTCACCATAGCCAATGATGAAAACTCTTTGCACTCTTTTTTAACTTTGCTGGGTAAAACGGTATGCTTTTTTAACTCTTTGAGCAAAGCGTCATACTGTTTGGTTGTCGCTTCTAAATGCACTCTGTTTTTTTCGCTGTACACTTTTTGAACGAGTAACTCTATCGTTTCATATTTGAAGGTTTGAGGAAGAGAGCTTTGTAAACTTTGCGCCATCAACGATGCGTACATTTCAGGAGTGAGCGCAAAGGAGAGACTATTTTTCTGAGGAGTTTGCGCATACAAACATCCAACACATATCACCATCCAGACCCAAACTCTCATGACCACATCCTTAAAAAAAATGCGCTATTTTAGCCTATTAAATCTTTACATGTAAAGATTTAATAGAGCTTTCCAAATAACTCCAAATGCGTCAGATAAAGCCTGACATCAAACTCTAATTGATGGTAGCTTGGCTCCATTTTTTCGCACAGGGCGTAAAAAGCTTTATTGTGCTGTTTTTCTTTGAGATGGGCAAGTTCGTGTACGCAAATCATTTTTAAAAAAGGCTCAGGCGTGCTTTTAAACACGCTAGCCACTCGAATCTCACTTTTGCTACGAAGCCTGCCTCCGTGGTTTTTGATGGTGATGCGATGCAGACCTAGAGCATCGTTAATGTCGCTAATTTTTCCATCGTAGAGCACTTTGGTTATGGGTTCACTTTTGCGTAAAAAGGCTGTACGAAGTTCCATCACATACGCATACAGTGCTTTATCGCTGGTGATGGTATGCGTGGTGGGGTATTTTGCAAGCAGGTATTTTCCCAATTTTTCTTCTTCAATGAGCTGGCGAATCTGCGCTTTTAAGTGTTCAGGGTAATGGGAAATGTAGGTTAATTTTGGCATTTATCTCTTTTTACATGTAAAGATTTTTTGAAGTTTTTGACTCATTTTTTGAAGCGTCTTAACATTGTCTTTATGAAGACATAAACGCTTATGAGTCTTCAAATCCCTTTCTAACGTGCTAAGCGTAGCATAAAAAAAAGAATCATCTGCTGGAACATATCGTTGAAGAAGCATACAATAATTATACGTATCTTGTACCAAACCAAACCTATTTTGCATGACTTTACATATTTTAGCGCTCTGCTCTACATGAGCAAACTCAAGAATATAGCGCAATGTTTTGTAATCAAGGCGTAAAGCATGAAATTTTTTAGACTTGTCATAAACGTCTAGGGAAGAAGAGTTCTTGATAATTTTTTTCAGCAATTGCTTGATAATCGTATAGAGTGGCTTGATTAAACTTTGCGTAGAAGAGGCTTTATAAAATGCAGCATCTTTGACATAGTGCTGAATACTTAAAAGATTTTTTTGCCTCCTTGTATCGTCTCCACAAAAAGAGGTATACGCCTCTTCTTTTTCTTGAACTAACCGCTCTTTTAAGGATGCCAAAGCCTGAAAATCTTCAGGCCTTAGCGGTACTAATGTTTGAAGATACCCTAAAAAGACATCACGCTCACGCATCGCATTGCTCTCTTTTTGTAAGCTTTTTAATGCCTTGCTTAAAGCTTTGAAATGCGTTTCTTCAATAAATGCCTCAAAACTCTGACATAAAGAGCGCATGGAGCGAATCGCCACACGGTACTGATGTAAAGCTTCCTCATCGCCAGTTATCATAAAGGTATGTAACTGCGTTTGCATGTTCCCAGAGAGTTGTTCAAATCGAATCTGCAAGAAAGATTGAACACTGTACGCTCGTAACATTTTTATATACTTTGACATGAGAAACCTTTACATGTAAACATATCAGTCCTTTAAAGGCGCTAACACATACCCAATAATTCCCTCATCAATCCATTCTCCACCTGCTACATCTAAAGGATTCAGTGTGTAAAAATGATCCAATCGTCCTTTACCTCGTGATTGCCCTATATGCACGTATCGGTGGAGTGGAACGAGTCGTTTATCACTACTGGTATCAGGAAAAACATACCCACAAATTCCTTCAAATATATACCCTTTATCACCATTTTTAAGCTCACTCCATTTCGTGCTATACAGATGATCTCCCTCTTGCTCACTGTAATAGCGATACAATGGAATAGAATGAGGCACTTTTAAATCATAAATTAAACACTCAATGCGTTCAAAACTGTAATTGCCATTGCCAAATTTAAGTTCATTCCAATTCATCGTATAAAAATGGTCATCCATGTAAGGCGAAAAATAACGATAGAGTGGTTTTGGGGCATCGACCATTGAAAATTGATTCTCTTGAAGATAACGATCTATAGCAAGAAAGAGTGCTTCTTTTTTACTTGCATACACAGCATCATCAGGAATAAGCTCTGCAATCGAGATTAAAGAGCCTTTTGCCATATCGACTAAGGTCATATTCTCATCGTTGAGGCTGTTTTGCCATGCGGAAAAATCGCTCTTAAGTTCACTGCTTGCCTTTGTATAATCAAACGAATCAATCATACATTTAGAAGGATCACCTCCAATGGTTTCAATATTGACGGTTAATTCTTTATTTTTTGAGACAACACTCTCATCATAACTCATCTCGGAAGAGACATTGACAATTTTTTTAACCGATGCTTTCACACCCACCTCAATCGAGTACTCTTTACGCTCATCTTCCACGATAGAACGGCACAAAACCTCCAATCGTCCCCCTAAGGTAATGTTGCTCATCAAGTGTGTACCATAGAGACGAATCAGCGTTTCGCACGATTTACTCTGCACATCTTCTAAAAACTGCGCTTTGACATAGGGTTTTAAATCATTGGCATCAACAACCAAAGAGAGACTTGCTTTACGCATAATGAGGAAAAAACTACCAAAAGAGTATTTGGAAGAGCACGCATTGGCATAATCAAATTTTAAAGACAATGCGCCTGAGAAGACTTTTTTATAAGATGCGTCTACCGCCAATTTTGCGGTAAGTTTGGAGCAATACTCCATAGCATTTTCAGCCGCCACTACTTTGGTATCTGAACTCGTTCCAACTTTTCGCTCAAATCGATCTGGCTTTGCTTCCAACAAACGAGGCATATCAATCACATTGGCACGCACACCATTGGGATGACAATAAAGCCCTGTCACATCATAACCATAACCCAAAAAAGCTGTCTCAACAAGCTTAGAAGCATTAGGTAAAACCATATTTCTGCTTGCAACGGTTTGTAAAACTTCACCCATCTTGCCACTCCTTTTTCTCAAGTTTTTTCTATGAATGCCTATAAAAATTGTAGTCTTTTAGGATTAATTAAAGATTAGTATTAACCCTTTGTATAAAAAGGTGCGTTATAATTTCGAAGATATCGCTACAAAGGTTTTACATGCATCAAAAAATGGATACCATGCTTAAAGATTTAAGCGCTTTGGAGAGTAAAGAGGAGAACTGTGCGCTCGTTTATGCCAAATTGATTGCCCTTCCAGCCCTTGCCTATCTCTATTTTCTTTTAGGCTATGTGGGAATTTTGCATTTTGCTGTGGGAACGCATAGCATTGTGCTCATTGGGCTTATTTTCATTGTCGCTTTGGTCTTTGCCAAACACAATGGCGAGTTTGGGATGTGCCAATTTAAACGCCTCAAAACAAGTTTCCAAACGGAGCTCAACAATTACATCCATAAAAATCTTATGCGCATTGGTGAAATCGAAAAATCCAATGCCAACTTTGATAGTTTTATGGACGATTATGCCAAAAACATCCGCAATGACAACTACGCTTCCATCGCCGCTGGGGTTTTCCCAACGATGGGTATTTTAGGAACATTTATCTCGATTGCACTTACCTTACCCGATTTTTCCTCGCAAACTTCTAGTGCGCTAGAGCAGGAAATTTCCGTGCTTTTAAGCGGTGTGGGAACGGCGTTTTACGTCTCTATTTATGGTATTTTGCTCTCATTGTGGTGGCTCTTTTTTGAAAAGAGAGGTTTGAGCCGTTTTGATAGAGAGGTACAACACATCAAGGGCTCTACTGCGTCACTCTTTTGGACAAAAGAGGAGATAGAACAAGCCTACCTCAAAGAGAATTTACAGCACTTTGAACACATTGGCAGCATGTTTGAACGCCTAAGCTCCAGTGACTTTTTTGAGCGCTTGGGTCATACCATCGAGGGTAAATTTAGCTTGTTTGATGAGATGCTCAAACTTGAAGGCGAAGCGGTTAAAAAGAGTGCAGAGCATTTTAAAACAGGGATGGAAACCCTAGCACGTGCCAGTGAGAAACAGCGTAATTTAGTCCAACTGCACGATGAAATGCTCGTCAAACTCGACACCTTCAACGCCAACACCACAACTTTACATGTAAAGATGCAAGAAGCAAACGAAGAGATTTTAGCCACCCAGCAAGAGCTCCTTCGCTCCTTAAAAGAGAGTGCGCTCACTCGTGTAGAAACCGAACCCAATCTTGAAGTCGAATCGCTCAAAGAGAGTTTAAAAATCATTGATGCGGAGACGGAGGAGATTATTCATAAAATGGATGCGCTACGCTCATGAGACAACTTCATTCCAAAAGCAGTGACCAAACCTTTTGGGTTTCGTACGCAGATTTGATGGCGGGGTTGTTGTTTGTTTTTATTTTGCTTATTGGGGCGATTATTATTAAATACGTCTATGCTCAGAGTGATTTAAGTGCCATTAAAACTGACCTTGACGCACAGAAAAAAGCCTTAGTCATGAGCGAAGAAGAACTCGCCAAAAAGAAACGAGATGTCGCACGTATCAGCGATAAACTCATTGCCGCAGAGCAGAAAACCTTGGAACTCACGACGCTTCAAGCCCGTTTGCAAGAGGAGCTCTCAAAGCTTAAAAGCGAGGCTGCCATCTCTGCAGAATCTTTGCTTGCCGCACGTGCACTTTTAGCCAAAAAAGGCAAAGCTCTTGAGGAAAATGATGCGAAGTTAGAGCTGAGTGCTAAAGAGATTGAGAGCCTTAAACGCCTTCTTTTAGACGCCGAAAATGAGCAAGATGAGAGCAAAGGTGCTTTGATGGTCTCACAAAATGAACTAAGCGCTCTTGGAAACACGCTTAAACTCAAAGAAGGAGAACTTGCCCTTCTTTCTCAAAAACTCTTAGAAAAAAGCTCTGCACATCAACGTTTGGTAGAGGATTTGAATATCACCAAAGTGCGCATTAAAAACCTCACAAGGATTCGCATTAAAGTGGTGCAAGAGTTAAAATCAAAATTGGGGCAAAAAATCAACATTGACCCCAACAGCGGTGCGATTCGTCTGCCATCGGGCATTTTGTTTGATGTAGGCTCGTATGAGCTTAAACCTGAGGCGAAAAAACAACTTAAAGAGACACTGCAACCTTACTTAGAAGTGCTTTTAAACGATGCGGATATCAGAGATAACATTGACCACATTATGATTGAGGGGCATACCGATTCGGATGGAAGCTACATGAACAATCTTGATTTATCGCAGAAAAGAGCGTATGCGGTGATGGCGTTTATCTACTCATGGGATGAGAGCAAAAATGCTCTTTTACAACGCTACATCAGTGCGATTGGACGCTCTTATAGCGATAGAATCTTTAAAAATGGGATGGAAGATAAAAACGCTTCACGCCGTATTGAGATTAAATTTAGCCTCTCCAACAAAAAAGCGATTCAAGAGATAGAAACTTTTTTAGAGCGCAAAGAGTAAGAGGGCTTTAATGCCCTCTGTACCTTTCATCATATCCTTCGTCTTGGTACTTTCGATGCTCAGGATAGCGTCTTTGCTGTTCTTGGTAGGTTTGAGGAATGTAAATCTCCTCTCTTTTAATCACCACGCCTCTATCTTCGTAACGCTCATACCGTCTTCGATCACTGCGGTAGTCATCACGCAAATCATGCGTATGACGAAGCGCCTCATATCCGTGAGAATGAGGGTCAATCCCTGAGAGAAGTGCAATCTCACGCCATGAGGTATTTTGACGATAAATACGCAAAACATGCTCATACGATTTGCCTGAGAGTTCGGCTAATCTAAAAATCATGTAGGCATCGGAGGGTTCACGTACACTGTCTAACAAAAAGACCACATGCGATTCTCTCACCCTAAAGCGCTCCACTAAGGCGTAACGATACCCATAAGGGTCGTCATGGTAGCGATTGTTTAAGCTGTAACGCCACTCAAAATCCACCCCTGCACAAAGCAGTAAAGGCAGTGCGAGGAAGATGCTTATCCATAGTTTTGTTTTCATTGTTTTACTCCATTGTCATTCAAAAGCGAATGATAGCTTATTTCTTCTTTGTATGTTACAATAAAGCTACCATCCCTAAAGAGAGTAAAACCGATGAAAAACAACACCTTTTTAATGTGGCTCAGTGTAGGAATCCTAGGCGTTCTTTTATGGCTTTTTGCTCCGTTTTTAAAAAGCTTAGGTGTCGCACTCCTGCTTGCGCTGACCATGGCACCGCTTCAGCGACTTCTTTTTAAGGCACTCTTCCAAAAAAGTACCTTATCAAGCACCAAAAAAGATTTTATCAGTGCTGCTTTCATGACGCTTATCCTGTCGTTGATGATTTTTTTACCCCTCAGCCTCTTTTTCTTTCAGCTCTTTAAACACCCCACGACCATCATTGAGACGATTCGCTCTTTTGATAGCCAAATCCATCTGGATATCTCCCTCTTGCCAACCTATTTGGCATGGGCAAAAGAACCTTTTGAGACACTTATAATGCTTTCAAATATGCACAAAGATGAGATTATAGCCCTGCTTTCTAAGTGGTTAAGCAGTGGACTAAAGACCTTTTTGGGGATGCTCAGTGAAATGGTGATGATTGTCATCTTTTTCTTCTTTTTTAACCTCTATGGGCGTTCTTTGTTTCTCTTTTTAATGCCCATTATTCCCCTTGCTCGCACCATCAAACGCCAATTTATCTCGGAGATGAGCATTACCCTTTCGGTTGTCTTTTACACCCTTTTAGGAGTCATCGTAACGCAAGGCTTGGCGTTTGGTATCTTCATCGCTTTTTTTGAGGGCTATAACGCCCCTTTACTGGGCTTTTTAGCAGGCATAAGCTCGGTCATTCCCATTGTAGGAACAGCGCTTGTCTGGATACCTGTGGCGATGAGTGAGTATTGGCAAGGCGAGGTGATGAACGCTGTGGTTATCGCTATTTATTCGTGGGCAATGATGGCGTTTTTTATTGATAACATCGTCAAACTGCTTATCTTAAACTATGTCAATCGCTCCATGAACGCAGGCGAAGTGCGCACCAATGAGTTTATTATTTTCTTCTCGATTGTCGCAGGACTTGGCGCCTTTGGTTTTTGGGGATTTATTATCGGACCTGCTTTGGTTGCGCTCTCCATCAGTGTTTTAAAAACCCTCCGAAAACTCCCTAAACGAAGAGCCTAGAAAATTACATGTAAAGCCTTTTGGACTTTACATGTAAAGAGGGTATTTTTTATCTCCCTTTGTGTGGAGCGTATTTGCTGACATCGCCAAAGAGCACAATGGCAACCAAAGCTGGAAGACCAAAAAGCGCAATGAGTAAAGCAGAGAGGGCATTGAACACTTTGTACATCAAGCGGGTATAGCACAGGTAGCCTAAGAGCGCAAAGAGCATCCCTATCACCATAAAGAGCTTATCCTCAGCCATACGCATATCAAAGACGATGCCACTCTCAAAGCTTGAAAACTGTTTTAAACGCAGAGGCGTTAAAAAAGAGAGTCCTTTTTCATTGAGCGCTAAGGTCTCCACAATGTTTTTGGGAAAGCTTTGTTCGTTTACATGTAAAGGTTCAAAATGCGTGTTGGTGGCAACATACTTCACAGGAACATTTTTATCGCTAATATCCGTTTGAATGATACTCTGATAGAGCGGGCTCATACGAATCACCACAGCGTGTTTGTGCGGGTCAAACTGAAAAAGTGGCAAGGCAATCAACTCTTGTTTGTACGTGTAGAGATAGACCTTTGAAGCCGTTACAATTAACCCATAATAGAGCTTTCTAGGATTCTCCTCTAAGGTCATGTAAAGCGGTTTTTCAGGAAGGCTTATCTGCATAGTGCGCACCAAAGGCTCATTTTTGAGCATTTTGAGATGAAAAAGGGCGTTATTTGCATCCACAAGCATCATCCCCTCATCAAAAGATTTTAGAGGGGTTGGATTGGTAGCAACAGAGACGATGGGGAAAACAAGCCCTGCATCTTTTAACGCTTTGGTAAATTTCAAGGACTTTGCTTCATCCACCACACCATCACTCATGGTGATAAATTCAAGCCCTTTTTCTTTAAAAATCACCACATCTTTAGGCACAGGAAACTGCGTTCCAAAAGGGGTATTTTCAAATAAAATCTGCAAAGGCAAAGGTTTTGAAAAAACGTAACGAGGTGAGAGTTGCATCCGTTGGGAGTTGCGCTTTGCCTCTTCATAACTAAAGGTTTGATTTTCTACATGTAAAGGAAAACCGCCCCATTTATTGACATTGCTAGAGAAGATAAAGGGCATATTTTTATGCGCCTCTGCTTTGTCTATGCGTTCGCCTTTTTCTGTTTTAAACAGCATCTCATCAGGCCCATTTTCCCAAATAATAAACGACTTCAACAAAGGACTAAAATCCCCGCTTAAACTAAAACGATCCACCCGTGTCGCACGGTTATAGACGTTAGGAATAAACCACGCAAGTACGACAATGACTAGAAAAAAAACAGCTAATTTTGGAAGACTAACTCTCATGCGTAACTCTCCTTAACACCCAGTGCGGCTGCTTCAAAAACAAAGAGCCATGGAAGCGTGCTTAGCGCATACAACCCTAAATCGTTAAAGGCATTAAACCCGTTGGTTTCGGTTAAAAATCCTACATACACATACCCTAAAAAGACAAACGCCAATTTTTTATACACACTCGCTTGTGCAATCACCGCTGCGGTAGCACAATACGCAACAAAACCTGCTAATGCCCACGGAAGCGTGGTTTGAAGCATCATCGAGGAGAGCTCTTTGGGAAAATAGTAGAGGGAAAAGACTCCCGCAAGTCCGATATACGCTCCCAAAAAGAGCACTGCCATCATGCCGATACCCACAAAAAGCATGGCACACATAGGCACTTGATGCGCCACAGGAATATGAAACAGCAAACGCAGACGTTTGTTAGAGCATTCAGGCAAAAACTGCAAACTCGCAAACCAAATGCCTCCCCCAATGAGAACCCATTTTAATTTCATAAAATAAATACTTTGTTTGTAGATTAAATCCAACCACAACGCTGAAGCCCCATGCGATGCGACAACCCCTTTGTAGCGCATGTGCGTATCAATCAACACCGCAAGTAAAACTAAAAAAGGTACCCACACCAATAAGCGCAACTTCACCCACTCTTTGAGCAGTATCGCACTGAGCATTTTTTTTGTATCTACCCTATTCATCTAGTACCTCCCTGTAAGCCCGACAAAGGCATCTTCTAAATTCAGCACATTGGGCTCTAACGCTCTTACCACCGCTTCATCCACACCAAATTCACTCAAACATGTTTGCATTGCCTCTTTGGGCGTATAGCCAAAGATATGGGCGTATTTATTGCCGTATTCGATGTTTTCTATCGCTTTACATGTAAGAATTTTTTTGGACTCTTCTATGGGAATGCTATACGAGTAAAACGAGGAGAGAAACGCCTCTTTATTCCCATCGTAGATAATATCTCCCTCTTTAATAAACAAAATTTTGTCCAAAAAGGAGTCCAGCTCTTGAATGACATGCGAGGTGAGTAAAACCGTGGTTTTATAGGTATCTACATAATCACGTAAAAACTCTAAAAAGAGCCTTCGATACCCCACATCTAACCCCATGGAAAAATCATCCAAAATCATGAGTCTTGGCGATTGCGCCAAAATCAGCCCTAAGGTGACTTGGGAGCGTTGTCCGCATGAGAGACGGGTAATCTTCCTTGAATAAGGTACTTTAATGCGACTCACCAAATCGTAATACAAATCCCTATTCCATTGCGGATAAAACGAAGCGTAATACTTCTCAATCCCCTCAATGCTCATAAAATCGTACTGAATAAACCCCTCATGCAACAACCCAATATCCCGCCTCGCATAAGGGGGAATCGAATAACTAGGATGCCCCAAAATGGAGCATTCCCCTGAGGTTTGTTCTAAAAACCCCATCAAAATATTAATGGTGGTACTTTTGCCCGCACCGTTTCTGCCCAAAAGCCCCACAATTCCACCCTCATTGACCGTAAAATTGAGTCCATGCAAGACCTCTTTTTTACCGTATCCAAAGCGTAAATCCTTACACACAATCAATTCATTCATCGCCCACTCCCTTTGCGGCTATCACGTACGTCGTCGTTTTGCTCTGTAAAAGCGTTTTTAACGCCTCATTGACATCCTTAGCGTGAATTTCGCCTAAGAGTTTTGGATAGTTTTCATGCCACTTCACAAAAGGCAATCCATAGCGAATCTCTTTATCTAAGAGGTTATGCCAAAGCTCACTTTTACGCAAACCACTTTTCCATGAGGTGAGCATCGGTGCTTTTAAACGCTCTACCTCATCCTCACGCACCCCACTGCGAAGCAAATCTTGCACAATGCCATCTACTTTCGCAAGGGATTCTTGCTTGTTTTTGGTTTGCGTGGTCACCTTAATGCTTAAGAGTCCAAAGCCTTTATCCACAGGAGTGAGCGAATGTTTAAAGGAGTCGGATGGACTGTACGCAACGCCTGATTTTTCACGAAGCTCTTTTCGAAGCCTGTCTTTGAGTACCGCCGATACCACATTGATGGTTGCAATCTTCTTTCTATCCTGAATATTCTCCACAGGGCTTTCAAACACACGATACACCACGCTCTTATCCACCTTATCTTCTACGATGCGCTCATGGTAACTTTGGCTTGGAAATGAGGCAGATTGAAGGTGTGTGTCATAGGCTGTATGTGCCTTTTTCTCATGCACTCCAAAGTAGCGTACCACCTCTTTGAGAACACTTTTAGGTTCAAAATCTCCGGTAATAATCATTTTTGCTTTACCATTAAAAGCCCTTTGATTTTTCACAAAAGCACTAATGTCATCTAAGCTATACTGCTCTAACATCTTAAGACTGATAGGCTCATAACGCTGTGAACTTCCATTAAAATAAGAGCTACTGTACGCTTGATCGACACCCTCCACGCTTTTTTCTTTTTGATGTTCATTTAACTCAAGCGATTGCTTAAAGCGAATCAGCGCAGACTCTTTGGGCGTTGGGTCGATGTATTGCGTCCACATGGCTTGCATAAGAAGTGAAAAATCTTTGCTTGTCGCACTGCCGTTAATGACAGAGTTGGCATCATCAAATCCCTCACTTACACTCAGTCCTAGCCCACCAAAGAGTTTGGAAACCTCGGTGGGAGAAAGCGCTCCAATGCCACTTCCCGATAAAACCGCTGAAGCGATTTTGCGTAAAGGTAAAACGCTCTCGCCAAAAGGTTTATCTTCCCCAAAAATCAAACGAGCCATTACTTGATTGCTCTCGTATTTGGTTGGAATCATATAAATATCCAATGTATCGTTATAGTGTGCGACATAAAGCGTTGGGGCATCTTTGCCCAATGATTTTTTCTCTATTTTAGGCAGTGTATTCACCTCTTTGGGAAGATTCACGTAAGGAAAAGCTCTTTTTTCACTGACCTCATAGGCATGAAGCGGTTGTTCGTGTGCTTTCTTCCATGCCTGAGTTATCTCCTCATAGCTTGCTTTGACGTTACCACTCACAACCAGCGTTCGATTCTCTGGAGCAAATGCCTCTTTAAACGCCACATTAACCTCAGCTAGAGTAATGGTGGGTAAAAACTGCTCATAGTATTTTTTATCGTCTATGGAAGATGTGTACACCGCACCGCTGTTGGCAATGGTTACAACCCCATTGGCAATGTCACTGCTTTTTTGATTGGATTCATTTAAAATCGCTTTATCGAGATTTCTGCCTATCACGGTTTTAGCTTGAATCAACTCTTCCACACTAAAACCAAAATGTTGCGCACTCTTGCTCTCTTTAATCAAGGTCTTTAACGCCTCTTCCCAATGCTCATTGTTGCTGATAAAACTAAGTCCCGATGAAGGTAAAAGCCCTTTTTTTGAGCTGTTATAAAATTGCGCTTTGCCCCAAAGATGAG
The DNA here is from genome assembly GCA_016930915.1 of Campylobacterales bacterium. Lineage (GTDB taxonomy): Bacteria > Campylobacterota > Campylobacteria > Campylobacterales > Sulfurospirillaceae > Sulfurospirillum. Next base: position 21,055 of record JAFGFU010000029.1, read on the forward strand.
GATGTTTGAGCCCAATTTCTCGCAAACGTTGATTGAAGATATACGATGCCATGGATTGAATGAACGACTCTTTGAGTCTTGCTTGCGTATCTTTGTAGAAGATGCGTGGATGGATGATGGAGAGTGAAACATTGACCCCATCCATCGCTCGTTGCTGTACAAAAAGTTCAAAATCTGGACGCTTGAGCTCACCAAAATCTTGTACCAAAGGAGGCGGTGTGTCATTTTTAAACCCATTGAAAGCTTTTTCAACCATGGGAGCTAGTTTTGAAGCCTCTATGTCACCGACAACAACCACCATCGCACGTTCAGGTCGATACCATTTGGTGTAAAAGTGCGTTAGGTTGCTCGAAGTAGCACTTTGAATGCTTTGTTCGGTTCCAATGACATTATCAACAAATTTTGTCCCTTTGTACAAATAAGCACGTCTTTCATCTTTCTGCAAGGAGTCTTCACTCTCTCTGCTCTTTTTCTCCGAGAGAATGACGCCTATCTCATCTTTAACCTCATGCTCTTCGATGAGCATACCATCGGCAAAGTCACGTAAAATAAGCAAGGCTTTTTCCACAGAAGCATCATCGACTTTGGCAAGGTTGAGTTTATAAACCGTCTCTGCAAGGGAGGTGTGGGCATTGGTGTCGCCTCCAAAACTCATCCCATTTTCTTGAAAAAAGGGAATTAAAGAACCTGCTGGAAAATGTTTGGTTCCATTAAATGCCATGTGCTCTACAAAATGCGCAAAGCCTTTTTCATGCGCTTCTTCCATCAATGAGCCTACCTGCATATTCAAATAGAGTGAGACTCTCCCTTTGGGTAATGCATTGGGGATAATGGCGTAACGCACCCCATTCTCAAGCGTACCAAAACTCACTTTTTTATCAGGCGTTAAGTCACTTCCTTCGTGCGCCCACTTTCCATCATACCATTCTAATTCCTGAGTAGATGCACTCACTGTACAGCTCAGGGCAAACAGACATATCAACCCTATTTTTCGTATATTCATCATCATAACCCTTTAAAAAATTGGTGTTTCAAAGCTTTACATGTAAAGCGTCAAACCTTTACATGTAAAAAAGTTTCTATTTAAAATTCATACCGTACATTGGCGTAAAACTGACGTCCCATGGTATAAGTCACCGTTGAGACACTGCTACTGGTTCCATAACCCGTGGTCGCATCATTTTTACGGTTAAAGAGGTTTAAAATATCCACGCCAAAAATGAGTTTTTGACCGTTCATTTTCATACTCATGGCAGCGGATAGATCCACATTAAATGTTGCTTTATAATCCACATCCACATAAGCGTTGGTTAACACACCCTCAGGGTCAACCAATCCCGAACCATCTGTAAGCATCCCTTTGGAAGCGGTTTGATAACGTAAAATACTTGTGAGATTGAGCCAATCATACGGTTCTGCAACATGGGTGTACGCAATAACCCACGGACGATTAAAATCCGTCGCTGGAGCCTCTTCTACTGGGGTCAAACGTCCATTGTAGGTAATGTGCGTATTGGAACGACTGGTCTCTTCATTGTCAGTAAAGGCACTCAGTGGATCAAAGCTGTTTGACTCTGTAAAGGAACGGGTGGCAGAAAATTTAGAGGAGTGTTTGCCCAAAAATCCCAAATCATACTCTTTGGATATCGCAAACGTCACACCCCAATAATTGCTCTCACCCTCATTGGTGTACTCTCTATACGTAGGACCTGTGCTAATGGTTTTAGAACGAATTTGGTCTTTGTAGGAGCGATTGACATAATCCACGCTAAAAAGCGTATCGTAGACATTTAAGGAGGTTCCTACATTGTACTCATCCGAATAGGGCGTTTTCAAATCACCCAGACCATACGGCACGGCATTGCTTAGCGCCCCATCAACCCATGCGGCTGTGGCACTGGTTCGTGTAGAAGCGTACGTCTTAATAGGCATATGCGTCGCATAAGAGAGAATTTGCCCACCGTAATAGCGGTTGCTTCCACCGTAAATATTTAAGACGTTATCGTGAAAAACATCGGCATTGACAAAAAGCCTCCACGCAGGGTCAATGTTATTGGTGATACTTTCTGTGGAAATCCTCATTCCTGGTCGAATGGTAAAACGCTCTATTTTAATGCTATCTTCTAAAAAAGCAGCATACGAAGCATAATCCACCTCCCGCTCTTGTGCCATACCTGTGACTTTTCGAGTGAAGTATTGGCTCCCTGTTAAAATACCATCTTCTTTACTCCCCACCACACTGGTATCGGCTTTTGCATTGGCAACCGCATAGGAGGTGTAGCCCTCTCGCTCAGCACTAACAATGGCATACTTAGCTTCATACCCTACTTTGATGGCATGCTCTAGCTCTGAGGTTTTAAAGGGCTCAACCTCTAAAAGACTCTTCCATGCGTAGGTTTGCTTTTTTGCTCATAGTCATCAAATCCACCCTCAGAAGAGGTGGTCGATGTTGTGCTGTTTTTCCAATCTAAATTAGCGCCTGCATAGCTATTTCGCCAACCGTAATTGGTGTTATTGCTCGAATCTCGTGAAACTTCATTCATTTGATAACTCAGCGTATTTTTCCACTTACCAAATCCCAAATCATTTTCCATACTATAAATGAGTGTGTACCCACCCCCTTTGATGTCATAATCAGAATCTTTAAAATTGGGTATAAATTTAGACTGCGTATAAGGGGCGTAAATAGCGGTCAAACTCGCTTTAAAATAATCATAATCTTGTGTATTGAGTCTAACCAAAAAGTTTTCACTCTCTCTGTATTGACTCACTTTATCTCTCGTCCAACCTCCATTGCCATCGGAAACCACATAGTTGGTTAGCAAAGGAATCTCTGACTCTTTCTTTGCATAGTTTACCATTAACCCTAAATGCTCACTGAGTGGTCCATGTAAAGAAAGAGAGTAATCTTTTTTCTTAAATTCAGGTTGTAATTTTGCTGTTGTGGTCGTTTCAGCCTCTTCCCTTTCATCCTCAGTTAAGTGAAATCTCGCCCATGAATCCTCGGTATAACGAGCGCTGAGTGAACCATGCCATGCATCTTTAGAGGCATCTTTAAGCTTTGCATCCACGACACCCCCTAGAAAATCACCGTATTCGGAAGAGACATTTTCGGTATGTACTATCACCGTCTCCACCAAAGAGGTATCAATAAAGAACGACTGCGCTTCGCCACTGGGTTGTCCGCTCATGTCAGAGGTTCCTAGTTCTGAACCCCCTGGATTAAGCTCGTTATTATTGCTCACGCCGTTGAGCATAAAGTTATTTTCATAATGCTTGCTTCCAAAAATGGAGACTTTAGGAGGAGTTATCTCTCCACCCGTGGCAGAACTGAGAGAGCTTTGGTCAAACTGAATGTACGATTTACCCCGTAACAAATCGGTAATGGTATGGTTGGCAGTGGGTGCGCTTTGGATGTACGTACTATCAATCACCGTTGTAGCCACCGTACTTTGTGGCGTGGATGAGATGCTAATGGGTTTTAAGACAACCGCATCTTTACCGTTCGTTTGCGTTGAAACCCTTAGTACCTTTGGCTTAATCATAATCGTTTCATTCTCAATCACCGCTTCTAAGCCACTCCCTTCTAAAACCTTACGCAAGGCTTCTTGGAGTGTCTCCACGTGGGAAAGAACAGGTGCTTTTTTGCCTTTTAGCAGTTTTCCATCGGCGATGTAAGGCATCTTAGCTTGTGTTGCAATACCTTGAATCGCCTCTTCTAAACTTTGAGCATCCACGCTAAAACTCTGTGCATATACACTCGAACATAACGCTAAATACAGCGCTATTTTTGAATACTTAATACCCATCCATTTTTCCCCTTTGCAATACATAACAACAATATTGAGAATTGTTCTCTAAATACTAAGACGTAATGAGATGTAAAAAATGGATACCACAGAGAAAAAAGTGAATTATTTTTTTCTCTGTTTTTTGTGAATGTAGAGTGTATCGCCTATATGGCTCACATTGAGGGCATAGATTTTGGTGAGAGCGTATAAAAATTTATCGACTTCATCAATGGCAAAAGAACCTGAAATACGCTGAGTTTCAAGCTCAGGTTGAAGGGAAATATTCAGATTATGGTAATAACTAAACGCATGAATAGCATGAGAAAGCGTCTCATTTTGAAACCGTAATACCCCCTCTTTCCATGAAGCAATCATCTCTGGAGCAATTTTTTGAAGTAAAATGCGATCACTTGTCGTTGAATAGAAAAGTTTTTCGCCCTTTTTAAGGGTTGCTAAAATGTGTTCTTCTCCTTTTTGAACCGTAACAATCCCTTCAATCACACTCACATCCACATGCTCATCGTAGTGTTGCACTTCAAACCGTGTTCCTAACACTTTAACGCTAATGGCTCCTGCTTGCACAAAAAAGGGTTTATCAGGATTTTTAGTCACACTGAGCAAAACTTTGCCCCTCTCTAGGAGCACTTCACGTTTGGAGTAGCTACAGCGAATCGAGGCTTTGGTTTTCGCATCTAAAAGTACCGTTGAAGCATCAGGAAGAACTATTGTGGCTATCTCTTTTTGGATCGTGTAGTGATGCAGTATGAAAAAAGCAAGATAACGTTCATACGATGTTATACAGACTACCAAAAGAAAGGATGCGACCATGGCTAAGACCCTTCTTCGCTTGAAAATGCGCTCTCTTTTTATCTCAGCATGGACACGCTCAATCACATCTGCTTGCTTGATTTGAGGTAATGCTCTGTAAAAAGAGGTGAGTTTTTTGACATCCTCAAAGGCTTGTTGATGCAACGGGCTCTGCCTTATCCAAAGTGCAAATGCCTTTTTTTGCTCTTGGGTAAAGCCCTCCTTCATACAGGTCAAAAAATAACTTGCTTCTTCGTGTAACGTAGGACTCATGATTCGCTCCATTGTTCGTTATGGATATACTCAGTTAGTTTGGCTGTGGCGTTGATAATGTATTTTTGAACACTGTTGAGGTTTAGATGCATCATGGAGGCAATCTCTTTTTTACTGTATCCTTCCATCACATGTAACACAAATACATGCTTTAAATGTTTAGGCAAGGTATCGAGGGCTTTTAAAAGGAGTTCTTGTTTATCTTCTTCAAGCGCGATTTCCAATGGCTCTTCGTGTTTTTTGCAACAATAATCTTCCTCTTTATACGCGATAAAAACTTTATTTTTCTCTTTTCGTGAAAGGTCAATGGCGATATTTCGAGCGACTTTGTACAAAAAAGCCCGCTCATTTTCTATGAAAACCTCTTTGGATTTTTCAAGCGTTTTGCTATACGTCTCTTGGGTAATATCAAGAGCTAGCTCTTTATCTCCGACTATTTTTTGCACAAAAAACACCAACTCTTTATAATACTTTAGCATTATGAACTCTTATTTTTATCTCTTAGGCTATGTTTAAAACCGTGATTATAGTCCCTTCTTCTTAAAAATTTATAATATCGGTTATCAAAATTACCAAAAAGTGAAGTATTACCTGACGATTTTTATGTTAAGATTATTAAAGAATTGTTTTAAGGAGAATGTATGGCGCTAATTCAAAAAAATATTTGGATGCTTTTTTACATTCTTCTTATTGGTGGGTGCTTATTTTTAGGGATTATCTCTTATTATAAGTGGCAAGACATTAATGAACAGTACGCCACAGACCAAACCAATTTAGTCAAACTGGTAGGCAATACCACACACTCTTTGCTCCTCTCTCAGGAGATGATTCTGGATGTCTTAGGCAAACGAGTATTAGAGGAAAAAGAGCCTCGTGTCTTAGATGAGCTTCTCCGTATTAACCCTTCTGTGGTTGCTTTTGGTTTTGTGGATATTGAGGGTAATTATCTGCATATCAATAGCGCATTTGATAAAGCAAAACTCCCAAATTTACGCCAAAATCCCATTACAAAAGAGTCGTTTGAATACACTCTAACACAAAAACAGATGGTTTTGGGCAATACTTATTTTATAGCGGCAAGTGGACGCTGGGGTATTCCAATTCGTAAAAGCATTTACAGTGATGAAGGCGAACTTTTAGGCGTCATGACCGCAGGACTTGGCATCGAAGGAGCCTTTAAACTTTACACCGAAAACCTCTCTTTAGGCGATTATAATAAAGTCACACTGATTCGAGATCGGGATAACTTTGTTCAGTTTCAATCCTCCAACCACGAGACACCCAAAGAGCTCTATGCTAAAGCGCTTCCTGAGGCCTTTGTGCAAGGTATATTTAACGCCCTTAAGCAAAAATACGCCCTTAACGAAGAGACCTTAAAAACCAATACCCGTATTTACACAGCTACCGCCACCAATATGGAAGGCAATTTGGCGCAAATAGCACTTAAATACGAACCTCGCTATGCGTTATGGATTCTCTCAGAAGTTGAGAATACACACATTATCACAGAATTTATTCAGAACGTTTTGTTTTATCTTTTTATTTTTATGAGCGTGTATATTTTACTGTTTCTTCTTTTTAGAATGATTGCTCATGCGGAAGAGAAACGACGTGCGGATTTGATTTTTCAAGCAACCCACGATTCGCTAACAAAACTGCCAAATCGAGCCTATTTTCAGCAATGTATGAACGATTGGATTTATGAAAATGCGTCTCCTTTTAGCCTTTTATATATCGACTTAGACCATTTTAAAAATGTCAATGACAGTTTTGGTCACCATTTTGGCGATTTAATTCTTATTGAATTCTCGAAACGCTTGTTACATGTAAAAACACCCAATAGTATTGCGATTCGTCAAGGAGGGGATGAGTTTATTCTCTTAAGCTACCTCGTTGATGAGCAAGAACTCTTAGCACAAGCCGAAAAAATTATGTATGAAGTCTCCAAACCATACGTTATTGGGCAGTTTAATTTTGCGATTGGTGCGAGTATTGGCATTGCCAAATACCCTGAACATGGAGACACACTGGATATGCTTTTACGCGCTTCTGACATTGCGATGTATGAAGCCAAAAAACATAAAAACAGTGTGCGTCTTTTTGCACCTTCCATGCAAGAGGGGTATCTCAACCGTGTCACACTGGAGCAAACTTTGCGTCAGGCCTTAGGCAAACATGAACTCTATATGGTTTATCAGCCACAGATGACATATGAAGGCGTGATGTATGGCGTTGAGGCGTTGGTAAGGTGGAACAGCAAAGAGTTAGGCGTTGTTCCTCCTGATAAATTTATTCCTGTCGCTGAAGCATCAGGGCTGATGCCAAAGTTAGGTGATTTTATTATGAAACGAACACTAGCGGAGATGAAAGCGTTTCAAGAAGAGATGGGACTTAACTTTCAAGTTTCTCTTAATATCTCTATTAAACAATTTATGGAAGCCAATTTCTTAGAAAAGCTCACGCACGAAATCGAAAACATTAAACTCGCTAATATTGTTTTATGCCTTGAAATTACAGAGAGCTTGTTTATTGAAGATATCGAATACCTCTTACCCCTTTTGCAAAAAATTCGAAAGATGGGACTTTACATCTCTATGGATGACTTTGGCACAGGCTACTCTTCTTTGAGTATTTTGCGAAAACTCCCCATAAATGAGCTTAAAATCGATAAAAGCTTTGTGGATACGCTCATTGAAGATATTACCGCTGAGAAGATGGTACAAAACATCATTAGCATCGGTAAAAATTTAGAGTTAGCCATTTTGGCAGAAGGTGTCGAGACCAAAGCGCAAGAGGCTAAACTCAAAAGCCTAGGATGCGATCGATTTCAAGGCTATTTGTACGCAAAACCTCTAGGGTATGAAGATTTAAAAGCCTTTGTCAAAGAGCAAAAAAGTCTTTACATGTAAAGATGTAAAACTACTATATCAATGCGTTAAGAAAATAAAGGGGGGTCTATTCTCTTTACAATTTTAGCCTCTTTGTTGCTTCTTGATAGACTTCCATGTCTTCTCTTTTTCCAATAGCAACAACATAAATGACTAATTCATCATTGATGATTCGATACACAATACGCACCTTTTTCTTAGCCACATAGACTTTACGGTAACCGCTTAAATCCATATTGTGCTTATTGCCTAAAAGTTCTCCTTGTTGCGGAGCATTTTGAAGTTGCTTGAGTTTTTTAAAGACAAGTAAAACCAGTGAGTGATCAAGTGCTTTTAAATCTTCTTCTACCAAAGGATGGTTTTTAATGGCATACATGCGTTAAAGTTTTTCGGTGTCGATGTTAAATTTGCGAGCCATATCTTCAAATGGCACGTAAGAGGATAATGGTGTATTTTGACGTGATTGAATGACATCATAGATTTCTTTGTGGTCGAGTGTCGTAAAAAGTTCTTCAAGGGATTTGAGTCTTTCATATTCATCGGTAGAAATAACAACCGCTTCAAGTTTGTTGTTTTTCAAAATCCCAATTTTATCCATAGATTGGTCTTTAATCCCCTTTAAAACACCTGCAATCTTTTTGGTAAAGTCCGTAATAGACAAAAGCTCATCAGGAGCATACTTAACTGTCATCTAAAATCCTTTGGTAATTAACATGTAGATATTATAGTTAATTTACCATATAATTTCAAGTATTATTTAGAGTTGTTTACAAGAAGTTAAAAATTTAGCCTTACCACTTGATTTTTTACTCTTTTCACAAATCTTCGTTAGATGTTGTTTTTATTAAAAAATAAAAACACTCAAAGAATAGACTTATATAAAGGGTTTTGTGGAATGAGATTTTTTATTTTTCTCTAAAATTTTTTATTTGAAATAAACCATTTTTTCTAATATCAATCATTTTTGTATAAAAATTACTGTCTAAATTTAATTTATAAAAACCATCTTCATTTATATCACCACTTTTAATAGGTAACATTTTTAAAAGTTCACTCTGTAGAAATTCTGGACGATAAGTAAAATCATTGATTTCTTTGTTTGTTAAATAATATTCCATCTCTTCCCATGCATATAAATATGCTAAATATTTTTTATCTAAGAGTGTTCTTTCTTTCAAATTCAGTTCACATTCACATAATGCCTGTTTATTTTCTCGAAGTTTTTCAAGTACAATGTAGTAATAATCGTGCAAGTAATGAATGTATGCTTTAAAACAGTTTTCTAAAATTTCCGCCATCTCATATCTTTTTTTATATTGAAGCTCTTTTTTCCAAGTAAACAAAGCCATAATTGCAGCAAGACCCACTAAAAAATTTCCAAGCCCTGTAAATAAGTTTTCAAAAAGTTCACTATAATTCAATATATCCCCTTTTATGCAAAATCAATTATGCCTTTTCCCTTTTCTTCTTTCAACTTTTTGATTTCTGTCCGAAAAAATGCCAAAATGCCTACCTTTCTTTTTATATGTAAAGTGGATATTTTAACACAAGGAAAGTAAAATAGTTACCCCGCCAAAGCACACGCAAAACAGTTGGTGTTATCTTTACATGTAAAACATGCGGGAGCTACTTTTCCAATGGAATCGTAGATAAATTTTTTCCATAATTTATCTAAGGGTTTTTGCTCTGCGAGTTTAGGAAAATGGCACTTCATATAACGCCCCATCTGCACACGGTTTTTAAATCCCAAATCTTCATAGAGATGATGCTCTTTAAGTGACATCGCCGCAACATGTGGCGCTATGACGTATTTAGAATAACTGTTTTTTGCGTAATATTGTAAAAAAAGTGTCACGTCTCGTTCTATCATTTCGAGTGTCATTTCTGTTTTCATGCTTGCACCTTATAAATTTTTTTACGCTCCTTAGAGGAAGCGACGTTCATGAGTTTTCGATACTTCGTGATGGTACGTCTGACCATTTTAATGCTAAAACGCTTCTCAATGCGCTCTAAAAGTTCATCATCCGTAAGAGGTTCACATTTGTCTTCGTACTCAATTTGCTGATTAATAAAATTTTTAATCTCCGAAGAGGAAAGCTCTTTGGTCGAAACGGCATTTGTAAAAAATGATTTTAAAGCAAAAACACCCTGTTTAGACTCAATGTATTTGTTTGAAATCGCCCTTGAGATGGTCGATTCCGCAAAAGAGAGTTCCTGCGCTAAATGCGCCATATTCAGAGGTTTCAACTCCCCTCCCACAAAAAAAGAGAGTTGTTTTTCTACAATAATGAGTACAATTTTATAGAGCGTACTTTTACGAAGTTCCAACAAATTGACAATGTCACGTGCCTCTTTGAGCTTCTCTTTTACCCCCTCATTTTTACTGGAAAAAGGCTCACTAATGAGCACATCAGGATAATAGTCATGATTCGCACGAAGGCGTATGTCATCCTCAACATCCACGTAAAAATCAGGAATAATCTGCTGAGGTGTGGCTTGAAACTCTAATGCGGGCGGATTGGAAAACTTTTTTAAAATGGCTTTCGCTTCTTCAAAACGCCCATGCGTTGAGAATTTATGGACTTTTGCCATCTGTTCTATCATTTTCAGCACCAAATGATAAAGCTCATCATCGATATCATCACTAAGGGCATCGAGCTGAAAAACCAAAGATTCATGGCTATTGCGTGCACCCACACCATACGGCTCTAGCTTTGAAAAACGAGCCCTAATGCGCTCAACATACTCTTGATAAACATTACATGTAAGGGCGATTTGCTCGATGTCACCATCAAAATAACCCTCTTCATTAATGTCACAGAGTATTTCATGTGCTACTTTTTGCGAAATAGGTGTGGGAAAAAGCGGTGGAACAATCTGCTCCATAATTTTCTCATGCAAGGACTCATGGCTTAGTACTAACTCTTCCACTAGCCCATGGCTTGAGGTTACTGTACTCTCATAAGGTCGTTTCACTTCCAAAAAAGGATTTTCATACGAGAGTGTTTCAAGGTGATTGCTCAACTCTTGAAGAGGAAGCTGTAACAGTGGGAGCCAAAGCTTGAGCGAGAGGTTTAAACTCTGCTTCTGTTTGAATTCTAGGTTGATACTTCTCATGCAAACATTATGCCCCAAAATGCTCTATATTTAGACATAATGCTTGCTTATTTTTTAGACAATTAGTACTTAATTCTCACAACGCCATTGGGCTTTTCTATTTTCATCTGACACGCAAGGCGAGCATTTTTTGAAGAGGTACCTACACAAATCTCTTTGAGCACTTTGACTTCTTTTTCATTGAGCGGAGATAAAAACTCCATCCCCTGAACTATTTCCACCACACAGGTACCACACTGCCCATCACGGCACCCAAAAGGGAGCGCACTTCCGCTGGCTTCGACAACCTCTTGAATGGTCGCCCCTGGTTTGACATTGATCGCTAAAAAGTCATTGATAATTTCAACACGTGTTGTCATCATGTTCTCCTATAATTGAAATGGTTTGATTAAGACATCACCCTTAATCATCATCATGGATGCAATGCGAATCTTCGGGCTAATTGTAAATTGCTGACAGATGTCAGCATCTTCTTGGCTAATAGCGCCTAACTTGACTAACAAATCCAGCTCTTCATCTTCCATATAACTGGTTGGCTCTTCATCGCTGATATGCTCCACAGCAATCAAAGAATTTGCATAATCTTTGCTCTCAAACGCAATAGGAATCCCCTTCTCTTTTGCTAAACGCACCACAGGCTCACCAATTTTGGCATCATAAATGCCATCTTTTTCTTTATCAAAATGCATAAAGATTACTTTTGCCACAACACTCCTCCTTTATAAGATTTTTACGACCTTTTTTTTGCATAATTCATCATCCATTCGCACTCTTCTTCTTCCAAATCACGGTAAGGCTCAAGCGCTTCAAGCTCATGCTCTCTGCACCCGATGATTTCAATGGCAGAGCTTGCGTCTAAAAAATGCACTTCATAGACACGAATTACCTGTAAAAACTCCCCTATGGAGCGAATGTGTCCCACCGAATTTTTCGCTATCATCACCTCGCCTATGGGCAAATAGGGGTATGTTCCATCGTTTTTAACATCTTCTAAGAGCTTCACTTTTTGCCCTAGAAAAAACTTTGCCCTCTCCTCATCTTTGCCTGAGAGCTTTGCCATGACGCTATTATGCAACACCACCTCAGCATCCACAACTTCCTCCTTGCGCAGATAACGCACACGCTAAACACCCTTTAGCTTTACCATCTTTTATCATACCCCACACCTCGGCCGCACTAGGCGCATGTCCATTTTTGTAATTGATGTAAACCCGAATCAGTGCAAATTTAAAAAAATCCATCAGGTACTTTTCATCGCCATTAAACGTCTCAAGCCCCTTTTGAATCAATACTCCATATGCTTTCATGATATGTAAACGCTTTGTCGCCACGATAGACTTCTCATACGCAATACCAAAAAAATCAAAATACTCCTCAGCACTTCTAAGCGCATAAAACTCCTCAAGCGTTTTCATCATCACTCCTTATGCTAGCGCTTCTTTTAACTGCGCTATCCACTTTTCTATTCGCTCTTCGCTCTTATTGCTTTCATTCATATTATCAATGGCTAAACCACAAAATTTTCCATCGATACGTGCTAAACTTGCCTCATAGGTATAATCACCCTCATCTGTGAAACCAACCACGTTTGCCCCTCGTTTAGCAAACACCTCGTACAATTTTCCAAGAGCAGAGCAAAAATGTTCCCCATGTTTTTGGCTATCGCCCGTACCAAAAAATGCCACGGTTTTGCCCTCAAAAGAGAGATTTTTAGAGCCAATTTCCAACAGAGCATCGACCCAGCTAAAATGAACATCACCCTGCCCCCATGTGGAACTTCCTAAAAAAAGCACCTCAAAATCCTCAAATTGCTGGGCGCTATCAAAGTCTTCTTCCATTAAAACACACGCTTCATCTTCTACCTCAAACGCCTCTTGAAGTGCCTTGGCAATCTGTGTCGTGTTTCCGCCCGCACTGGCGTAAAATATCCCTATCTTTGCCATCCATTTATCCTGCTTTTAGTGTGTATTGCTCAAAAATTTCAAGCGCATTGTGAAGCATTTTGCCGCCCTCTTTGACTAAGTCATCGTAGGTGCGAAAGCTGTAACGGTGAGCGTCTTTGAAAAATTTATTGGTCACTACAATTTTTTCAGCCAATACCACCGCTCTTCCAAATCCCTCATGGCTCATTTCCATCACCACTGAGCACATTACCCCCGTTTTGAGTTCAAATGCCAATGCAATGGACTGAAAAATGAGACGAATATCTTGAATTTGCATCTCATCAATGTCCGCAATAATCGGTATGTTTTTCAATGCCTCTTTGCTTTTGACATACTTTTCGCTCAAGAGTTCTTCATCGCTCTTTTTCGCCCAGGTTCCAAATTGGTCAAGCGCTCGAAGTTGCGAGGTAAGGGTTTGGATAAAAAGCGTCTCTAAACTCTCCATCACGCACCTCCTTTTTCAAGTATTTTTTGGAGAAACGGTGGGGGATTGGTGCCAAGCATCGTGCTTAGTTTTTCAAGCTCATCTTCAATCCCCACAACATGTTTATACTTCATGGGAAAGATTTTGTGATTGACCACTTTTGCGGCCGCTGCTGGTCCAATTTCAATGCAATAAAGCATAGACACATCGGCTTCTTTTAACAGAACGACTCTCCCCTCCGTGTGCTCTTCACCTGTAGGAATGACTCCTACTAACCTAGAACCCTCCACACCCACTTCATAGACCATAAACTGCTCACATGATCCAAAATGGGCATCAATATTTTTCAAATCATTCGTAAAAAATGCGACCTTTATCACGACTTCCTCCTTCACCAAACGTTTCTATGCTTATTCAAGAAGTGTTCCATAGAAAATTTAAAGACAGATACGATAAACTCTAAAAAAGTATTACAAGGAGTACCTTTATGATTTCCCTTGAACCTATTGGAGTGATTCACACGCCTTACACCACCAATGCCCCTTATCAGCCTGTGCATAACGATACAGGTGAGTTTTACATCGAACTGGATAAAGCCTATGAAGAAGGGCTAAAAGAGTTACTGCGTTTTAAATATATCTATGTCATTTTTTACATTGACAAACTCACAGAGAAGCCTAAAATGCGTTTTACCCCACCATGGTTAGACAATAAAGAGTTAGGACTTTTCGCCACACGAACACCCTGCCGTCCAAACCCCATTGGGCTTAGCATTGTTAAGCTCATCAATGTCATTGATAACAGACTCTATGTCTCAGGGTTGGATGTTTTTGATGGCACACCGCTGTTGGACATTAAACCTTACATCAAAGAACTTGACGATAAAAGCGATGCAAATTATGGTTGGCTCAACGATATAGACAACAGAGACCATTTTATGTTACACATCAAAGGGATTCCTCACGATTACTAAGGTTTAGGGTCTGATTTCCTTAGTTTTTCTTTTCAATTTTTATGGTAGTATGTGAAGCAAATACCCAATTAAGGAGAAAAAATGAAACGTGATAAAAGTATAGAGTTACTCAATCTTGCCATTGCCGATGAACTCTCAGCAGTCCACCAGTATATGTTCTTCCACTTCCACTGTGATGACCAAGGGTATGACCTTCTCTCAAGTCTCTTTAAACGCATTGCGATCATGGAGATGTTACACATTGAAAAACTATCGGATAGAATTTTATTTCTAAAAGGTACGATAGAAATGAAAGCAGCGCATGAAGTACAACAAATCATTACCGTAAAAGAGATGATAGAGTTTGCACGCCAAAGTGAAGAAGATGCCATTGTTATGTACAACAACTTCGCCCTTAAATGTGGCAATCACGCCGATAGCGTCTCTAAAAAACTCTTTGAAGAGCTGGTCTTAGAAGAAGAAGGTCACTACGCAGAATTTGACGATGAAATGGAAAATATGCTTAAATTTGGTGAGCAATACTTAGTGCTTCAATCTATGGAGCGCAGTAAGAAAAAAGCCATGATGGCACCTCCAACAGGTAACGAACCTGCTTAATTCTTTTTACATGTAAAGATTTGTTCTTTACATGTAAACCCTTTTTATCTTCTTACCCACTGTGCAATCTGAGCGATATCTTCTGGTGTGGTTTGACAACATCCCCCAATCAACCTTCCCCCTTTTTGGTACCACCCATACGCCATCTTTCCATACGAAACGTTTTTAGAGAGTCCATCCCACGTTTTTGTGAGCGCATTGTAGGATGATCCACCGTTGGGGTAAACGATAATAGGCTTTGAAGAGACCGCTTTGATCTCGTCTATGAGTGATTCAATGTACTGGGGAGCGGTGCAGTTAATACCAATAGCCACAATGTTTTTTTGGCTCTCCAAAAACTGAGCACATTCACGCACTTTCTCACCGCTGTTAATATGCTTTCCATCCTTCGCACTAAAACTCATCCATGCGCTCACATCAGGATAACCCTCTAAAAGTGCGCACAAAGCTTTAGCTTCCACAAGACAAGGAATAGTCTCGCATGCGAGTAAGTCAGGTTTGGCTTCGATGAGTGTTAAAAGTCGTTGACGGTGAAAGTTCATCAGCGCTTCCATACTGAGTCCATAATTCCCCCGAAACTCTGAACCATCCGCCAAATACGCCCCATAAGGCCCAATGGAGGCTGCCACCAAAGGTTTTAAGCGTTTAGCGTGATTTTTTGTATCTGACCAAAAATCATCACGAACCTTTTGAGCGATTTTTACCGAAGAGACAATGAGCGCTTTGGCCTCCACTTCGCTCATCCCACGCTTCATAAACCCCTCAAAACTCGCTTGGTAACTCGCTGTGGTAATGCAATCACTGCCCGCGTTTAAATAATCCAAATGCACCTCACCAATCGCTTCAGGCTTTTCCATCAAAAACTTTGCCGACCAAAGAGAGTCGTTGATATCATAACCTTTGCGCTCAAGCTCTGTGCCAAACGCACCGTCTAAAATAAATACTTTTTGTTGTTCTAAAAAAGGAGTTAGGGGATTCATAGCGTTTTCCTTACACAATTTGAGGCATATGATAGCTAAGTTTTATTTTACATGTAAAGCTCTTTTTTTAAGAGTTTACATCGCTAGTGATGCACCAAAAGATTGTTCACCTCACACAAAAAAGCGCAACTCCCCTCGTACAAAACATTGTGTCTTAGCCCCACGCCTACTTGCTCATAATTGGGAAAGCCTCGAAACAAAAGTGCTTTGTAGTAGGTGTGTGCCAAACGCTCAGCGTGAAAATTTGAAATAAGCATATCACAAGCAGGCAATGCCTCTTCCACATCTTCAAAATCTCCCACAGAGACGTTACATGTAAAGGCATCTTGTAGCTCACTTTTCTGAGCTAGCACGGCTTTTACGTCTGCGCCAACTTCCCTTAACGCCTTTGCCATCGCATACGCATTGTCAGGTTCATCGGCGATGATGACTTTTGCTTTTCCTAACACAAAATGCGTATCTAAAAGTATATCTTGAAGCCTTTTTCGCCATCGCTGAATGGAAGAAGGAGGTTTGCTCCAGCCTTTACATGTAAGCAATTTTGCGTAAAAATCATCGCACGCTTGAAGCCCCACAAGGCTGTCAAAATGAAGATGTGTGCTTTGTGTATTTTTTTCCTTAAAAAGCTCACCGCACTTTTTCACGGAGCGCCCCACGGTGATGACAAGCCCTGTGTCGCCTAGCTTTTTTATCGCCTCTACGCTGATGCCTCCACTACTGAGTGCTCCTTGTTTCACACCCAAATGTCCATCAAGCGAATCGCTCAAATCGGGCAGTGCGTAAACTTCAAAGTCAAAAAGTTCTAAGCTCTCTTTGATTTTTTCAACTTCGATAGCGCTTAGGTTGACATTGGGGATGAGGAGGACTTTGTCTTTGTTACATGTAAGGCTTGGCTCGATGAGTTGTTCGATGATGCCTTGCACACTCAAAGCCCAACCGCTTTCCAACCCACCCTCAAAATCGGGCGTATGCACGTAAACGATTTTTTGTTTATCTTTTAACAGTAAACTCGCCCCCTTGATGTCATCGCCCTTAGTTTCAGTAAGCCCAGTGGTAAAAAGCCCCACCAAATCAGGGCTCACTTTTTGGGTAATATTTTCAATCGCCACAGAGATAGAGTACTCTCCTCCATCGATGACAGCAGTAATATCATTAACAGCAGTCGTTTGAATGGCGATGGGGTCGTTGAAATGACGGGTAAAAAGCACCTTGGTAAACGACGCACAGCCTTGCGCTCCGTGCATCAAAGGCATACAGTTTTTAATCCCCAAAAACGCCAATGTCGCTCCCATGGGTTGAGAAAGTTTCAAAGGGTTTACATGTAAAGGTTTTATCTCTTTTAATTCTCCCATGGGGCTTCCTTTCCAGCAAGTTTGAAGACAGGATTAGCAAGGGCGGCACACACATCAATGGCAAGATTTTCTAAGCCACCGTATGCGCCATAACTCACCTTTTTTTCTTGATTGACATCGACAAATGCCACTCTTTTTTTCAACGCCGTGTAAAGACTTCGCCCACCTGCTAGCAAGATGTCGATGTTGTGCTCATCGATGAGTTTGGCTTGTTCATTGGCAGGGACTTTCATCAAGATGGGCACATATTCTCTAGCAATGGCGATATCCTCTTCGGTGGCTTTTCGGATGGAAGTTGCCACCACTTCGATGCCGATGTCTTGAAGTGCTGAGGCTATCGACCATGACTTGTTGCCCCCTGTGTTTAAAATGGCTTTTTTATCTTTTAATAGCTCACGATACGGAAGCAACCTTGCTTCCAATTTGGCTTCTTCTTCAGCGATAATCACTTCTGCTTTTTGCATCATCGCCTCATTTCCAAAGGCATTGACGATGGAACGAATGGCATTGGAAGTGTCTCTTTTGCCATAAAATGAAACACTGACATAAGGGATAGCGTAGCGTTCTTGCATCTTTCGACATAAAGTGATAAGGGATTTGGCGCAGACGATAACATTGAGCTTAGCGGTGTGTGCTTGTTGTATCTGCTCGATTCTGCCATCGCCTGAGAGCGTAGCCACAACTTTAATCCCGATGCGCTCTAAGATAGGAACATATTGCCACATATCGCCCGTGACATTGTAATCGCCTATAAGATTGATGCCGTAAGGATGGATGGATTCTGGCTCACGAGTTCCCACCAAAGCATCAAGGACGGCTTCACCTGCAAGGCGTGAACCTAAGTTTTTTCCACCCACAAATCCAGGGGCGTGTACAGGCACGATGGGTATGCCAAAACGTTTCCCAGCTTCTTTACATGTAAAGTCAATGTTGTCGCCTATCATCGCAGTCACGCATGTTTCATACACAAAAACCGCCTTAGGCTTTTTGCGCTCCACGATATAGGCAATCGACTCAGCCAATTTTTTATCGCCACCAAAGATAATGTCATTGGTCGTGACATTCGTACAATAGCCTAGTGGTGTGTTGTTTTCACCTTCCCAGCTTGTCAAAGTCGCCCGTGTCTCCCATGAAGCCCCCAAACACGTGTCAGGCCCATGTACCAAATGTACCGCGTCAGCATAAGGAAAGAGTGATATTTGCGCCCCCTCGTAAGCACACCCTCCGCTCGTTGCTCCTGGTTTTGGTTTGTCACAGCTACTTTTTTTGTCTTTGTTATGAGAACAAGCACTCTCGTTTAACAAATCCTTGATGAGTTTTTTATTTATCATAAAAGGGGAGTTGCATAAGGTGTTCCATAGCGCCTTGCAACGCCAACGGAACACCTTATGCATTGTGTGCCTTGCGTACCTTAAAACCTTACTCAACACCACGGTAAGATAAGCCCTTGTTTTGCCGTGGCATTGGTTTTAAAGCGCAATTACATGTAAAAAGGAGTCTAAGATGGCAGTAAGAATAACAGAGCTTTGTATCAACTGTGACAGTTGCATCGACGAGTGTCCCGCAACAGCGATAGTAAGTGCATCAGACTCGCCAGTCAACGGCGATACTACTTATGTTAAACCTGAAAAGTGCATCGAGTGTGCGGACTCTACGATGCCAAAATGTGCGGATGCCTGTCCCACTGAGGGGGCTATCGTCTGGGATATGCCTTACACGGCTGAGTTTCAAAGCTACTACGTCGCTGGGCATGAGAGTGGTATGTATGCTATTCGTGAACATAAAAAAAATGGCATCATGTTCCCTGAGGTTTCTCCAAAACCGTATCGTGAGGTCATCGCTCTTGCATCACGTCAAGCCCACGCACCTGTTGTGGAGTAAATCATGAAAATAGCATTTGCATCCACAGACAACATTCACGTCAACGACCACTTTGGTTGGTGCAAATGTTTTTACATGTACGAACTTAAAGAGGATGGGTTTCTCTTTTTAAAAGCCCTTCCCTCCCCCAATGAACTGAGTGAAGAAGAGGATAAACTTGCCTATAAGATAGCCTGTTTGGAAGATGCGAACATTTTGTGCGCCTCACATATAGGACTTCATGCATCGCTTATGGTGAAAAGTTCAGGCATTTTTGTGCTCAAAAGTGAGAGAGAGGATGAGCGTATTGAAGAGGTTTTGGCAACACTTTTACATGTAAAAAAAACCAACCCTCCCTTGTGGATGCAGCGCTTTTTGGCTACAAAATAATCTCAAAGCGTGCGCCACTTTGTGCATTGCTGATACGAATACTCCCTTGCATATGTGCTTCAATAATCATCTTTGTCATATACAACCCTAATCCTGTACCGACACCTGATTCTTTGGTCGAAAAATAAGGCTCAAAGAGGTGTGGTAAAACACTCTCATCAATACCATCGCCACTATCTTCTACAATAATAACTACTTTACCCTCTTCATTTTTAAAAGCACTGATAACAATAAATTTTTCATTTTTTATAGAAGTATTGACTAAAACATCTTTTGCATTATTAAGAAGATTGATGATGCATTGATTAAATTCATTGGGAAAACTCTCTAGTTTTAATCCATCATCTACTTTAATAATCAACTCAATATGATACGTCGCATAAACATCTTTGAGCATTTCAGAAACATATAAAAGCTGTTTTTTAACATCAAATACTTTTTTGGTTCTATCAGGTTTAAAGAAATTGCGAAAATCATCAATAGTCTTTGACATTTGTATAATTTGTTTCATAGAATCTTGTTTAAATGTATTCATCAGCGTATCATCTAACATATTCATTTTGTATTTAAAGACAATGTTTTGACACATTAAGGAAAGCACATTAAGAGGTTGACGCCATTGATGGGCTATCATACTAATCATCTCACCCATTTGTGCATGGCGAGCTTGTTGGAAAAGAACCATCTCTTGCTGGCGATTTTTAGCAATATGCTCTTCTACTTTTTGCGCTAACGTTTGATTCAGTGCTTCAAGCGCTTGTGTGGTTTTTTTCAGTTCACTTAAATCAACAATTGCTGAAAGACGTAAATGTTTTTTATGGCTAATATTGGTTCCACGAATTAAGGCAGGAAAGGGTGTTCCATTGCTTTTTAAAAGCGTACACTCATACCTATCCACCCGACTCATTGCTAACTTTTCTTTAACCAATTCTTTGGAAATAGGAGCCACAAAATCTAAAACATTTTTTCCAAGTAACTGATACTTTGAAAAACTTCCAAACGTCGTAACGGCTTGCTGGTTCACCTCGACAATAACACCATTTGAAGATAAGACAATACCATCGATGGTTAAATCAATAAAACGACTTAAACGTTCTTGTCTTCTTTTCCATACGCAAAAGCCAATACCACCAAACGTAAACAAACCAAAAACTAAAAATTCACCCAGTGTATACTCTAATGACATAAAAGCTCCATAGAAGGCTCACCCACAAAATACCCTTGAAAACCATCCACACCCATTTCACAGAGTCGTTTAAAAATCGTTTCATTATGGACATACTCTGCAATTGTTTTTACATGTAAAACTTTTCCAAAAGAGATGATAGCATGAACCATTTGGTCAACTTTCTCATTTGTATCAATTTGAGCAACCAAACTCCCATCAATTTTGAAATACGTTGGTGAAAGATTTACAAGATGCGCAAAATTAGAATAACCCGTCCCAAAATCATCTACTGCAATAGGAGCATTTTCATAACGTATATCACTCAAAAAATGCTTAATCATCTCAACATTCATGCCACTTTCACTCTCCAATATCTCAAACATTAAATTTATAGTTCCATGCAAAGTCTGAAATTCAAAGAGCTTTAGACGCAAAAGATTGCGAATCTCTTTGTTTAAGATATCTCTTTCGCTGAGATTTATCGAAAACATAATCTTAGGATGTGCAAACATTTTCTCTAAAACTTTTTCAATCATTTTATAACTTAAACCATCATATTGACGGGTTCGTTTTGATAAATCCAAAAAAATAGAAGGAGAAACATAAGCATCATTACCCTCTTCATCTTTGGTTTTAATGCGCATTAATGCTTCATACTTCAATACAACACCCTGTGCATCGACAATGGGCTGAAAGAAAGGAACCAAATCATCATTATCTAACGTATCTGCAATCACTTCTTGCCAATAAAAATCGTTATTTAAGGATGCCGTTTCATCTAAATGACTTGTGTAAACGACAAATTTTTTTCCCATCTGTTTGGCAAAATCAAGCGCCGTATACGCCTTTTGAAAAATACCTTCCTGATCAAACGTTACCCCAAGTGTAACACTCACTAAAATTTTTTTAGGTAAAGCTCCCACTGAAATTTTATACTCATTTAAAACATCCAAAATGTATGAAATATCATCATAAACTTTTTCACTGTCTAAATGGGATTTTACGTCTAGCATGACAAAATCATTGGAAGAGATTTGAAAAGAAAGATACCCCTTGTTTTCTGCGGTTTTTTTCAATGCGTGAGCAAATTCTTGAACAATACTGTAACTGATTTCTGTTCCGTATAGTTTCATGTAATGATTAAAATGGTCCATATGAATAAGAAAAAAAGAGGGGATTTCAAGAGACGATAATTTACTTAAATACTCTTCTAAACTCTTCTTATTTGGAAGTTTTGTCAGCATATCTTTATAGCTTTGCTCGCTTAAAACACATTGTTGTAATTCTACGGTTTGCTTTAACTGAGATGTATATGTTTTATTGGCTTCTCTAAGCTCAATGCCATCGACAATACCCTGCAAGGTTTCTAAAAAATAATCAAAATCAAGCGGTTTAAGAAGATACCCATTAATACCTAAACGAATAGACTCTAAAAAATAATCACTATCGCTATAAGCAGAGGTAATAACAATCGCCGTCTCCTTACAAATTTTACGAATTTTAGCAATAAAAGAGAGTCCATCTATCTTAGGAATTTTTAAATCGGTAATAATAAGGTCATAAGGAGATCGAGAAAGACTTGATGATGGGATAGAAGGAATGGTGATTTTTGCATCCACAAAAAGGTCATAAGCACTCTGTCCATCACCCACGACATCTATATGTTCAAAAAAATCACACAGCAAGGCATACGTATATTTTTGCGTCACCACATCATCTTCAACATACAAAACCTTTAGGGTTTTACAACGCTCTTTTAAGCCCTTCATATGTGCTTGTGTCATCAATTTCCTTATTATCCTCTTAATTAAAAAAGATTATACTCAAAGATTATCACATATTATTTGTTTCTTATGAGGATTATAAGTAATAACACTATTTTTACATAACTAACCGATACCCTGTCCCATACTCTGTCATAATAAATGTTGGCTTTTTAGGGTTATCCCCAAGCTTTTTGCGAATATTTTGTATATGATAATTTAACGATTGACGAGAGCTCAAAGACGAGAGATGAATAGCTAAAACATCACGGTAAACGACTCTGTTTTTATTTTCCATGAGAAACGATAAAATTTTATACTCTATGGCAGTTAGGGCGAGAGGAACTTGATTGAGTAAAATCGTTTGACTCTTATAATCAATGGTTAAACTCGTTTTTGCATACTCAAACTTAATCATGGAACAGCGTTTTAAAATTGCCCACATTCGCACTTCTAACTCTTCAAGCATAAAAGGTTTACACAAATAATCATCCACGCCAAATCGAAACGCTTGAATTTTTGCCTCAATATTGGAATGACAACTTAATACAATAATAGGAATGCTGTTTTGGTTATTAATTTGTTTAATCACTTCAAAACCACTAAAATCAGGTAATGATAAATCTAACAATAAGAGCTCATACGAAGTAGCCAAAAGCTTTGCTAGACCATCAACAGCAGTTTCTGCGACCGTTACCTCAAAACCAACACCCTCTAAAAAATCAGCAACTTCTTTGGCAGCTGCTGTATCATCTTCGATTAAAAGGACTTTAATTTTTTTTTGCATTTTCACTCACACTCCCCATCTTTATTCTCCTAATTATACATAAAGCTCATAATTTTACGCATAATCTTCTTTTTTTCAAAGGAACACTTCATGCATTTTCACTTTTGAAAGAAGTCTAATTATCAAAGGAGCGCACATGAGTTGTTCGTGTACATCATCAAGCAACACCCAAAATGAACTCCATGCGAGCATTTTACAAAAAATAAACAACCATCCCTGTTACAGCCAAGATGCTCACCAACATTATGCGCGTATCCATGTTGCGGTTGCTCCTGCGTGTAATATTCAGTGCAACTATTGTAACCGCAAGTACGACTGTTCCAACGAAAGTCGCCCAGGGGTAACGAGCTACAAACTAAGCCCCGAAGAAGCTGTTAAAAAGGTTTTACATGTAGGCGGTCTTATCCAACAACTCAGCGTCGTAGGCATAGCAGGGCCCGGTGATGGACTGGCAAATCCTAAGCAAACTTTTGAAACATTTTCGCTTCTTAAAAAGTATGCGCCCGATATAAAACTGTGTCTTTCTACCAATGGATTGATGATTCATAAGTATATTGATGAAATCGCAAAATACACCATCGAACACGTAACCGTTACCCTCAATAGCGTCGATGAAACAGGCGAAATTGGTTCTAAAATCTATCCGTGGGTTTTTTACGAACACAAAAAACACCGAGGCGTTGAGGGGGCAAAACTCTTGCTTGAAAAGCAACTTGAAGGCATTAAAATACTGGTTGAACGAGGCATTTTGGTCAAAGTCAATTCCGTTTTAATTCCAGGGGTCAATGACGAACATCTCCCTTTGGTAGCACGCAAGGTCAAAGAACTAGGCGTTTTCATCTTCAACGTGATGCCTCTCATGTCCAAACCTGAGTTTGGAACGAAATTTGGACTAGATGACGTACCCAGTGCGAGCCACAAACAGTTGATGAAAGCGCAAGAAGCGTGCGATGTCAATGTCAAACTCATGCGCCATTGCCGCCAATGCCGTGCGGATGCGGTCGGACTTTTAGGCGAAGATAGAAGCGATGAATTTTTCAAAGAGAGTTTTGAACATAAAAGCTTTGAGGAGCTTTCGCATCACTACAACCTTAACCAACGTATGAAAACACATGAAAATATTGAAACATGGCGAAGAGCTTTAAGAGCGGCCAATGGCAAAATAAGCCAAGAAGCCGCCAATAAAGATGACCTTAGCTCCACAGGCAATACAGTACTTGTCGCTGTCACCACGCGAGGAAACGGCTTGATTAACGACCACTTTGGTAGTGCTAAAGAGTTCATCATCTATGAAGCAGGCGATAAAGCGATTAAATTTCTGATGCACCGTAAAGTAGAGAACTCTTACTGTGCGGGTAAAGAGGGGTGCGATGGCACCTATCCGATTGATGAGATTAAAAATGCTCTGAGCGATTGTCATCTTCTTTTAACGCAAAAAATTGGCGAATGCCCCCAAAAAGAGCTAGAAAGCATCTACCTGACATGCGATGATAGTTTTGCCGATGAGCCTATTGAGATTTCTGTTTTAAAAGGTGTTAAAAAACACTTTTTTGCCTAAGGAGAGATTGCGATGATTATCAACGATACGACACTTCGTGATGGCGAACAAGCGCCTTATGTTGCCTTTAACACAGAAGAAAAAATTGCCATTGCTTCAGCATTGTACCTAGCAGGAGCCGATGAATTAGAAGTCGGCATTCCCGCTATGGGAGCCAAAGAGCAAGCCGATATCAAAGAGATATTAGCCCTTGATTTGCCTCTTCGCATCATGAGCTGGAATCGTGCCAGCATGAGCGACTTGGAGGCTTCTCTCTCCTGTGGTCTCAAAGCAGTGGATCTTTCTATCCCCGTCTCAGATATTCTCATTGAAGCAAAGTTTGGAGGCGATAAAACACGCCTGTTAAAAAATCTCGAAGAAGTCTTATATGTAAGCGCTCACGAAGAACTTTTTGCGTGCATTGGTGGTGAAGATAGCTCACGAGCTGATCTGGGATTTTTAAAAGAAGTGATGGAACTGGGTAAAAGTCTAGGCGCTTCTCGTTTTCGTTATTGTGACACCGTAGGCATCATGCGACCACACCAAATTTATGAGCATGTTTCTTACCTCACCTCTTTAAATCTTTTAGAAATCGAAATGCACACGCACAACGACTTTGGGATGGCAACGGCTAACGCCATTATTGGTTTTGAAGCAGGGGCAAAAAGTGTTAATACAACCGTCATTGGACTAGGAGAACGTGCAGGAAATGCCAGTTTTGAACAAGTTTTAATGAGTCTTACACATCTTTTTAAAGAGAAGCGTACCATCAATGCTCATGCACTCAAGCATGTCGTTTCCCTTGTTGAAAAAGCTTCGAAACAAAATATTTCAGCCACTATGCCCATCGTGGGTAAAAACATCTTCTCGCACGAATCTGGCGTTCATGTCAATGGTATGATGAAAAATGAAAAAGCTTACGAAGCATTTCCTCCACATTGTGTTGGCATGCAACGCAGTTATCCTATTGGCAAACACTCTGGAAATTCAACACTACTCTTTCACTTGCGTTCCATGGGCTATGAACCTGAAAATGAAGTCCTTAATCGCTTAATACCACAAGTACGAGAAATCGTAACCCAACGCAAAAAAGTACTCAACAAAAGAGAGTTAGAAAGGCTCTACAAAGCTTCAAGAGCAGGCTAAATAATGCAAGCGTATCCTTCAAAAATCATCTGTGAATGTGGACAAAAAAGTATACAAGAAGCCATTGATATTTTTAAATCAACGACCCTCCCCTATAAAAAAGCTAAAAAACTGGTCACACAGTGCAATCAAAGCTGTTGCAATGAAGCGTTACGTATGCTTTATCAAGGTATAAAAGACAATGAAATACCTTATGAAAAAATCGCTTTTTTAATTGATCAAAAAAAGAATTACAAGCAAGCCATAAATGCCCTCCCATAGACTCTTTCTCGTGAAATAAGGATAATTTAACTCCCACTAAGATACCATATAAGAATGACTCACATTGAAAAAATACGACTTTTAAAACTGTTATACCAGTACCGAGCAATGGGATTTGAGTACTTTCAGGAGTATCGACCTTTGGCTTTACATCAGCAAGCCATGCCTTCAAGTACACTAGAAGAGCTCAAAAAAAGTGTTGCACAATGTCATTTGTGTGGCTTAGCAAAAAGTCGAAAAAATGTTATTTTTGGTGCTGGAAATCTCAAAGCAAACGTCATGTTTATTGGAGATAATCCAGGAGTCAGTGAAGATGAAACAGGCATGCTTTTTAGCGGTAAAAGCGGTGAGTTGCTTGCCAAAATGATTGAAAATGTTCTCCTAATTCCCAAAGAAGAGGTTTATGTGACGCATATTTTAAAGTGTAAAACACCTGATAATCGTGTTCCAACACCTGAAGAAGTGGCGTGTTGTAAACCTTATATTATGCAACAAATTCAAATGATTCGACCTAAAATTATTGTGACATTAGGCTCCACCAGTTTTCATCATCTCACAGGAGAATATGATACACCCATTAATACAATACGTGGCACTGTGCTTAATTTTGGAGAGGCCAAATTAATCCCAACGTTCCACCCTAATTTTTTACTGCGAAATCCTAGTGCGAAAAAAGAGGTTTACGCAGATATGCTAAAAGTAAGGAGCATGTTATGAAATTTTGGCTGACCCTAACACTTGGTCTTCTTTTTTTTGTGGGATGTAGTACCACCAACACATCCCAAACATACAAACCCAGTACCTTTAATGTTTCAAGTAGTAAACGTTCCGTTCCTACTAAAAGTACAACAACCTATCCTGGTTCTGAAAAGCAGCGTCTCTCTGGCACAATTGAAAGTTCAAACGCTCCTTTAGGTGTCACTGTTGATAATACAGATATTACCTCAACAACCTTAGCAATGGCAACGCCTACGCCCAGTACAAGCCTTGAGCGCCCCCTAGAAACAGAAGGGACATCCGTCCCTCTTACTAGCGTTACGCCACCTTTAAATGATGATACGAGCATGATTAAAATTGCGGTTTTAGTTCCCCAAAGAACCATTAAAAAATATGCCATCACTTCTGTTAATTCTGTCATTGCTTACTTACTTTATAAAAATTACTATTTCGATTTGAATGTTTTTAACTCAGGCGATGAACAAGAATCTTCTATCCGTAAAGCACTTGCAGAGATTAAAGAAGGGGGGTATCACTACATCATTGCACCCGTTACCCAAGAAGGTGCAAATATTATTGCTTTAAACGAGACACAAACACCTGTTTTTATCCCAACGCTTCATGCCTCTAGTCTTGCACATTTTGGAGAAAATATCATCTTTGGAGGCATTGACTACGACCAGCAAATTGCTCTTTTAGCGCAAAAAGCGAATAGCCGCGTTGGTAGCTTTGAAGATGGAAGTAGCCTTAGTTACCAACTCAATGGACTGGTAAAAAAACATACCCAAAATCTTTTTTATGAAAAACGAGTCGAAAACTCTAAAGCGAACTTTAGGCAGATGTTTAAAGGGAACAGTTCACTCAACAATACCTCTCTCTTTTTAAATACACCTTTGGTAACATCAAGCCTTATTACTTCACAACTTAGAGCCAATAGTTTGCATCCTCATGTATTGCTTTCAACGCAAATAAACTATAAACCTTTATTATTAACGCTCACACAATATGAAGACAGAGACCAAATGTTTATTGCAAACTCCATTCAAAGAGCTCCTGCTGGACTTGAGGAGAGTAATAGTCTATTTGGACATGAAATTGTCTATGACTGGGTCAATTACTCCACCTCTATTGGTATAGATTATCTTTGTTATGATTTTTTTGAAGGAAAAGCTGAACGTCTTTTTAAAGAGCCTATTTTAAAGAATCAAGTTATTTATAACACATCCCTCTACCAACCAGGGCGCAACGAGTTTATTCAAGTTCCTTAAAAACAGAGATGAAAAATGCTTTCGTCTCTTCATCAATTTTACATGGCTTCCCCTCTTTAACGTATGCAAGCGTGGAAGTCATGCTAAAAAGTTTTTCTTCTTGTTTGAAAATATCTTGTCTTAAGCGCAATGAAGCATTTTTCATCTCCAAAAGTTCATTTCTAACATCTATCATATCGCCTAGTTTTGCAGGCTTAAAATAATCAGCCTCCAAATGACGTACCACAAAATGCCCACCATTTACCGAAGGGCTTTTACCATGCTTATAAAATAAATCACTTCTAGCACGCTCACAAAATTTTAGATAATTGGCATGGTAAACCACCCCACCAGCATCAGTATCATCATAATAAATACGTGTTTTCAAAATAAGAATCTCCTTTTCATTTAACAGCCATTCTAACAAAAATTTTTATTTTATTCTTTACATGTAAAAACATTTTTGATGCAACATTTAGATGTTTTCCTTATGTTTGATGGTATCAAGCACCTCTTTCGCAGCATCAAAATCAAACGATGCAATGTACTCTTGCATACGTTCTAGCTCATTAACATACCCCAAATGACGCAAAGAAGATTCCAATTCATTGAGACAATCTACCGCTTCTGAGTCAAGCTCTTCTAAAAGATGGGTAAGCTTTTCTATCCTTTCATAAAGATTTTCTCTACTTAACAGCTCTGTTTCTTTCATCGTATTTTCATTCTCTAAAGGATAATTCTTAAAAGCATCTCTTAAATGAGCAATGACTGCTTCAAGTTCCTCTTCAGAGCGCTTGAGCTCAGTTTGTTCATCTAAAGACTCTTTTAAAACACTTTCTAACGCTTGAGCGGACGCAAAGAGCTTTGTTGCACCAATATTTCCAGCTAAACCTTTAAGTGTGTGTGCCTCTCGTACGGCAGTATCACGCTGATTTTTTTCCAAAGCTTTTTTGATACGTTCTATACTTTGAGCCTGTGTTTGCTCAAAGCGATGCCATAATTTTTGAAGCAAAGCCCTATTGTTATTTACATGTAAAAGTGCTTTTTTGACATCAAGTCCTTCCACATCAAAAATGCCTTCATTCGAGCTCTCATCATTTTGAAGCAAAAAAGCCTCTTTTTTGAGTGGATGAGACGGAATAATCCATTTTGCCATCGTGATAAAAAGTTTTGCCATATCGATAGGTTTACTGATATGATCATTCATACCACAGGCTAAACAACGCTCTTTATCTCCCTCCATCGCATTAGCTGTCATCGCAAGAATGGGTAACGTATATCCTTCTTCTCTTATACGTCGTGTTGCTTCAAAACCATCCATGACAGGCATTTGACAATCCATTAAAACTCCATCAAACGTCTGTTTTTCTACCCATTCTAATGCTTCTTTTCCATGATTGGCAACGCTAACAACCATTCCCTCTTTTTCTAAAATTTCTCTTGCAATCTCTTGATTAACACTGTTATCTTCTACCAATAAAATCTCAGCACCCCGTAGTGCTTGAACAGACTCCTCGTAAAGTGCCTTTTTATCTTCCTTTCGGGAGATACGCATGACCTCTTTTCCTAAAACATTTAAAATGGTATTTAAAAGAGTAGAAGGGCTTATTGGCTTAATCAA
Organism: Campylobacterales bacterium; assembly: GCA_016930915.1. GTDB lineage: Bacteria > Campylobacterota > Campylobacteria > Campylobacterales > Sulfurospirillaceae > Sulfurospirillum. The sequence continues at coordinate 50,697 of JAFGFU010000029.1, forward strand.
AATACCATCCACAAAAAGCTCTTCAAGCTCTTTTTGAAGCTCCTCTTTACTGTATGCCGTAATCATAATAAACATTAAAGGCCGCTCACTCACAATCTCCTCGCGAATTTTTTTAATGGTATCAATTCCATTTAAATGAGGCATCATCCAATCAATTAAAACCAAATTATAGGGTTGAGGCTCTTTTTGTGCTTTATGTAAAAGAGAAATGGCACCAAACCCATCACCAACGCTTTCAACATTGAAATGGAAAGAGCGCAAAATATTCTCCAAAATTTCTCTAGCACTTGCATTATCATCCACAATTAAAATACGCAAATTTTTCACGTCTTCTTCATTAAAATAGGGCTTTTGTTGTGCTTCTTGTATCTCAAATTCAGCACTAAATGAAAACGTACTTCCCTCACCTAACCTACTTCTAACCCAAATCTGTCCATGCATCATTTCAACCAAATGTTTACAAATGGCAAGGCCTAGCCCTGAGCCTCCAAACTCCCGTGTTGTAGAAAGATCAGCTTGAGAGAAGGCTTCAAACAATTTTGCCTGTTGTTCTTCATCAATGCCTATTCCTGTATCATGTACTTCAAATAAAAGATGAACTTTCTGGTTTTGATGTTCAAGCAACTTCACCAAAAGTGTTATCTCACCTTTGGAAGTGAATTTAATGGCATTGTTCACCAAATTAATTAAAATTTGTCCCAAACGCAATGGATCACCTTTTAAGGCTGTTGGAATCGTAGAATCAATGTCAAAAAGAAGTTCCAAGCCTTTTTCTTGCGCTTTCATAACAGAGAGGTCTGCTAAATGTTCCATCACATCTTCAAGATAAAAATCAATCGACTCAAAACTCATTTTTCCTGCTTCTATTTTCGAAAAATCCAATATATCGTTAATAATGCCCAAAAGATGTTTAGAAGCATTGTCGATTTTATCGATATAATTTCGCTGTTGAGAAGAAAGTTCCGTTTGCAATGCCAAATGCGCCATTCCAATAATTGCATTCATTGGGGTACGAATTTCATGGCTCATATTGGCTAAAAAAGCACTTTTTACTTGCGTGGCTTCTTCAGCAAGCGATTTTGCCTTTTGAATCACCTCCAATGCCTCTTTCTCTGTACTAATATCCTCAACAACAACGACTACACCCTTTTCTCTATCCAAATAATCAATTGCTCTACCTGATAATCTTGCCCAAAACAGCATTTTATCTTTACGAAGTAAACGGTGTTCAAATCGTATCACCTCACCACTCCAAACTTTTTCATAAAGAGACTCTAAATCAGGCACTTCAAGATACCATATATCCGTACTTTTGTGAAGTTGTTCTCCTGCTTGATACCCTAACATTTCATCAATGCGCTTATTGCATTGCACAATTAACCGCTCTTTTAAAAGTACAATACCCACACTGGTTGAATCAAAAATAGCTTGCTGTTCTTTATTTAAAAAAGCTAAATCTTGTGTTCGCTCTTCAACAAGGATTTCTAATTTTTCGCTCAAAGCCTCTAACTCAACATGGGCAGTGACATCATGCCGAATGGCCGCATAGCCAATAAGGGTACCAAAGGCATCAAAGTCTTGTTCAATCACACTATCTACCCAATAATATCCCCCATCTTTTTTACGATTTTTCATCCGCCCTTTCCATTGCCCCCCATGGGTAATAACTGACCACATCTCTTCATAAATTTTTGCATCATTATCAGGATGTCTGCTAATGCGGTGATTTTTACCTATGAGTTCCTCTCGTTTATAGCCACTAATGTGGCAAAATGCATCAGAAACATAGGTAATGGCGCCATTTAAATCGGTTTTTGAAGCAATGACATGGGTATCAAAAGATTTAAGCAAAGAGGAGAGTTCAGCCGTTTTGCTCGCTACTTGACGTTTGAGTAAATAGTTCCAATAAAAAAGGGCTATAAGTGCTAAAAGCGCAAATGAAACCACCTCTAAAAAAAGTGTCATATCAAAAGGTGTGTCAATATCTTCAGGTCCCCAGCGTTTGAGAATTTGCTGAAACTCCTCAGGTGGTATAGCAGCGATGGCTTTGTTTAAAATACCCACCAATGGCTCCCACTCTTTTTTGACATTAAACGCTAAATGCATACTCATATCGGTTTTTCCAATGACATGCAAATTATGCAGTCCCATCGTATGGAGCGCATAGGTTGCTAAACGCAATGAAACAACTATCGCATCATATTCCCCCGAAGCAACACCTTCAAAACCTTGTTTACTATTTTCAACTTCGATATAACGAAGATTAGGATACATTTTTTTAAGCTCGTAAGTATAGCTATACCCCTTAATGATCGCAATCTTTTTATCTTCAAGTTCTAAAAGTGAATTTAAAAAATATTTGTGTTTATCTTTACGTGTCACAATAACCAAAGGGCTGTTCACATATGCAGTGGTGGAGAGATGTGTTGAGCGTAACTCTTCATCATTTTCATATGCAGAGATAAAATCTACCTCTTTATTTTTTGCTTTAAAAAGTGCATCGTCCCATGTCTGAGTGGGAACTTTTTCCACATGAATCCCTAATTTTTCTTCAATATGCTGAAGCAATTCGGCAACAATACCAATATACTTTTTCTCTTTATCAAATGCTTCATAAGGCAAATAACGAGGATCTCCTGTAAAACGAAGCACAGGGTGTTCTTTTAACCACGTCTTCTCTTCTTCACTGAGTTTAAAAGAAGGCTTTTGCGTTCCTAAAAAATGTGTATCGGTATTGAACACCCATTTACTACGCAATAAAATATGCTCCTCAGGCGTAATGGCATCCAAACCTTTTTGAAGAATACTATGTAAAATAGCTTTCTCTTTTTTCACCGCAAAATGAACATCACTTGAAAGTTCTTTATCGCTTACATCAATCCTCCGAATGGTAAGATTAGTGAGCATCTGTTCCATAATCGCATAACTCATAGTTCCTACACTATCAAAGGCAACATCGGCTTCACCAAAACTCACTAAATGCAAGGCTTCATAAACATTGGTGCACATAATAGGCTTAATTTCAGGAATATCTCTCAGTAATTTTTCACTCGTTCCATACCCACGCATTAAGGCAACTTTCTTTCCTTTAAGATCTTTTAATGTGGCAATAGAACTTCCTTTACGAACAGCCATAGCAGGATAATTCATAAAAAATGGTGTCGTAAAATACGCATACTCCTCACGTTTTTTGGTCAAATACACACTTTGTAAAACATCCATATTTCCTGCTTCAAACTGCTGAAGCAAATCTTCCCATGTCGCTTGAATATAGTTTACATGTAAGCCCACTTTTTGTGCAACAAAATTCATGTAATCTACACCTAACCCAACGGCTTTACCATCTTTTATAAAATCAAATGGAGGAAAATCAGATTCGTTAGAAACTCGAATAATAGGATGCGCTTGTATCCATTGTGTCTCTTCTTGCGTGAGTGTCACTAATGGTTTTTGTACACTTTGTGCTAAAGCAGAAGTATGTCTATCTTCTGTACTCTCCCAGCGCTCTTTAATGCTCTTTTTTTCATCCAGAGTATAAGCGTCAATCGCTTTGTTGATAATACTGAGCAATAAAGGTTCATCATTACGCAAAGCATATTGGAAACTACTCAGCGTTTCAGAATAAAGAGAATACGCAACCTCTAACTTCTCATTAAACACTTTTTCTTTTAAGAGATAGGAAAAAGGAAGTAAATTATCAATAGCTACGTCAACTTCTTTATTTAATACCATCATAGCGAGTCCACGTGTATCTTGTTTTGTATACACAATCTTTGCTTTTGGAAAGTGCTCTTTAATATGCAATACAAAGGCACTTCCCTCAATCAAACCGATTCGCTTATTTTCAAAATGGTGATTAACGTCGCTGACATTTTCAGGCCGTGTCAAAATGGCTAAAGGCGAAATATAATACGTATGTGAAAATGACAAATCTTCTAAACGATCGGGTGTTGGTGATGCGGAGATAATTCCATCAAAATGATGAGCTTTAGCTTCTTTCACAGCCTCATTCCATGGAAGATGTGTCACATAAATAGGAAGCGAAAGATAAGACTCCAAAAGTTTAAGAAAATCATACTCTAAGCCTTGCATTTGTTCGTTTTTATCCCAAAATAAAAATGGCTTCCACGCTTCATTCCCTGAGACAAAATAGAGTGCTTTTTTCGTTTTTAAATAGGCTTTTTCCTCAGCACTTAAATCTAAACTTAAAGGTTTTTCATTAGACCATTTGGAAAAAATTTCAACCCATTTATGGCGGGGAATCGCTTCTATTCCCTTTTCTAAAATAGAGAATAACAAAGGATTTGCTTTAGAAGTACCTAAAGAGAGAGGAATGCTTTTGCGGGTTAAGTCTAAGGCATCTATTTTTAAACTGCTCAAAAATTCTTGTTCAATTTTATAGGTTACAACCGCACGATTTCCCACATAAGCATCCACTTCTTTCATAGCCAGCGCATGTAATGCCATAGAAGTATTATCGTAAGTTTTCACCTTAATGGCAGGGAAATGGTTACGCAAATCTTGAATGGTTCCAACATTCTTTTCTAATGCTACGGTCTTACCATATAAGGCATCCAGTGAACCAAAAGAAGGTCCATCTTTATGTGAAACAATTACATGAGGAATATGCAAATACGCTTTGGTAAAATAAAAAAATTCTTGACGTTCAGGTTTATCAGTAATATCCATAATGGCATCAATTCGACCCTCTTTTGTCTCTTCGTATACACTTTTCCAATTATTGGAAACAATTTTAAGTTTACCTTGCAAAAGTTTATTGAGTTCAAAAACAATCTCAGCACCAATCCCTGAAGCATTTCCATGATAATCCACAAAATTGATAGGCGCCCAATCGTCCATCGCCCCAATGGTAATCTCTTTTTTGGCATCTAACCATGCCTGCTCTTCACTACTAAGACCTAAACCCTCTTGCGCTAGAAGTAAAAATGGAAAAACAAACATTATCCATAACCATTTCATAAGGCATCCTTGAACGTTAGCATTTTAATCATCTGAAAAACGAATTGCTATCTCGTGAAATGTCTCTTTGAGTGATTCAAAGGCATCAACTATATCAGGATCAAAGTGCGTCCCTTTGCCTTCTAAAATAATTCCTACCGCTTTTTCATGACTAAAACTCTCTTTATAGACCCGTTTCGCAATCAAAGCATCATAGACATCAGCGACCGCCATCAATCTTCCAGAAATTGGAATTTTATCACCCTTTAACCCCAAAGGATACCCACTTCCATCCCACTTTTCATGGTGAGAATAGGCAATCTCTTTGGCAACATCTAAAAATGCCACACTCATCCCCAACTGCTCTTCTGCATGTTCAATCGCTTTTTTTCCAAGCGTAGTATGACTCTTCATAATTTCAAACTCTTCAGGAGTTAATTTAGCAGGTTTCAATAAAATTGAATCAGGAATGCCAACTTTTCCAATGTCATGTAAAGGGGCTGACTTAAAGAGTGTTTCAATCATGGTGTCGCTTAAATAAGGTGAAAAACGAGGGTGTGTTTGAAGTTTTTTTGCCAAAACTTTAACATAGTGTTGCGTTCGTCTAATGTGATTACCTGTATCAGAATCTCTTGTTTCAGCTAAAGAAGTAAGCGCAAAAATGGTAACGTACTGAATCGCTGAAATTTCTTGTGTTCGTTTGGTAATTTCAGCTTCAAGATACTCATTTTTGTCACGTAAAAAATCGGCAATGGCTTTGTTTTGCAAATGTGTTTTAATACGTGCTAAAACGACTGGAGGAGAGATGGGTTTGGTAATATAATCCACAGCACCCAATTCTAAGCCTTTTTTTTCATCTTCTACTCGACTCATTGCTGTGAGAAAAATGACAGGGATATTGCGTGTTTTGAGATTGCTTTTAAGCTTTTCTATAACATCAAAACCTGAAAGCCCTGGCATAACAATATCCAGTAAAATTAAATCTGGCACCTCCTCATGTTGCGCAAAATAGACAAGCGCTTTTTCACCTGAGGTGGCAACTTTTACACGATAAAATGGTTTCAAAAGAGTTGAAACCAATGTCAAATTTTCAGGGGTATCATCGACGATAAAAATCGTCGCTTTCTCGGGCACTAAAATTTCTGCACTCACCTTAGTTACCTTTGTGTCAAGATGACTTATTATAACATTCAAAAAGCTACTTTGCGGTTTTCATGAACAGATTTAGAGAAGTTCTTTATTTTTACATGTAAAGAAGAAATTCGTTAAACTCAAAGGCAAAATAGACTACAATTCACAAAAAAATAAAGAGGCTTACTTTGAAAAAGATATTTCCACTAGAACAAGAGAATAAAAACAGCGACAGAGTCATTGACTCACTCAAACACGAAATACGAAAATACCTCAAACGTGAACGCAATAAAAAACTCCCAGAGGGTTCACCGTTTTGGATTTTTGAATGTCGAATTGGACGCAATGAAGCTACGGCTCAAGAGGTATTGGTGCAAGATTTAATCGAAGCTATTGATCAAGCAAATACTGAAAAATGGGGAGCGTGCTATATTGAAATTATCGCCAAAGCTGCTAAAAATTTAAAACCAAAAGAAGAAGCTAAATAGCCTCTGTTTATGGTTTAGTGCACTTTTTTATACGTTGTTTTAACCCCTAATAAATTCAGCTCAATGGTTTTTTCATCTTTCACATCAAACCGAATACGTGTTTTAGTTTGAAGGTCAACCACCTCAATATAGGTGTTTTCAATTGTATATTCAATGGGTGTAATCACCCCATTAGCTAAAATCTGTTCTTTACGAAATTCAACATCGCCTGTGGGAATAAAAATATTGCTCTTTTTTTGCGGTTGCCATTTTCCAATGAGAGGATTGGGTACTTCATGCAATACTATAGAAATCAAAAACGTACATAAAAGAATTACAAAAAGCACCATAAAAGGTTTGGGATTTCGCTTAGGATTCCACTCCCGCTCCTTCATACATTGTGCCATTTTTTTCAAGGTAGAATTGCGTGAAGGTGTTTGCGTCTTTGTCTGTTTTACCTCTTCAAAACGTTCCATCTTTTCAGCTTCAAGCTCTTTGAAAAACGCATCTTCATCGTCTTCAGCAAGCGGATCATAAAGCAATTCTCTTTTAGGTTTTATCAGCTTGTCAGGATCCATATAATTGAGCGTTTCATCTTCTTTAACTTTAAATAAATTGACCAATTTTGATATCATTTATAGCCTTTTGTCCAAAATATGATTTAAAAAGTATAGCGTGAGAAAGGTTTGAAAATGATGAGAAACCTCTTTACATGTAAAAATAAAATGACCTGCTATAATGCGCCAACAGAAAGTTCGTTAAGAACACTCTTATAAAAAAGCAAGGCAATTCATGCTAAAAGACGAAATCAAACTACCCAAAAACCGCAATACCAAAAAAGCCACGACATCGGCATCTAAAAGCACCAAAAAGAGAACTCCCAAAACAAAAAAAACCAATGCTTTACCTCCCAAAAATCGCCCCTCTCTTTTTTTAAAAATTATTGCCTCACTCATTGTTTTACTCTTTTTAGGATTTGGCGTGAAATTCGCCCTTGATTACACACTCTATGCAAACCCTTTGATTGGCAAATGGAGAGCACAAACCGTTTTAGGAATTGTTGAAATTGAGTTTGAGCGTGATTCTTTCTCTTCTTTTGGAACCAAAAATCGTGTCAGTTATGATGTTTCTCATAATTCAGTTGTGGTTATGGATGAGAGTATTAAAGTGGGAAATACCTATAAAATTATTGATAAGAACACCATTTTCTCCGAAACAGGTGGCTTTAAAACGACCTACAAACGGGTGAAATAATCTTTACATGTAAAGATTATTTTTGTAAGCTCAAAACCTTTTCAATCGCCTCTTTAAGCTCTGCATTAAGATTTTCCATTTTGGTAAGCATCCAGGTCAAATAATTAGGATCTATTTCAAAAACTTCTTGTGGCGTTTTGCCACTGTATTTACCAAAACCAATCGTAAGCACAAAACTCTCTTGCGTCATTTCAAGAGCGTGTTGAATAGAAAATCGCACATCCTCATCCAAACCATTTGCCCCTAACATATACTGTAATTCATGGCGTGCAGTGCATGCTAGCTCTAGAAATTTTTTCCCTTTGTGTTTTCCATAAGGAACGTACGTGAGCAACATAGGCTCCTCACAAAGCAGTATCATTTGAGGCAAAGAGTGTTCATCACACAGCTTTTCAAACAGATGCTTAAGAACCACCACATCCCCTAACGCATCATGTGCGTTGATGCTCAACCCATACTGCTTCGCAAAGGTCTCTTCGTGCTTGTACAATCCCCATTGGTAGCGTTTATACTGCAAACTAAACGAGCCTTCGAGAGGATAATAAAACCGTAAAATACGAAACGTATCAATAAGATTCATCTGTGATATAAACCCCTCTTTTGCGAGCATTCCAAGATCAAAAGAGGCATTTTGAATCACCAGTAAATTGTGTGAAGTATTAAGTTCCAAAAGCCTTTGATAGGCTCTGGTTTGAGTACATACAGGTTCATTTTCCACCATTTCAGGCGTAATATGATGTACCGCCATGGCTTCATAAGAGATGGCAAGAGGCGGTTTGCACATATCGTTATGAATCTCTTCTATTTCCAGCTCTTCATTGAGCACAAAAAAAGCCAATTGACACACACGATCTTTTTCAAATATGCCTGTTGTCTCAGTATCAAGTAAAATAATCTTCATGCCAAACTTCCCCTAAAAAAGTTCAAAAACTACCTTTTTTAATCTTTACATGTAAAGATTATTCTTTCGTTATTTCTCGAATCGCTTCGTACTCATTTTTGCGCAACAACTCCATTAATGCCAAGACCTCATCGTTTGGAACACCCATTTGAGCGAGCGCCTCTTCGCCTGTACGTATACTACTCTCTAGGGTTTCTGCAATCACCCAATTTGCTCCTGCAAGCAGTAATTTATCCATCACTTTAATATCCAAAGCTCTGGCTAAAATCTTAATATGCGGATAGGTCTCTTTAATGTGTTTGACAATTTTAATGGCATTTAAACTGTGGTCAATGGAGACGATAAGCATGGTTGCTTGATCAATTTTAATGGTATTTAAAAGCCTCATATCCGTAATATCTCCAAAAAAGACAGGCATGCCATCTTTACGTCCCAACGCTACTTCTTGGGTATTAATATCAAATACCATAAAAGGAATGCCACTGCTTTTGAGCATCTTAGAAATAACCTTTCCTGTACTGCCATAGCCTGCAACAACCACTTTTTGTTCCATTGCAGCATTCTCTGTATTAAAATAGGAAAATTGCGATAAATTTGCCAATCTATTGGCAAGGGAACATCCAAAACTATAGAGCACTGGGGTTACAAGCATACTGATAGAAATCACACCAATACCCACGACAAAAAGCGTATCATCAATGACATTAAGCGCTTTGGCTGAACCAAACAGAACAAAGCCAAATTCACCGCTTTGATTGAGCAAAAACGCCAATTTAATCGCACCGCTCCTGTTTCCCCCAAAAGCTAACACAAGAGCAAAAACCACCAAAGCTTTTAAAATCAAGATAGCAATAATATGCCCACTAAAAACCAAAGGGTTATCCCAAATGGCATTAAAATCAATAGACATACCCACCGCAATAAAAAAGAGACTCATCAAAATACCTTTAAAAGGCTCCAATGTGGCTTCAATTTGAAAATTGTACCGTGAGGTTGAGAGAAACATGCCCATTAAAAAAGCACCCAAAGCCATAGAAAGTCCCGCATGGTCCATCAAATAGGCGGAAAGAACTACGCTTAACATGGTTAAAAGAAGGAAAGCATCTTTATTGCGCTGTTTGGCAACTTTATCCAGCGCATTAGGAATAATATACCGCCCAAATGCGACCAACAGAACAAACATCACCACAACCGTTGCTAAGGACTCCCACCATGGGGTTTGAGGCGTTTGTTGCTGATTTGAAAGTAAAGGGAGCACTGCTAAAAGAGGCACAACGGCTAAATCTTGAAGGAGCAAAATCGCAAATGCACTTTTGCCATGTTCGGTATTGAGTTTGCCTTTTTCTTGCAACAATTGCATGACCAAAGCAGTTGAAGAAAGCGCCAATGTAAAACCTATCAGCATTGCAACACCTAAATCTTCTACAAAAAAATGCATATAAAAACCAAGAACAACGCCTGAGACAATAACTTGCAAAGTTCCTAAACCAAATACCTCTTTGCGCATTGACCAAAGCTTTGAGGGTTGCATCTCAAGCCCAATAATGAAAAGTAAAAGCACCACGCCAAATTCAGTAAAATGGCGCAACGCTTCTACTTGACTCGTAACCGTAAAACCTCCTGTATGAGGACCCACAATAATACCTGCAATTAATAATCCCAAAATAGAGCCAAGCCCAATGTGTCTTGAAACTGTCACCATAATTGACGTAATCGCTAAAAGTCCCAATACAGAAAGAAGGAACAAGTCCATCAAAACCCCTTTTTTTGTTTTACATGTAAAAACTTATAACACAATCTCTTGATGAATATTTAAACCAAAACCTGACAATCCAATATAATCTTTACGTTTTGTGGTTGAAAGAAGATTGATGTTCTCAATACCCAATTTTTTCACAATTTGCGCCCCAATACCAAACTCACGCAGTTCTGGATTTGACGTATACTCACTGTCAATAAAAATAAAAATACCATTATTGTTTTTTAGATGTTCAATCGCTTTTAAAACGCCACTGTACTTTTTCTCATTGGCTAATAATTCATTATCAGGAATAATGTGATGAAATTTAACCGCACTGGTTTTAGAAATATCTCCAAAGACATAGACAATATGATGATTTCCCTCGTGATCCACCATATCAATTTTACGTGCTGGCGCACCAAAAAATTCTACATTTGCCGATGCTACTTCTCTTACTAACGATTCAGATTGCATCCGATATGCCACAATATCGGAGATATAAACAATATTAATACCGTTTTTTTTACAAAAAAGATCCAAATCATCACGGCGTGCCATATGACCATCTTCTTTCATCACTTCACAAATAACAGCGACTTCAGAAACACCAGCCAAACGACACAAATCCACAGAACCCTCAGTATGACCTGTTCGAACCAATGTTCCGCCTTTACGCGCTATTAGAGGGAAGATATGACCTGGTTTTACAAGCTCACTTGGAGCACTCATCGTATCGGCTAAGATTTTAATGGTAATATCACGCTCATATGCAGATATACCTGTTGTACAAACACGAGCATCAACGGAAACGGTAAAGGCTGTTTCATGTTGAGAGTCATTGTTTTGTACCATAGGGACTAATGAAAGACGCTTTGCAACCTCTTCTTTTAATGAGACACAAATAAGCCCTTTCGCCTCTGATGCCATAAAATTGACTTTCTCTGGCGTAGAAAATGTCGCGGCATAAACAAGGTCACCCTCATTCTCACGATCTTCATCGTCCACCATCATAACCATCTTCCCGTGCTTGATATCTTCTATCGCTTGTTTCACTCTTTGAATAGGCATTGTTTGCTCCAAAAAAATAATATAATGGATTATAGTAAATTACCCTTGACAAACAAATTAAAAATCACTATAATTTCACCTCGTTAAAGGCATTGGGGTGTCGCCAAGCGGTAAGGCACTGGTTTTTGGTACCAGCATTCAGGGGTTCGAATCCCTTCACCCCATCCACCTTTTACATCTTCCGTCGCGGGATAGAGCAGTTGGTAGCTCGTCGGGCTCATAACCCGAAGGTCGTTGGTTCAAGTCCGACTCCCGCAACCATTTCAAATACCCATTATATCGAACTTTCAGCCACTTTGTCGG
>JAFGFU010000030.1 GCA_016930915.1 Campylobacterales bacterium
ATAACAAATCAGTGGAGCCAATAAATTACCCTGCGGGCAATTTATTGGCTCATTTTAAACGTTAGCTTTATAGAGGAACTTTATGAAAATATTAAAATTCAGGGGTCAGGGCTTTACTTTTAACTTTTTACACTAAACGACAAAATTTTTATAGTGAAGAGAATCCTAGAAAGGATGGAATGGTGTGTGGGAACTTGCTGAAGATTTGAATATGAGTTAATACATGATGGAGTGTAGGACAAGCGATTTATTGAAGCTTTTAATGTGTTTCATATTATTTATTACCGTACAAAAAATAGTGTTGAAAAGAATATTTTTTATTGCTTGTTGAAAACAAATCTATGAAAGTGATGTTCAAGTCGTTGTTCGCAACTGAACACCGAGTGAATGTATGACTTTCATTACCGTTTCAAATTTAGGACTTGCACCATCACGAAATGATTTGTAAAGACTTTCACGCCCAAGTCCTGTATCTTTGGCAATTTGAGACATACCTTTTGCTTTAGCAATATGCCCGATAGCTTGTAAAAATTCATCTGTATCACCATCGGCTAATACTTGAGATAAGTATTCTGCGATAATTTCTTTATTATCAAGATATTCCGCTATATCAAATGTTGTTGTCATTTTTGTAATTCCTTTGCTATCTCTTTCGCTTTTCAATATCTTTAACTTGGGTTGATTTATCCCCACCATTCAATAAAAATACAATTTCATCCTGATATTTTGTAAAAATAGACACGGTATCCAGCACTAATATCTAAACGCATTTCACTCACATCATCACCTACCGCTTTGACATCGCCAAAGTTTCCTTATCTCATCCGCTCAATGCGTCGAAGGATTGCAACTTTGGCTTTAATATCTTTGAGCTTATGTAGCCATTTTGAAAAAATTTCTGTTTGTTTGATATTGTACATACGATTTATTGTATCCTAAAAGATACAGTTAGTCAAGAAAGAGTATTTGATAATCAACAAGAGATACAGGAGTCATGGCTTTACTTTTAACTTTCTGAAATTTAATTTTTTACCTAAATCAGACTCTATCAGCACTTACACCATCAACGACAATTTTACGATGTAAAATCCTCCAAAAATGAGCCATGCAAATAAAATTCCTGCCAGATACAAAGGCTTCATTCCCACATTTTTAAATTTGTGAACATGCGTCTCCATGCCTAGCGCACTCATTGCCATGGTGAGTAAAAAGGTATCCAAAGCATTGATGTTTGCAACAAGCTCCGATGGCACCCAATGCAAAGAGTTAAACCCTGCCACCCCAATAAAATAGAGCGCAAACCACGGAATCGCCACCGCTGTTTTTCCCCTACTTTTGGTGCTTGTTTTGGCTAACCAAAGACCGAGTAGAATGAGAAAAGGAGCTATCATCATCACCCGTATCATCTTCACAATGACCGCACTTTGCGCCACCTCTTCGCTAATGGCATTCCCCGCAGCCACGACGTGTGCGACCTCATGCACTGTCCCTCCTATGTAAATGCCCATCATTTCAGGCGAGAGAGGCACTAAACCTAACTGATAGATAAAGGGATACAAAAACATCGCAAGACTGCCAAAAAGCACCACCGTTGAAACAGCCACGGTGCTTTTATAGGCTTCCCCTTTGACCACAGGCTCGGTTGCCAAAACCGCCGCCGCCCCACAAATGGAACTGCCCACACTGGTTAAGATGGTCGTGTCTCTGTCGAGTTTTAAAAGTTTGGTTCCCACAACATAGCCAATGAGAAAGGTTGAAGCTACCACACCAACACTCACCACAATGCCCATCATTCCCACATGGGCTATCTCTTGAAAACTCACCCGAAATCCATAGAGCACAATGCCTGCCCTTAAAAGCGTTTTGGTGGAAAAAAGAAGACCTGCTTCCCACTCTTTGGGGAGTTTATGACGCAGGGTATTGGCATAAAACATTCCTAGAAGAATCCCCACGATTAGAGGGCTCATGCCCAAACGCTTCATCCATTCAAACTGGGCAATGTAACTTGCACTCATGGCAAATAAAGCGACAAATAAAAGACCGCTTAGGGTATTGGAACGATTTGCTTTTTGAAACACACGCAATCCTTAGCTTGTTTTCACCAGAGCTCTTACAGAACTCTTGACACGTCTTTAAAGCAAAGCTTTCAAGACTACGTTAACACTGGGTTTTCTTCGGCAGAATGCCCACGCACCTTTGGTGCTTTTTCTTCTTGCAAACTAAGTTTGGCAAGAATTTTGAATTATAAACCCTTTTCTATCATAAGTAAAATAAATTATATTTGTTATAATAATGAATATTTTTAATAAGAAGCTATCATGACACTCAAAGAATTAAGCCTTTTTTACCATCTTTGCGAAGAGACCCATCTGTGCAATCTCTCTAAAAAACTAGGCATCACTCAGTCTGCCATCTCCCTTGCCATCCAATCTTTAGAGAAAAAAATAGGAGAGCCTCTGTTTGACCGTATCGGTAAAAAGTTGGTTTTAAGTGAAAAGGGAAGGCTTTTTTACGAAAAAACCTATCCGCACTTTGAAGCACTTAAAGAAGCCCAACTTTTTTTCTCCCACAACGCCCTTGCGGGAAGCCTCAAAATCGCATCGAGTAAAACCATTGGTGAGTATCTGATGCCTAGCATTGTGTATGATTTTCGTCTCTCTCACCCTAACGTTACCATTCATAAAACCATTCAAAACTCAGCAGCGATTATTGAAATGGTACAACATGGAGAGATAGATATGGGGTTCATTGAATCCTCGTGCGAATTTAAAGAGATTTGCAAAGAGGTGATTGCTTATGATGAACTTATCGTGGTGAGCAGTGACAAAGCGCTTCAAAATGCACGATGCTACATAGATGAGCTTTTTGATAAAAAGTGGATTTTGCGAGAAAAAGGCTCAGGCACACGGGAGGTTTTTTTAGAAGCCTTAGGGGAAAGTGCCAAAGTGCTTCCTCTCTTTTTAGAATTTAGCGAATTTGAAGAGGCAAAAACCTTGTTGCTTCGCTATCAAAACGCTATCACGTGTCTCTCTCGTGTGGTGGTGGAAAAAGAGCTAGAACGAAACGAGCTGTTTGAGGTCAACTTAAAAAACATTAGCCTCAAACGCCCTTTTTACTTAATCTATCACAAAGACAAATACGCCAGTAAGCTCTTTGGTGAGTTTAAGCGTTTTGTGCTTGAAGCATCTTCCGATAAGCAATAATCTCATCAATACTCACCATAGGAAAGTCGTGTTTTTGCGCAAAAGAGAGTATCTCTTCTCCCACACTCATGGTTCCATCGGCATTGGTCATTTCACACAGCACAGCGTAGGGTGAAAGCCCCGCTAGTTTCATCAAATCAACCGATGCTTCCGTATGACCCTCACGCTCTAAGACCCCATTTTCTCGTGCACGCAAAGGAAACACATGCCCTGGGGAGACGATTTTTGCTTTGCCATCCGCATGAATGGCGGCTTGAATAGTGGTGACTCTGTCTTTCGCACTCACGCCTGTGGTCACGCCCTCTTTGGCTTCGATGGAGATGGTAAAACCAGTTTGAAATTTGGACTCGTTGTGAGAGACCATCATGGGAAGACCTAGTTCTTCCACTTTTTGGGGTGGTAAACACAAACAGACAATGCCACTGCACTCACGAATGAGAAGCGCCATTTGCTCAGGGGTTAAAGACTCGGCATGAAAGATAATATCGGCTTCATTTTCACGATCATAACGATCCATGACAATGACACCTTTTTTGTTTTGAAGCGCTTTTAGAGCAAGCGAAACGGAGTATTCTAACGAGAAATTCGCACACATTTGATTCATGGTAAACCCTTTGGTTTAGAGTAAACTTGAATCAGGGCATTTTTAAATATAGCACTGAACTTGTCACAAACAATGGCAATCATAGACTACATTCTCTCTCATCCGGACTTTAACCGTTGGTTTTGGCATCGCACCAAATCTGCTGACCTTTTAGCTTTACATGTAAAGACAAAAGCGCTCGCGGACTCTCTTTCAAAAAGATTACCGCCAGTAGGGAATCACACCCTGCCCTGAGAAATAAGTTTCGCCAAAATTATACATTTTATTTCTTAAAATTCTTTAAGGTAATTTTTTAACAAAGTGGCGTGAAATTGCTATAATACTTCAAAAAAAAGAGGTCGTATGAAACGCTTCATTCAAAACCTTCCAAAAGCTGAGCTACACCTTCACATTGAAGGAACGTTAGAGCCAGAATTGATGTTTAAATTGGCACAAAAAAATGAGATAGCCCTTCCGTATGAAAGCATTCAAGAGGTGCGTGCGGCGTATAATTTCAACTCCTTACAATCCTTTTTAGACCTCTATTACGCAGGGGCGAGTGTGCTCATTGAAGAGATTGATTTTTTTGATTTAACGTGGGCGTATTTGCAAAAATGCAAAGCGCAAAACATTTTACATGTAGAAATCTTTTTTGACCCACAAACCCATACAAAACGAGGGATTGCTTTTGGTGTGGTGGTGCGTGGCATTATCAAAGCACTTCAAAAAGCGAAAAAAGAGTTGGGCATTAGCTCCTTTTTAATTATGTGTTTTTTACGTCACCTCAGTGAAAAAGAGGCGTACGAAACCCTTAAAGAATCCTTGCCGTTCAAACATCATATTATAGGAGTAGGGTTAGATTCAAGTGAAGTAGGACATCCTCCTTCGAAGTTTGAGAGGGTTTTTAAACTCGCACGACAAGAAGGATATAAAATCGTCGCCCACGCAGGCGAAGAGGGCGATAGTTCTTACATTTGGGAAGCCATTAACCTTTTACATGTAAACCGTATTGACCATGGGATTCGTTGCGATGAAGATGCAACCTTAGTCGATTTTCTCATCGAAAAACAACTTGCCCTTACCGTGTGTCCACTCTCAAATATCAAACTCTGCGCTGTGGATGCCATGAAAAATCACAATATTTTAAAACTCTTGCATCAAGGTGTTTTAGTCACCGTCAATTCCGATGACCCAGCCTATTTTGGAGGCTACCTCAATGAAAACTATGTGGCATTAGCCCATGATTTGGGCGCGAGTAAACATGACCTTGTGGCGTTAGCAAAAAACAGCTTTAAAGCCTCATTTTTAAGCGAAGAGGAGAAAGAGAAGTACCTGCAACTTTTTAATTAAAGCTTTCGATAGTGCAGTGCTTGCGCCGTTAAAATCGTATGAGGCGTTTGTAACTCAAACGTCTCTCCCTCTGCAATCTTTTCGAGTGCTACCTTTTTCCCCGCTTTAACCACTTGGGCATAACACTCTTTTTGGTCACGGCTTGGCTCTTTGGCATTGAGCGCAAGGCTATAAGAGCTTAAGAGTTGCTCTTTTTTCACTAAATTTTGCCTTGTTTGAAAACTCAGTTGCTCTCTCAAAAGTGAAATTTGAGCCGATTTTTCACGCTGAAGCAGAAGAATTTTATCGTTTAATTGACGCTGAAGAAGTGTCACTTCGCTCTTCATTAGGGAGAGTTTTTCATCGATGGAGCGTTTGGCAAAGAGACGTTTGAGCTGTTCTAACTGCTCCTCTTTGGTGTGAATCATTCGTCTAAAAAGCAGATGAGACTGCTCCATCATGCTATCAAGACGTTGAAGCATCTCTGCGCTATCAGGAAGTATCATCTCCATTGCAGATGAAGGCGTTGGCGCTCTTACATCGGCGACAAAATCGCTAATCACATAATCTATCTCATGCCCAACCGAAGAGACCACAGGAGTTTTACATGTAAAGATGGCATCGGCGACCATCTCTTCGTTAAACGCCCACAAATCCTCCACGCTACCACCCCCTCGCCCCACGATGATGACATCCACACCCAACGCATCCGCACGAGCAATGTTCGAGGCAATGGCCAACTTCGCACCCTCTCCTTGCACCAACGTATCAATCAGGGTAATTTTCACCAAAGGCCAACGTTTGGTAGCAACTCTGAGCATATCTTGCAGTGCCGCACCTGTGCTGGATGTAACCAGAGCGATGTGCCTTACAAAGCGAGGCAAAGGCTTTTTACGCTCCGCATCAAAGTATCCTTTAGCCCCGAGTTTTGCTTTGAGCTGTTCGTACGCCAGTGCTAGTGCCCCACTGCCTGAGGGTTCCATAGAGGTACAGTTGATTTGGTAGGTTCCACGAGGTGAGAAAACCGAAATGGCACCATGCACCACCACAGAAAGCCCCTCTTCAACTTGAAATTTGAGGCTTCTCGTATTGCCCTTAAACATCACGCACGAGATAGAAGAGTCCGCATCTTTGAGGGTAAAGTAGAGATGTCCTGAACTATGATAGGTAGGTCTTGAAACCTCCCCTTCTACACTTACATGTAAAAAGGTTGCCTCAAGCAAAGATTTGACTTGGTTGTTCAGCGTTGAAACGCTAAGAGTTTGACTCATTAGCGTTTTTTGGCAATCACAAGGGTTGAAATATCCATAGAGAAGCTTTTGCAAAATTCTGTCTCAAACCCTGCGTCGCTCAGCTCTTTTTGAAGCATTGAAGCGGTGAGAAACCCTTCAATGGAGTTAGGGAGATACTCATAGGCGGCTTTATTTTTAGAGATAAGTCCTCCTAAAATAGGAAGAACTTTGTTCAAATAAAAATCTTTCAGCGCAAAGAAAAAACCTTTTTTATCATCTTTGGTAAACTCTAAAATCACCACATAACCGCCAGTTTTTACCACACGGGCAAACTCTTTGAATGCGTCTTGACGCTTCACCACATTGCGAATGCCATAACTGATACTTAAAATATCCGCACTCTCATTCTCCAAAGGAAGCGCTGTTGCCTCAGAAATCACAAACTCAAATTCTGGAAATTTTTGTTTACCCACATCGGTCATGCCAACGGATGGGTCTACGCCTAAAATTTTTCCTATTTCACGTCCTGCTTTTTTCGCCTGTTTTGCCCAGTATCCCATCATATCGCCTGTGCCACATGCCACATCTACAATGAGTTCGATGGGCTTTTGATACCGTGCAAACGTTTCATCGCAGGCGGTTTTGCGCCATTGAATGTCAATACCCATACTCAAAACACGGTTAGCAGTGTCATACGTTCCTGCGATTTCATCAAACATTTGAACAATTTTTTGCTGTTTATTTTCGTTGGTCTCCAAAATCATCCCTTATACATCTAATTATCTCTTATTGTAGCAAATGAACATTTAATTTTAAATCAGCGCTTTTCTAAGCCTTTTTGCCACCAAAGCACCCCCTTTTTTGTGCTTTCTTTTCAGTAAAAAAAGCAAGGGCATCTCACTCTTTTCTAAAAGATAAAACCCACTTTGCTCTCTTAAAAAAAAGTCCATATCCATCTTAAAGGTTTTATACGCCTCGGTATGAACAAAACGCAGTAAAAAAATCCTCTCTTTACATGTAAAGAGCGATAATTTCTCTATCAGACTGCCACACAAAGAAGCATCAAATAAAGAGCTCCCTAACTCCAAAAGGGCGATACTCCTGCGTGCGCATAGACTTAAGCGTTTAGGGGCTTTTGCTTCATCTTCCAAAAGCTCTAAAATCGCATTTTCTAAAAATTTCATCTGCTGATAGAGCAACACTTTTAAGACTTTTTGGCTGCTCATACCGCCTCGTAAAGCAAATTCAAAAGAGTGCATTTTAGGTGCATCACACCGTTTAAAAACCTCCTCAAGCGAAAAGTCATAACGCTCTGGCAACCCAAATAAAGAGAGAAAACGATTTTTATAGCGCTTATCTTCACTCACCTCTTTGCAGATATACGCAGCACATACACGCTCAAAGAGACCTATCTCCTCAAGGTTTTCAAAACGAAGTCTCAAAACACCCAAAGGAGTCGAATACGAAATGTCATTTTCAAGGTAAAGCCCTAAAAAGAGCTTCTCATAAGAAGTAAAAGCAGTGGCAAAGGTGCGCACTGCTTCTTTGGGGTTTTGAAGAAGGTAGCGTTTTTTAAGCAGACTCTTTTTCACAAAAGCGCTTTTAAAACTGCTTTTCCATGACAGGAATCACCTGTTTTTTACGGCTTAAAATTTTATCGACCCACATTTCATGGTTGAGTAATTTTGTGTTAAATGCGTTTTCAATTTTGCTCTCATCATCGCTTACCACTAAAAATTGAGAACCCTCAACCATAATGTCTGTCAATAAAAGCATCACGGTGTGGCGATTGCCCTCTTCTTTGTAGGCTTTCATGTCGGCAAAAAGTGCTTCTTTCATCTCATCAAAGACTTTTAAATCCACTACTTCAAGCTGACCGATGCCAATTTTATTACCACCCATCTCAAAATCTTTATAATCACGAAGTAAGAGGGAACGTGGGCTTGCGCCTTTGACCGCTGATTTGACTAAAAACATCTCCATACCCAGTGCCTTAAAATCTTCCACACCCGCAATTTGCGCCAACTCTTTGACCGCTTTGGTATCGGCTTTGGTACATGTTGGGGATTTAAAGAGTACCGTGTCACTTAAGATAGCGAGCATCATCGCTCCAGCGATATCTTTTGGAATGTCGATTTTATAGTGGTCAAACATCTCTTTGACAATCGTATTGGTACAGCCAACAGGGCGAATCCAACACTCAAGCGGTGTCGTGGTGGTAATGTCACCGAGTTTATGATGATCTACAATGCCTAAAATGTTCGTCTCTTTGAGATTGTGAGGCGCTTGTGCGAGGTCTGAATAATCCGTAATGTAGAGATTATCCCCTGAGAAGTCATTTTTGAGCATCGGTGCTTCAAGTTTAAAGGTACTGAGGATAAATTTTGTCTCGGGGCTAAGTTCGCCTTGACGTGCGGGTGTGCAGGTTTCACCCAATTTTGTTTTGAGATACGAGAGAGAAATCGCCGATACTATCGAATCAGAATCGGGGTTAATGTGTCCACATGCATACGTTTGCATTGAAAAATCCTTTGAGTTTTTTCGCAATTATAACCGATTTAACGCAATTTTAAAATGCTATTGGTTTTTGCCTTTGCCTTTGGATTTTTCTGTAAAATCATCCTCTTTATCTTTTTTAGCATTTGACTTTTGATTTGACTTTTCACGAACGTCTTTTTTATCTTTGACATTTTTCTTTGAAACGCTGTCCATATCGTGTCCCGCTTTGAGTGCTTTAAACTCAGCAGAACCTGGTTTTATCCCCAAACTTTGCGCCAAAGCGCCCCATCCTTGATGTTTGTTCGCTTCATAACGCTTTAAAACCGCACTTGAACTAAGCCCTGACATCTCGGCTAATTTCAACACCATATACGCATCCGCAGGATTTGCCACACTCTTTACCACACTTGAAATCACGGCATCGCCGACATTAAATCGCTCATTAAGTCCCGAATGAAGCCCTGTTGGATTGGACGAATAGCGTGTATTTAGCTGTGACATCCAGCCAAAATCAGCACCCAAAAGCATGGATGCACTCATCAATAAACCCATGAAAAAATACCTTAACACTTTCATCGCATCTCCTTTACATGTAAAGATTTTCTAGCTTCATTATAACTCAATTTTAAACGGGCAGAAGGTTCTATTTAATAACAATTTAAAATCTTTAGTTATGATACTTTTTTCGTCAAGGATTTACTATGTTACGAAGCAGTTTAACAAGAGTGCGCCTCTTTAGTGCTATGGATGGACTCTCTTTTTTGGTTTTAATTGGTATTGCGATGCCTCTTAAATACGTCGCTGGAGACCCGACTTTTGTCAGGTATGTGGGGGTGACACATGGTGTTTTGTTTATTTTATTTGTCGCTTCATTGTTCCATGCTTCCATGCGCTACCAATGGGCACTGAAATTTTCGCTCTTCTGTTTTGCCTGTTCACTCATTCCTTTTGCTCCTTTTTGGCTGGATGGTAAACTCAAACGCCTCAAAAATCATTCAAATGCTCTTTCGTAGAGCTTCAAAACTAGCCTAGAAACATATTTATCATAAAATCACATAACCTTAAATCTTTATTACATGTAAAATAAAATAATGCACTTCCTAATTCTCATAGAAAGCAACTTTTTTTCCCCTCCTGTTAAAGAAAAGATTACTTTTGAAGTAGTATACTTGATGATATTTTATAAATTAACATTAAGGTAAAAATATGGACTTGATAGACAAGCTTAACGCTATTGCAACAAAAGTAGAAAAACAAAAAGCTACTATTAGTACTGAAGAAGCGACAAAGACATCTTTTATTATGCCATTTATTAGAGAACTTGGCTATGACGTTTTTGATGCAACAGAAGTCATCCCTGAATTTACTGCTGATGTAGGAATTAAAAAAGGGGAAAAAGTTGATTATGCAATAGCTCTTGATGGTAAAATCATTATGCTCATCGAATGTAAAATGATTGGTACTAAATTAGACGTTAATATTGAAAGCCAACTACACAGATATTTTCATGTAACAGAAGCACGTATTGGAATTTTGACGGATGGGTTAGTGTATAAATTTTACACAGATTTAGAAGAGCCTAATAAAATGGATAATAAACCATTTTTAGAGTTTGCTTTAAATCAATTAGATGATTCTTTGATACAAGAGATTAAAAAGTTTTCAAAACAAACGTTTAATATTGACCAACTTTTACTTTCTGCAAACGAACTAAAATTCACCAAAGCAATCAAAGCATTCATAAATGAACAACTTTTAAATCCATCAGAAGATTTTATTCAATTTATACTCAAAAATATTTATACAGGAAGAATTACGGCGCAGGTCAAAGAACAGTTTACTCCGATTTTGAAACGAGCTTCTGTTCAATTAATTAATGATAAAGTTAATGATAGATTAAAAAGTGCATTAGTCTCAACAACAGAACAAAGTCTTGAAATGAACATTTTAGAAGAGCCAATAAAAGAGAACGAAGAAAAAATCATAACAACAGAAGAGGAAAAAGAAGGATTTTACTCAATTAAAGCGATTTTAGCTGGTGTTGTTGATTTAGAGCGAGTTGTTTATAGAGATACACAATCATACATGGGTATTTTACTTGATGATAATAATCGCAAGCCAATTGCAAGGCTTTATTTAAATGGTAACAAAAAATATTTGGCAGTATTTGACTCCGATAAAAAAGAGGAGAAATTTCCAATTACGACTATTAATGATTTATTTAATTATCGAGAAAATATTGTTATTTCATGCAAACATTATTTGGATTGAAACTGTCTTAAATATAAAAAGTCAAGAAAGTCTTTGAAGATAAAAGACTTCTTGATTGAATTTCACGTTTTTTGTTCCCTTTAATTTAAACCTCTTACATCAAAACAATTTCAAATAAATCCAAAATTCTATGTAACCCCCGTTTTTCCTTTTTTTCTTCGTTACCATTTATTTACATAAAAATTACGCTTAGCCTTTATAATGCCCCCAAGAGAAGTTGAAAAAATTTCTTAAGAAATGGTACTAAAGCGGTACCGTAAGTCTGGTGTGAAGAAGCTGTGACATTCATCCCCTTCTAAATATCACACAGACACATTATAATGCTCACAGTGAGAGTGAAAGAGGAAAGAGAGTATGAGAGAAAATCACGTTAAGATTATTACCAATGCAACCAGTTATTTTATGCACCAATACACCAAACACTATTTACATGTCAAAAAGCCAGCCGATAGATTGCCTCCACCTCCTGAAGATAAAGAGTATCTGTTATACATTCATGTTCCATTTTGTACGATGTTTTGCCCTTACTGCTCGTTTAATAAGTTTAACTACACCAAAGAAGCGGCAACGCACTACTTTAAACATTTGCGTGAAGAGATTTTACATGTAAAGGCATTGGGATATCGTTTTAACTACCTTGTTATCGGTGGGGGAACACCGCTTATTGATGAAGAGGAGCTTATCAAAACCATTGAGCTGGTGAAAAAACTTTTTGACATCAAGCATGTTTCCTGTGAGAGTGACCCTAATCATATTCAACCCAAAACTGTGCTTCGCTTAGATGGTTTGGTTGATCGCCTCTCTGTGGGGGTTCAAACCTTTGATGACACCCTTTTGAAAAAACTCGGACGCTATGAGAAGTTTGGCTCAGGCGAAGAGGTCTATGCAAAAATTGCCTCGATGCTTGGTATTTTACCTATCACCAGTGTGGATTTAATTTTTAATTTTCCTAACCAAACCAGAGAAAATCTTTTGTACGATATTGAAACGCTCACCAAACTCTCACCTGAGCAGAGCAGTTTTTATCCGCTGATGACCTCATCTTTGGTTAAAAACAGTGTCACCAAAACATTGGGGAAATTTAGCCTTACCAATGAGTATGAGTTTTTTAATATCATCAAAGAGTCTCTTCAAGAGTCTTACCCCTCCCGTCATGGTTGGTCGTTTTCCAAAGAGAAAGAGGCGATTTTTGATGAATACGTCATCGACAATGAAGAGTACGTGGGTGTGGGTTCTGGTTCGTTTAGTTTTCTCAATAACACGCTTTATCACAACGAATTTGCCCTCGATGCCTATGCAGAGTGTATTGAGCAAAGGAAAAGTGCCGTGGTGAAGGAGCGTACTTTTGATGTCAATTCTCGTATGTACTATCGCTTGATGGTCGATCTCTTCAACGGCAAACTCTCCAAGAAAAAGTTTAAAATCATGTTTGGCGCTAAAATCGAAGATGCCTTAAGAAAAGAGATTATGGCGCTTAAATTTGCCAAAGCAATTAAAGAGACCAAAGAGAGCATTGTGACCACGGAGTTTGGGGATTATCTCTTTTTGGTACTGATGAAAGAGTTTTACATGGGCATGGATAGAATCCGAAATGAAGCGAGAAAACACCTTAGCCTTTAAATGAGGCTAAGGAGAGACTCTCTTTCCACGTTAAAACAAAAAATCCAACATTTTCCCCATTCAAATCCATAATAGGTGTGTAAAGTACGTAGTTATCCCCTTTTTTAATGTAGCCTGTACCTTGAAAGTTCACCTCTTTAATAAAATGAAGCCCATTAATAGGCTGATTGACAATCGTATAATTATCGAGCATTAATTTTTCGTCATACACCACCGCATTAGCAATAGCGCAATACTCTTTTTTCATTAAGACATAAAACATCACGCCATCTTTGGTAAAATAATCACTGAGCGCTTTAAAATCAACCACCGTTTCAAAGGTTCCTAAATACTCATTTTTTTCCATCACTGGAACAATCGCACGTAAAAACATACCATGCCTTCCAATTTCAACCCCATCTATTGGACGTTTTGTGGCTTTAATTTTCTCTAACGCATGACGAAAAGCACTTAAATCATCATGATGAGTATTGTCATAATCCCAAAGGCGCATAAAACTTTTAAACGTTTTGGTATGCAAATGAAAACGTGCATTTTCAAAGACATTGGCAAGGGCTAAAGTGTTTTTAATATCAATAAGATAGTCTAAACATGGCTCTTTTTTTTGCTCTTTTAAACACGCAATCACATAAGGATTTTTTGCTAAAACTACCGAGCTTGCTAAAGAAATAGTCGTAGTCTCTTTAATTTTATTGTGCAAGGTTAGAAGCAAAGAATCCATCTGCTTTTGCAGAGCCTCTTCCTCTTCATATGCCATAGACTTTTGGTACAAAAAAAGCAACAAAGCTCCAAATAAAAGCATCAATGTTGCACTTAAAAAAAACTTTTTCTCTTTCATGAAAGACCCTTTTTTTCATCTGTATCAACAGAATCTAGCAATTTCTTTTTATCTCGTTGAAAAATATAGGTAAAACGTGAACCTCTGTTTTCATACGACTCTATTTCAATATCAATGTCATTTTTATTGCAAATATTATGGACAATATTAAGACCCAATCCAAAACCGCCTTGCACAGAGTCTTCTCGCTCAAACCGCTGAAAGACTTTGTACAAATCTTTAATGCCCTGCCCATAATCTTGCACACTAAAAATACAATGTGTTTCATCTTTTTGCACTAAAGTAATCTCTACCTTACCTTGGTAAAACGAGTATTTAATAGCGTTTGACAGCGTATTGTCAATAATGCGTTGTAACTCAACCTTGCTCATATAAATCATCATTTTAGGTATAACATTCGCCACCAAAGTAATAGACTTTGAAAGCGCAATATCTTCGAAAAAAGCAATTCTTAGACTCAAATACTCGGAGAGATTAATCACCTCTTTGTTATAGGTCACTTTTTTATTTTTGATGTAATACTCCACATCTTCATACGTCATTTGCATCTGTTTCGTGGCTGCTTTGATGCGCTGAAGATGCTTTGAAGGAGCGCTGTAATGCGAAAGCAGTTCAACATTGATGTTAATAACACCCAAAGGCGTTTTAAGCTCATGCATCGAATCATTAAAAAAATCATTCATATATTGTTGCGTTTTACGGTAAGGATAAATACTGGAGTTAATAAAAATATGACTCATCACGTAAATTAAAAAAAGCACAATAAAAAAAAGCATGGTAGTTAAAAAAATAATCTTGGCATAATTGAGTTGCAATTGCACTACCAAATAATAAAGCCCCTCATTGGCTCGAACCTCTTTTTGATAATATAAAAAAGGATAAATAAACCGCACCCTAAAATTCAAATCGCTCAATGGCTCTTTAATATCGTTGTAAAGCATGGTATGTTGTGCATCGTAAATATTGATGTGAAAACGCACACTGTACGGAATTTCAAATGATGTGGATGCAAAAATTGTTTTTTCATGGGTTTCTATCCACTCAACAAGCTCATGGGTTGCTTTATACTTCTCTTCCATAATGGTACTTTGAATCGCAAAGTAACTGGGCACACAAAAAAGTGCCATGACAATGAGCGTATAAATAAAAACCAAACGTAGCGGATTATACGACAACATCGACTTTGTATCCTAAACCTCTGGAGGATTTGATGAAATGTTCATCCCCGACTTTAAGCCTAATTTTTCGAATGTACATTCGTATGTCTGCATAACTAATCTCTTTGCCTTCCCACACGTTTTCACGAATCATCTCAATATCGCAAAAACTGTTTTTTCGACGAATCAAAAAACGCACCAAATCTTGTTCTTTTGAGGTAAACGTCACAATCGTTTTATCCTCTTTTTTAAGCTCTCCTGTCTCGAAGTTAAAGATATACCCACATGCGAGTGTAAATTCACTCTCGGAACTGGTTTGATAATGCTTCTTAATCAGCTCTTTTACCCGAAGCTCTAACTCTTTAAGCTCAAAAGGCTTTTTGAGATAATCATTACAGCCAAGCTCATAGCCAATAGCGATATTGTCAATATCCACCAAAGAGGTAATGATAATAATCGGTGTTGTGATATTCGCCTCTTTAATATATTTTATCAGTTCGTGACCGTTTAGTTTTGGCACTTTAACATCGAGTAAAAAGAGATAATAGGTCTTTTGCATAATCGCATCTAACGCACTCTCTCCATCAAAAAAAGCATCCACTTCGTAGCCTAGAAGTTCCAAATACTCTTTAATACTTTCGTTGTAGTTATAATCATCTTCTAACAATAAAATTTTCATGCCTCATCCTAAATAAATTTGCCCTGCATAGACAATGTAATAACGTAAAATCAACACACCCACAATCACAACCATAGAGTTAATTACCACGTAACTAATACGATACACATGACTTTTTAATGCAATCATGACCGTTAACAAAGGCAAACAAAGCCCTACGCCAATAACTCCAAACCAAAAAAGACCCGCCCAAAATCCTTGTGAAAGTGCGGCTTTTGCAGCATTTGCCGATTCAGCGCCTGCGTAAAACATCCCAATAAACAAAAGGGCTAAAAGTGGCAATTCTGTTAAAATAACCCGTAAATCAAGTACCAAAAGATACTTAATACTCTCCTCATTAATCGTACTTTTGAAAAAAAGTAATCCTATTAAAATATTGACTGCAATCCCCAAAGAGATACTGGATGTAATAAATAAAATAGGCAAAATCGGGCTATTCCATAAAGGAATCGCATACAAAGCTGAGAGTAAAAAGCCTGTATACGAACTAATACACAACGCTGTAACAAAGAGAAAATACTCAATTATTTTGGCATACGAGTGAAGCTCTTTAACCGCTTGAATCAAAGCAATTAAAGGTGATAAAAAAGTGTATTTCATGACACTTCGCTCAAAGACCAATAACATAAACACCATTACAATAGGCGTATAAAGTAGTAAAAAAAGTACACCCAAACTCATGACTGAGGTAATGTTATAACGAATTAAAAGCCAATAAAACGACAAAGGACGTCCTAAGTCAACCACCAAAAGTAACAAACCTAAAAGGATGGAAAGAGGTGCGACCACCGCCCCTGATTTAATCATCGCATCCCAAATCGAAGAGTTGCTCCGCTCATGACGGTTCCATTTCACTAAAAGAGCCACCATAATAGAACCCGAACTAAGCCCCGCTAAAAAAAGGTAGACCGCAATCGCCCATGACCAATGCACCATCTCATATTGCGCCATACTTCCCCAAACAGGACTCATGATTTCATTCCTTTACGTTTAGGGAGAAACGCAACTTTTGGCTTTGTTTTAAGATGTGCTTTGGGGAAAATGAGCGCTTCTTTGTGAGAGGTTTCATAGACTAAAGAATCACGTTCATTCATATCACCAAACATCAATGCTTCCGTAGGACAAATACTCACACACACAGGCAATAACGCTTTTGAAACCCTACTTTCATAACAAAAATCACACTTCTCAACCACATTTTTTAGGGGGTTGACAAAACGGGCGTGATACGGACAGGCTAAAATACAATATTTACATGTAATGCATACCCGCTCGTCAATATGCACCAAACCGTCTTTATCTTGAAAGGAGGCAAAGGTAGGACAAACACTCACACAAGGAGCATCTTCACACATCACACACGCCATTCGCTCATAACTCATTCCTAAACGAGGGAAAACACCTTTAAGCTCCATGCGTACTTGAAGCCTAAAAAAATCCTCAGGAACACCGTGTTCTACACGACAGGCCACGCTGCACGCTTGACAGCCAATACACGCATTTTCATCATACAGTAACCGATACGCTTTTCCCATTTCCAGCCCTATACTTTTGTAATCTTCACACCCACATTGGTAATCATTGACCCACACACGGGCGCACTGCGTAATGAGAGAAGTTTTGAGGGATTCAGTCCTTTACCATGTGCACGTTTTAAAGAGGGAGCGTCTCTACCAAATCCCATATAGGCAAAAAGTGTATCAGGGCGAATTCCCTCAGTAATAAACACCGTTGCCTTCTCTTTAGCAATGCCATTTTCCACATAAAAAGCATCCCCCATTTTTAGCCCATGCGCTTTTGCCGTTTGAGGATGCATCCAAATAGGATTATCAGACATAAGTTGATGCAAATAGGGAATATTATGCGTATGTCCATTGGTATGAATGGCACTTTTACCACTCGTTAAGACATAAGGATACCCTTGTGTCACATCCATATCCACCGCACAAGGAAGCCCATACCCCTCAAAAATCTTTTCTACCATTTCACAAAAAATTTCTACTTTACCAGAAGGAGTTTGAAGGGTATGAAAAAAATGACTAAAACAGCCCTCTTTACAAAGCAAAGCCTTACTCTTTGGATAATGCTCCACAAAACGCTCAACATCCTTGCTCTCTCTTAAAAAAAGTTCAGGAATACCAAACGTAGCAACGCCTCGCCTTAGCAATACTTCTAAAAAAGCATCATCTCCTTTGGCTTGATGCACACGAAGTTTTGCCATCGTATCCCACTTATAATTTTTATCTACCCCTAATTTTTGTGCCAAACTTCGTAAAATCTCCAAGGCACTTTTCGTACCATATAAAGAAGGAATCACACAGTTTCGCATGGTATAACAAGGCACTTTATCGCTTTGATCACGAATTCCTTCATCCCTCTCCAAATAAGTGGCTTCTGGCAAAACCACATCTGCCATCATCGCTGTATCGCTGAGGTAAATATCATTAACAACAATAAACTCTAAGTTTTGTATCGCTTCTTTCATTTTTTGAGGATGTGCAAGGGTAATTAAAGGATTGTGACGGGTTAGAAACCACCCTTTAATCGCATAGGGTTTTTGCGATAGTATCGCCTCAGGAATGGCTTGCAACACGCCATGTTCTTTAGGAACAAACACGTATGAGCCATGCTGACCTGCCCCATCTAAACGCTCCTCATTGGGAAACATTCTAGGATAAGCCTCATTAAGAGTAGGGATCATTTCATCAAAGGAGATAGCATTAATACGTTTAGCACTCTTGGGAAAATAAATCCCTCCTCTTTTTTCCACATTCCCCATTAAAATATTGGCAATCAAAATGGCTCTGCTTCGCTGGTACTCAGCAGGAGAAGTTGTTGCTTTATGTCCCCAATCAATAATACACCGAGGCGCTGCTTGGTAAACCTCATCTGCAATGCGCTCTACCACACTGGCTTCAATACCCGTTAAACGCTCCTGCCATTGTGGGGTACTCTCTTTGAGTGCTTTTTCAAGTTTATCAAATCCAACGCTATAGTGTTGCACAAAATTTTTATCGTATTTTCCATCACGAATCCATACATGTAAAAGAGCTAAAACAAACGCCAAATCGCTTCCTGCTTTAATGGGATACCACTCATTCGCCTTAGAAGCCATCAGTGAAAAACGAGGATCAAACACAATGAGTTTCTTAGAAGGATTCGAAGCAAAACGAGCCATTGCTTTGGTAAGTGGAATGTCTAGCCCTTCAAAAAGGTTATGCCCAAAATTGAGGATGTAGTTCGCATTTTCAAAATCACGGTGCATGGTTTCACCAAAGGTATGCTCAAACGCACTCTCAATCGCAATCGGACACGAACTCCAGTGAGAAAAAACATTGGGTGAGCCAAACGCATAGGCAAAGGAGCGTAACATATCGTAGGATTCACCTGTTTTGGAAGAAAAAATAACACTTCGTGCCCCATACGTTTTTTTCAAATGATTTAATTTGGTGGCGATATACTCTAAAGCTTCTTCAAGGCTAACCACACGCCATTTATTTTCACCTCTTTTTCCAACACGTATTAGAGGTTGTGTGAGTCTTTGCTCATCATAAAGCTGTGAAATACCCGCAACGCCTCTTGCACACAAAGAAGTTCCCATAGCTTTATCATACGCATTGCCTTGCAAAGCAACGACTTTGCCATTAACCACGCGAGCCTCCATAGGGCATCGACTGCTACACATTTCACACATAGATCGAATGGATTTATCTTCGCAACATAACGTAAGCTCTCCCATGGCGCCTA
This sequence comes from Campylobacterales bacterium, assembly GCA_016930915.1. GTDB lineage: Bacteria > Campylobacterota > Campylobacteria > Campylobacterales > Sulfurospirillaceae > Sulfurospirillum. The sequence goes on from JAFGFU010000030.1 coordinate 19,159, forward strand.
AACTACCAGGAATAAAAGGAGTTGCTGTAGCAATTTTTAAAAAATCTCTTCTGTTTTGAGCAAACAACACACTATCCTTACTTAAAGATTCACATCAATCATAGGGGCTGGTTTACTAAATAAATACCCTTGAGAGAAGTTTACATGTAAAGATTCCAGCAGCGCTTGAACTTTGGGATTATCCACAAACTCAGCAACAACTTCATACCCCATTTTATGGGCAAAAGAGACCATGGTATCGACCATCATAAAATTGACATCATTGCTATTAATATCTCGAATTAATGAGCCATCTATCTTTAAGAAATCAACATCAAGCTTAACCAGATACGAAAAATTAGAGTAGCCTGTTCCAAAATCATCGATGGCAATGCGACACCCTAATTTTTTTGCCTCATGAATAAAATGAGCAATCTCATGAAAATTTTCAATACCTTCAGATTCGACAATTTCTAAAATGACCCTATGCCCACATTGAAAATTTTTAATGTGCTCAAACAAAGACTCTTTCACAGAAGAAGAGAGAATATCACCTTTGGTGAGATTAATTGAAAAATCAAACGGCAAATCTTTAAAATAAGCAAACACCTTTTGAATCATAATCTTGGTCAGTTTTTCATACAACCTCGTTTTTTTCGCCTGCTCTAAAAAATGATAAGGACTTAAATAACTTCCATCCTCTTCTTGTAAACGCATCAGCACTTCGTACTTGGTAATTTGATGCAGCGTATTGTCATAAATGCCTTGAAAAAAAGGCACAATACGGTCATTTTCAATGGCATATTTTATCTTTTGAATAATATGCAAATTGTGTTTGGTTTTTTGTTTTAATCCCTCGTCTTCATCATGGTAAAAGAGTATCAGTTTATTCTCTTTTTTTGCTTCTTTTAGCGCAATATGCGAACGCATGTACACTTTTGCATCATTGCCCTCAGCCACACCCACATTGAGCCTTAGCACAGCATCATACCCGTGAATGGTGAAAACTTTTTTCTCTAACTCTTTCATACTTTTAGTAATAAACGTCTCTATGCCATCGTTTTCAAAATCTTTTCCACATAAAAGAATGGCAAACTCATCCCCATTAATACGAAACACAACATCGCTGTAATTATAAAAACTCGTCATTAAAAAATGAGCCACCCTTTTTAAGAGCTCATCACCCACATCATAGCCCAAATAGTCATTAATCTCTGAAAATCCAACCAAATTAATCAAAACCAATAATTTAGGCTGATGGTCTAAATTTAAACGGTAAAAAAGGGCCTCTCTGTTTCCAAAACCTGTGAGTTCATCCTTAAAATGTTTCTCAATAATTCTCTCTTTAAGCACCAACTCTGTAATATCAAAATGCGCACAAATATACTCTAAAATCTCCCCATTTTTATCCAAAATAGGCATAATCGTATTTTGCAAATAGTGCGTTTGCCCACTTTTATTAACACCTTTGGTGATGCCTCTCCATATCTCTTTGCGACGCACTGTCTCCCAAAGCTCATCATACAAAGAAGGGTCAGCATCACTGGGTCTAAAAATACGGTGACTTTGACCTAAAATCTCCTCTTTTGAAAAACCAGCCATTTCACAAAAAGGCTCACTGACATACGTAATTACCTTATCAACACTTACCTTAGAAACCATGCAACAAGCATCTAATATTTTTTTATATTGATTAAGAAAATTAACATTCACATCGAGTTCATGCTGGGTTGTGTTAACTAAATGGGTCAGTGATTTGAGGGTAGAACAGTGTACCTCTGGCTTTTTAGTCACCACATGACTCACCATAAAATCAGACTCACTCAGCCCCAAAACTGTGGTGGCAAGATTAAAAAGCTGATTTTTATGCTTTGAATGAAAAAACTCCCCATAGGTAAAAAATCCAGCCGTTGGCGCAATATTTTCTAAAAGCTCACACTCATACTTTAAATGCTCTTTGAGAAAAAGTTGTCGTGAGCTACACGAATAGACAAAAAGTGCTTCTACTGGTTTTTCATCCATCTTCTTCTGAAGCAAAAGTGCTTTTTGCATAATCTCTTCAATATTTCCAATGGCAAAACGTATCTTATCTCCTACATTAAGGTGCCCTGCATAGCGCAAAGAACCATCTGTGTTTTGAGCAATTAAAGAACGGTACACTTCGATGCCATCAGACATTTTCATAAAGGGAAATTCCATTGCATTGTAAGGAAATTTTTTCACACTATCGCTTCCTAAATAGTGCTCATAAATCGACTTTACAGGCACACCATCAATTTCGTAAAGTGTATTTTTGTGTGCTTTGGTTACTACAAACTCTTTACCCACAGGTGTCCAACCCAAAGAGTATGCACTGTTTACATGTAAAGATTTTCCACGTAAACCAACCAATACAATACCCCGCTCTACGATTTTATTTTCATAAATAATAGACGTTTTTTGAAGTAAAAACTCATCAGCAACATTACCCCCTGCTAAAGGAATATGTGAAGCGTGCATATTAAATCCTTCCAAAAAGGATTCACTATCATCCTCTCCAAAAGGGTGTGAAAAAGCGATGCATACTTTGGTATCATCCTCTAAAAGTGCTCTCGCGGCTTTTTTTCCATTTTCAAAATTGGCATCCTCAAAATAGTAAACTTTCGCTTGAGATTTTTCAAGATGGCAAAAACTGATTTGTATCGAATTCGAATATATCACTCCCGACGCTATCTCTCCAGCGGTACTAGCACCAATCAGTACGCTATGAGAAAAAAACGATTTTAAAAAAGAGATAATAGAAGAGAGTTGATGGTGTTCGACTTCACCACAAAAAAGTTGAATGAGTAAGTGCTCATCGCCTTTAAAAGTACTTTTAACAAAGACTTCTAACGCCTCAAGCGTTTGATAGGTATGGTTGATTAATTTCACAAAAATGCCCCAGATAGTATTTTGTAATTCCTTTAAGGCGGCGATACATGAGAAATTCTATCACAATATGACTATTTTTACCAATAAAACCCCCGAAGTATGGGGGCTTTTGACTATTTTTTTAGCCTATGAAGGTTTGACCTGCATAGAGAATGTAAAGTCTTAAAAAAACAACACCTACAAGTACCACCACAGAATTGAGCAAAATGTAACCTACACGGTACGCATGGTGTTTCAATGCTGTCACCGCAATTAAAAGTGGTGTAGCAATACCAATGCCAATGACACCTACCCAAAATACATATGCCCACACACCTGTGGTTAAGGCTTGAATAGCAACGAGTGTTTTATCGCCTCCTTGAAAGTACATGCCTACAAAAAGTGCAAATAAAAGTAATAACTCCATTGGTACCACTCTTAGATCAAGCTCCAAAAGGTATTTGGCATTTTTTTGATTGACCTCTGATTTGAAAAAGAGAAGCCCAAACAAAATGGAAGCCGCAACGCCTGAAGAAAGCCCAGAGGCTAGGAACAAAATCGGCAACAATGGTGTGTTAAAAAGCGGATAACTGTACATTGCTGAGAGCAAAAAGCCTGTATAGATACCAATAATTACTGCAAACAAGAAAAGGGTTCGCTCTAACCACGCTGGATTGTCGCCAATACTGTCAATAATGCCTTTGAAAGGTTTTAGAAGTCCTGCAAAAGGACCTGTTTCAAATAACCACGGTTTAAACTTAATCGCTGCGTAAATAAAACTGAGCGGTGTATAGATAAAAAGCCCTAAAACACCCAATGTCATGACGGAACTAAAGTTATAATGAATCAACAATTTCCAAAAATGAAGGGGTCTTGTTAAGTCAAAAATCAATAAAAACAGACCCAAACAAATCGTCAGTGGCGCTAAGAGCGCACCTGCTTTAATCAAACCATCCCAAGGCGCTTTGTTATTGCCTTCTATCCATTTTACCATTAAAGAGGTCATAGCCGCACCCGCAGAGAGTCCTGCTAAAAAAAGATAAACCGCAATAGGCCAATGCCATATAAGTGTTGAATATTGCTCTAATGAGCCTGCGATGTGATTCATGATTTGATCCCTCCCTTATGGTTTGGTACGATAAACATTTTTGGATTGGTTCCAAGACGTTCTTTTTGTTGATACGTCACACGCTCTGAAAGCACGGTGTTAATCTTGCTTTGTGGATCATTAAGATCACCAAAGACTAACGCTTCTGTTGGACACACGGTCACACATGCAGGCTCTTCGCCTCTGCTTAAGCGTGATTCGTAACAGAAAGTACATTTGTTAGGCGCTTTGGTTACTGGGTCAACGTAACGTGCTTGATACGGACATGCCGCCACACAGTACAAACATCCCACACACAAATCCACATCCACTAACACAATGCCATCTTCATTTTTAAACGAAGCGTGGGTTGGGCAGACATTGACACACGGTGTATTTTCACAGTGGACACAGGATTGGCGGTGGTATTCATAACCTAGTGTACCATTGGGATATTCCTCAGGTTTAATCCATACTTGTAAACGATAGACTGATTCTGGTAGTTGATTTTCAGACCGACACGCAACATTACAGGCTTGGCACCCAATACATAAATTGCTGTCGTGAATCATTGCATATTTTTTTGCCATTGTTCTCTCCTCCCCTTACGCTTTTTTAACTTTAACGCCAGCAATATGCAGGTTCATACCGCAATTTTGCGATACATGTGGCGAATAAAGCGCATTACTATTCACACCTTTGCCATAGGCACGTTTTAACTCTTTACTGACATGACCAAATCCAAAGTAAGCAAACACCGTATCTTCTCTGACCCCTTTGGTCACGAGGGCTTTGCCTTTTTGGCTGGAGTATTTGTTGTAAACCTCAATATTATCGCCATTTTTAATCCCTAAACGCCCTGCAGTTTTGGGGTGAATCCACACCGCAGCATCATCTAAAAGGTTATTGAGCCAAAGGTTATTTCCATTATGACCATTGGTACGAACGGCTGATTTTCCATTGATAAAATAGAGCTCATCGTTCTCTTTGTATTTGTACGGCTCATAACTCAGCGCTCCTTTTTTGGAAACCTCTTCAAGTTTAGGACTAAAGAGCTTGATTTTGTGAGGAAAATCTATCGTGCCTTCCTCATTCACATGCACCACCGCACTTGGGAATTTTTTGACAAAATTTGCGACACTTTTTTTATCTTGTAATAAAAGAGGCACACCAAAACTCTCACTACCATTGGCTTTAAGTTTAGCAAGTAAATCAATATTATCGCCGACTTGTTGCAAACGATAATCTTCAATATCTTTGTAGGGGAAATAAGCACTTAAACCCATTTTTTCACCTAACTCTTTTGCCACACGCCAACCTGGACGTGCATCGCCTATGGGCTCAACGACTTTTTGTCGACCTACACCATAACTTGGGTTTTTACTACCACTGGCGGTAAACTCTTCATCTCTCTCAAGGTAAGTTGTATCAGGAAGAACGACATCCGCAAACCATGCCGTGTCAGAGACTTGAATATCATGAACCACAACCAAATCCATCGCTTGAAGTGCTTTAATGACATTTTCCATATTTGATTGTGTCATCACAGGGTTATTACGGGCAATAAACCAACCATGAATTTTATAACCCACACCAGGAAGCTCTGTAAGTGCTGCATGCGGTATTAGGGTAACGATTCCAGCTCCTTTACTCGCTAAGAAAAACTCACTGTCTTTCTCACCGATTCTATCAATGCGAGGAACACTCACTTTTGGATAGGCAGGAATTTTTGGTTTTTTAAGTTTAGGCGCTTTGGGGTCACCCTCGCCAATAAACTGATTGTAAAAATCCGCACTTTTACCCAAATAATATCCACCCTCTTTCTCCACCGCACCTACCAATGCGTTGACCATCATCATCGCACGGCGAAGCTCCAACTCTTGGGGGGTAAACGTTACACGGTGACCGTAGTCAAACACCGCTTTAGGAGCTGCTTTGGAAAACTCTCTGGCTAAGCGTTTAATCGTATCGGCAGGAATGTCACACTCAACCGCCATTTTTTCAGGGGTATAAGGCTCAACGGAAGCTTTTAACTCTTCAAATCCTTCACAATACTTCTCAACAAATTTTTTATCGTAAAGATTTTCATGAATCAACGTATGAATAAACGCTAAAACAAACGCTAAATCATGCCCTGGTTTAATCGCATGCCATTCGGTTGATTTGGCTGCCATGGTTGAGAGTCTAGGCTCTAACGTGACGAGTTTTGCACCATGAGAAAGAGCGTCCATGTAGGCACGAGCATAAGAGATAACGATTCCTTCAAAAACGTTGTGACCCATGTTGATGATGTATTTGGCTTTGGCAAAATCACGTCCAATGCTTCCATGATTGTACACATCTTTCGCCGCCATACCATACGCCAATGGACAGGTCGCCTCATGCCCAAAAAGATTGTGAGAACCATAGGCTTGAGCAAGGTTATGAAACCATGTTTTTGTCCAACCGCTACGTGCGGTAAAGGCAACGGTGTGTGCACCGTATTTTTGTTTGATTTCATCCAATTTTTTAGCAATGAAAGCGTATGCTTCGTCCCAACTGACCTCTTTCCACTTTCCTTCGCCTCGCTCACCCACACGCATAATCGGTTTTACCAAACGTTGTGGGTCATACAACTGATTAAACCCAGCACTCCCTCTTGCACACACTTTTCCACCACGGCTTTTATCCTTTGGATTTCCTCGAATAAACATTCCTTTGCCATCTTCTACCCGTGCTTCAATGGTACAAGAACTCGTACACATTTCGCAAATGCTAGGGGTAAACTTGGTGTTGCCTTTGTACTGTTTTTTCACTTCATCCATGGCACCTAAGGTTCCAGGGATGCTCGAAAAACCAGCAACTGCAGCAGCTGTTGAAGAGAGCTTTAAGAAACCTCTTCGGCTAAGCATTTGAGTCATCTTTCATCCTTTTCATAAGATTTGATAGTGGTATCTTAGGAAAGCTATGTAAATTTTATGTAAATTTGAAAGACGAATTTTAATTTATATTTTTTTGTTTTATTTTAAACTAAGAGGCTTTTTGTGGGATTTGAAGTAGTTTTGTGACGTAAAAACATAGTAAAATTTTATGTTTTTACGTTTTACATGTAAGATGTTTGATGCGCTCTTTCTATCTTTTTATCGCTCCAAACCAGATACGGGTCACGGTAAGGATGGCTTACATGTAAAGAGTTTGAACCCTCCAACACTCTGGCAATAACCCCTTTCATGTCACTTCCCACGTAGTGAACCATTTCAACCTCAAACCCTGCTAAAATCAAAGCATCATGCACGGCTTGAAAAGACGTAGAAGCCACCAAAACACCTGTGGGTTTAAGATGCGTTTTTAAGAGCTTGATAAACTCTAAACTCACCAACGAAGCATTGGTATGCTCCACAAATGGGTCAAGAAAAATGACATCAAACTGCTCTTCTAGCTCCTGCACACCATAACGTGCTTCCTTATTGAGAAACTCGACCTTCACACCATGTTCTTCATAACGTTTACATGTAAAAAGTGCTTCCAACATCTTTACATGTAAAGAATCTACTACAACCTTAGCACTCTGTTGAAGAAGCATTTTATCGTGTTCCATCGCCTTTACATGTAAAGAAAAAGCAGAGCATTTTTGTGCGATTTTTATCGCTTCAAGCGTGTTGTATCCCATGCCAAAACCAATGTCCAAAAGGGCAACATCGCCTTGCAAAAGACGCTCTTTAAGATGCGAACCCTCGACAAAAAGTGTGCATGCTTGCGTGTATGCTCCAGCTTTAGGGTGATAATAATCTTTGTAACGAGCGCTGTAAAATGTTGTACTTCCATCGTTTAAAGCTATGGATTGGGGTATTTCATCACTTAAGGGAGGCTGTGCTTCTAGCAAATCGCCTTGTTTGATGCCACGATAGCGCATCGTTTGCACCACATATTCACCAAACTCTCCTTTTTCCATCTGCCACAAAGGCGCTATAAGCTCTTTTTTGGGAGTATCGGTTGCAAGGCGAATGATGGGAATATGCGAGGGAATGATACGCAAAAGCGCCATCAAGGCTTCAGCGTATGCATACTCACTCAAAACCTGAAACGGCTCTGCCTCATACTCACGAGCCAACTGCGTCCCAGAGATAATATGCAAATGATGCAATTTAATCCCATCAATCCCAGCCTCCACTAAGCCTTTCACACTGGCTTCCCACATAGAAAAGCTCTCATTGGGCAACCCAATAATCAAATGCGCATACACCTTTAAACCCTTTACATGTAAACGCTCAATCGCTTCAAGCGAAGCGTGTGCACTATGCCCACGGTTGATGCGCTTTAAACTTGCATCGTGAAGACTCTGTACGCCAAGTTCCACCACCACATCCAAACGGGTATTAAGTTCTGCTAAATACTCTAGCGTTGCTTCACTCAAACAATCAGGTCGTGTGCCAATGTGCAGCGCTCTGAAAGGGTAAAGACTCAAAAGCCTCTCGTACGCCTCTTTTTGTTTCAACAATGAGGCAAACGTGCCTGTATAGGCTTGAATGTAAAGCGCAAAAGAGGTGGCTTTGTAGCGTTTTTTAGCAAATAAAATCGCCTTTTCTATCTGCTCTTCCACACTCTTAGCATCGGCAATTTGGGCGGCACGAGCACCGTGTTCTGGGCAAAAACTGCATCCACCCGTGCCATCTTTTTCACGGTTAGGACAGCCAAATTCTAAATTAACAGGGATACTATAAAGCGCTTCGCCATAACGGCGTTTCATCGCTTCTTTATGGCTAAGATAAGGGAGCATTATTTGAAGAAGAGTTTGCGTATTTTGGTTAAACCTAGCTGCATGCCACTAAAGCTCATCACCTTTGACATCTTTTTCCACATCGACTTCTCATAGCAAGGATTGGGACATTTACGGCAACTGGGTTTATGCTCATGTGGACAATTTTTAAGCCTTCCATAGGCATATATGAGTAGTGTCTCACACTCTTCGCAAAGATGATAGGGCAGTTCGCACAAAGACGTTTCTTGAAAAGCAACCTCCAACACACCCTTTTTTTTGGGAACATCATGGTGTTTTTTATCGCAATGAAGTTGAATAAAACGGTGTAACGTCTGGCTATCGCTTTGAAGTTTTTCAGGAGTCATTGTTTCTCTTTTTTTGTTTTATTATAGAGAAAAAGAGTAAAGAAAACCTTTACATGTAAAGAATACGGTGCCCATTTTAACCAGACACCGTATCGAAGTTTATCCCTTATTTCGCAGGAATGATAATCCCTTTGTAAGGACCAAATTTGTGTTGGTGACGGGTGTGGTTTGTATCATACGGTCCCACATCGCTATCTGGCACTTTGACTTTTGTATCAGGAAAATCTTTTTCACGGTTTGCCTTTATAGGACGCAGTTTATCGTAATCGTTGATATATGCCGCAACATCATACGCTTGCGCATCGGTTAAGATACGGTTGTGATTGTCCGCACCCAAAGGCATATTCGCTACAATCCAATCCGCCGCACGAAGCACACGGTACATGCCCGCACCCGTGTTGTAACTATCTTTGCCCCAAAGTGCTGGGAACTCATAGCCATTGGCTTTACCTTCACGCTTCACACCCTCACCATTTTCACCATGACAAGAAGCACAATGCTCTTTATACACTTTCTCACCCGCAATCGGATCAGCTGCACGGCTCATAACCATCTTGCGATCGACTTGTGGAAACTCTGCTCCCGATACTTTTGCACCTACAGGAATACCTTGCGCTAACCAGTGCATATACGTCACAATGGCTCGCATCTCTTTACCGTTTTCTGGTAAAGCTCTACCGTTCATACTGCGCTCCATACAGCCATTGACTCGCTCCTCAATGCTACCAATGTTTTCATCACGGTTTCGGTATTGAGGAAAATTACCCATGGTTGCCATAAAAGGCGCTGACCACTTTTTCGTACCCGCTTCTTGGTGACAGGACGCACAAGCGAAATTATTGCCCGCATAACGCATTTTAGGATCAGCCACCTCTGGACCGATGTACTTATATGTCTCGCTCACCAACGCTTTTCCGTAGCGTACGGTATCACCAAAAAGGTTATTAGGAATCGTACTCTCATCAGGAGCCTTCCAATCTTTAACCACCACAGGGGTAAATCCTTTATTGGCACGCTGATTGAGCGTTGCTACATCGAGTGCTAAAAGTGTACTTGTGCCCACAAGCAACACTGCCATAGAAATAAGAGAAATATGTTTCATAAAATGCCTCCTTTAAATTATTCTCATGGCTTAATCATAAGCTTTCATCGTCACTTTTTCGTCAATTTTATACGGCTGCATTTAAGGTATAATTTGAAAGCAAGCCTCACAAAGGAGAACAAATTAAAACAGTTCGTATTTACGTACTTTTGCTTATTTTGTGTCTACTCTCAATGCTGACATTGGGAATTTTCATCTATAAAGTCAACCATAATCTCTACATTGAAGATGCAAAAAACAGTGTTGAGAGCGTTTTAGGACTTACCCAAGAGCTTTTGGAGCATGAAAAACAATTAGCCCTTAGTATTGCGCTTATTCTGAGTAATAACGAAACACTGAAACAAGGTTACCTTCAAAACAACCGTACACTCCTTTTTCAAACCCTCCAAAATGAACTTCCTAGCATTAAAAACTATTTGCATATGGATAACCTTGAAGTCCAATTACACTCTAAAGAAGGCAAAGCGCTGGTTCGAAGTTGGAACTTTCAAAGTTACGGTGATGAGCTACTCTCTTTTCGTAAAGGGATTAACCTCGTGCACGAGCATCAAACCCCTTTGGTTTCTATAGAACTTGGAAAACGCCTCAACATTAAAGCACTTGCCCCTGTTTTCGAACAGAGTGAACGCATTGGCTCTTTAGAAGTTATTCTTAATTTTAATACAATTGCCCGTAAACTGAGTGATAAAAAAATTCACTTTGTCATTTTAATGGATAAAAAATTTCTCGATATTGGAGAGTGGATGAAAGATAAAACATCTATTAACGAATTTATCCTTCTTAATGATGATTGTGCTTATTGTATTCCAACCCTTGAGACGCTTATTCGTAAACAAACGCTCGAAGAAGGATTTGCTCGCTCAAACACCACTCTTTTTGGCTTTACGCCTCTTTTTGACATTGAAAACAAACAGGTAGGTTACATTGGGGTCTGGTTTGATGAATCTTTACTAAAAGAGTCTCTTTTGCTAAAAGCTTCACTGACCCCAACGCTTGAATCGTTACATGTAACCCGTTTACACCCAGAAATTCCAAAAAACCATGAGATAGAAATCCGATGAAAATTTTACTTCTTGAAGATGATTTTACCTATAAAGAGAGTATTCAAGACTCCCTAGAAGAGATGGGCTACAGCGTTGATGCATACGATGATGGTGAAAAAGCGCTTGATGCTCTATTTGAAAAACACTACCATTTAGCGCTTTTGGATATTCGGGTTCCTGGCATGGATGGCTATGAGATTTTAAAAGAGATTCGCAAAGCGAAACTGGATGTGCCCATTATTTTTATCACGTCACTTACAGACATCAATAATCTCTCTTTAGGGTATGAGCTAGGCTGTAATGACTATTTGCGTAAGCCTTTTTCCCTCAAAGAATTACAGTACCGTGTCAACCAAACCCTTAAAAGTTACCATTTTCATACCAATCTTGATGTGATTCCTCTCTCCCATGGCTTTTCCTATCACAATCATGACCAAAGCCTCTGGTTCGATACGGTGCAAGTTCCGTTAAGTAATCATGAACGAAAACTTCTTTTTGTTCTTCTTAAAAATAGAGGATATTTTATCTCTGCTGAACTGATTCACGATGCGGTATGGGAAGGCAAAGAGATTGGGGAGAATGATATTCGGATGCTGATTAAAAAACTAAGAGATAAAACCGATAAAGATTTTATTATAACTGCTAAAGGCATAGGATATAAAATTGAAAAATGAGACAAAAAGTGTTTTTGCATTTGCAATGATTTTAACTTTTTTAACCCTCCTTCTTGTCTCTTTTCCACTGCTAAATTACCTCTCTGTTTCCTTACGTCTCAATCAACTCACACAAGAAAATCAACTCAAAGCCTATGCCAAAGAGCTTGAGGTAACCATTCAAAATATTATGCCTGTGCAAAAGACCTTTTTGTTTCCTCGCTCTATTCTCTATAAAGTTGCGCTTTTAGACGCAAACAATCATATTATTTTTTCACTGATTAACGAAGCTATTCCACCTATTAATGACGCCTTTGTACGCAGTGGAAAAAGCCTTTTTTACCGCCATACCTTACCTCCTAATGTTTTACATGTAAAGCATTTAATTATTCAAAAAGAGATAAGCCATTCAAAAGTTTTTTTTGACAGTTTGATTGTCATTGGGGTGGTGATTATTGGAATGTTTTTGCTTACATTTTTACTGCTAAAACTACTTTTGAAACCTTACATTGAGACTTCATCACGTATGAATCACTTTTTTACCGATGTCATGCACGAGCTAAAAACACCTCTGGGTATTATGCAACTCAACCTTGAAGGATTGGTAAAAAAGTACAAAGATAAACGCCTCAATCGCTCACTAGCAGCACTCTCTACCCTCTCTACACTGTATGATGATTTGGAGTACCTCATTAAATACAAAACCATTACCTACACCAAAGAGAATCTGCCTATTTCTGACTTTTTAGAAGAGCGTATTGCCTACTTTGAAGCACTTAGTTCCTCCAAAGAGATGTGCATACAAGCTTCCATTGAGCCTGAACACATGCTGTATATTAATCGTATTGAATTTCAACGGATTGTTGATAACACCATTACCAATGCTATTAAATACTCTCCTGCTAAAACAAGCCTCTTTATTGCTTTATTACAAAACGATACGGGTCTTTATCTTTGCATTAAAGATGAGGGTATGGGCATTAAAGAGATTGATAAAATTTTTGAACGTCACTACAGGGGAGATATTTACAAAGGTGGATTTGGAATAGGTCTTAGTATTGTTAAAAGTATTTGTGATAAGTATAAAATCGAGATTGAAGTTAAATCAGAAGAGAAAAAAGGAACGGAGTTTATTTATAAATTAAAGTAAAAAAAAGGAGGAGAAATTCTCCTCCTAAAGTCTTATAGACCTGTTACGTTCTCAGCTTGAGGACCTTTTGGACCTTCGCCTAGTTCATAAGTCACTTTTTGACCTTCTGCTAAAGAAACACGGCCGTAACCTGTTCTGTTCACTTGACGAAAGTGTACGAATACATCTTTTCCGCCATCATTTGGTTGGATAAAACCAAAACCTTTTTCATTGTTAAACCATTTAACGGTTCCCTCTAATAAAGCCATTCTATGCTCCTGTTATAAGATCGAAAAGTAGAAAATTGAGTATTTTTGGAGTATTTAGGATGCTAACTAAAGGTCACGTATCACAAAACTACCAAAGATGAACTCGAACCTCATCTTTCTAGGAAAATAGTGTATCTTATTTTTCAAAATAAAGCAAATATAAATTTTACTTGACCTATACTGAATGCATGAAAATAGCAAAAACCTACACATTTTACACAACACTCATACTTTTGATAACCATCATACTTCTTGTGAGTGTATGGTTTGGCAAAAAAACAGAAGAAGAACGCCATATTGCACAAGAGCAAGTGAGCGTTTTTGAGCGTTACCATGCTGTACTTGCTTTAGAAAAAACATTAATTAAAAAAATTGTTTTTGACTACTCTATTTGGGATGAAATGGTTGATTTTGCAGATAAACCCGATCTTGCGTGGAGTAAAGACAATTTAGAACCCATGATTGAGACATTTAACGTTTCTTATATTTATGTCTATAACACAGAAAAAGAATTGGTCTACCATTTTAACCCCAAAACGCATCCTTTGTATACACCCAATTTAAGCTCTCTTTCTACCAAAACGCCTCAGTTTAAAGAGTTTTTTGAATTTCACGATGGAAAATGCATACAATTTTTTCTCGCCCCTATTCATGGGTACTTGGATGCAAAAAGAGAGAGCAAACCTTTAGGTTTTTTTGTGCTGGGTCGTATTTTAGATGAGGCTTTTTTTAAAAATATGGAAAAAATCACCTTGGGTCAATCCTTGCTGGTTGAAGCAAAAAATCATCAACCAAACAGTGCCCCCTTTCATGTAGAATTACATTCACTCGATAATGAAACGGTTGGCTATATTGAGTTTGACTATCGTCCATTAGTCATTCTTTTTATTGCAAAATTACAAAATTCCCTCGCACTTTCAGGCATTATTTTATTATCTATCTCATTTTTATTATTTTACTTATTAACAAAAAATACTCTTTTTAAACCCATTTATCTCATCTCTATGGCACTTAAGACACGCCATTTGAGCTATATTTTTTCCCTTTCAAAGAAAAATAATGAATTGGGAGAAATCGCACATCTTATTTACAAACATGAAAAACAAAAAAAACTTTTAGAAGAGTATAAAGAAATTATTGATGAGAATACGATTGTCTCAAAAACCAATAAAAAAGGGATTATTACCTATGTCAATGATCAATTCATTGCCATGTCAGGTTACTCAAAAGAAGAACTAATAGGTAAACCACACAATATTGTCCGCCACCCTGATACACCTGCTCTTTTTTTCAAAGAGATGTGGAGTGTCCTTAAAGATGGAAAAATATGGAAAGGAATTATTAAAAATAGACGTAAAGATGGCAGTAACTACTATGTGAAATCTATTATTATGCCTCTGTTTACTCTTGATGGTGAAATTGAATCGTATATGGCGATTCGACACGATGTGAGTGATTTATTTGAAAAACTTGAACTGCTTCAACAAGAAAGTTCTTTAGATTTACCAGGTCGTAAACATCTTTTTGAAAGTATTGAAAATGCGAAAGCTCCACATCTTGCGATTTTAAATATTTGTGATTTTAGAGAAATTAATACGCTCTATGGTCAATCTTTTGGTGATCTTTATTTAAAACAGCTAGCACACACTATCCAAAAACACCTTCCTGAGAACATACACTTTTTTCATCTTCAAGGCGATGAGTTTGCGCTTTTTTCTGACGCATATATGACAGAGGAATCTTTTACTCAGTTTTGTCAAAATCTTTTAACAAACGTACATCAAGAAGGCATTCGTATTAACAATAAACCTTACACCTTAGCCCTTCGTATTGGGATAGCCAATGGACTCTCTTATCTTTACAATCGTGCTGAAATTGCCATTAAAGAAGCACGCAAAGAACACAAATCTTTAGTCATTTATGATGATAGTGAGGGGTTTAAAGAGCGCCTTCAAGAGGATATTCAATGGAATAAAACATTACGAGAAGCCTTAACACACAACCGTTTTACTATTTTTATGCAAGAAATTGTACCTTTACATGTAAAAGCCAATACTCGTAAAAAATATGAGATTTTAATTCGTCTTATTGATGAAACAGGTCGCATTATTTCTCCATTTCATTTTATTGACCTTGCAAAACGTATGCATCTTTACGCACAATTAACCCAATTTGTTCTCAATGAAAGTATTCGTGTTGCTTTAGAGCTTGATTGTGATATTTCTATTAATATCACTAAAGAAGATATTTTAAACCATGAAACGACTATGCACTTATTCAATCTTTTACATCAGCACCCTAATCTTAAAGGGCGTATTACGCTTGAACTTGTAGAATCAGAAGGTATTGAAGATTCCCAAGATGTGCGTTTGTTTCTTCAAAAAGCACATGCGAATGGCTGTCTTTTGGCTATTGATGATTTTGGTTCTGGATACTCCAATTTTGAGTACCTTATGCGATTATCGGTCAATTTTATTAAAATCGATGGTTCTCTGATTAAAAATATTGATAAAGATGGCAATGCCTATGAAACCGTTAAAACCATTACTAATTTCGCTAAAAATTTAAACATTCAAGTCGTAGCAGAATTTGTTCACAGCAAAGAAGTCCTGCAAAAAGTTCAAGAGTTAAATATTGATTTTGCACAGGGCTTTTATCTCCATGAGCCTAGCCCTAAAAATAAATTAAAACATCCCTATGAACGCTATTGAATCTTTTTTAATGGTGGTTGAAAACAATCAGTTTGTAGATGGACATGAAGTGTTAGAAGAAGAATGGAAACGCCTCAAAAAAATTCCTGAATCTGAGAATGAAGCAAAAATTCTTAAAGGGCTTATTAATGCTTCTACCGCATTAGCCCTTGCCTGCAAAGGAAAAAAAGAGGGTGCAATGCGTGTTTGGCAAACCTATGAAAAATACGCACCTCTGATTGCACAAATACCTTTAGTACATACCCAACTTTACCAAAAAGCACAGAGCCTTTTAGCGGATAAATACACCCTTTACATGTAAAAAGTTGAGTAAATCAAATAAAGCGATAAAACCCATAAAACAATGTTTAAAATCTTTTTATACAAAACTTCGTCAATGTGGTCTTGCATGCGACTACCTATAAAAAATCCGCTTATGGCAATAAGAACATAAGGTGTAATGACTGTAACATTTTCAAACGTTAAATTGCCATGATACGTAAAAATAAAAACCTGAAGTATCTTATTGGTAATAAAACAAAAGCTCATCACGCCAATAGCGCGCTTTTTCTCTAAGTTGAGCTCTAAAATTAAAATAATCAAAACAGGAATCATAATATTAGCAATACCACCGACAATACCACTTAAAAAACCAAAAATCATGGTCATATAAATAGGGTGTGTTGCGACACTTCGTGTGAGTGAAATTTTGAGTCTTTCTTTATTGAGATAAAGTAGAATAACACTTGCCAAAACGAGTTTGTAATAAGGTGTGTAATAGAGCACCAATAAATTTGTCCCTAAAATACTTCCTACAATAACGCTCGCAATTAATAACCGATAGGCTCTCCAGATTTCTCCAAATGAATTATCTCGTTTTAGGCTTAAAAAATTAACGGCAATGGTAGGAAAAAGTGTAAAAAGAACCGCTTTTTTAAGGTCTAAAAAAAGTGCAAAAAGCGGTGTTGCCATCATAGGGAAACCAAAGCCTAAAGTTCCATGAACAATGCCTGCAAACAAAACAATCAGTGCTTCATACCAAAAAAAGTCATTACCAAACACGTTTATACCAACTCATCGTATCTTCACCAACCGCTTGGGAGAAAACTTTTTGAAGCCCTTTTGGTAAAGCTATTGCTTCGCCTTTTTTTTCGTGAGGCGATTGAAAAATTAAATACCACTCTACTTGATCTTCCATTGCTTTAAGCATACCTGCTCCACCTTCAATCATCACCATCGAATAGCTCTTGATGCTTTCTAGCGTTGAATCCACAACAACATGACGATTAGGAATATGAAAAAGAGGGATACTCTTATCAAATTCAGGGCTATGTGAATAAATCAAAATATCAGGTGCTTTGCCTTCACACAAGCGTGCATCAAGCGTTGGACGATCGATTCGAACAGTATTGCCACCAATGACCATTAAATCACAGCAATCCCTCAATCGATGTACCATCGTGCGAGAATCAAGCGAAGTTATCGTCCCGCCTGTCGCAACATTGTTGGCGCTCAAAGCCAATTTAAAAAAAATGAAAGGCTCTTGTTTTTCTTTACATGTAAAAGGAGTTAAAAGAGTATCACACGCCTCTTTAAGGCATCCAAAGCTGACATTAACACCTTTGCTTTGCAAATATACTCCACCCCCTTTGGCATTTTCACTCTCATCAAAAGAGCCAATGACTACACGCTTAATGCCTAAAGCTTCGATTAAAGAGGAACATGGAGGAGTTTTTCCAAAATGGTTACACGGTTCAAGCGTTACATGTAAAGAGAGATTTAAAAAGAGGTCTTGATGATTTTCTTTTAAAAAAAGATGCAGTGCCATTGAATCACTCAGTGCTTCAATGCGTTTATCGTGGGTTAACGCAAGATACGCTTCTTTAAGCGCTAAAACCTCAGCATGTGGCAATCCTGCCTTGTGGTGCGCTCCAATGCCTAAAATCTCTCCAGCATCATTACTCACAACTGCACCTACAGCAGGATTAGGAAACGTCAGCACCTGATACGGCCACGCCGCATCCAATGCTTTTTGCATCAACGATGCATCAAATGGCATTACCATTCAAAATAAGTACGGGCTTTTTCAATCTCTTCAAGTGCAATCTCTTTTAACTCTTTTTCAATACGCACCTGAAGAGTATTGTTTTCAAAGCTTTCTAAAACACCAATAAATTTCTCTTTATTTTTAAGCTTAATCTTCACTTTTTCACCCACAGAAGCACTAAAATGCTCAGGTTTAAGAAGCTTTCTCTCAATACCAGGAGAGCTCACTTCAAAAAGATATTCACCCTCCAATGGAGGCTCAACGTCAAAAATAGGTGATAAAATACGACTGACTTCCGCACATTTATCTAAATTAATTCCCTCTTTAGAGGTGATGTAAATACGAAAAATTTTTTTATCAAATTCGCTAGCAACTTCTGTATCATAAAGGCTCACACCACAGCTCTCTACAATTTTAATAAGTTGTTCTGTATCAATCATCGCTTTTTTTCCCTTTTTCTAACTCTTCTGCTACTTTAGCAAACAATGCATCCATCTTATTTTGACGCTCTAAGCTATCATCAAAGCGGAAACGAAAATGAGGACATCTAAACCATCCCTCAACTTGCATGCAATGTGTTTGAATATGACGTTGCACACGGTCTAAATGTGAAAGAATATAACGTTTTTCCGCTTCATCATAGACAGAACCATCCAAATAGACAATCGCATCGTATTTTCCACGGCTACACTCCACATCAATGACACAAACTCCCCGAAGCATCTCATCTTCAAGGGTGCTTATCGCTTCTGGGATGAGCTCTTTTAAAACACTCTGTGTACGTTGGATTTTAATACTTTTATCCATCATAGTTTTGCTTTTTCTTCAACCTCTTTAAAGCTCTCGATATAATCGCCCACTTTAATATCCGTGTAGCCCTCAATGCCTACACCACATTCATACCCTTTACCTACTTCTTTTACATCGTCTTTGAAACGTTTTAAAGAAGAGACACTGCCTTCATAAATAATCACACCATCACGAATAACCCTGATTTTTACACCACGGTTAATCGTACCATCGGTTACGATACATCCAGCAATATGTCCTAGTTTTGGCACGGCAAACACTTCTCTAACCATTGCTTGACCAATATTTTCTTCACGAATTACTGGAGCCATCAATCCTGTAACAATATTGGTTACATCATCAATCAAATCATAAATAATATTGTACGTTTTAATTTCAACGCCTGAGCTTTTTGCTCTCTCTTTTACTGTACCTGTTGGGCGAACATGGAAACCTAAGATAATACAATCTGAACTCGCACTAGCAAGCGCCACATCACTTTCTGTAATGCCACCAATACCTGCACTTACGATATTAACTTTAGTTTCAGCATTTCTGATTTTTTCCAAACTGCCTTTAATCGCTTCTAAACTTCCTTGAACATCCGCTTTAATAATCACTGGTAACGTTTTAAGTGCACCCTCAGCAATCATATCGCTTAGCTCATCAAGACTCACTTTGGTTGATTTGGAAAGCTCTTTTTGACGTAAATATTCTGCTTTTTTCTTTGCATATTCACGTGCAATTTTATCCGTTTTAACGCTAATGAGTGTCTCACCTGCACCTGGTACTTCACTGAGTCCCAAGACAACGACAGGTTCACCTGGTTTTGCTTCTTTCACAGCAATACCTCTGTCATTAAGAAGCGCTTTTACTTTACCAAATGCAACACCTGCAACGACAATATCACCGACTCTCATCGTACCATCTTCGACAACCACTGTTGCCACAGGACCTCGACCTTTTTCAAGTGAACTTTCAATCACCGTTGCTTTAACCTCACGGCTAGGATCCGCTTTGAGTTCTAATACATCTGCTTGTAATAAAATTGTCTCCAGTAAATCTTCAATACCCATACCTGTTTTAGCAGATACTGGAACAAATTCATGTTCACCACCCCAATCAATTGGCGTAATACCAAGCTCTGCTAGCTGGGCTTTCACTAAATCAGGATTGGCAGATTCTTTATCCATTTTATTGACCGCAATGATAATAGGAACGCCCGCTGCCTTAGCATGCTCAACTGCCTCTTTAGTTTGAGGTTTGACTCCATCATCTGCTGCGACAACCACAATAACAATATCCGTAACTTTTGCTCCACGAGAACGCATCTCCGTAAAAGCCTCATGACCCGGGGTATCAATAAAGGTAATATTTCGACCATTTTTTTCAACCATATAAGCACCCACGTGTTGGGTGATTCCACCTGCTTCACCCGCAGCAACTTTTGCACTACGAATATAATCAAGTAATGACGTTTTACCATGATCAACGTGACCCATAATGGTAATAACAGGTGCACGTTCAACAAGGTTTTGCTCACCTGCTTCGCCTTCTTCATCATAAGCTTTAACGTAATCAAACGCTTCTTGATCATTGACAGTGGTAACATTCACTCCAAATGTGTCTGCTAAAATTTCAATCGAATCTTTATCAAGAAAGTCATTCTTTGTAAACATAACACCCAAAGAGAAAAGTTCCTTAATCACTTCGCCCACAGGTTTATTCATTTTTTCAGCAAATTCATACACGCGAATCTCTTCAGGAATTTCAATAGCACTAATAGCTTCTGCTTCTTGTGTCATTACGGTGCGTCGTCTTTTTTTACGGCCAACTCTTTGAATACCTTGCATAACAAAATTTGTTTTTTTCGTTGTTCTAATTTGACTAGGATCAATCTGCTTTTTCTTTTTGACTTCTTCTGTGACCTTAAGACCCTCATTTAAATCAGGCAAAACAATCATATCTTCTTCATCTGAATCAATATGTGTATTGGTCATTTCAATATTTAAAGCAATATCAAGTTTTTCAGCATTTGTTTTTTTCTCAGCAGGTAACTTTTTAACTTTTTTCTTCTTTTTTTGTAAATCATTATTTAAAGCATTTGAAAACATTGATTCCATACTACGTGAAGATTCTCGCTCTTGAGAACCGTATGGTGTAACCATTTCACGTTTTTCTTCGATGATGCGTTCTTGAACTTCAGGTCTTTTTTTCTTAACAATCACCAAGCCTCTACGCTTTCGTACATTCGTAGGATCACTTTTTTCATCCATTTCTGATTCTTCATTGTTCTCAGAGACTTCTTCACCTTTTTTATCGGCTAGAGATGACAAAGCAGGTTCTAATGTGACTGTCTCAAGCTCTTTTTCTTTAACTGTTTTTGTCTTATTTGGAGCAGTTACTTTTTCAACAGCAGGTTTTTCAATCACGGCAGGCTTTTCGACAATTTCAACCTTTTTAACCTCAGGAACTTTTGTTTCAGATGAAGGTTTACTCGCGTGTGCATTTTCTCCTGTCAATACATAATTCATTAATTTTTCGGCATCTTCTGTATTGATAGAACTGGAAGGGGCTTTAACATCAAGCCCCATATCAACTGCCTTTTCAATAATATCTTTACTTTTCATGCCTAGTTCTTTTGCTATTTCAGTTATGCGAACCTTATCCATTCGTAGCTGTCTCCTTAAAAGTTTTACCAAAATCCATCATTGCTTTGTGATTTGTTTTGCATTTATTGTTGAGTATCTTCACAACTTTCTTTTCATTGTTTGTCATACATGCCTTGCAGATATAAAAGCTTCTTCCTGTTTTAGAAAAAAGTACGAGTTCTCCATTGATTATTTGCAATCTTTGTAAACTTTCTTGTAAAGCTCTTTGCCTACAAACAATGCACATTCGTATCGGTTGACTCATTTTTGCGCCTGATTATATCAAAATTTAGCTGTTTTTCAGCTTTTTACAATCTGAAATCCATGATTATCTAATTCAAAGATTTCAACCCTAAACATTTCAAAACTATTCTTAAGAGCCGTAGCTACTTTTAAAGCATCTTCACTTTTGACTAAATTAAAAAAAGAAGAACCGCTACCCGATAGCGTACTCATTAAAGCACCACTTTTTAAAGCAATATCCCGTACTTCAAAAAGCTCTTTCATCTGTTTCATCCGACGATGTTCATGCATACAATCCTTTGAAGAAACTCTTAGATAATCCCAATTTTCACTAAAAAATGCCGCTGTTAGTAAAGAAGCCCTCGATAGGTTGTAGACCACATTTTTCATCATATATGATTTTGGTAAAAGTGTTCTTGAGTGTGCCGTTGACATAGGACGATCAGGAATAAGCATCACCACTTTGAGTGCAGAGCTTAACTCTTTTTTTAATGTTTTCACTTTTCCATGTTCAACAATTGAACTTGTAAAGCCCCCAAAAACAGCAGGTGCAATATTATCAGGATGTGTTTCATATACAATAGCCTTATTTAAAATACTCTCTCTATTTACCTTAATACCCGCCATTGCATAGGCACTAGCAATCGCACCAACAATTACAGCTGAACTACTCCCCATGCCTCTTGAAAAAGGTATATTATTATAAAATTCAAAACGAAAAGGGTCTTTTTTTCCCACTAATTCCTGATAAATATCATAAAAAATGGAAACAAAAATATTGTTCTTTTTTAACTTTATATTTTCTTCACCCTCGCCTTTCACTGAAATACTTTGATAACTCGAAGGTTTAATAGAGACTTCATTATACAGGGCTATTGCCAGACCTAAACAATCAAATCCTGGTCCTAAATTTGCACTGGTTGCGGGAATTCTTATTTTCACACACGACTCCTAAACTGCTGGTAACATATAAAGTGGTTCAATATCTTCACTGAAAAATGCTTCATTTAAAACATGAGGTAGCATAAATTTTTGTTCTATCTCATCATTAAAACGTTTTGTAACAATAAGACCTTCTGCTTTAATAAAATAAAGATTACGCATTGCTCGAATGGGTCTGCCTTCATTAAACCTAAACCCATCACAGGCTAAAAGAGGAATATTTAAAGAGATACTCAATGTTTTTAAAAAAATATACGTTATTTTAATTGCCATAAAACTGCCGGGACCTCTAGCAAAAAAAAGTCTAACAGGACAATATTCTTTTAAGATTTTTTGAAAAAGTAAGGGTAAGGCTTCACTGGTTTGCTCTACCGTTTCAAATGTTTTAATCAGTTGATTATTTTCATAAATCCCTACATGTAAAGGTGAAGTAAGTGTAATAACAACAATGTCAACGGCCGTTTTTATGCGTATACCTTTTCAAACTCATATGCTTTTTCAGCACTCAAGGTTTTAATTTCATAATTACTTGGATCTCTTAAAATCGCTTTTGTAAGCTCATGATTTAGATTATGACTTCCTGCATGAGATGTATAATCCCCTAAAAAAGGAGCCCCAAGCAAAGAGAGGTCCCCAATAGCATCTAAAATTTTATGCCTTACAAATTCATTGGAAAATCGCAATCCTTCAGGATTTAAAATCTTGGTCTCATCCATAACAACAGCATTATCCAAAGATCCCCCTAACGCAAGACCACGAGAACGCAGCATTTGTACATCTTTTAAAAAGCCAAATGTACGGGCTTTTGCTATCTCTTCAATAAAATTACGTTTGCTAAACTCAAAACTGTATTCTTGTTTACCAATAGAAGGATGATTAAAATCTATCATAAAATTATAAGTTGGTTTTAAACTCGGAGTCACCCGTACAAATTTTGTACCCTCACTCACTTCTACTTCTTTTTTAATAACCAATACCCGCTTTGTTGCCTCTAATTTTCGAATTCCAGCTTCATCAAGCATCATACAAAAACTTGCACTACTTCCATCCATAACAGGAACTTCTGCACCATCCACAACAATGCGTATATTATCAATACCATAGGCATAGACAGCAGAGAGTAAATGCTCAATCGTAGAAATATAATGGTTTGAATTCCCAATAACCGTTGCCATTTGTGTATTGACAACATTTTGTGGCAATGCCTGAACCGATAAACCAACATCGTCTCGATAAAAAACAATGCCACTATTTGCTTCCAAAGGCTCAAGCCGTATTTTAATAGGTTCACCTTTATGTAATCCTATTCCAATACCACTCACTGCTTTAGCTAATGTGGTCTGTTTCACACTATTTCCTTTATTTCAATTACATGGTCGCGCATTATAATTTTTTGAAGTACGTTTTGTTTCAACGCTTCTCTATCAATAATTTCGCCATTAAAAATTAAATGTCCCCTTGGACTAATGCCACTTAGCACAATATACTCACCATCGCACTGGACTAATCCATCTATGATACCATAAATACTCATACTCTCTTCACAAAAAACTTTAGCACCACTATTCACTCGACCAAAAATAACGATAGGCAAAGCTTCAATAATCTCTTCACCCGAACGAATAGGACGATCAAAAAGTTTTAATTTTAAGGCCACTTTTGTTTCGATGCTATCTTCGTGTAAAACACTCTCTTTTTGAGAAATATTTTCTACCAAAGGCTGCTCTTTTTTAATACCACCAAAACGAATATTACATTCATTAATTACTTTATAGCATACACCACTTTGTTCTAATACAAAAGCAATATTTTTTGTAATATTGCCTTCAACAAGCAAAAGAAATTCCTTTAAAAGGAGACTATTTTTTCTAAAATAGTCTAAAAAAACTGCTTCATCATCAATTTCAATATGAAACACTCGTACATTTTTTTGTGCTACTTTCATCGATCAATCATCTTCTTTGCAGCATCTATAATACTAAAAATACTCTCTTTAAGCCACACTTCATCCATCCACTCTTCAGGCCTCACATCCACACCTTGTACATACATACCAAAATGTAAGTGATCCCCTAGGGCAAGACCTGTAATACCTGTTTTTGCGATAGATTCTCCAGCCTTTACCACATCACCCTCTTTGATCATATAGCTTGAACAATGTCCATAGAGAGAATAAACACCTAAGCCATGAGAAATAATAATATTATTGCCATAAATACCGTTTTCACGAGCAAAAACAACAACACCATCATTAGACGTTTGCATAGATGCTTGTGCATTACTTGCAAAATCTAATCCTAAATGGAACGATTGACTCACAGGCTGTTTGTTATATTCATAAAAACGATGATCCCCAAAACTTGCAACAACCTGACCATTTCGTAACGGATAAAAAGCCTTAAGATGAAACTCTTTTATTAAATCTAGAGGGATATTGGAAGTTGCTTTTAAAATAGCCTCTTCATTACCTTTACGCATCTCTTCATTGACGTATTTAAATTTTTCTAATGCAGGAAGTGAAGATTGTGCTGGCGCCATTTCTGAAATAAGATCAGTAATTTTACCTTCTAAAAAACGATCACTTAGAGCAATCGTCGATGTTTTATATTTTTTATCTTGAAGGAAATATGCAATATGTGATCGGCTGACATTTCCTGCTCGATCCGTAGCCACAATAGATGCACTAAAATTTTCAACCGTCGTAGGCCAAGCAACAAACGAAATATAATAACCCTCTTTATAAAAAGGTGTTGGATAGAATTTTTTTCCAAAATTTGTCTCAATATACAACGATTTCATAGCTTCGTCGTATGCTCTAAACACAACTGTAGCAACACCACCTTTTGTAATTTTATATGAGTTATTGACAATAGTCACTTCAGGACGTTTGGTATCGACCTTAATAACGGTTTTAGCATACGCACTATTCCCTGCAAAAAAGTTCCATTTGCTTTTATCAACCACTTTAATACTCAGTTCAAATACTTTCTGATTAGGATTAAGTCCTGCTTTTGGGAACGTCACATTTAAATCAATAATCTGTTGCATAGCAGTTATCTCTTTTGACTCAAGAACAACACTTTTCTCGCCATCAAACAAAGAAACCTCTACAAAACGAATACCACTTTCATCTGCAATTTGAATCTTAAGAGGCTCTTTTAAATTCCATTCAATCTCTTTTGGAAAAGCAATTTCAGGAACTTCTCTTTCAAAAGAACTTGAAGTAAAAATATAAATTATTCCCCCTAAAAGTGTTACAAGAATAAATCCTAAAATCCATGCTGCTACCGCAGATTTGCTTTCTCTTTTCATAAAGCTTTCATCCTTTTTATTTTTTCTACAATCTCATTTCGAAGTATTTTTGGGTCACACGGTGCCACTTCAAAACCAGCAGCTGTTTTATGACCACCCCCATGGTATGCTAAAGCAATTTGTGCAACATTGAGGTCTTTACTACGTAATGAAATTTTATATCCACCCTCTTTTTCTTCTAAAATCATAATGGCTATTGTTACATTTACAATACTTCTAAGCATATTGACAATATTTTTCGTATCATGTCGCTTTGCACCTGTTGCTTCAAGCGATGCTTTATCAAAAATAATCGTAGCAATCGTTCCGTTTTCATGTAAATCAAAATGATTCAACATATAGCCATACAAACGTATTTTAGAAAGAGGCTCTCGTCGTTTAACCTTAGAAGCAATCTCTTTAGGATTGGCTCCACACTTTACCAATTGCGAAACGATTGAAAAGGTTAATGCATCCATATCACCGTATAAGAAAAAACCTGTATCATCGGCAATAGCTGTGTAAAGAGATGTTGCGCACGCCTCGCTCATTTCAATACCATTCGCCTTTAAAAGCTCATAGACTACCATACCTGCACTGCTAAAATGATCTATTACCACATCAATCGTACCAAAATAGTGATTGGTTAGATGATGGTCAATATTCACAATATCATAATTACCTTGAGGAATTTTAAGCCTATCAAATGTTGAACAATCACAACTGATGACCAAATCAAACTCTTTGGGTAATATATGCTTTACTTTTGCGAAGTTTGGCAAAAAATCATAACAAAGAGGTAGCTCTTTTGATGCATTATAGAGTGTCACTTTTTTACCTGCATTCGTTAATGCAGCATACAAAGCAAGAGCACTTCCTAATGTATCCCCATCGGGATGTACATGCGAGACAATTACACTATGCTTAGCTTCTAGCATACGTTTCCACGCCTGTTTGTACATTTCAACTCCACTTTATTAAAAATGCAGATTATACTTAATTTTTACTGAAAAGTTATTGAGAGTTTGTTATCGTGCTTTATTTGAACTTTTATAAACAAAGGCCAAAACCTCAGCAACGGCTTTGTAAAGGTTCTCTGGAATCATTTCGCCCATATTGCATTTTTTATACAATTCTCGTGCTAAAGGAGGATTTTCAACAATTTGAATATTATAATTCATCGCAATTTCTTTAATACGAAGAGCGACCAAATCGGTTCCTTTTGCAATCACTTTTGGAGCTGCCTCTTTTTCTTGATTGTAACGAATAGCGACTGCATAATGCGTTGGGTTTGTGATAACAACATCCGCCCCAGGAATCTCTTGCATCATGCGTTTTCGAGTCATTTGCATTTGAATTTGACGAATTTTTGCTTTAATTTTTGGATCCCCTTCCATTTGCTTATATTCATCTTTAATCTCTTGCTTGCTCATGCGTAACTCTTTGAAATAGTTATAACGCACAAAAAGAAGATCAGCTAAGGCAAGTACTAAAAAAATAATTAAAATAACTGCTGCTAAAATAAGCATTTTCTCCTTTAGCCAGGATAACTGATCAAACAAAGGAAAATAAATAACCGTAGGAAGCTCTTTCGTAAAATCCCATAAAAAAATATATGAGACACCCATAACAACACTTACTTTTAAAAGTGTTTTAATCGTTTCAATCAATTTTTTAAGCGCAAAAAGATTTTTAAATCCTTTAATGGGATCCAATTTACTAAAATTGGGCATCAAAGGTTTAGTCGTAAATAAAAATCCCGTTTGCATAACATTGGCAAGAATACCTGCAATAGCAACAGCTAAGGCTAAAGGAATCACCATAAAAATAACTTCTCTTAAAGAAATCATAGACATTTGTAAGGTAACTTCTTTGGTGATTTCTGTTCCAATTAAGGATTGATAGTAGTGATAAAGGTAAATAATTCGAGATTCAATCCATGACAAAAGGGCAAGAAAAGATCCCAACGCAACCACAAGGGTTATAAAAGCACTGGTATCTTGGCTTTTGGGGACATTTCCGTCTTTTCTGGCATCTTCTATTTTTTTAGAGGTGGCTTCTTCTGTCTTTTCTTGATCATCTGCCACGGTACACTGTTCCTAAAACTAACGCACAGTTTTATGGGTGATTTTCATTGAAAAATCAAGCCAAACTGCTTGGTGAATAAGACTCCCACTGCTAATAGCATCCACACCTGTTTTTGCATACGCAATGATATTTTGTTGCGTAATATTTCCACTTGCTTCTAAAAGAACATGTGAAAAATGCTCATTTTTATAAGCCACAACGGTTTTGATATCCTCATGAGACATATTATCACACATCACAATATCCGCTCCACACTGCATCGCAAACTTAGCAAATTCAACATCTTCACACTCAATTTCAATCTTACATGTAAAAGGGAGTTTAGATCTAGCTTCCACAATAAATTGCTTCAAATCATCAATCGTTTTTAAATGGGTATCTTTGAGCATCAAACAATCATCCAATCCCATACGATGATTACTCCCACCGCCACAGCGAATAGCATATTTTTCAAAAACTCGAAGGTGCGGTCTTGTTTTTCGGGTATCTAACAATTTAAGAGAATACCCTTCAATTACTTTTTTATAGTGTGAAACATTTGTTGCAATACCACTGGCGTGTTGCATTAAATTCAAAATAGTACGTTCACAACGTAAAATATTTTTTGATTTTCCTTCAATAAGTGCGACTAAATCCCCTTTTTGAAGCGTATCGCCATCATCAAAATAGAATTTAACATCCAGTTTATTCATCTTACACAGAGCTTTGACGTAAGGTTTTCCCGCAAAAATACCCACATCTTTACAAATAATATTAGCACTAGCAAAACTGTCTTTTCCAACAAGTGAAAAAAGATCTCCTCTGCCCACATCCTCTTCAAGTGCTTTTTTAACAAATTTTTTAATCATATCTCAAACATCCTATTGAGTGCTTCATACGCCCATTTTCGAGTCTCTTCAGAAATACTTATCTCATTTTCAAAACGCCCCTCTTTAATACTCATCAACGTATTATAAACGTCTTGAATGGTAGTTTCATTCATCGTTGGACACTCAGGTTTAGACGAGGAAAGTACATATGTATTCTCTTTGCGTAGACGTTGAATCATGTTGTATTCTGTACCAATGGCTACTTTTTGCTCAAGAGGGAGTTGCTTCACATAATCAATAATTTGGCTGGTTGAGCCCACAAAATCAGAAGCATCACACACTTCCACTTTGCATTCAGGATGCGTTGCAATTAAAATATCAGGATACTTTGCTCGATAAAATGCAATATCTTCTACATCAAAAAGTTGATGGACTGAGCAAAATCCATTGTAACAGATAATATCAGCCTTCCTAGGATCACTACCATCTCCCACAATGCAAGACTGAAGCCCCATTTCTTTCGCAATATTTTGCCCCAAACAACGATCAGGAACAAACAAAATCTTTTTCCCGCTCTCTAAAGCTTTGGTAATAATTTTCTTCGCATTAGAGCTCGTACAGACAAATCCGCCCATCTTCCCCACAGCAGCCTTAACCTCAGCAGAAGAGTTAATATAGGTCACAGGTAAAATATCGGATTTTGCAATACCTGACTGCTCAAGTAACATAACATTTTGATCAAAATAATCTACATCAATCATCCGAGCCATTGCACAACACGCAATTTTTGGCATAAAAACACGTTTTTGGGGTGCTAAAATCTTCACGCTTTGTCCCATAAAGCCTACGCCACAAAAAATTAAATAGGGATTAGCATCTTTGGCTGCCCATTGAGCAAGTTGCAAAGAGTCTCCCATAAAATCTGCTAGTTCAAACACTTCATCTTTTTGATAAAAATGCGCCACAATACTTACATGTAATTCTTGTTTGAGTTTGAAAATTTCTTCTTTTAATATTTCATTATTCACCCTAAAATCCTTTGGCTCTATCGAAGATATGCATTATAGCGTTAAAGAAATAATAACAAAATTATTGCTATACTGTCCCATTTTCGATGAAGGATTTTGTGTGGATTTTCTTTTTAATATTAACGTTCAATTTTACATTTTAAGTTATCTTGTGGGTGGTATTCCTTTTGGTTTACTATTTGCAAAACTCTTTACAGGTAAAGACATTAGGGAAAGTGGAAGTGGAAGTATTGGAGCTACCAATGTTTTACGTGTTTTAAAAGAAACCAACCCAAAATTGGCAAAAAAACTCGCCATCTTAACAGTTGTTTTAGATGCATTCAAAGGCATTATTGTCCTTTTAATTGGTAGAATAATTGGTTTAGATATTTCAACACTTTGGGCCATTGCCATTTTTTCAGTTCTCGGTCACTGCTACAGCCCTTATTTAAAATTTGAAGGCGGAAAAGGTGTTGCTACAGGTGCGGGCGTTCTTTTAGTGATGCTTCCCATTGAAACGCTTATAGCGTTTGTGACATGGTTTGTTGTTGGCAAAGTGCTTAAAATCTCTTCGCTTTCCTCTTTGCTTGCTCTTGTAGCGCTTATTGTTTCATCGTATGTTATCCATTATGATTTAGAAGGCATCCAAACGCACGCTCCCTTATGGATTATTGCTTTTATTATTGTTTATAAACATATTCCTAATATTATTCGACTCTTTCAAGGTAAAGAAGTTAAAGTTATCTAATGCGTATTCACATTAAAGATTTGAGTTTTGAGGCGATTATCGGCATTCTTGAAGAAGAGCGTCACACGCCTCAAAAAGTGCTTTTACATGTAAAAATAGATTACAATTACAACGAGGGAAATTTCATTAATTACGCAACGGTTGCTCAGTTTTTAAAAGAGCAAATGCAAGAGATGCGCTACGCTCTTTTAGAAGATGCCTTAGAAGATTTATCCCAAAAATTGAAAAATTTGTATCCGCAAATTTCCACCTTAAAGCTAAAAATTCTAAAGCCAACAATTCTTTCAAACGCCTTAGTTGGGGTGTCTCACAGCATAAAATATTGAGAAAAATTAAAATTTCATTAAAAAAACTTTAAATCTAGCTAAAATTGTGATATAATCCCGTTTAAATTTTAGCAACTAAGGAATTTATAATGCGAATTTTAATCGTTGAAGATGAAGTAACCCTCAATAAAACTATTGCAGAAGGCTTACAAGAGTTTGGATACCAAACTGATAGCTCAGAAAATTACAAAGATGCAGAATACTACATTGGTATTCGTAATTATGACCTCGTTTTAACTGACTGGATGCTTCCAGACGGTGATGGTGTTGATTTAATCAATCTTATTAAACAAAAATCTCCTCGTACCGCAGCAGTTATCATCTCTGCAAAAGATGATAAAGAGAGTGAAATCAAAGCCCTTAAAGCAGGTGCGGATGATTATATTCGTAAACCATTTGATTTTGATATTCTCGTTGCTCGTATTGAAGCTCGTCTTCGTTTTGGTGGCACAAATGTCATTAAAATTGATGATTTAACCATTGATCCAGATGAAGAAAAAATTACCTATAAAGGTCAAGAAATTGAGCTTAAAGGTAAGCCATTTGAGGTATTAACACACCTTGCACGCCACAGTGACCAAATCGTCTCTAAAGAGCAACTCCTTGATGCAATCTGGGAAGAGCCAGAGCTTGTTACACCCAACGTTATTGAAGTTGCTATTAACCAAATTCGTCAAAAAATGGATAAACCATTGGAAATCTCAACAATTGAGACCGTTAGACGAAGAGGTTATAGATTTTGCTTTCCCAAAAAAGTATAAGAGAAAGTTTTATATTACAATTGGTGTCCGCTTCGGCGACACTGATTGTAATCTTTTCCGTTATCCTCTACAACTACATTAAAATCTCCATTTTTGAAGATATTACCCAAGAACTCACCAAACAAGCCCAAATTATTGCATCCTCACGAACAAGTTCAGTAGAATACATGGGAATCAATATTTTCAATCCTTCACTAAGTTCCATTAATAATCCATCTGAAATTCAAGTAACAATTGCTATTAGAGTGAATCAAGGCAACAGTATCTCTTTCGAGCACAGTGAAAAAAACAACCAAAAACTTCTTACTATTTATTATCCTTTAGAAAAACGACCTCATCACTTTGTTTCGATCACAAAAAATATATCTAACACGGATGTTTTACTGGACAAAATTTTTAAAAATGTTCTTATCATCAATTTAACAGCCATTTTCCTCATTCTTTTTTATGCGCTTTTTCTCTCCCGCATGCTTGTTCTTCCTATTCGCTCGCTTACAAATAAACTTGCCAATATGAATGAAAACTTTTTACAAATTATCGATATACAAAAACTTCCCAATGAATTTCAACCGTTAGGTTCTAGCATAAATAAATTGGTTGAGCGTATTCAAATTTTTGTAAACTCACAAAAAGAGCTTTTCATTGGTGCCGCACACGAACTCAAAACACCCTTAGCGGTTATGAAAACAAAAAATGAAGTCACCCTTCTCAAACCTAGAGAAGCAGAAAAATATATTGAAACACTTAAAAGTAATAATCAGACAATTAATGACATGAATAAAATGATTGGTAATATTTTAGAAATTGGCAGACAAGAAGGGGCGCAGTTTGAAAAGCCTATTGAAATTGATTTAGTCAAATTTTTAAAAGAGCAAATTAACAACTACACCATTCTAGCAAAGATGGAAGAAAAAGATATCGTAGCAAGAATTGCACCAAAATATTACAAAACAACGATTCAACTGACGCTATTGGTACATATTTTGCAAAATTTCGTCCAAAATGCCATTAAATTTACACCAAAATATGGAAAAATAACGGTTCAAGCCCATCTGAATACAGAAGGTTTTTTTATCTACGTCATTGATGAGGGGACAGGTATTGATGAGAGTAAAGACCTTTTTGCTCCTTTTAAACGCTATGGAAATCAGACTGGCGCAGGGTTGGGACTTTTCCTTGCTAAAAATGCAGCGGACGCACTAGGGGCAAAAATAACTCTTAAAAATCGTGAAGATGCACAAGGTACCATCGCAACTCTTTTTCTTCCTTCAAGAAAACATGCTCTTTAAATTTCGTTAAAGTATTTTTAGTGTATAAACTCGTCAATAAATTTGACTTCAATAAAGGAAAATAAGTATGTCTTTAATGATTACGGAAGAGTGTATTGCGTGCGATGCTTGTCGCGATGAGTGTCCAAATGGAGCAATTGAAGAGTCTGATCCAATCTATATCATTGATCCAGATATCTGTACAGAATGCGTAGGACATTATGATGAACCAGCATGTATTTCAGTTTGCCCAGTTGAATGTATTGTGCCTGATCCTGATAACATAGAAAGTGTTGAAGAGTTAAAACTCAAATACGAACAACTTAATAGCGACAATTAATGTCCAAGCGTACAGCCATTATTGATATAGGTTCTAACTCAGCAAGAATGGCGATCTTTGAAAGAAGTAGCCGTTTTGCTTTTCATTTAATCAATGAAACAAAAGCCCGAGTAAGAATTGGAGAAGGGGCTTATAATTTTGGTGGTTTTCTGCAAGAACCCGCTCTTAAACGAGCGTTTAACACTTTAGAAGAATTTAATGCAATTATTAAAAGTTACAAATGCAACAAAGTGCTTTGTATTGCAACCTCAGCCCTTAGAGATGCTCCTAATGCAGCTACATTAATTAATAAAATTCGTAATGAATTGCATATAAATATCAAAGTGATAGATGGCAAAAAAGAGGCATACTATGGAGCCATTGGAGCACTCAATTATCTAAAAGAAATTCAAGAAGCTGTTACCATAGATATTGGGGGAGGCTCTACAGAGCTTGCAAAAATTGAGAAGGGTATTATCGTTGATACTATCTCATTAGATATAGGAACAGTTAGGCTCAAAGAACTCTTTTTTGACAAAAAAACACCTTTAAATGAGATTCGCTCTTTTATTACAGAGGTCATTGAAAAGATTCCTGAACATTTTACATGTAAAGACATTATTGGTATTGGGGGGAGCCTTCGTTCTCTCTCAAAAATCATTATGGAACGAACCAATTACCCACTTAAAACTGTTCATGGATTTGAATATGAACTTTCTGAACACATGCCTTTTATTGATAAAATTATTAGTGCAGATGTCTTAGGTTTAAAAGCCCTCGGTGTACGCAAAGATCGCTATGATACAATGAGAGAGGGGTGTATCATCTTTCAAGCAATTACTCAAAAATTTGAAGCCTCTACACTGATTACAAGTGGTGCGGGCATTAGAGAAGGGGCTTATTTATCTGATTTATTGCGTTCAAATCAACACAAATTCAATTCGGATTTCAAGCTGAGTTTAAAAAGTTTAAAAGATAGATTTTGCTTTACAGAAAAAGAGAACCTTTATATTAAACGTTTAGCTATATCTCTTTTTGACACCTTGTCTCCATTACACGGCATTAATCCTTCATTTAAATATGAATTAGGTGTTGCGTGTGAGCTTTATAATATTGGTATCTCTTTAGGATTTTATCAGAATCAATTGCATAGTTTCTATTTTGTTCTTAATAATCTCAATTATGGATTTTCACATCAACAAAAAATACTAATCGCAATGCTGATTAAATATCATACCAATAAACTTCCTACAGAAGAAGATATTTTGCCCTACAAAATGCTTTTGCCTGATATTAAAACATTAAATTGGCTCAGCTTTTTGCTTTCACTCGCAAAAGCTATCAGTAATGATAAAACGCAAAGTAACATAGCCTTTGGCTATCAAAACCACACTCTTACGATTGAATCAGAGAGAAAACTTTTTCTTGCACGAGATCAAATCAAGCAATTACTTAAACCTGCTTCATTTGCTATTATTATTAAATAAGATTAGAATATTTACGAAAGAGACGAAGAAGAGAGGCTCTTCTTCATTTTAAAAGTAGTCATTAAAACTTCTGACCAATAGTAAATTCAAATGATGCTTTATCATCACCACTTTTATCCATAACAGGTTGTGCAAAAATCAAACCGATAGGTCCAAGCGGTGAAATCCACTCAAGTGCCACACCTGTACCGCCTCGTTTGATATTAAGATCATCCTCTCCGATCATACCATAATCAAAGAAGAGCGCTCCTCGCATTTTAAGTCTCTCAACCAATGGGAAACTAAGTTCAATTGAGTTGACAAACATGGTATTGGCACCAAGTAAAACATCTGTACCTGGAATTTTTGGGGAAAGTGAGTTTGATTCATATCCGCGAACGGTTCGAACACCACCCATGTAAAACTTCTCACCAAAAGAGTATTTTTCATCCGCATCATCAATAGCAAGGTATTTAAATTGTGCTTTATAACGGAAAATCAAATCATAATCA
>JAFGFU010000031.1 GCA_016930915.1 Campylobacterales bacterium
AATTTAAAGAAATATAATATTAATACAGAAAAAATTATCCAAGATGATGAACTTAAAGTTTATACAAGTAAGATTTCTATAGGACTATTCAATGAACAATAGTATTGATACATTTCTAAATAGAGTTGATCTCTTTTTTCAAGGTAAAAAAGAGAGTGAAGTTTATTTGATTTTTGCTATGTTGTTTGCAATAATTGCATTTATCTCATATTCTTATTTTTCCCCCATTACCGATACGATATTAAAACGAACAATACGAAATGCAAACGAAGTTGAAAAAAAGCTTCGTGATGAACAAGCTTACCTTGCTTCTGTATCAAGAGATGGCGATTCTACTTTTTTAATTAAAAAAGTGAAGTCAGATATTGAAAATTCAAAAATTCTCTTTGAAAAAACGAGTAATACAAATTTGTATATTGATACAAAATTAAAAGAACTCTCTTATTTATTATTTAATAATGAAAATTGGGCAAAATTTCTTGATTCTATCACACAATTAGCACAAAAATATTCGGTTAGAATTAAAGTCATAGAGAGTAAAATAAATGAACCAACTTTACAAAAAATAGAACAAATTCTTAACTTAAAAGTTAATTTTAATGGCCCATTTGCAAATACAATGAAATTTATGAATGCTATTGAAGAGAGTGAATTGGTTGTTGATATTTATGAATTAAATTGTACAGGGAAAAAGAATATAGAAGGTGAATTCAACATCGCTGTTTGGGGGATGAAATATTGAAAACTTTATTAAAAATCGGAGTAAGTCTTTGCTGCCTTTCTTCTGTATTTTACGCAAAAGAGGTGATATCCTTAAACAATAACCTCAAAGAGTATGACAAACTATTTGAAAAAATCGCGGAAAGAAGATTAGGTGCGGATGTCATTATGATTAATGAACTCAAAAATCCTTTTATTGTCATTATGGAAACGTCACAAGATGGCGATGTCAATCAAACCAATGTTGAACCTCTTTATACTTTGGAAGCCACATTAAATCAAAAAGCAAAAATAAATGGAGTGTGGTATAAAAAAAATGATTCTATAGGCTTTTTTAAAGTTACTAATATTAGCCATGATCGTGTTATTCTTCAGAATGAAATTGAAAAAAAAGAACTTGTGATAAGGACAAAAGATGAGAGCAATATCAAAATTTTCTCCAAATAAATTTATTTCAGTGGTTGCAATAGTAGCTATTGCACTGTTGCCTCTTCAAGCTGCTGAAAAAAATAAAAATGCATGCGAATACCGCTCTTTTAATATCAAAACAAATAATAAAGCGACAGGTTCAGAACTTTTGTCAGAACTTGCAGATGTCTGTGATTTTAGTATTGTTATTAAAGATGCGGAAGCAGAAAAAATACTTGCAAAGAATTTAAATGGAATTAACATTAAGAATCTTTCTTTAGATGAAGTTTTTCAAATTGTCATTCAAGATAATGATCTTTTTTATACTTATGATAAAAATTATTTAAAAATTTCGGCCTTGAGTACCAAATCATTTAAGGTTGATTATATCTCTTCTGTCAGGGAAGGGAAAGCTGTTATTAACGCTTCAGTCGATGCAACACCTACCGAAGATGGAGAAGCAAAAGATAAAGTAACACAAAGTCAAAACAGTATCTCTTCCAATGAATCTTTTGATTTTTGGAAAACTATTTCAGCAGAGCTAGCTGCAGTTATTAATACTGGAGCAGAAGGGTACAAAGCACAAGTTCCTATTATTAATGCTAATGCTGGAATGATTACGGTTACAGCGACAAAAAAACAATTAGACAGGGTCTCTGAATATATCGATTTATTAAAAGAAAGACTTCATAAACAAGTTTTAATTGATGTTTCTATTATTTCTGTGGCTTTAGATAGTAGTAATAAAACAGGTATTGATTGGAGTAAATTTCAATTAAATTTAAATAGCACTTCTATGTTTAATAACAGTAATGATAAAGCCAATATGTATCATACGTCGCCCTACTCTGATGTAGGATTAAGTAGTACTCCTTTATTAAACAATTTGACAGTTGTCAATGATGCTGTTTTTTCTGTTTCTGGACTTATTGACTTTTTAGGTAGCAGTGGTGATGCAAAGGTTGTTTCAAGTCCAAAAGTTCTTACTATGAACAATCAACAAGCGCTTATTACAGTTGGCGATAACATAAATTACCGTATTCCAGAAGAAACAGATGCTGCAACAACTTCAGGTACAGCAACTCTTTCTGTAACCTATACAAATTACTCTATTTTTATTGGTGTATTACTTAACATTACACCTGAAATTTCAGAAGACAATGAAATTATTCTACGAATAAATCCTTCTGTAAGTAGTTTTAAATATACAAGTGATGATGAAAAGACAACTACTCCTAGAGAGATTGCTCCAGATACGCAAGAAAAAAAGCTTTCTACGGTTGTAAAAGTAAAAGATGGTAGCACAATTATTTTAGGTGGTTTAATTGCTTCTGAAAAAGGTCAAGAAAATTCAAGTGTACCTCTTTTAAGCAGTATACCTTTATTAGGAGAAGCATTTAAGCATTCTGCAGAAACATTAAAAACAAAAGAACTTGTTTTTGTGATTACACCACATATTATAGGGGCAAAAGGAACTGATAAAGCAACACTAAAAGATTTAGGGTATAGTCAAAAGATTTATGAATAGCCACTACAGTGCTTTGAAAACCATCTTTGTTGATGGTGAAATTTTTGATTATATCAATTTAGATAGGTCTGTAGCCACTTATGATAAGTTAGTTCAGTCCTTGGATAAACCGTTAAAATTAATTCTTTTTTATGGAAAGCCTGGTACAGGTAAAACGTTTTTATTGCAGAAGATATATAATGATTTCAAAAAAAAGAAACGTGTTATTTTTTTTCCAAGACCTTTTTTTGAGGAAAAAGTGTTCATTGAAGCGCTTTATGAACATATATTTGGTAAAAAATCTCCAGAATTTTCCAATTATAATGAATTTTTGAGTGTTATGAGTAAGTATATTACGTCAAAAGATCAAGCAATTACTGTATTGATTGATGAAGCCCAACTCTATCCTACAGAGTTAATTGAAAAAATTCGACTTATGGCGGATTCAAGATTATTTAAATTTCTTTTTACTGTTCATAAAACAGAAAAAGAAGATATCCTTGCAAAGGATTATTTTAAAACACGTATTTGGGAAACGATTGAAATTGATAACGCTTCACTAGAAGAAATTAAAACATATATTGAAAAAAAACTGCTTTTTCATAATCGCTTTGAATATTTAAATCTTTTTTCGAGTAAACATTATAAAATTATTTTGAAATTAACCCAAGGTAATTTAAGGACTATTAATAAGTTTATGTACAGGTTGTTTGAAATTTTAGAATATTACGATCACCATAAGCCTTCTTTAATCAAAGCAGATGCTTTACATGTAAAATATCTTGAAATGGCAGGAATTAGTTTGGGGATGATTGATGCTTAGTGCCAATGAAATAGCAGAACTTGAAAAAAAATTTAGTCGGTATCAATTAAAACAAAGAATTCATACTTTGATATTGGCTATTATGGTTTTATTGATTTTTTTCTTAAGTCTGTATCTGTATCCTGATTTTTTCCCTGAAAAAAAGTCACAAGAATATGAAAATATTTCTTCTATAGTAAGTAAAAATGTAGAGCAAAATCTATCGCAAGAGAATGTAGAAAAAAACACAACTCTTTATAGCCCACCTCCTGTCGCTACAGAAAGAGAACAAGAAAGATTGGCTTTAAAATTACCAATTATTGAAGATAAGACAGATAAAAAGCAGAGTTATTCTGGCGTTCAAGAAGAGGAAATAGAATCAAAAATATTTATGAGAAAGCCATCATTATCAGACAATGATTTTTCTTATAAGAGCAAGGAAGAGAGTTTAAATACTTCACTTTTACCCCCACCATTAATGGAGCCACAAAAAGAAATAGGTATGATTAAGATTGAAACAAAAGATGTTAATTCACTTCAATATCTGAAAGAAAGATTTGACAAAACACACAATATTGTTTTTGCACTTATGTTAGCAGAAGAGTATTATAAAAATAAAAATTATAATGAAAGTAACAAGTGGGCACTTATTGCGAATAATATGGATTCTGAAAATGAAAAAAGTTGGATTTGGTTTGCAAAATCAAAACTAAAACTAGGGCAAAAAGAAGATGCGATTGTTGCGCTTCAAGCATATTTAAAAAACAATAAATCAAAAGCAGCACAAGGTTTATTACATCAAATTAATAATGGAGCGATGATTGAATAAAATAAAGTACTTTATTGACAACTTACGTGATACAATAACAGAAATTCATATAAACGGATAGTACATGAGTGATATTGCAACTCCCCTTTTAACCTATCTTATCCATAATCGCATCATCGATGAACTTAGTGCTACAAAAATAAAAAATGAAATAAAAGAGAATAGCACTAAAGTTCTTGGTGAAATTCTTATCGAAAATAATTTCTTTACAAAAGAAGATCTTCTAATATTAGTTATTGAGTTTTTTAAAAAAGGTTATTTAACGCTTGAAGATGTTAATACACATTTTGCTATTGAAAATGAAAATTTTTTAAAAACATTAGCTAAAAATTTAAACTATGAATATTTAGATCTTGATTCTATTGATATTGACTACCGACTAGCCTCAAAACTACCTTTTATTCAGCTAAAAAAATTTAAAGCACTCCCCATCAAAGAAGATGAAATTAACATTTATATTGCATTCAAAGATCCTTTAGATATTAATGCTCAAGAAGGTGTCCAGAGAATATTTCCACGAAAATTACTTAAAGTTGTTATTGCTGATCCTACTCAAATTGATAAATATTTGGTCAAAATGGAGTTGGGTGAAAGCATTAAAGGATTGATTGGTGAAATTCGTAAGGAAATCACTTCAAGTGCTGCAGAAAATCCTCAAGAATCTTCAGGCATCTTAAAACTGATTGAAATTATTTTAAAAACGTCTATTTTAGCCAGAGCTAGTGATATTCACATTGAACCAACAGAAAATAATTGTATTGTTCGTAGTCGTATTGACGGTATGCTAACTGAAACATTTATTTTTGATAAAGATATCTACCCTCCGTTGGGGTCACGTATGAAGTTACTTTCTAATATGGATATTGCAGAAAAAAGGAAGCCACAAGATGGTCGCTTTTCAGCAACAATTTTAGGGCGTGAATATGATTTTAGGATTTCTGCATTACCTACCATTAATGGTGAATCTATTGTTATTCGTATTTTAGATAAATCAAAAGTCATGATTAAAATAGAAGATTTAGGTATGCATCCTAAAAATTACGTAAAATTTGAACAAGCCATGCATGCTCCTTATGGTATTATCTTAGTTACGGGACCAACAGGAAGTGGTAAGACGACTACGTTATATGCAGCGCTTAATGCGATAAAGAGTGTTCAAACTAAAATTATTACAGTTGAAGACCCTGTGGAATATCAACTTAACTTGACACAGCAAGTTCAAGTGAATGAAAAGGCAAATCTTACGTTTGCTTCGGCATTGCGTTCTATCTTACGACAAGATCCTGATGTCATCATGATTGGTGAAATTCGTGATACAGAAACCCTTCGTATCGCTGTACAAGCAGCACTTACGGGGCACTTGGTTTTTTCAACACTTCATACAAATGATGCGGTAAGTGCTGTAACTAGGGTTGTTGATATGGGTATTGAACCCTATCTTATGAGTGGTTCGCTCGTTGCTATTGAAGCGCAAAGGTTGGTTCGAAAATTATGTCCTCATTGTAAAACAAAATATACATTACCTAAAACTGCCTACGATGAGATCAAAAATATGCTACCTGAAAACTATCAATTTTATAAAAATACTGGATGTGAAAAATGTTCACAAACGGGTTACCTTGGACGCGAAATGATTTCTGAAATTTTGGTCATTAGTGAAAAAATATCCAGTATGATTGCGCAAGGTGCTGGGAAAAATGAAATTAAAGAACAGGCACTAAAAGAAGGTTTTATAGATATGTATCAAGATGGTCTTATGAGAGCAGCA
The DNA here is from genome assembly GCA_016930915.1 of Campylobacterales bacterium. Lineage (GTDB taxonomy): Bacteria > Campylobacterota > Campylobacteria > Campylobacterales > Sulfurospirillaceae > Sulfurospirillum. The sequence continues at coordinate 6,035 of JAFGFU010000031.1, forward strand.
AACGGTGTTACAACACTGGATGAAATTATAAGGGTGGCAAAAGAATGAAATATTTTGAAGTCAATTATCTTTTTAAAGGTCAAAAAACAAAGACTATTATTAAATCACCTGATCGTAAAGATGCTATTGCTATTGCAAAAAACAAAGTTCCTGGAATTATTTTAAATATTAAAGAAACATCTGCACCACTTGAGGATCAATTTCGATCATTTAAAAATGAACTCTTAGGAACGTTGGTACGCAAAAAAATAAAAATGACCTCTTTAATTGCTGCTATTAGACAGCTTAGCGTTATGACTAATGCAGGGATTTCCATACATGATAGTGTAAAAGAGGTAGCAAATGCTACCGTTGATAAAGCTTTAAAAACTATTTTCCAAAATGTTAATGATGATTTAAATTCAGGCTTAAGCTTAACACAATCGCTTATGTCTTATAGAGAAGATGTAGGGGATGTTTCTATCGCAATGGTAGAACTGGGTGAGAGTACAGGTAATATGGCAGAATCTTTAGAAAAGCTGGCAGAAATCCTTGAAGAAATTGAAGAAAATAGACAAAAATTCAAAAAAGCATTACGCTACCCGATTACCGTTGTTATTGCTATTGCTATTGCTTTTACCATTTTGATGGTTTATGTTGTTCCAAAATTCAAAGATATCTTTTCCAAACTTAAAGCAGAGCTCCCTCTTCCTACAAAAATTCTTCTTTTTATGGAAAATATCATTAATAATTATGGATTTTATTTACTAGGTGGCATTATTTTAACGATTGTACTCATTAAGTATTTACTCAATAACAATGAGGAATTTAAGAAAAATTTTGATCAATATATTCTAAAAGTATATTTAATTGGGGATATTATTTTTTATGCAACGCTTAGTCGTTTCTGCCTTGTTTTTACAGAACTTATTCGTGCAGGTATTCCTATTGCAGATGCTCTTGATACGTCTCTTTTAACGCTAGAAAACACTCATCTTAAAAAAAGACTCTCTGCTGTTAAAATTTCAGTACAGCGTGGTGTTTCACTTACAGAATCTTTTCGTGATACAGGTTTATTTGAAGGCATGCTTGTTCAAATGATTCAAGCAGGTGAACAAAGTGGTACATTAGATAAAATGCTTGAAAAAGTAACGTTGTATTTCAAATCACGCTTTAATCAAATTATTGACAATATTGCGAGCTATATTGAGCCAATTTTATTAGGTTTTATTGCAGCAATGGTACTTTTAATGGCACTGGGTATTTTTATGCCTATGTGGGATATGGCAAAAGCGGTTAAATCATAGTCTATCAAAACTTGTGCCTTACATCTTTACATGTAAGGCACAAATAACGTTAAAACTCTTTAGGAATACTACAATCTAGCTGATCTTTAAATGTTTCTTTTGCTAATGCTATGAGTTCTTTTTGTCCTAATTTCCCAATCAAACAAAGTGCACCTAATTTTTTACACCATAATCGTTCAATTTTGATCTTATAATCATCCTCTTTAACTTTGGTCGAAATACTCCAACTGCGAATACTTTTCTTTTCTTTGTACTGAAGAACATCTAATATTTCTTTATCATTCACATCACGTGTGATAACTAAGCGAAGTTGTGTTTCATTTAACCCTAACTTCCAAGCTTTGTAACCAAGTACGATGGCACGTGCACGTTCTGGTGTATTTGTTTTTAACTTATCAAAACTAGCCCCAAAATATTTGAGTGCAACAATAATATCTTTAGCTTTGAAAATTTTATCTCTTTCCATAAATTTAGGTGCGTTGTTTGTTTCCAAATGAAATATCCTTTAATAAATTATAATTTGTAACACAATTAAAATGGCCAAATAGTTTCCATGAATTTGCTTCCCCATGGTTTTGTCGTCGTTTGATCAATATCTCCTTCTGTCTTATAGAGAATTTTTGCATCAGCAATATATTTTGAATCAATATTGTTATACTGATCAATATCATAAGGACGAATGACTCCACTCACTTGAATGAGCTGCTTTTCACCATTAATCAATAGTTCACGGCTTCCTTCAATAAAATAATTTCCATTACTTAATACTTTAATAATACGTGCAGAAATTGTTGTATTGAAACTTTCATTACGGCTTGTACTTCCTGTTCCCGTAAATGAATTAGTTGACCCTGCGCTAAAACCTAAATTTGCAGACTTTGTAGCAATTTTATCGGCAACATTACCTATCGCACCACCAAAAGGTACTCCTGTAATCATCCCTGCATTTAAGTCGCTGCTACTCTCTTTGGATAAAGCTTTATTCCCTGAAGATGTTTGAACGGTTTGCTCAGTAATGGTGATTGTCACAATATCATTGACATGCATTGCCTTCAAATCAGCAAATAAAGGATTGTCTCCTTGTCCAAAAAGACTTCCAGGATTTGAAGCCATATTTTCATTCACACGTGTTGGCATTTCATCAACATACACGGGAGGTTTCATACTTATATCTGGACTAGCAGGATGATTGGCACAGCCTACTAACGTACAAGCTACAACAAGGCTACATGTAAAAACTCTCATAGCACTCCATTTTATTCTGTTTTACGAAAGTATACTATAAAATACCTCGTGAATGAAAATCCAAAATAAAAGGGAAAATGATGTCTGAACTTAAAATAAAGCTTCAAGATGATCTCAAAAATGCAATGAAAAATAAAGATAATTTTATGCGTGATGCTATTCGTTTTTTAATGAGTGCACTCAAACAAATTGAAGTAGATGAACGTAAAGAACTTAGCGATGCAGATATTGTGAAGATCATTCAAAAATCGCTTAAACAGCGTGATGATGCTGCTACTGCATTTAAAGAAGCGGGGAGAGAAGATTTATATGAAAAAGAGTGTGCAGAAGCAAAAATTCTAAAAGCATATTTACCCGAACAACTTAGCGATGAAGCGCTTAAAGCGATTATTTCTAAACATATTGAAGCGCAAGGTATTTCAAGTCTAAAAGAGATAGGAAAATTAATGGCTGCTGTCTTGATAGAATGTGAAGGTGTCGCCGATGGAAAGAGAATCAATACTCTGGCTAAAGATCTTTTATCATAAATTTACATGTAGAGAAAATCTCTACATGTAAAACATAATTTAACAATGTTTTTCTATCATTTCCATTGTTTCAACAGCAATTTCTAACTCTTCGTTGGTTGGAATAACCAATACTTTTACAGCGCTATCATCCGTGCTAATTTGTCGAATGCCTTCTGTTCGCGCTGCATTACGGATTGCATCAATTTTAATTCCAAAGTTTTCTAAGCGGCTACAAGACTCACACCGTACTTCACTATCATTTTCGCCAATACCTCCAGTGAAAATAATACAATCCACACGACCTAAAACAGCACTGTATGCACCAATATATTTCTTCAAACGATAATTAAACATATCACGTGCCAGTTGTGCTTGTTCATTTCCTTCGTGTGCCAAGCGGCTAATTTCTCGCATATCATTACTTCCACAAATGCCTTTTAAACCACTCTCTTTATTAAGCATACGATCTAATTCATCAAGCGTTAACCCTCGTTTACGTGCCAAATAAAACAAAATAGCTGGATCTATATCCCCGCTACGTGTTCCCATAATGAGACCTTCAAGGGGAGTAAGTCCCATAGAAGTGTCGACACTTTTACCATTTTCAATGGCTGCAACACTGGCACCATTACCTAAATGAAGCGTAATAGCATTGAGTGTGTTCATATCTTGTTTTAGATAGTTGGCAGCTTCCTTAACAATGTATCGATGTGAGGTTCCATGAAAACCATAACGCCTAATTCTTAGTTCTTCATAATATTTATAGGGCAATGCATACATATAGGCATATTTGGGTAAAGTTGAATGAAAGGCTGTATCAAAAATAGCCACTTGAGGCACATTTGGACTTTGCTCTACCGAAACTTTCATCCCTGAGAGATGCCCTGGATTATGAAGTGGCGCTAGAGGAATAAGCCTCTCTATCTCCGACATAACATACTCATCTACCATAGCAGGTGCTTGAAAAGATGCACCTCCTTGTACCACACGATGCCCTATTCCATCAAGATCATTGAGATTATGAATGACACCTGATTCAATTAAAAGCAGACTCATTTTTTTAAGTGCCTCATGATGGTCAGCAATGGGTGCTGTTTGCTCAATAAGCTGCTCGACCCCAGAAGTATCCTTGTACTTCATTCGTGTTCGTGACATTGGCTCACTAATTTGCTCAATCAATCCACTGGCTAAAACTGAATTGTTTGCCATGTTGAAAAGTTGAAATTTAACAGAAGAACTCCCTGCGTTTAAAACTAAGATTTTCAATTGCTTACTCCATCGTTGGTTTGTGCTTGAATAGCAGTAATGGCTACGGTGTTGACAATATCAGGAACTAAACATCCACGACTAAGGTCATTGACTGGTTTACGAAGACCTTGAAGCACTGGACCAATGGCAACAGCACCTGAGCTTCTTTGAACCGCTTTGTAGGTATTATTACCTGTATTTAAATCTGGAAAAATAAAGATAGTTGCTTCCCCTGCAACTTTACTATTAGGGAGTTTTGTTTTAGCAACCGTTGGATCAATGGCAGCATCATATTGAATAGGCCCTTCCACCATTAAATCAGGTCGCATTTCTTTGACAATTTTAGTGGCAAGACGAACTTTTTCAACCTCTTCTCCTTTGCCAGAATCGCCTGTTGAGTAAGAAAGCATCGCAATTTTTGGCTCAATGCCAAACATGCTTGCTGTATCTGCGGAAGAGATAGCAATTTGTGCCAATTCTTCTGCATTAGGGTCTTGATTGACGGCACAATCACCATAAACAAGCACACGAGTATCTAAACACATAAAGAAAAGGCTTGAAACGATAGAAATATTTGGTTTAGTTTTAATAATTTGAAGGGCTGGACGAATGGTCTCTTGTGTGGTATGAATCGCCCCTGAAACCATACCATCAGCATAACCCAATGCAACCATCATCGTTGCAAAATAATTGGTGAGCATCATGCTATCACGAGCTACTTCCAAAGAGAGTCCTTTGGCCTTACGCATTTCATAAAAGGAGTTCACAAAATCATCCATTAGCGGAGACGTAGCAGGATTAATGATCGTTGCTTTGCTAATATCTAATCCTAATGAAGCACTTTTTCGAAAAACTTCTTCTGCATCGCCTAACAATATAATATCAGCAACATTTCGACGTAATAAAATTTCTGTTGCCCGTAAGATACGCTCATCACCGCTTTCAGGAAGCACAATTTTTTTACGATTACTTCGTGCTCGCTCAAAAAGTGCGTATTCAAACATAACAGGGGTAATAGACGAATGAGATGATTCAGCATTAATCATCGTTTCAATCTCTTTGATATTCACATTAGAAGAAAAAAGTCCCATGGCTAACGCAATTTTACGTACACTTTGCGCAGTAATAGTTGCGGGGACATTTGCAACATTTACGGCAGTATGATAGGTATCTGTATCGACACTTAAAATAGGAATGGAAAAATCATTAAATCCTAAAAAAAGCTTATTAATTGCTTTATGAGGCAGCAATCCTCCTGTCAGCAAAATACCAGAAATATTAGGATAATTTTTTGATAGTACAGCACTTAGGCACCCTAAAATTACATCAGACCTATCACCTGGAGTAATAATAAAATCACCCTCTTCAATATGTTCTAAAAAATTTTCTAGTCGCATTGCCGCAATTTTACTCTGTTTGACCACACGCCTCAAATCTTTTTCTTCACCATGAATGTGCATACATCCTAATTTTTTATGGATCTCTGCAACCGTTGGTGTGTCAAGTTCTGGCACCTCAGGCAAAAAATAGATAGGACTGTTTTGAAGGGAAATAGAAGAAGCAAGCTCTTTGAGCGCTTCTGACTCAGCTTGACCTAAACGATTGACGAATGTTGCAAAATGCTGACAGCCTGCTGTTTTAATAGCTTCTGCTTCAATATGAATTTCATCAACCACTTCCTTAACACTTTTGCCTTTACCCTTTAATACACTAATAAAAGGCGCGCTAAGGTTTTTTGCGATAGAAAGGTTAATGTCGAAATCAAGTGTATTGGAAAAAATAGATTGGTTCAATCCTTCGATCAGTACAAAATCGTATTGATTTTCTAAGGTTTTAAATTTTTCAATGAGTGTTTCTAAAACTTCATTGTATTTATTCTCTGCAATTAAGCTTTCAACCTGATGCACCGTATACCCGTATGCTTTTTCATATGGCATTTTAAGAGCATAATGTTCCAATATAAAACCAATATCTTGATCAGATTCATTATTATCTACAATAACAGGTCTAAAAAAAGCAACTCTACCAAGACGACCTTTTAGCAACTCCATAATACCCATCGTAACAATCAGACTGCCCGCGGCTGATTCTAGCGATGAGATATATAAGCTTTTAGTTTGCATCTCGCTCCTTTGTATTAACTTCTGCAAATTCTTTCATCATACGTATAATCATTTAACAATCATCTAATAATTACAATCTAACATAAAATATTTACATCTTTTTTAGATAAAACCAGGAGCATCATTGGAAAATAAAATTAAATCTCCCATATGCGTTTGTTCTGCTAAAACTTTTTGCAAAAGGGATTTATCTGCTAAAAGAATCTTCTGTGCTTTTCTTACATGTAAATCCAAAATAGATGCATTACTTTTTCCTGTAATAATCACTACATCAAAAATTTCATCTATGGTTTGCGCTAAAAGTGTATTGGCCTCTTCTGTACTTTCAACAATACCAGGTGTCACAATCACTTTACGTCCCTTATAGCTAGAAGCTAATTGATACGAACTTAACATACCTTCTAAATTACCATTAAAACTATCGTCAATAATTAATTTTCCACCTGCTTCAATTTTTTGAAGTCGATGCTCAACGCCTTGAAGATTTTGAATGGCTTGTTTAATTTCATCTAAAGACATCCCTAATTCCCTAGCGACATGAATAGAAGCTGCTAGATTAATAGCATTAAAATCACCCAACAGATTACATGTAAAGTGTTCTTCTACGCCATCAATGATCAGGTCAAACTCAAGCCCCTCTAGTGTAGCAACAACGTGTGTTATATCGCTACCAAAGGAGACTATCTCCAAACGTGGCTGTACATGTGCACTTTCATGCACAAACGCTTTTTGTAGTCTGTTAGAGTGAATAATTTCCATTTTCGTATTGCGAATATTCTCTAAGGTTTTAAAATACTCAATGTGCTGTTCTCCCACTCGACCTACAATGGCAATGTGAGGATTCACGAGTTTTGCGATTTCATCAATATCTCCACGAGCACGGGCACCCGCTTCTACAATATAAACTTCACAATTTTTCGGTAAATCAGTGTTAATATCTTTAATAATACCCCCTAAGGTATTTACACTGCGTGGTGTTTTGTAGACAGAAAATTTTTTAGAAAGTATTTGAGCTAGAAAATTTTTGATACTTGTTTTACCATAACTTGCGGTAATAGCAATTACTTTTAGTTCTGGTCGGTGCATCAATGTTTGGCTTGCTTCTTTTTTATAACTTTCAAAAAGTATTTTCTCAAAAACCATACTGAGAAGTTGTGCAATCGCTAAAGGAATAATAATAATACCAAACTTTTGGCATGTATCATAAACAAAACACAAAAGATCTTGAAAAAGTGTTGCTAAAATTAAAAAAAGAAAAAATCGTTTAATACGCGCTGTCCAAACCAGTTTTTTATCATTTTTTTGGTACCAAAAAGTAAGCAACGCAATAAACACGATAGCTAAAAGATGTAAGAAGATACCTTCTAAAAGGTAATATCCTATCAAAGGAAGGAGAAAAAAATAAAGATGCCAATCGTAACGATTGTAATGAAATACCACCCGTTCCAATCGATAATTGTACCACTGCATCGCTGTTATAAAATAATATCCTATACCCAGAAGCAAACAAATATGCACAACGCTATTGATAAATAATTCCATGATTATCTCTTTTCAAAATGAATAAACGAACAAGACTCTATTTTTTGACAACTCACGTCTTGCACATTTGAAAACATTGAACCATCATAGAGCTTTGAAATAAAAAATTCTAAATCTTCTTCATAGGCCGTATTAACAACAACTTCAACGCTTCCGTCACTTAAATTTTTAACATAACCACCATAACCTAAAGTTTCTGCCATTTCCACTACAAAACGCCGATAATTAACCCCTTGAACACGCCCAGTCACAATCAATCTATAAGTATTCAAAAGACAAACTCCATAAGCAATTTTTCAATAGTTTTCCCTTTTTTCACAAAGAAAAAATGATCTCCCTCAAAAACATTAAAATGACTGTTTGGAATCAAGGCATGAATTTTTTCACCACTGCTCAGCGGTGTAGCACAATCATCCTTACCCCAAAAAATAAATGTTTGAGCTTTACATGTAAAGAATTTTGAGCTGAAATCTTCATTGACGACACGTTTTAAAATTTCATACATTGTTTGGCTCATTCCTTCAATATCCTTGGTTGCAAAAAAGCGATAAAACTGTTGCGGAAAGAAAGGTTTAAAGAGCTTAAAAAGAGCTATTTTCGCACGTACCTTAAATGATTTAGGAACGACGATACCTGCACTTGAAAGCAAAACTAAAACATTAGGTTCCAAAAGTGTAGCTACTTTTCCACCAAAAGAGTGTCCAAAAACCATAACAGGTTTTACATGTAAAGCCTCTAAAAAAGCCTCAACAATTTTTGCATACATTGCAGTATCAATCACGCTATGAAGAGGAGAACTCCCAAATCCAGGCAAATCCAAATAAAGATGTTGATACTCCATAAACGTATTGCCAAAAGCCTGTTTCATAATTTCTTTATTACTACCCCATCCATGCAAAAAAAGGATGGTTTTGGGCTGATGAAGATGAAGAATCTCATAACTGAGTGCGTAAGTATTTCCTTGAAAAACAATCTCTTTCTTAGCCATCACTCTTCTTTTTCGTGTTGGCATAAATTTTTTCTAAAATATTGACTGCCTCACTCATTTTTTCGTATTCATCAACCGTAACCATGACCGCTTCAAAACGGTTATTCTTTACGATAACAATACGCTTGGCCTCACCCTTACTGAGACTTCCTAATACAGAACTAAAATTACGCACCATATCTGTTGCGGTCATGATTTCATTTTTGGTATAGGTCATACGCGAAAACCTTTTTTGCAAAATTTTATGTATTATATTATGTAAAAAAGGCTTTTATTTGCCTTTGGCTGCTTGAATAGAATTAATGTATCGATATGCTTTGGTAACAGGCGTTGTGCTCGGTAAGTAATTTGCTAATTCAGTCATAATACGATCAAAATCATCGAAAAGATAGTTTGCCATACTTCCTGGAATTGGATTAATTTCATTGAGATAAATTTTTTCATCAATGACAAAGAAATCACAACGAATCAAAGCCCCTAGAAAAAGAGGATCATAGAGTTTCATAAACGCTTGACGAATCCCCTCTTCCACGTGTGCTCCTAAGGTTGCTTCATTCACCCTTTTTGTACGTGAAAAATCTAAATACTTTTTATCAAAATCTAAAAAGTCCTCTTTCTGAGGCTCTTCAATAATAGAAAATTTAAAGGTATCTGTTTTACACCCTGCAAGGTTATACTCTTTAACACTACATACAAAAGGCTCAATTAAAACCGTATCGTCAAATTCAAAAGCAACATCTAAGGCATAGGCTAGTTCTTTCTCTTCTTTGACAATACCAATGCCAATAGAACTGCCCAATCGAATAGGCTTTACAATAAAAGGATAAGCAAGAGTAATTGGCTCATTGCTTCCCTTGTGAATCACTTGGTAATCAAGTACATTTACACCCACTTCTTTAGCATAGAGTTTTGTCAAAAGCTTGTTATAGCTGATACAACTTCCTTCAATTCGAGGTCCAATATAAGGAATAGCAAAAAACTCGAGTAAAGAACTTAACTTTCCATCTTCTCCATCGCGTCCATGCACCAAATTAATTATAACATCAAAGCTAAGATGCTCTTCTCCCAGCATTTTTTTTGCATAAAAACCACCTTGTTTTAAATACAAAGCTTTGTCTTTTTTATATTCACCACTACTAAAACGTTTTGAAGTAATTTTATCGGTTGGAATGAGGTAAAAATTACGCTCATAATCACAAAAAATATAGATAATCTCCTGCTTCAAGACTTTTTTTAAAGCAATAGCACTCACAATGCTAATCTCATGTTCAAAACTTTGTGCGCCAAATAAAACGGCTATTTTCATTTTTTTCCTTTATTAACTGAGCTTTTTTAAAGCGTCTTTAATGATTGTTTGTGTATCGCTTCCTTGAATATTACTCAACACTTTTTTAATGCTCTCTTTTTTAAAGCCTAAGCTTTCAAGTGCCATAGAAGCTTCTTGAATACTGCTATTGGTATGTTCATCGTTTAAGAGTTGAAGTGAAAAGTCACTTAATTCAACCAAAATTCGCTTAGCACTCTTTGGTCCAATCCCTGGTACTTTTTGAAAAGCACCAATATTTTGACTGATCAAGGCCTGTGCAAAATCATCTGGGCTTAAGGTTGAGCATACAGCAAGAGCGGTTGAGGGGCCAATACCATTGAGTTTAATAAGGGTATCGAAGACTTTTTTTTCATTTTCATCTATAAAACCATATAAACTGTGTTGATCTTCACGAATAATTTGACTTACATGTAAAGATATAATTTCATTTTTTGTAATTTTTGCGATACTAAAAAGCGAAACAAAAACTTTATAACTTAATCCTGAAGCTGTTTTAATGCAAACCGACGTAACTTCTTTTTTAACAACATTTCCTTCAATTCCAACTATCATGAATGGCTATACTCGCTTGAACGCATAATTCTATACTCTCCTCCCATATCTTTAAGGCTTATTTCACGACTAATTTCATTTTCTTGCGGATTATAAGTCATATCTCTTGGAGGATAAATGAGTTTAAATCGTACTTCATTAAACTCTCTCCACGTAGAGTGATTGATAATTTTTGCTAAAAAAACTTTATTTTGAACACCGCTAAGCTCATTTTTGTATTCACGGAATTCTTCTTTTTTCTCTTTAAATGTTTGTAAAAAAGTATTGTATTCCATGACTTTTTCTTGAAAATCTTTCACTTTTGCAAACAAAGTAACAGGAGGTTCGACGTTATTACGTTTTAACTCCATAATTTTTTCTTTCACCATTTCTGCCATGGGTTTATTTTTGTCAATATACTCTTTTTTACTACTCAGTTGTCTAGGATAGGCTTTAAGTTCTTCTTCAAGTTGTTCTATTTTTTTAGTAATAGATTCAATCATTTCATGAAACTCTTTGGTCACGCTAGGATCTATAATTAATTTATTATTACTACCTTTGAGTTCAACAATCTCTATTTTTTCTGAAGCTATAATTTTTGCATTAGACATTAAATTATCAATTTTAATCACCTTTGCAATAATTTCTCCGCCTGTCATATGTTTGACATAAACAGTATCTGCAATGACTTTACCACTTTCAAGTCTTTCGATTTCCACATCTTGACCATTTGCTTCACCATGATGAACCGTAATGATAATCTTATCAGCCTCAATGTAAGAGCTCTGATGCGTTTGACCTCCAATTTCAACAATTTTGGCCTTCACTCTCGCTCCACTTCCTACGTTCCCTTGGACATGCACTTCAGCCGTTTCAACACTCATACCTGCGCCAATAGCATCTTTGAGAATATCTGTTTCTTTGATGTTTATTTTAATATTTGAATCTAAACTTGCATCAATGGAACCTGTTGATTTAAAGCTTATTTCATTGATTTCCATATGTTCTTGAATATCATAGAGTCCTTTTTCAAAATTTACGTAGCCTCCACGATTGGCAATATATTTTATACTCGTTTCACTCTCTTTTTTTGTAAGATTTTCGCTTACATTGATGACTTCTGTATGAGAGATACGAGGCTCAGGAACGGGAATAAACACTCCACGGCAGTTCCTTCCAGAAGTACCTGTTTGAGGTTTAATATATTCAAGCACACATTCATCTTTTTCAACCGCTAAAATAAATCCTCTCTTAGAATAATCCACTTTACCATCTGAGCTTTTAGCATTTACTTTCTTCTTATAATGTAAAATAAGGTTATCATTCACTGGAGCTACTTCATCAACACCTGAACATACAATAAATGAATGATTTTTATCTAAAAAACCATTCACATGAATAGTGGCGACAAGTTTTTTCACCTCTTTATACATATTCTGATCACGAATACCTACTAAAATTCCTGTTTTAATTTTTTTCATTTGAATATCATCAATAATATGTTGCTCAAGCTCAGGGCTGTATGCAACATCATGACTCTGCGATATAGTCGCTATAATTTTAGTTAAATTTTTATTACCACTGAGTGTTATCTCTGGTAAATGAGGAAGAGGTATTGTTTCTGTTCCAATTTTATAAATTTCAACACGATAATTTTGTGTAATTTTAAGATTAGGATTGAGAAGAAAACTATCATCAAGAAAGAGTGCCATTTCTTCTTGATTCATTGCATGATTTTCATTTTTTTCATCACTGTAGTATGTTGTTACACCGAGTAACTTAAACCCTAATTCCAAAGGCTGTAATCGGTTAGCCGTTGCAACATTTTTAATTTCTTTTATAACATTGCTGGTATCAATAACAATTGATTTAAATTCAGAAGATGCTTGATTATTTTCTTTTGTTTGGTCTGAATTTTGCCCTTTAATTTTATCGAATATGCCCAAGATAACACCTTTACGTGAATAAACTTTAAATTGTCTGATTTAGATATCGGCGAATACAGCGTATGTATGAAGCCATGGTAGCAAAAATTAGATAAAAATTTTGTTTAAACGATTTTTAGATACCATTTCGCATGCTTATTAAAATTTTTTTTACAAATAGTATTGGAACCTTGGTGTCGCGAATCTTTGGCTTTATTCGTGATATGCTTAGTGCCTCGATTTTAGGGGCAAATATTTACAGTGATATTTTCTTTGTTGCCTTTAAATTTCCCAATCTTTTTCGTCGTATTTTTGCAGAAGGAGCCTTTACCCAAAGTTTTATTCCCAGTTTTATTCAAACCACTAAAAAAGCGCTTTTTACCTATACTATTTTCACACGTTTTTTATTTTTTCTACTCTTCTTTTCCCTTATTGTGACACTCTTTAGTGAATTTTTTGCTAAGATTATTGCCTTTGGATTTAATGACGAAACGGTGGCACTTAGCGCTCCTTTTGTTGCTATTAATTTTTACTACTTACCACTTATTTTTTGTGTGACACTTTTTGGCTCTTTACTCCAATACAAACACCACTTTGCTATTACCGCTTTTTCCACCGCCCTTTTAAATATTGCCATGATAAGTGCATTACTTTTGTTTCAAAATTATGATAAAGAAACCATCGTTTATGCGTTAAGTTATGGTGTTTTAATTGGTGGTTTATTACAAGTCATTGCACATCTTCTTGCCCTTAAAAAAAATAATTTTTGTAGACTTTTCACTCTAGGTTTTCGTTACAAAAATAAAAAAGACGCTATAACAAAAGAAAGCAATCAAAAATTCAACCGAGCTTTTTTTCACTCTATTTTAGGAAATTCAACCCCACAAATTGTCTCTTTTGTGGATACGACACTGGCGAGTTTTCTGGTGACGGGGAGTATTAGTTATCTCTATTATGGAAACCGTATTTTTCAGCTTCCTCTGGCTTTATTTGCTATTGCCCTTACCACAGGAATTTTTCCAAAAATGACACGCCTTTTAAAAGCCAACAATGAAATAGAAGCCTCAAGACTTCTCTCACAAGGGTTTTGGATTTTAGCTTTTTTACTCACAACCTCTACACTAGGTGGCTATATGCTTAGCCATGAGATAGTTTGGCTTTTATTTGAACATGGCTCTTTTAGTAAAAATGATACTTCTAATACAGGATTTGTTTTAGCCATGTATATGATAGGTCTTATTCCTTTTGGATTAGCAAAACTCTTTTCACTGTGGCTATATGCACGTATGCGCCAAAAAGAAGCTGCAATTATTGCAGCATATGCACTCATCTCAAATCTTATTTTCTCATTTGCACTCATTCAGTCAATGGGTGTTGCGGGTTTAGCGTTAGCAGGTTCACTCTCCGGATGTGTCCTTCTGTTTTTTACCCTCCGTTCTTTTGGCTTCAAAGCCTTTTTTGCTATACTGTATAGTAAAAAGTTGATTGTTTTACTCGCCCTACTTCTTTTAGAATGGGTCATCTTACGTTATGCAAAGGAACTTATTCATGGTTATTTATGATTCGGTGCAAAAGAAAAAAGTACCGTTTATTCCCCTTAAAGAAAATGAAGTTAAAATTTATGTCTGTGGACCAACCGTTTATGATGATGCTCATTTAGGCCATGCAAGAAGTGCTATTGCTTTTGATTTATTGCGCCGTGTTTTTATTGCATTAAACTATAAGGTAACATTTGTCAAAAATTTTACGGATATTGATGATAAAATTATTAAAAAAATGCACGAGAGTGGAAAATCGCTTGAAGCAATTACATCGTACTATATTGAGCGTTATAAAACAGAGATGCACGCCTTACATGTAAAAGATGCTGACATTGAACCAAAGGCAACTGAAACCGTAAAAGAGATTATCTCCTTTGTTGCATCCATGCTAGATACAAAGGTTGCTTATGCGACCAGTGATGGGATTTATTTTGATACGTCAAAAGATAAAAAATACCTCTGCTTAAGTCATCGCCTTGTGGAAGAAGAGGCTTCACAATCACGTGTAGAACAAAAAGAAGAGAAAAAAGACCAAAAAGATTTTGCTCTGTGGAAATTTTCAAAAGAGAATGAACCAAGCTACCCTGCCCCTTTTGGAACAGGTCGGCCAGGATGGCACATTGAATGTTCGGCGATGATTGAAAAACATCTTGCAAGTGAGGGTGATTTTCAGATTGACATTCATGCAGGGGGGGCTGATTTGCTTTTCCCACACCACGAAAATGAAGCCGCACAAACCAGATGTAAGAGCCATCAGGAGCTCGCAAAATACTGGATGCACAATGGATTTGTCACGATTAATGGTGAGAAAATGAGCAAATCTTTAGGTAATAGCTTCTTTTTAAAAGATGCCCTTGCTAATTATAGTGGTGAAGTGCTTCGCTTTTACCTCTTAGCAAGCCACTATCGAGCCAATTTCAACTTTTCAGAAGAGGATTTGATCAATACAAAAAAACGTTTAGACAAACTCTACCGTCTTAAAAAAAGAGTTTTCGAAACTACGCCCAATGAACCTTCTAAAAACTTTAAGGAAGCCATACTTGAAGCGTTAAGCGATGATTTGAATATTTCAAAAGCCTTAGCCAGTTTGGATGAAATGATTTCTTATGCCAATGAAATGCTCGATACTTATCCTAAAAATAAAGCTTTTAAAGCAATAACCTATGCAAATCTACAATGGATAGAAGCTGTTCTAGGTATTGGGCTTTACAATCCTTATAGCTATTTTCAAATAGGTGTAAGTGAAGAAGAAAAAGCAGAAATTGAGGGCTTACTTCACGAAAGAGCTGAAGCAAAAAAAGCAAAAGATTTTGCCAAAGCAGATGCCATTCGTACTACTTTAGAAGCAAAACATATTCAACTTATGGACACAGCAAATGGTACACAATGGGAAAAGGTAAATAGTTAATGTATAGCCTTAAAGATGTCCTTAAGCGTTTTACACCTTTTTACAAAGATTATATTCCTTCTTTTATCTTGGTTGTTATTGGTATGGTTTTAGCCAGCAGTGGAACGGCGGCTTCTGCGTATTTAGTCAAACCACTTCTGGATGAAATTTTTATCAACAAAGACAGAGAAATGCTCTTGTTATTACCTTATGCCATCATCGTTGTTTATGCGGCTAAAGAGGGAGGTAAATACCTTCAAGCATGTTCCACAGCCTATATTGGACAACACATTATTAAGCGATTGCGTGAAAATATTTTAGAAAATCTGCTCAGACTTGATTTAACATTTTTTCATACCTACCGAACAGGTGAGCTTATTAGCCGTAACACCAGTGATGTAGAACGCATACGATCCGTCGTTTCAAGTATGATCCCTGAATTTTTACGAGAATCATTCACCATTATTGGACTGATGGGTGTGGTGATTTATCAAAGTCCTAAACTTGCTTTTTTTGCGCTCATTATTATGCCTTTAGCTATTTATCCATTACGTAAACTGGCTAAAAAAATGAAGAAAATCTCTAAAGCATCACAAGAAAAAATTTCAGATATTACTGCAAAGCTAAGTGAAATTTTCAATAATATTGAAGTCATTCAAGCCAATAATGCACAAAATTATGAACATACCCTTTTTAAAAATGATAACGAACGTTACTTTAAACTTACAATGAAATCCGTGCGTGTCAATGAGTTAGTCAGTCCATTAATGGAAACCATTGGAGCTGTTGGTGTGGCTGTTGTTGTCATTGTTGGTGGCGGAGAAGTCATTGACGGACATATGAGTGTTGGTTCGTTTTTCTCTTTTTTAACAGCCCTTTTTATGCTTTACACTCCCATCAAAAAAATCTCCTCCTTGTACAATAAAATGCAAGATGCTTTGGTAGCTAGTGATCGTATTTTCTTTTTATTAGATCAAACACCAAGTATTAAAAGTGGAACGCAAAGCGTTCCTGAAAAAATAGAGAGCATCTCTTTTGAAAATCTTTCCCTTCATTATGGAGAAAAACAAGCACTCCATGATGTTAATTTAGTCGCAAAATCAGGTGAAATGATAGCACTTATTGGCGATAGCGGTGGAGGGAAAAGCTCTCTTATGAATATGCTCATGCGCTTTTATGACCCAAGTGTGGGCGCTATTTACATCAATGGAATGAATATTAAAGATTTTTCACTCGCTAATCTTCGAGAAAATATTGCTATGGTAACACAAAGGGTTTATATTTTTCACGATAGTATTGCTGCTAATGTAGCGTACGGCAAAGAAATAGATGAAACGAAAGTGATCGATGCCCTACAAAAAGCCAATGCTTATGATTTTGTTCAAACATTACCTGAGGGTATTTTTACCCATTTAGATGAATTTGGAACCAATCTTTCAGGAGGACAAAGACAGCGTATTGCTATTGCACGAGCTATTTATACTAATCCTCAAATACTGATTCTCGATGAAGCAACATCAGCTCTTGATTCAGAGAGTGAGAAAAAAATAACGGAAGCCATTGAAAACCTTATCAAAGATAAAATTACGTTTGTTATTGCACATCGTCTTTCAACCATTAAAAAAGCAAACAAAATTGCACTCCTAAAACATGGTCAAATTTGTGCATTAGGAAGCGATGAAGAGCTTCTTGCAAGCTCAGCAGAATACCACAAATTAAAAGGCTTACAACACTAATAAACGCCCAAAATCAACCATCTTTTATCTTTCATAGAGTATAATCGCATACTTTATACCAAAGGAAATAAAAGATGTTTGATTGTTATCAAATGATGAAAAAAATGATGTTTAACTTCTCACCTGAGAATGCCCATCATATTGCAGAATTTTTTTTCAAGCATGGCGCAAATTATACACCTTTCATTCTCGCGACGTTGGCAGAACGTTTTTTCATTCACGATAAACGCTTAGAACAAACACTTTTTGATCGCACCTTTCATAATCCTGTAGGCTTAGCAGCAGGGTTTGATAAAAATGCAACCATGATCAAAATGCTTACAGCCCTTGGATTTGGACATATTGAGTATGGTACCATGACACCTGAGCCCCAAAATGGTAATGCAAAACCACGTTGTTTTCGTTTTCCTGAACAAGAGTCCATTCAAAATGCTATGGGATTTAACAATGATGGTATGCATAAAATTGCAAAACGCTTAGAATCACTCTACCCTTTTGCAACACCTTTAGCAGCAAATATTGGAAAAAATAAAACTACCAGTGCTGAGAATGCACTCAGTGATTATGAAAAGCTTATTAAACGCTTTAAAGATTTAAGTGATTTTTTGGTGATCAATATCTCTTCTCCTAATACTCCAGGACTTCGAGATTTGCAAAATGAACACTTCATTAAAGAGCTTTTTGTGATGGCAAAAGAACTTACATATAAACCTGTTTTACTGAAAATTGCACCTGATTTAGAAATAAAAGAGGCAATAGAACTTTGTTCTTGTGCCCTTGACAACGGTGCAAAAGGTATTGTAGCTACCAATACAACGATTGATTATTCGCTACTTCCTAATGCAAAAGATTTTGGTGGTATTAGTGGCAAAGTTTTATGCGAAAAAAGTTTTGTTATGTTTGAAGCATTGGCCAAAGAATTTTTTGGAAGAACAACCCTCATTTCAGTAGGGGGTATTGACTCAGCAGATGAAGCCTATCGAAGGCTTAAAGCGGGTGCTAGCTTAATTCAAATTTACTCAGCTTTTATTTTTAAAGGTCCATCTCTAAATCGTGAAATCAATTTGGGAATTTTAGAGCGCATGAAACGTGATGGTTTTAATCATATTAGTGAAGTTATAGGAAGCGATAGGAGATGACACACAATGAAAATTTTACTATTTTTTTTAACATTTTTAGGAGCATTAATGGCTAACTCTCTTCCCCAGCACGTCACGAAAACCTTAGAGAATGGTTTACAAATTGTCGTTATTCCCATGAATAACAAAAGTGATGTTATTACAACAGATATTTTTTATAAAGTAGGCAGTGGCAATGAAATTATGGGTAAAAGCGGTATTGCCCATATGCTTGAACACCTGAATTTTAAATCAACTAAAAATTTAAAATCGGGTGAATTTGATGAAATCGTAAAAGGTTTTGGTGGCGTAAATAATGCTTCAACAGGTTTTGATTACACGCATTATTTCATTAAAAGTTCTTCAAAAAACCTTTCAAAATCTTTAGAGCTTTTTGCAGAACTTATGCAAAATTTAAGACTCGCAGATGAAGAGTTCCAACCTGAACGTAATGTGGTCTTAGAAGAGCGTTTATGGCGAACAGATAATTCACCGATTGGTTATTTATACTTTAGACTTTTCAATAATGCATTTACGTATCATCCCTACCATTGGACGCCTATTGGTTTTAAAGATGATATTAAAAATTGGAGCATTGAAGATATTCGTAGCTTTCATTCAAAATTTTATCAGCCCTCTAATGCCATTGTTGTTGTTGCTGGGGATATTACACCAGAAGCTGTCTTTAGTAATGTTGAAAAATATTTTGCAGAAATTAAAAATAGCACACCACTTCCTGCGCCTCATCATCAAATAGAACCCCAACAAGATGGTGCAAAACGCATACTCCTTAAAAAAGAGAGTGAAGTGGAAATGGTGGCTATTGCCTATAAAATTCCTAACTTTACGCATGAAGACCAAGTTGCCCTTTCCGCACTAAGTGAACTTTTAAGCAGTGGGAAAAGCAGTAAATTACAACGTGTTTTGGTTGATGAAAAACAGTTGGTGAACCAAATCTATGGCTATGCTATGCAAACCAAAGATCCTTCTGTTTTTCTCTTTTTAGCCGTATGTAATCCTGGTGTTAAAGCAGAAAACGTTGAAACAGAGATTTTAAATATTATTGAAGAGATTAAAAAAGGTAATGTGAACGATAAAGAAATTGAGAAGATAAAGATTAACACGAAAGCGGATTTTATTCATAATTTAGAAAGTTCTAGTGAGCTGGCAAGTCTTTTTGGCTCTTACTATGCAAAAGGAGATATCACGCCATTGCTTACATATGAAGAGCAGATCAATCAGCTTAAAAAAGAAGATATTATTAATGCGGTAACTCGTTATTTAGTACCACAATCATCCACGACAGTGATCTTACGAAAGGATTATTAAGATGCAACACAGTTTACAAGGAGCAATGACTGCTCTGGTTACACCATTTAAAAATGGTAAATTAGATGAAATACAATATGCCAAACTCATAGAAAGACAAATTAAAAACAATATTGATGTAGTTGTACCTGTTGGTACCACAGGTGAAAGTGCAACGCTTGATCATGAAGAACATCGACGTTGTATAGAAATAGCCGTTGATGTGTGTTCTAAAAGTAATGTTAAGGTACTAGCCGGTGCAGGAAGCAATGCAACACATGAAGCCATTGGATTAGCAAAGTTTGCACAAGCTCATGGGGCTCATGGTATTCTTTCTGTCACACCATACTATAATAAACCAACGCAAGAAGGTCTCTTTTTGCATTATAAAGCGATTGCTGATTCGGTTGAAATTCCAGTCCTTTTATACAATGTTCCAGGACGTACAGGCTGTGATTTACTTCCAGAGACCATCTTTAGACTTTTTGATGCGTGTCCAAATATTTTTGGCGTAAAAGAAGCCACTGGTTCGATTGATCGTTGTGTTGATTTACTGGCACATAAACCTGCTCTCTCTGTTTTTAGTGGTGATGATGCGATTAATTACCCTATTCTTTCTAATGGTGGCTCAGGGGTTATCTCTGTTACGTCAAATATATTACCTGACCAAATTGCAGAACTAACACATTTGGCACTTAAAGGTGATTATCATGGAGCAAAAGCCATTAACGATTCACTCTATGAAATCAATAAAATTCTCTTTTGTGAGAGTAATCCTATTCCTATTAAAGCAGCAATGTACATTGCAGGATTATTAGACACACTAGAGTACCGTTTGCCACTGTGTGCACCAAGCGGTGAAAATATGAAACGCCTTGAAAATACACTAAAAAAATATACCATTAAAGGATTTTAATGAAGGGAAAAACACTTGTAATTAGCGGCGGTACCAGAGGTATTGGCAAAGCGATTGTTTATGAATTTGCAAAAGAGGGAGTAAATATTGCTTTTACATACAACTCAAATGAAGAACTGGCAAAAGAACAAGTTAAAGATTTGGAAACAACATATGGCATTAAAGCCAGAGCTTATTCTTTAAATATTTTAGAACCTGAAACCTATAAAGACCTCTTTTTAGAGATCGATAAAGAGTTTGATCGTGTAGATTTTTTCATCTCTAATGCGATTATTTCTGGTCGTCCTGTTGTGGGTGGTTACACTAAATTTATGAAGTTAAAACCACGAGGTATTAACAATATTTTTACGGCTACCGTTAATGCGTTTGTTGTGGGTGCTCAAGAAGCTGCCAAACGTATGGAAAAAGTAGGAGGAGGAAGTATTATTTCCCTTTCATCCACAGGTAATTTAGTTTACATTGAAAATTATGCGGGTCATGGTACGGCAAAAGCAGCAGTTGAGACAATGGTTCGTTACGCCGCAGCAGAACTTGGATGCAAGGGTATTCGTGTTAATGCCGTCAGTGGTGGACCTATTGAAACGGATGCTTTACGTGCTTTTACTAATTATGAGGAAGTCCGTGATGTCACAGCTAAACTTTCACCACTAGGTCGCATGGGACAACCACAAGATTTAGCAGGTGCGTGTTTATTTCTCTGTTCTGAGAAAGCCTCCTGGATTACGGGACATACCATGCTCATTGATGGTGGAACCACATTTAAATGATGAATCTTCCAAACCTTTTAGCCTCCCTTCGTATTGGGATGGCTCCTTTAATGTTTATCTTTCTTGTCAATCGTGATTTGGCTTTTTTTGAAGGATTACATGTAAGTTGGTTGGACTATTTTGCAGCGCTTATTTTTGTACTTGCAAGTGCAACCGATTTTTTTGATGGCTATATTGCTCGTAGTTGGAATCAAAAAACACAATTAGGCGCTATTTTAGATCCTTTGGCTGATAAAATGCTTACTTTAGCTGCGTTTATTGGTTTGATGATGATTGATAGAGCGAGTCCATGGGCAATTTTCTTAATTCTGACCCGTGAATTTTTTATCACAGGACTTCGTGTTGCGGCAGTAAGTGAAGGTAAAGATATTGCAGCATCCATGGCAGGAAAAGTCAAAACGGTTCTTCAAATGATAGCCATTGGTTTTTTACTTATGAATTGGCCATTTGCGGAGCTTCTTTTATGGGTAGCAGTCATTCTTACCCTCTATTCTGGTTATGAATATATTATAGGTTATACGAAAAAAGAGGTCAAATAATGGGTACACTTACATCTCTTCTCGTCCTCTCTTTTTTGATTTTTTTTCATGAATTAGGACATTTTTTAGCAGCACGTTTTTTTGGTGTCCATGTGGAAGTTTTTAGTATTGGGTTTGGAAAAAAAGTCTTCTCTAAAATTATTGGAAAAACAGAATATTGTTTTTCTATGATTCCTCTTGGTGGGTATGTTCAAATGAAAGGACAAGACGACAAAGATCCTACTAAAATGAGTTTTGATACAGATAGTTATAACACCAAAGCTCCATGGAAACGGATTATCATCCTTTTTGCTGGTCCTTTTGCAAACTTTTTACTTGCATTTTTACTCTATATGGCTATTGGGAATATGGGCGTTACGAAGCTCTCTCCTATTATTGGTCAAATCAGCGAAAACTCTGCCGCGCTTGAAGCTGGAATTTTGAGTAATGATCGTATCGTAATGATTGATGGTATTTTGATTCAAACATGGGATGAAGTAAGCGCTTTAATTCAAAAAAGTTCAGATGCGTTACACGTTAAAATTGAGCGTGAGGGCAACGTTCTTACATTTGTGCTAACCCCAAAGATTAGCCAATACAAAAATATGTTTGGTGAAGTTTTGGAAAAAAGAATGCTAGGCATTGCCCCTAGTGGAAAAACGTTAGAGATACACTATGGTATCAGTGAGCTTCCACAATTTGCATGGGAACAAACAGCCAAAGCCACCACATTGATTCTCACAGGACTTCAAAAGCTGATTGAAGGTGTTGTCTCACCCAAAGAGATGGGTGGAATTATCAGCATCGTCAAAGTCACTTCGGATGCAAGTGACGCGGGTATTATCGCACTTTTTGCACTCACTGCGCTTATTTCTGTTAATTTAGGTGTTTTCAATCTCTTGCCTATTCCCGCTCTTGATGGGGGGCACATTATGTTTAATGCCTATGAAATGCTAACAAAAAAAGCGCCCAATGAGAAAATTCTTACAAGCCTTACTATGGCAGGGTGGGGATTGCTTTTGAGCCTTATGGCATTTACAATTATTAACGATATTTACAGGTTAGCCAATGGAAACTAAAGATTTTGTAACAACGATGGATGCGATTCTTACCCGTATTGAAAAAGCACGTTTAGGCGTGAGTGGACATCACATCGTCAAAATTGTCGCAGCGAGTAAAAGCGCAACGCCACAGATGATTGAAGCCATGTATAACATAGGGCAACGTAGTTTTGGTGAAAATAAAATCCAAGATATGAGTGAAAAAGTCCATGAACTCGCACATCTTCCTTTAGAGTGGCACTTTATCGGGCGTTTGCAAACCAACAAAATCAATCAACTCATTGACCTTAACCCCTTTTTAATGCACTCACTCAGCTCACTAGAACTTGCTCAAGAACTTGATAAACGTTTACATGTAAAAGGTAAAAGTATGCAAGCCCTTTTACAAATCAACAGTGCTTACGAAGAGCAAAAAGCGGGTGTGCTTCCTGAAGAAGCTTTGGCAATTTACGAGCAAATCAGCCTTACATGTAAAAACATTCAGCTCAAAGGTGTCATGAGTATTGGTGCGCACAGTGACGATACAAAGGTTATTCAAAAAAGCTTTGAAGCTACCCATAAACTCTTTGAATCCTTACAAGACAAAGGGGCAAAATATTGTTCTATGGGGATGAGTGGGGATTTTGAACTTGCTATTGCGTGTGGATCAAATATGGTTCGATTGGGAAGTATTTTATTTAAATAGAGTACTTATCAGCAAGGTAGGCTCACGCTTACCTTATCACGAAGTACAAACTGTATTTCTGCCACTCTTTTTCGCATTGTATAAAGCTTTATCCACACGAACAATTAAGTCATATGCTGTTTCATCTCTAATTAATGATGCGATACCAATACTCAATGTATGGTGTTGATGTGTTGGAAAATCTATTTTTTCCAACAAGCTTTGAATACGTTTAGCAATCGTATATGCCTCCTGCAATGATGCTTTAGGACATATAATTAAAAATTCTTCGCCACCCCAACGCCCTACACAATCATTTTCTCGTAATGAAACCTTTAATAATGAAGCTATCTGGATTAAAATCTGATCACCTACTGGATGACCAAATGTATCATTAACGCTCTTAAAGTGGTCAATATCTAAAAGCAAAATAGAAAGAGGTGCTCCATGGAGATGAGCATTTTTGGTATGCGAGAGTAATAATTTTTCAATTTTCATACGATTATAGATCTGTGTCAAGATATCTGTTTCAGAGAGATAAACTAACTCTTTAGTGTATTTTTTAAGCTCAAGATAACGCCACAAAAGAATAATTCCAAGAGCAATAAATCCTAAAATAATCTTAAAAACTAAACTATAATCATGAACTGTTTGTGCTTTAATAGAGACATATTTATTCACAATTTCTCTGCGCTCATCTTCACTGATTGTTGCAATCGCTTTATCTAAAATATCACGCAAAAGAGGTTCACTCTTGATGACACCTATCCGTAATTCATTGATATAATCAGGAAATTGTCCCGCAATTTTAAGATTAAACATCCCTTCATTTTTAATTGTGTACGCAGAGACAATTAAAGAACGCATCGCAATATCTGCTTTTTTTGATGAAACCATCTCAAAAGCTTCAGCTTCTGAGTGAACGGTAATGACCTTAAGATTTGGGTACGTTTTTCGTATGAGCTCTTCCATCGCCGTTCCCAGAGGGAATACGATACGCTCTGCTTTTAAAGCATGAAGGTCGGAGATAAAATCATGCTCTTCTCGTGTAATAAAAACATTAGGATCACGAAAATGAGGTTTTGTAAATAAAAGCCATGCATCACGAAGGGGTGTTTGATTAAGAAAGCTTACAATATCACATTTCCCTTCCCTAGAAGCTCGCATACTCTCTGCCCAATCACTTGTTGGAACTACTTTTACGCTGATATTAAGGCGCTTTGCGATGAGATATAAAAGATCAGCGCCGATTCCTGTGTAATGATGGTGCTCATCCATCATCTCAAAAGGCGCCCAATCAGGATCAACACACACCCGAATGCTCTTATGGTGTTGGAGGTACTCTTTTTCGACATCCAAAAGCTCAATACCTAAAAGTGAGAAAGGTAACCAGAATATTCCTAGTATGCCACACCATCGTAACTTTCTCACCTGCGCCCCATATACTTAAGATATGGAGCTATTATAACCGATTAATACTCATTTGGTGTCATCATTTTCTTATAATAAGAGCCACTTAAATAAAGTGCTGCTGCTGGATTGTGACCTAAAACACGGTCTTTGACAATCAGATACGTTGTAGGTGCTTGGGCATATTTCATAAACTGCGAATCGTGTCCAACACAAAGTCCTATAATGACGTTTAAATCCGTCTTAACTTTATTAAGGTATTTGGCTTGCAGGATAGGATTGCACATCGGTTCAAACGTTCCTGGACGAATCTTTTCTTCATCTTTTAGCCCAATTTCCGTTTTATCTCGTGAGCCTACTTTACAAATAACCATAAAAGGATCGAAGCCATTAATTTTTAAAATTTTTGTAAAAAGTTTGGCTTCGCTGACCAATCCTACACAACAAGCAATACCAATTTTCTTTGCATCAATGCGCCTTGCAAATGCCATGATTTCTTCAACACGGGTGAGTTTACCATAGTATTTTCCCTCAATTTGAGCAGAAGCAATGGCAATATTTCTATCCATTCCCTCCGCTTTATAACAGGCAATAGACTCTTCAAGCATCGCTTCATCCACATTGGTCGTCAAACAAAATTTTGGATAAGTACTCTCTTGTTTATGGCAGTTAATCGTACCACAGTCAGCACAACTTAACATTTTTTCTTCTTCTTGATTCATGGTTATCCTTTATAAAATATAATAAAAATTATAATCCAATCAAAAGACAAAAAAAGGATGATTTTCCTTTACATGTAAAGATATTTGCCATAAAGTGTCAAATAAACACCCAATAACTCTTTGAGTCCTTTTTCTAGAAAGTTTTTTTCTTCATTATTAAAAATAAGCTCACGCAACTTTACATGTAAATGTTCTCCAAAATGTACAAAACTCTCTGGAGTAAAGGTTTGAGGTTCTTCTTTAGCGAAAACAAAAAAGAGTGCTAGTGCACGATTGAGTCCTGAAATATAGGCTAAAAGGTTCTCATAAATGCTCTTTTCCACAGGTTCAAGCTGAGAAAGAAAAAGCTCTAAAGAGATTTTTAAAAAACCTTTTTTCTTAGGAAAATTAACCTCTAAAAGAGTCATAAAAAGGGCTTTCTTTCCTTCATTTAGTGCCTCGGGCAAATAGGCTTCTAAGCATTTTTCAAGCTGAGCCATCCCTTCTTGTGGATTTTTTGGAAGAAGAAGAGAATGATGCTCCATTAAAGCGATGATTTGAGCAGGCGTAAATCGGGTAGGTGTATAAAGCATCATTTCATTTAGGCTCTCTAGTAAGAGCACATAAAATGGATTTTCCTTGCTTTTTGCAAGGTATTCAATAAGGTAAAGTATCTCTTTTTTCATACGTACATTCTGCCAAAGTAGAACTGAAAAAGTGCTATAATACCCATTTTTTAAGGAGTAAACAATGATTCACCTCTCGGCATTTTTTGCCATTTATGTCAAATTCTTTTTTATTATGACACCTTTTTTTGTGACTACTATTTTTTTATCCATGACTAAAGGCGTTGAAGAGAGTGATAAAAAACGCCTTGCTATGAAAGTCACTTTGGCCATTTCCGTGACGTGTTTAATTATTCTCTTTTTTGGTAAGTATATTTTTGAACTTTTTGGTATTACACTGGATGCTTTTCGTATTGGAGCGGGTGCACTCTTGTTTTTAACCGCTGTTGATTTGGTACAAAAAGAGATTAATGATATTCCTACATGTAAAGCTGATATTTTAAAACATGCTGTCGTACCTCTAGCCATTCCTGTAACGGTTGGACCAGGAACGGTGGGTGCATTGATGGTTATGGGTGCAGATATTGATACGCTTCACGATATGCTTTTAGGTTCAGGTGCACTCTTAAGTGCTATTGGAAGTATTGGCTTATTGCTTTATCTCTCAGGTCATATTGAAAAATTAATTGGTCGAACAGGGCTTATTGTCCTTAGTAAAGTAACCGGTCTTGTCCTTGCAGCATTAGCCGCTCAACTTATTTTCACAGGGATTAAAAATTTTCTTGCCTAATCTTTACATGTAAAGCATTGCTTAGCTTAACACTTAAGTACAGATTAATTAGAGTGAGACTACCATTTGTTTGATTATCCTTCGAATTTAAGGACTTACAGATGCAAATTCATGAGTTTTTTTTATCGCTTTTTCTTATTTTAATTGTTGCACGTTTTTTAAGTGAACTCTTTGCAAAATATGGAATCCCTTCAGTTTTAGGAGAACTCTTAGCAGGCGTTCTTCTAGGCTCTTCTGTCTTTGGTATCATTAGCCCTAATGAAGTTTTAAAAGTTTTAGCAGAAATTGGTATTATCCTACTTTTATTTGAAGTGGGCTTAGAAACAGACTTTCATAGGCTTAAAGATGCGGGATTTAAGTCCTTTACCGTTGCAGTACTCGGAGTTATTTTACCGCTGATTTTTGGCTTTTTTGTAGCGTATTATCTGTTTAATCTCTCTTTTGATATTTCACTTTTTATTGGGGGAACGCTGACTGCTACGAGTATTGGTATTACATTACGAGTGCTTCGAGACATTCATATGGAGCAAACCAACATTGCTCAAATCGTCATTGGGGCAGCGGTTATTGATGATATTATTGGCATTATTTTATTGGTTTTTATTTACGATTTTTCTATTGCGCAAGAGGTGAGTTTTAAACACACTTTTTCTGTCACAACGATGGTTGTCTCTTTTCTTATTTTAGCGCCGATCCTCGCCAAAGTGCTCTCATTCCTTATTCATAAATTTCATGCCAAAATGCTTGTTCCTGGATACATTCCAACCATTATTATCTCTTTAATTCTTATTTTTTCTTATTTCTCTCATATGGTGGGAGCTCCTGCAATTTTAGGCTCATTTGCCGCAGGCGTTGCTTTGTCTCGCCGTTTTTTTCTTCCTTTTGGAACCGCTCTGGGAACCAATGAACAACTTTTAAATGATGTCAAAGTGAATATGACCCCTATTATTCAAATCTTTACCCCTATTTTCTTTGTTATGGTTGGGCTTTCCTTAGATTTAAGAGTGATTGACTTTAGTTCTAGCACATTTTGGATCATGAGCTTAAGCTTTATTATTCTTGCTTTTGTGACAAAATTTGCAGGTGCTTTTTTCATTTTTCAAAAATCAATTCGCAATAATGCGCTCATTGGTGTTTCCATGATTCCAAGGGGTGAAGTGGGACTTATTTTTGCGGAGATGGGGCGAATTAATGGCGTTTTACCTAATGAAATTTATGCGATGCTTATTTTTGTTATTGTAATGACAACCGTCATTCCGCCATTTATTTTAAAACACTATTTTAAAGTAGAATGTGTCTAATAGAGTATTTACATGTAAGGCATAAAATCCTTACATGTAAAAAAGAGATTTATTCAATATTGTCTTGATTATAAATTTTTTCGTCTAACTCACCTTCACTCTTAGCCACTAAAACCGCAACCATCGCATCGCCTGTTACGTTAACAGTGGTTCGTGCCATATCTAAAATTCTATCAATTCCTGCAATAATCGCAACACCCTCTAAAGGAAGACCAACGGAGGTTAAAACCAATGAAAGCATGATAAGTCCAGCACCAGGAACACCTGCCGTTCCAATAGATGCTAAAGTAGCAGTTACAATAATAGTCATATAATTTGCAAAACTCAAATCAATACCAAATGCTTGAGCAACGAACATCACACACACACCTTGATAGATGGCTGTTCCATCCATATTAATGGTAGCACCTAAAGGCAGAACAAAACTCGCAATGGGTTTAGAAACACCTAAATTGTGAATGGTATTGCTTGTAGTTACAGGCAATGTTCCTGAACTACTGGTGGTTGTAAAGGCAACACTTTGTGCCGATAAAACACCTTTAAAAAACTTAATAGGATTGAGTTTTGCAAAAACCGCAATACCTCCACCCATCGTAAAAGCCATATGAATCAATGAAGCAACATAGACACATGCAATGACTTTTGCAAGACTCATAAGCACATCAATACCATACGAAGCCGAAACCCATGCCATCAAACCAAAAACACCAATCGGTGCAAAAGAGATGACAATTTCAGTCATTTTAAACATTGCTTCTGAAAAAGATTCAAAAAATGCAGCAACGGGTTTCCCTTTATCGCCTGCGAGGTTAATAGAAATACCTAAAAAGACTGCAAACACAATGATTTGTAAAATATCACCTTTAACTAAACTATCCATTGGATTGGACGGTATAAGGGCTAAAAGCGTATCAATAAGCGGTGGTGCTTTTTTAGCTGCCACAGTTGCATTATCCACCAGTGCTACGCCTGAACCTGGTTCAAAAATCAGACCAAAAGCTAAACCAATTGCAACTGCAATTGCTGTAGTAACCAAATAGATAGAAAACGTCTTAAGACCAATACGACGCATCTTACTGATATCTTCCATAGAAGTAATGCCCGTAACCAATGTGACAAAAATCAAAGGAACAATCAACATCTTAATCATATTAATAAATAACGTTCCTAAAGGCTTTAACATTAACGCAGTTTCTTTAAATAAAAGACCCATTGCCAAACCTAAACAAAGACCAATAAAGATCTTCTTCCATAAAGCTAAGTGTTTCCACCATGCAATCATTTTTTCTTCCTTTTTATAAGATAAATTTATTTTAAAAATCCAAAGTGACCCGAAAGAGACTTTTTCTCTTTTGAAACCCAAAAAGTACCACTAAAAAACACTCCTGTGTATATCTGCTACATTTTTTGAGAAGAAACGTTACAGTGTGAAATATCTAAACATAAAATTGTTAAGTAACGTTACATATATATGAATCATCTTTACATGTAAAAACATACTAAAGTACCATCGCCGCAATCCATCCAAAGAGAATTAATGGAATATTATAGTGAAGGAAGGTAGGAACAACCGTGTCCCAAATGTGGTCATGTTGACCATCGACATTCAAACCTGATGTAGGTCCTAACGTTGTATCGGATGCTGGAGAACCTGCATCACCTAAAGCAGCGGCTGCGCCAACTAAAGCAATGGTTGCTAAAGGTGAAAATCCAAACTCCACACACAACGGTACATAAATGGTCGCAATAATAGGAATGGTTGAAAAAGACGAACCAATACCCATCGTAATAAAAAGTCCCACTAAAAGCATTAATAAAGCAACCAGCGCTTTATTATCCCCAATTAAAAATGAAACCGAATGCACTAAGGAAGTAACACCCTGTGTGGCTTTCATCACTTCAGCAAAACCACTCGCTGCAATCATAATAAAACCTATCATGCCCATCATATAAACACCTTTGGTAAAGACATCTTGCGTTTGATTGGCTTTGACAACGCCCCCTAAAATAAAGATGATTAACCCTGCTAGAGAACCCAAAATAATAGAATCGGTATAGAGTTGTAAAGAGAGCGCTAAGACAATAGCCACACATGCAATCAAAACATGAAACAGACTCAACGTCCGTGCTTCAGGTTCTGTGGCAAGGATTTTAGAGAGAGAGTATTCACGTGGTTTTCTATACGTGAAAAAAATGGCGACTAAAAGACCTAAAAACATCCCAAAAACAGGAATCATCATACCTAAAGGCATTTGAGCTGATGTTACCATCATGCCATTTTCAACAATATTTTTCATTAAAATATTATTAAGAAAAATGCCACCAAAACCCACAGGAAGTAACATATACGTAGCCGTTAAACCAAACGCGATAACACACGCCACCATACGCCTGTCAATTTTAAGTTGCGCCATCGTATGTAAAAGAGGTGGAATTAAAATAGGAATAAATGCAATATGAACAGGAATAAGGTTTTGAGAGCTAATAGCAATCAGTAAAATGACACTTAGCAGTATTGCTTTAAAATAAATTCGTTGAGTAGGTGTTGACTCTTTTCCCATCTTTTTAATGACATAACGTGCCAAAACATCTGTAATTCCTGAATGAGAAATAGCCACAGCAAAAGCACCAAGCATCGCATAGCTTAAAGCAATGGTTGCGCCTCCGCCCAACCCTTTGTTAAAAATTTCAATCGTCTCGCCTATAGGTAAGCCCGCCATCAAGCCACCCGCAAGGGCACTGAGGGTTAATGCTATTACCACATTCACACGCATTAGGCTTAGTGCCAACATTAAAAAGACAGCAAAAACGACTGGATTCATCCAACTCCCTTAAAAAATTCTAAATATATACAATAAAACGTAAAGTTATAGCTAAATGGCTCTAAAAGAGCAATTAACGAGCAAAACTATACCATTTTTTCGTAGGTTACCAAAGAATTTAACGCTTAAATTTTCATCAGTGCCACTTCTCGTAACGAAAAAGATTTATACTCTATCTTTCATTATTTTAACGTCTATTTTTTTGGATACGCTCATTGGCTTCTTCAATACGTTCCCATGAAATCATTCCATTTTTCACTTGTGAAAAAATGGTCTCAACAATTTCACTGGTCTGTGTTTTTGAGAGCTGATTACCAAAAAGAAGCATATCAATTCCAGAATTAATCGCTAAACTCAGAGCTTCTTTTAACGTATAATGGTTTGCAATGGCTTGCATTTGCATATCATCACTCACCAATACACCTTCAAAACCTAGTTTTTCTCTTAGCAAAGTTGTATTGATGGCATATGAGAGTGTTGCGGGATATTTTGCATCAAGATGTGCATTAAAAACATGAGCAGACATAATCATGGCAACTTTATTGTTATCAATCAGTCGTTTATACGGTTCTAATTCAACCTCACCCCACGTTTGTGTCACATCCACAAACCCCAAATGCGAATCGCCCAAAGAAGAGCCATGCCCAGGAAAATGTTTCAATACACTGACAATATGATAAGAAGAGAGAGCATCAATAAAAGCAGTTGCATACGCACTCACAACATTGACATCTGTTCCATAAGAGCGTTCTAAGCCTACGATAACACTATTTTTTGGATTACGTGCGAGGTCAACATCAGGTGCAAAATTGCAATTAATGCCATTCTCTAAGAGCATCTGTGCCATTGCATTATAGGTTAGAAGGGCATTTTGCAATGAATCTTCTGCAACCTTATGGGCAGAAGGTGTTTGTATAAATCCAGCTGAAGGCTTGAGTCGTGCGACATTTCCACCCTCTTGATCAACACAAATAAGTAAAGGATTTTTAGCAGAAGCCTTAAGAGAGTGTGTCAAGTTACGAAGTTGCATTGAAGATCGAATATTTTTTACACGGGTTTTATCCGAATAAAAACGATCAAATAAAATCACACCGCCTAACTCATACCGCGCTATTTCTTCAACAACAACAGAGGTGCTAGTGAGACTTTCTTCATCAAACCCAACAATAAGCATATGCCCTATCATCTTTTTTAAAACATCATCATTAGGCATGGCATGAAGCGGAAGTAGGTAGAGCCAAAAAAATATACACAAAAGAACACTATTTCGCAAAATCATCCTTTCATTCTCAAAAAATCTTTACATGTAAAGATAACATCACTCTAATGTTTCTCACTATTTTTACTATCACAAACATCCTCTTTTGTAAACGTACCACACGCTTTGACGTACTCTATTCCCCAATCAAACATCTCTTTAAGCACGGGACGTAATTTCTCGCCAATGGGAGTCAGCGAATAAACAACTTTAGGTGGAATTTCAGCAAAAACTTCTCGTTTGATGAGCTTTTTTTCTTCCAAATCTCGCAATTTAATTGTCAATGTCTTTTGGGTAATTTCAGAGACTTCTTCAAATAAATCTTTATAGCGCTTTTCACCATCCATCAAATGCCAGATAATACCCAATTTCCATTTATCGTTGAAAATGTCTTGTACAATTAAAACAGAGCACTTGTACTCTTTATCGTTCACAATATACACGCTCTTCCTTTATCACTTTGAAAAACTATTTGAAGGATTATAGCGTGATTTAGATATTTTTATCATTACATTACAAAAGTATCGTAAGGATATATTAAGTACACTCATTTTATACTTCATTAGACTTTTTGCATAACTCTTGGAAAGGTGAAGAGTTTGCTTAGAGTGCGTTAATTTTGAAAACTCAAAAGTGAGTCATAGCCAAAGCTATGGCGATTTTTTTAGTTTTCAAAAGTGATGTGCTATGAGCGATACTCTTTTTTCAATGGGTTAT
>JAFGFU010000032.1 GCA_016930915.1 Campylobacterales bacterium
ATTATACAATTAAACATAATAAATACACAATATATTGTATAAAAATAGCCTGTTTTGTTGTCGCTATTTTTTTCGCTATAATGGCGAAAACTAAAACGTAGGAGAATATATGGCCTCTATTTCAATGGGCGATTTAAAAAAAGGGTTAAAAATAGAAATTAACGGTACTCCGTATAAAATTGTTGAGTATCAACACGTTAAACCTGGCAAAGGTGCGGCGTTTGTTCGTTGTAAAATCAAGTCATTTATGGATGGTAAAGTGATTGAAAAAACGTTTCATGCAGGGGATAAATGTGAAACGCCTCAGCTTGAAGATAAAATCATGCAATTTTTATACGACGATGGCGAATTCTTACAATTTATGGACAGTACAACGTATGAACAAATTGCACTCACCCATGACCAAGTCGGAGAAGCAGCAGATTGGATTATTGATGGTATGAATGTCGATATGCTTTACCATAACGGTAAACCCATCAGCGTTGAAGCCCCTCAATTTGTTCAACTTAAAATTGTTGAAACACCACCTAACTTTAAAGGGGATACCCAAGGTGGTAAAAAACCAGCAACGCTTGAGAGTGGTGCGGTGGTTCAAGTGCCTTTCCACGTAGTCGAGGGTGATGTGATTAAAGTGGATACTGTTCGTGGCGAATACCTAGAAAAAGTAAAATAACGTTTTACATTTACACAGTGTGTTTTGGCGCACTGTGTCCTCTTCTTTTTTCTTTCATTTTTTCATTTCAAGGAGTTTTAAATGAGTAAAAAAGTCATTGTTCCCTTAGCCGAAGGCTTTGAAGAGATTGAAGCACTGAGTATTGTGGATATTCTAAGGCGTGCCAATGTTGAAGTCACCCTAGCGGCGTTAGAATCTTTACATGTAAAAGGAGCACACGGTGTCATCGTCGTTGCGGATGCCCTTTTAGCGGACATTGATGCAAATACCTATGATATGATAGCCTTGCCAGGGGGACTTCCAGGTGCGACCAATTTGGCAAAAGATGAGATGACGCAAACGATACTGAAAGCCTTTGATGTGAAAGGAAAGGCAATTGCTGCGATTTGCGCTGCGCCGTATGCGTTACATACTGCAGGCGTGCTGAAAAAAAATTATACTTGCTATCCAGGGTTTCACACGAACATTGCCCATGAGGGGTACGACGCCTCTGAAAACGTTGTGCTGGATGAAAATATTACTACCTCAAAAGGACCCAGTACAGCGATGCTTTTTGCGCTCTCTCTCGTTGAGCAGTTGTGTGGAAAAGGTGTGCGTGAGCAGTTAGCCAAAGATTTACTCTTAGGCTAATTGCTTTTACATGTAAAGCGTCAAAGGGCGCTTTACTTCTCTTCATAATGCAGTTTTAATCCCTCACTGCTCATCACAAATCCACTAATGACAATTTTCCCCTCATGTACCATTTTATGGTGTTTGGCACATAGCGGAATGAGGTTGTAGCGGTGGTTTTGGTGAAAATGCTCAATATTACCATGTGCATCGGCACTTTCTTGCGCATAGATGTGATGCACCTCTTCAACATAGGCATCGCATAAAGCGCATTTAGCGAGGTAGAGATTTTTATTGTATTTGCTGCGTTTTTTCTGCTTTAAAAGCTCCATCTCGCCTAACTCACCCGCAAGATTGCGTCGAATCTCATACGCCATTTTGATAAACTCGCTGTCCATGTGCAAGGATTTGGCAAACTCTAAGCCATAAAGAGAACTTCCGCTGCCACTATCAAGTTTGCGGTTGTAGAGCAGTTTGTCATTCTCTTCATCGTAACTTACCCCTAAATGAAGCGCAATAACCTCTTTAAGCTCGGTAATGATGGGGAGCTGGATGAGTTGGTGCAAATGGGTGGCAAAGACAAACAACGCCCCTTGTGCGTGGAGTTTTTTAATGCTACTCGCCACAATCGCAAGGGCTGATTCGGTCTCCGTTCCATGACTGATTTCATCGCCTAAAACGAGCGAATAGGGCGTGGCTCGATTGAAAATATTTTTAAGCTCCAGCATCTCCACCGTAAAGGTCGAAAGGCCTTTGTAGAGGTTGTCCGCGCTCATGATGCGGGTAAAAATTTTATCGAAAAGATGAAAACGAAGGCTGGCGCAGGGGACAAAAAAGCCCGATTGTGCCATAATAATCGCCATGCCAAGGCTCTTCATCAACGAAGATTTCCCGCTGGAGTTAATGCCATAGAGCAACATGCCTTGCACGGTGTTAATGGAGGAGGCTTCAAGGGTGATGTGGTTGTGTGGCATCTCTTTGGGGCATGTACCTAAAAAGAGGTCATTGGGGATGTAGATGCCATTTCCCTCACGGGATTCAATGAGAGGATGGCGAAGCCCAATGGCTTCTAAGAAACGCTCTTTCTCCTCCATCGGCAAAAGCTCAGGGCGTGTGTAGTTAAAATGCACCGCACATTTTGCATTACTCAGTGCGACATCAAGGGTGCCTACAAAGGAGATAAGATGCTCTAACGTCAATGAAAAATGGGTCTCAATTTTCTCTAACATCTCATCGTAACGCTCTTTCACCAGCGCAATCATTTGTACATTGTTTAAGGTGATTTCATGTGAAATCTCTTCAATGAGGGAGGCGGAGATTTTGACGCTGTTTTTGAGATGTCTAAAGGTGAAATCTTTGAAAAAGTAGTGTTTATCGCCAATGGTGAGAAAACTTTGCATCAGTTTTTCTTCAATAAGGGCAAAACGGTTTTTACTCATTAAGATATAATGCCCCTCACTCTCAAGCCACTCAATGCTAATCATCGAGCGATTGCTCTCTTCAAAGAGTGCTTCCATATGAGAGACAATGTGCTCTAACGCACCAAAGCGTTCATTTTTGTTTTGCTCGATTTTGTCAATCTGTGGATAAACGCCCGATAGGAAAAGATTTTCATTGATTTGGTCTTTGCGAAACTTCGCGCAGACATCAAGCACAAACGTGCTTTGAAGCATGCAAAAGAGTGCTTCAGTTTCATCAAAAAGGCTTTTTGGAATGGCCATTTTTTTAAGCTCTGCCTCTTTTAAAATTCCTAAAATTGCCTCTAAAGAGGTGCTTAAATAGGCGAGTTCTAGCGGATGGAGTTTTTTAAGGGCAATACGTCTTAAGATGCGCTCCAAATCATAAACCTGTTTAAGAGCGATGTCAAACTTTTTATAATCCTCCATGAGCTTTGAGCTCAAATCAAAGCGTTCATTGAGGGTTTTTAAATCGCAGATGGGATTAAGCAATCGCTCTTTCAAAAGACGCTTGCCCATCGCCGTTGAGCTTTGGTCGATGAGATTTAAAAGGGTCATCTCCATAGGATTGCGAGAGATGATATCAAGCTGTTCAAGAGCGTTGTTGCCCATGTAGAGGTAACGGTTATTGCCAAGAAGGATAGGGCGGCTCATCTTTTCGATGATGTTGGCGTCATGCTCGATGATAAAATCGCATAAAATCGCTAACGATTCACTCGCATAGGGATAACGCTCAATGTCTAAATACTCAATGGGCGAAAGCAGGGAGCGAATAGCGTAAATACGCCCAAACAGTTCATTTTGATACGCCACTTTGTGGCGTTCTTTGTTGTGGCTATGCGGAGTGTTTTGGGTGATTTCAAGGTAGCTTTGCACCCACTCTTTATCGATGCTTTCACTGTTGTAGGTGAGGACAATTTCACTGGTTTTATAGGTTTGTAAAAGGTTGAAAATCTCATCTAGTGCGTAGGTTTTATCTTCTCTGGTGCCATGCACTTCGTTGATGATGGTCTTACCCGTGCTCACATCAATCGCTGCGTAGCCAATGGAGTAAATCTGATGGTTACAGTCAATCAGCAAGGAGACGAGGTAGTTTTCGCTCGATTCCATCACGTAATCAAAGTTGGTACCTGGGCTGATGATATTGGCGATGTAACGCTTCACATGCGGTGGCTCACCTTTTTGGCGTACTAAAACGATGGTGTATTTTTTGGTTTGTACCAGACGGGAGAGATAACGATCCAGTGAAACAGCGGGGATACCCGCAAGCAGAGGATTTTGCAAGGAATTTTCTAAAATCGCTTTATTTTTACGGGTGAGCTGAATGTTCAAAAGTTCGGAAACCTCTTTGGCTTTTCCAATTTGATGCGTTTCATTGTTCACTTCATAGGTTTCAAAAAAAGAGCCAATCTCCATAAAAACAATCGTATTTTTGCCATACTTCTCTTCAAAAAAGCGTTGCAAATCAAAATAGATTTCGGTGAGAAGTTTCTCTTTGGAGTTGAGCAATTTAGCGATATTTTCGAGCATTCTAACCTTTGTACAGCGTAGTTTAAGGTTTTATTATACACAAAGGAAGCATAAAAAAAGGGCTTGTTGGGTACAATAAAAAGATATTTTTTGAAGGATAGATATGGAAATTGAAATTTCAACCCCCGCACTTTTATTTCCTGCGGTTTCACTCCTTTTACTGGCGTATACCAATCGTTTTTTAGCCGTAGCGCAACTCATTCGTATGTTGCACCGTCAATCCAATGAGCGTGAAAAATGTGAAGAGTACCAACAAATTGCCAATCTTAAACACCGTTTGGAACTCACCAAATGGATGCAGTTTTTTGGAGTGCTCTCTTTGTTACTCTGTACCCTTTCGATGGCAGAGCTTTTTATGGGCTATATAGAAGTAGGAAAAAAGATTTTTGGGCTGAGTCTTATTGTCATGTGTCTTTCTTTACTCATCTCTCTTTGGGAACTAATGATTTCTACCAAAGCACTTAATATGGAATTAAGCGATATGCACGACAAATGTAAAGTAGGTAAAAAATGAATCAGTACTTACTCGTAGGTGAAAAAAACCGTTTACGCATTAACCGTTATACCGATAATGGAGTCTATCTTATTTGTGAAGATAACGATGAAGTGCTCATGCCAAATCAATACGTCACATTTGCCATGAAAGAGGGCGATGAAATCGACGCTTTTGTCTATTTTGATTCCGAAGATCGCATTGTTGCAAGCACGGTATTTCCTAAAGCGATGCTCGATGAATTTGGCTGTTTTGAAGTGGTGGATGTGACTCCTTTTGGCGCCTTTGTGGATTGGGGTTTGCCTAAAGATTTACTCGTTCCAAAAGCGCTTCAAAAATTCCCTTTTCATGTGGGGATGAAAGTGGTGGTGCGTGTCTGTTTGGATGATGAAACAGGGCGGATTATCGGTTCACAAAAGTACAACGACCTCTTAAGCAAAGATTTAAAAGCCCTTAAACTCCATCAAGAAGTAAAGCTTTTGGTACGTGAGCGAACGCCTCTTGGCTTTAAAGTGATTGTCAATAATCTTTACGATGGCATGATTTTTCACAGTGAGATTTTTGAGAATATAGAAATTGGCGATGAGAAAAAAGGCTTCATTAAAACCTTGCGTAACGATGGCAAACTAGACATTTCCCTTCAACCCATTGGCGATAAAAATGAGGAATATGCGACCCAAAAAGTCTTAGAGTTTTTACATGTAAAAGGTGGCGTAAGCGAGCTTCATTATAAAAGTGGGCCTGAGGAAGTTCAAGCGCAGTTGGGGCTCAGTCGTAAAGCGTTTAAGAGAGCTCTTACCCGTTTGGTGGAGATGAAAAAAATTGAAGTGAGCGAAGAGGGTATGAAGCTTATATGAAGCGTGTGGGGATTGTAGGAGCTGGGGCTTCTGGGTTGGTGTGTGCCATAGAAGCGACTCGAAAAGGAAATGAGGTTTTTCTTTTTGAGAAAAACAGCAAAGTCGGGCGTAAAATTTTAGCCACAGGCAATGGCAAGTGCAATATCTCCAATCAAAACATCATGCTTGATTTCTATCATGGTGAAGCTATTTCTAACATCAAGGAGGTTTTAAAACGCTTTGATGTTCTTACATGTAAAAACTTTTTTTCAAAATTAGGGCTTGAGTTTCGTGAGGGCGAAGCGGGAAAATTGTACCCGATGAGCCATCAAGCCTCCAGTGTTGTGGATCTGCTGTTGCATGAGGCACGAAGTTTAGGTGTGCAGATTTGCTTAGAGAGTGAAGTTGTGGCGATTGAAAAAAAAGAGGGGCACTTTGTTTTACATGTAAAAGAGCAAACCTATCTTTTTGATGCGTGTGTGATTGCCACGGGAAGCCTTGCCATGCCCAATCTTGGAAGTTCTGGAAGTGGGTATGATTTTGCCAAAGCCTTTGGGCATCAGGTGATTGTCCCCTTTCCCTCTTTGGTGCAGTGTGTCTGTGAAGAGGCGTATGTAGCTCTTGCGAGTGGTGTGAAAGTGGAAGGTGTGGTGGAGCTTTTTGTGGAAAATCAAAAGGTACAATGTGCCACAGGTGACTTACTCTTTACTCCTTATGGACTCTCTGGTTCTACTATTTTGGAGATTAGCCGAAAGGTTTCTCTGGCTATGGTGCGGGGTGAAAAAGTCCATGTGGTGCTTGATATGATGCCAATGTTTAGTAAAGAGGCGTTGCAGAGTCTGCTTCAAAAAAGAGTTTCGATTGCTAAAGGTAAATCGCTCTCGTTGTGGTTAGAGGGGATGATTCCTAAAAAATTGGCACTGCTCATTTTGCACCATGAAAAACTTTTACATGTAAAAGAGGCGTCAGAACTCAGTGCTAAAGAGTTGAAAAAGATTGTCTTTGCGCTCAAAGCCTTACGCTTACATGTAACACAGACCAAAGGGTTTGAGAGTGCAGAAGTGTGTGCGGGTGGGGTTGATTTGCGAGAAATTGAGACTAAAAGCTTACAGTCTCGACGTGTGGAAAATCTCTATTTTTGTGGGGAAGTGTTGGATGTCGATGGGGATTGTGGAGGGTTTAACCTCCACTTTGCGTGGGCGTCTGGCTTTTGTGTGGGGCAGAGCCTTTAGTTATCCCACTTTCTCTTTTTGTTGCATAATCATATAGACAATAAAGGCAAAAACACCAATAGAAATAGACGTAAAGAGCAGTGAAAACGTTTTAACCACCACGTAACCGACAATTAAAAGCGAAAGCAAAGTAGGAACTTCATTGTAGGCTCTAAAAAACTTGCCACTGTATTCACACTCATCTTTTTCAAGTTTGACACGAAAATACTCCAACGAAAAGGAGTAAGCGGTTAAAAGAGTGACAGCAACAATTTTTGCATGTAACCATGTGCCTGTTTCAAAGAGGATAGGATTGATGATCAGCATGGCGGCTCCACTAAGCAGTGTCGCCCAAAAAGCAGGCAAACCAATGTATTTGTAGATTTTATACTCTTGAATTTTTACCACTTCTACAAACTCGCTTTTATGGGCATGTTCTACATGGTAGACAAAAAGCCGTGGGAGATAAAAAAGCATCGCCATCCATGATAAAAATGACATCAC
The DNA here is from genome assembly GCA_016930915.1 of Campylobacterales bacterium. Lineage (GTDB taxonomy): Bacteria > Campylobacterota > Campylobacteria > Campylobacterales > Sulfurospirillaceae > Sulfurospirillum. The sequence goes on from JAFGFU010000032.1 coordinate 7,314, forward strand.
GTGAAAGCTGAGTATCCAACTGTAATATTCCATTTCTCTTCCTCTAAAATCATAAAAAATATGGGCGCATTATAACAATTATAAGAGTCTTTTTAGAGACTTTCTTTTAACTTTTTTCCCAAATTCCTTCTATGACATAGCCACAATGCGGGCACGCTCCATTTTGGGTTAATGTATTGGTTACTTTTTCTCCTAGGTGTCCTTTGCGTTGGATGACTTTAGTGTGACATTTTGGGCAGTAGGTAGATTCGTGTGCAGAATCTTCCACATTACCTACATAGACATATTTAAGTCCGGCTTCCTTACCGATGGCATAAGCACGTGTAAGCGTCGCATGGGGTGTAGGAGGAAGGTTTAATATTTTATAGGTTGGATGAAATGCACTGATATGCCAGGGCATAGCATTATCCAGTTTAGCTTGAAAATGTGCAATTTCTCGAAGCTCTTCATCGCTGTCATTGAGGGTTGGAATAATAAGCGTAGTCGTCTCTATCCAAATGCCCTTTTGGTGTGCGTACGCAACTGTATCAAGGACAGGTTTTAAAGAAGCCTCACACACGTCTTTGTAAAAGCTCTGTGAAAAAGCCTTAATATCAATATTCATCCCATCTAAAAAAGGTGCGATGGCATCAATGGCTTCATGGGTTTCATAGCCACTGGTTACGTAGATATTTTTTAATCCTGCCTCATGGGCAAGTTTAGCTGTGTCGTAGGTGTATTCGAAAAAAACGGCAGGTTCGTTGTACGTGTAGGCAATGCTTTGACATTCTTGCTTTAGAGCTAAATCGACAATCATTTCTGGCGTGAGCGTTTCTCCAAAAATGCGGTGTTCTTTGGTTTTTGGGTATTGGGAAATATCATAATTTTGGCAAAATTGACAGGAAAAATTACACCCAACGGTTCCAAAAGAGAAGACGTTGGAGCCTGGAAGAAAGTGAAACATAGGCTTTTTTTCAACGGGGTCGATGTGTGCGGCAGCAGCTTTGCCATAAACTAAAAGGCGCAATGTCCCTTCTTCCACTTTACGCACACCACAGATGCCATACTCCCCCTCATGCAGTTTGCAATGATGATGACAGGCATCACACTCTACTCTTCCATCCTTTAAAGGGTGGCTTAACCACGCATGTGAAGACATAAAAACTCCTTTTACATGTAAATGCTTAAGAAGAAACGAAGCAGTAGTTATTTGTCTGCTTCGTTTGAAAAAGGCATTTTAATGTTTAAAATGCTCTAAAATTTCATCGGTTGGTGTTTTGGTTAAATCAAGCAACACATGGGAGGTGAGAGTTTGCGTCAACGCCGGCTCTAATTTTTCAAGAATCGCATGATATATAGCTTTGGGCGCAGCGAAATACCACGCTTCATGAGGATATTCAAGCAGTGCTTTAGAGATGGTTTCACTCAGCTCTTTAAGGCGTTTTCGCTCCTCTTCCATTTCTATGGCATGATTCTCTGCGCCACCTTGAATTCCCCATGCTGTTTTACAATGCCCCTGCTGATCAGAAAACTTTTCGCTTGGTTTTTGATGAATATCCAAAGAGTCACTGCTTAGGAGACATTCAAGGGATTCCCTCTCCAGAGGGTCTACTTTGATACGAAAGAGTTTAAAATGTTGTAAATCAACAACAACCACAAGTTTAGATGACATCTGTACTCCTTTGAAAAGATAAGAATTTTAAACATCTAAAAGCACAAGAAGCGCTGTATTTTTAGAAAATACAATTCGTTTTCGCCGTCTGTGTTCATTATACTCCAAAGCATTTCAAAATAAGAGAGGATGGTTAAAGATTTTTGTAAAAATCTATTTTACATGTAAAGATTTTTCTAAAGAGAAACAGAGGCTTTTAACGCCTCTGTTGTTAGGTTCGAAATTCAAAAAGTTTGAGGTTGAGGTTTTCCGTCATATGGCTTAAGTGATCTGCTGCTCCTGCTATTTCTTCTACACTGCGAGCATTTTGGCGGGAAAGTTCATTGACTTTGGAAACATCTTGAATCATCAGTTCAATATCTTTAGCAGTTTTGAGGTAATTTTCAATGGTTAAATCAGAATCTTTGGTAGCTTTATCCATGATTGTAAACATATCATTGATTTTAGATTCAACCCCACTTGCGGTATTGGCTAAAGATTCAACACGTTTAGAATTTTGGCTCATCTGTTCTGAGCTATCAACAATAGATTGGACGATGACATTAATGGTTGCATTGATTTGCGCTAAACTGCTTTGGGTGCGTTCAGCTAGTTTTCTTACTTCATCAGCAACCACCGCAAAACCTCGTCCGTGCTCACCCGCGCGTGCTGCTTCAATGGCGGCATTGAGGGCTAAGAGATTGGTTTGATCGGCAATGTCACTGATAACAGTCAGAACGCTTTTGACCTGTTCAGCGTCACTGGAAAGTTGTTGAATTTTTGAGGCTAATTCAATCTCAATTGCAGCGCTTTGTTGAATTTCACTGGTTAGGGTTAAAATAGTTGTATTGGCTTCGTGTAAATAGCGATTGGCTTCAACTAACCCTTCTTTGCTTTTTTGAGCCTCATTCATGCTTGCGTGCATATCTGCTTTGAGTTTATCCCCTTGCTCCGTGGCATTGGTGACAATGTTCACTGAGGTTTCAACGGCTTTCCCCACACCCATTGAAGTACTGGAAAGTTCATGCGAAATTGAAGAGTTTTCGGTTGAAATAGATTTGGCATCGACAATTAAAATACGTACTTTTTCAATAAAATTGTTGATTTGCTCACTCGCTTGTGCGATTTCATCTTTGCCTACAATCATTAATTTTCGAGTAAGGTCACCATCTCCACTAGAGAGTTCACGTGCTTTTTCGATGAGATTTGTAAGCGGTTGGGTGATGATTTTATTGATCGCAACCCAAATGACCACAAGCATCAGAAGCGTCATCAGTGAAGCGACTAAAATGAGTCGGTTACGAAGAGCATCGTTTGCTTCTTGAAAATCAGCGTTGTATGCTTTGGCAACTAAAATCCAATTCCATTTATCGAAGGTATGAAAATTGACGATAATTTCTTTGCCTTCTTCTATAACATGAAGCAAGCCATTTTTTTGTTCTAAGATTTTTTTATCGAGCGCAGAGGTTACTTTTTGGCTATCTAAGGTTGGGTGAATATCGTAACTTTGGCTTTTTGTGTTCATAGCATAAAAATGGCCTTTTTCACCAATTTTCATCTGATGAATCTCTTTTTCAAGTGTTTTTAAACCTTCTGTAAATTCATACCCAATGAATAAAATACCAATGACATTTCCCTTATCAATAATGGGTTCATAGACGGTGACATAATCTTTACCAAATAAACGGGCATTTCCTACGTACTGTTTTTGACTCATAATAGGCTCATACGCTGGGCTTGATTTACCTAAAAATGTTCCCATGGCTCGTTCATTTTTTTCATTGCGTAAGGAAGTGGTGATGCGAACAAAATCATCTCCTTTTTTGACAAAAACAGTAGCAATCGCACCTGTAAGTTTAGTGTAAGCATCGAGGGTTTCGAAGTTATTGTTTAAAACTATACCCTCTGAGAGAATAAGTGGTGTCTCAATCTCTTTAATGAAAGCAGTTTGGGTGGTGTCAAGATGGAAATTTTTAAAATGAGATTTAAAAACAGCAAAAAGTTTTAGACTTGATTCTTCAAGGGAGCTATTGTAAATGTGTGTGGTTTTTTGCAGCGCTACCAAACGGGCGTTGACTTTGCCCTCAGTCTCTTTGGTAATATAATGACTTAAATAGCTATTAATATAGACGATGAAAAGCACCATGGATAGAAAGATAATACATAACTGTATGGCAGATAATTTTTTTGCCAAAGAATTCATTTTTTCTCCTTAAGATAACCTAATGTTGGCTATCTTATCTCAAATAATCTTAGAATTTTATGGTTTTTTAATTTTACATGTAAAAATATTTTTACCTTCTCAAAGGCAATTAAGTCCTCTTTTGTTACAATAAAACAAAAACCTATAATGAGATTTTATGAGCGAATTACACTACACCCATTTACATTTACATACCGAATACTCTTTGCTTGATGGCGCTAACAAAATAGGAAAACTAGCAAAAAAACTTAAATCCCAAGGGGTCAGTTCCGTTGCTATAACCGACCATGGCAATATGTTTGGAGCGCTTGATTTTTATAAAACGATGCGAAAAGAGGGGATTAAACCCATTATTGGCATTGAAGCGTACTTGCACAACCAAGACGATATTGGCGATAAGACGACCAAGCAGCGTTTTCACCTCTGCTTATTTGCTAAAAATGAGATTGGCTATAAAAATTTGATGTACCTCTCTTCGATGAGTTATATTAAAGGGTTTTACTACTACCCACGTATTAGCAAACAACTTTTAAGGGAGCATTCTGAGGGACTCATTTGTTCGAGTGCATGTTTACAAGGTGAGGTCAATTGGCATCTCAATCTTAATAACAAGCGCAATGTTCAATTTGGAGCCAAAGGGTATGCGCGGGCTAAAGAGGTTGCTTTGGAGTACAAAGAGATTTTTGGGGATGATTTTTATTTGGAAATTATGCGTCACGGCATTAATGACCAACTTTTTATTGATGATAATATTTTACGTGTTGCTAAAGAGACAGGTATTAAAGTCATTGCGACCAACGATACACACTACTTAGAGCCCGATGATGCAGAAGCGCACGAGGCATTTATGTGTATTGCAATGAACAAAGAGTTTGATGATCCCAACCGTCTTCGCCACTCCGTACATGAGTTTTTTGTCAAATCGCCCGAACAAATGGCAGATTTGTTTGCCGACATTCCCGAAGCCATCTCTAACACGCAAGAGATTGTGGATAAATGTAATTTGGAGATTAAACTAGGCGATCCAACGCCTCCAAAATTTAAATTTACCACAGAATACGCTGCTCGTGAGGGACTCACCTTTGAAAGCGATGATGATTTTTTTGCGCACAAATGCCGTGAGGGATTAAAAGAGCGTTTAAAGTACGTTGATGAAAGTAAGCATGAAGAGTACAAAGCAAGGCTTGAGCGAGAGATTAGCGTTATTTGTAACATGAAATTTCCTGGTTATATGCTTATCGTTTGGGATTTTATCCGTGAGGCAAAAAGTAGGGGTGTACCCGTAGGTCCTGGAAGGGGTTCAGCTGCTGGAAGTTTGGTAGCGTATTCACTTTTTATTACCGACCTTGACCCGATGCCCTATAACTTACTTTTTGAGCGATTTTTAAATCCTGAACGTATTAGCATGCCCGATATTGACGTGGACTTTTGTCAGAGTCGTCGGGGAGAAATTATCGATTATGTGGTTGAAAAATATGGTCGTTATAACGTCGCACAGGTCATTACTTTTGGTAAGCTTTTAGCCAAAGGAGTGATTCGTGATGTCGCACGTGTATTAGCCATTCCTTATGCTGAAGCCGATGCCATGGCAAAACTCATTCCTGATGAGCTGGGCATTACCTTAAATGGCGTGGGGGTTGAGGGCGAAGAGGGGTACAAAGCAGGTGCTTACCAAAAAGAGCCAAAACTTCGAGAACTTATTGAGCGAGACCCTAGAATGCAGCGGGTGTGGAAATTTGCGCTTGCACTTGAAGGACTCAATCGCAATTCGGGTATGCATGCGGCGGGTGTGGTGATCAGTGATGAGGAGTTGTGGCATAAAACCCCTTTGTATCAACCCTCAGGGGAAGATCATTTGGTCACCCAGTATTCGCTCAATTATCTTGAAGATGTGGATTTGATTAAGTTCGACTTCTTAGGGCTTAAAACGTTAACGGTGATTGATAATGCGCTTAAACTCATTAAGGCACGCTATAACCAAAGCATTGATTTTAATGCTCTGGATTTGAATGATGCCAAAGTATATGAACTGATTCAAAGTGGTGATACCATAGGATTGTTCCAGATAGAATCCAGCGGTATGCAATCTTTAAATGAACGCTTAAAACCCAATACCTTTGAAGATTTGATTGCGGTTTTAGCCTTGTATCGTCCAGGGCCGATGGAATCAGGCATGTTGGATGATTTTATTGATAGAAAGCACGGACGTAAAGAAGTTACCTACTTTTTTGATGAGTTTACCAAACCGCTACAACCTATTTTAGAACCAACCTATGGGGTCATTGTTTACCAAGAACAGGTTATGCAAATTGTGCAAAGTATTGGTGGCTTTAGTCTGGGTGAATCTGACTTGATTCGTCGTGCGATGGGTAAGAAAAAGATTGATTACATGAAGCAAAAAGCCGAAGAGTTTGCCGACGGTGCGGTCAAACAAGGCTTAGATAGAGCCCATGCCATTGAGCTTTTTGGTTTAATTGAGAAGTTTGCGGGATATGGTTTTAACAAATCACACTCCGCCGCTTACGCACTCATTACCTTTCAAACGGCGTACTTGAAATGCTACTATCCTCAAGAGTTTATGGCAGCACTTTTGACCTCAGAGCAAGATAATACCGATAAAATTGTCAAATATATTGATGAGGTGAAGCGTTTAGGCATTAAACTCTTACCTCCTTCCATTCTGCACTCACTCATTGAATTTAGTGCTATTACTGATAGCGATGGGGATGAGGTCATTTTATTTGGTATGGGGGCGATTAAGGGGGTTGGCAATGCAGCGATTAGCAAAATTTTAGAAGCCAGAGCAGAAGCGCCATTTGCCGATATGAGCGATTTTATCTCACGCATTGATGGCTCAAAAGTGAATAAAAAAGTCTTAGAATCGCTGATTAAATCGGGTAGTTTTGATGATTTTGGTTACAGCAGACGGGCACTTTTAGAGAGCATTGATACTATTATTGAGGCTAGTGGAGAGTGTTCTAGAGCTAAAAAGATGGCAGAGTATTCGCTTTTTGGTGATAGTGCTGAGATGATTACGGTGGATATTAAAATTGATGCGATTTCAGAGTTTGATGGTAAAAGAATTTTAGAACTGGAAAAAGAGACCATCGGTTTTTACATCTCAGGTCATCCTTTGGATGCATTTAGATCCCAAATTGATGAGATGAGTTATACACTCTCCAGTGAAAAAGACCAAATCGAAGATGGTTCAAAAGCGCTGTTTATTGGAAAGGTAGAGAGTATTACGGAGAAAATAAGCAAAAAAGGGAATAAATTTGGCATTATCTCCTTAATGGATTTTCATGGTTCTATGGAACTTACCGTATTTGAAAAACAGCTAGAAGCCCTTTCTAAAATGGATTTAGAAAAACCGCTTTGTTTTAAGGTAGATGTCTCCAATGATGGGCAAAATACCAAGATGCGTGTTATGAAGATTATGGAATTAGACGATGCTAAAAAAGAGAAGATTGAAACCAAAGTTATTGAAGTGCCACTTGAACCTAAAGTGCTTAAAATTGCCATTGGAGAAGATTCAACACCTTTAGAACTGCTCTATCAGTTGGTTAAAGAGCACAGAGGGCGAAGAGCCTTGCATTTGATTATTACCTCAAAATTACAAAATGTTCTCATCGAAACGCATTTAGGGGTAGATGACAGTTTGGATGAGAAATTAGCAGAGCTAGATTGGGTTGAGGCTATTGCCTAAAAGCACTAACGGGGAAGTTTAATTTCAAATCCTTTAGGATTTTCCAGTAAAGAAATTTCTCCGCCATGGGCTTGAATAATCTGTAAAGAAAGAGCGAGCCCTAAGCCATTTCCCTTAGTTTTGGTGGTTTTAAAGGGTTCAAAAAGAATATTTTTATTTTCAATCGCTTTACCATCGTCTTTTACATATAAAAGAATACTGTGGGGATGCTCGACATAGGCAATGCTAACATTCCCTTCTTCATTATCGCTCTCTTCAATCGCATCAATGGCATTAAAAATGAAATTTTGCAATACCAAATTTAAAAGCTCAAAATCACCTTTCATTTCGATATGAGGAACGTTGTAGGTAAAATGAATCTCTTTGGTGTAAGAGTAGTGTAAAATAGCCTCTTCACACTCTTTAATGAAACGATCCATGTAAAATATCGAGGGGTTGATTTGTACATTTTTGGTAAAAAGAAGCGTTGCTTTAATAATACGCTCCACCCGCCAAATCGCTTTTTTTATTTCGGTGACAATAGGCTTAATGGAAGGATCAACCTTTTTTAAAAGCGTGGAAGCTAAAAGCGAGACAGAGCCTATGGGATTTCTGATTTCATGCGAGAGATGCGCCGCAACTTGTCCCATAGAAACAAGGCGTTCTTGGCGTTTTCCCTCAGTAATATCTGTGGCGGTAATAATGCGTTTATCGCCTTGTTTAACACTTTTTAGCAGGTAAAAACAGCCTTCAAATTCTACTTCTTTTGCCATTTCTTGATGGGGCAATGCCAGCAAAATAGCACCTAACTTTTTTGCCTCTGTATTTTGTAAAAAAATAGCACCTTGCTCATCTAAAACCCACAGGGCATTGGGTTGTACTTCAATAATTTGGCGAATAAAATCTTGCAAGGCGGTGTAGGATTCGTTCAGTTTTTTGTACTCATCTTCAATGACATAGGTTTGGTTGATAAGATCTTCAAGTCCCTGCTTAAAGAGCTCTTTTTCTTTGGCACTAAGGCTATTGAGCAACGTTTCATCAATCATTTTTGATTCCCATCATCTTTTTTGAGGTTTATGAAGAGTATAATAGCCAAAAAAAGTTTTGGATAGTGCCGTGCAAGAGATACGTAAAAATATTATTAAAGAAAAAGATATTCTCTATTTTGATTATACTGCTTCAGGACAAGCGTATAAACCCATTGAAAAAAAGATGCAAGAGATTTTAAAAACCTATGCCAATACACACTCTGAAGTCTCCTCCAGTGCTGTAAAAACCAGTGCATATTATGCAAAAGCTAGAGAAGATTTAAAAAAAGCCTTAGATATAGATGATCGATTTTATCTTTTTCCTTGCGGAACAGGTGCCACAGGTGCGATTAAAAAATTTCAAGAATTGATGGGTATTTATATTCCTCCTCAAAGCCTCAAGCGTTTTACATGTAAACCTAAGAATCTACCTGTGGTCTTTGTGGGACCCTATGAGCATCACTCCAATGAGCTGAGTTTTCGAGAAGGCTTGTGTGAATTGATACGTATTCCTCTAGACGCTGAAGAACGCATTGATTTAGTATTTTTGGAAGCACAACTTGAGGCACATAAAGGCAGAGAAATTATTGCTTCTTTTTCGGTTGCTTCGAATGTAACAGGCATTATGAGTGATTATAAGGCATTGTATACCTTGGTGAAACGCTATGGAGGCGTTGTTTCATTGGATTGTGCAGCGGCTTCTCCGTATGTAAACATTGATTGTAATTATTATGATGCACTTTTTTTATCGCCCCATAAACTTTTAGGTGGTGTAGGTTCTTGTGGTTTATTGGTGATGAAAAAAGCGTTATGCAAACAGAGTCAACCTACTTTTGCAGGAGGTGGTACGGTGGCGTATGTCTCACGAGTATCGCATGATTTTTTAGAAGATATTGAACTGATTGAAGATGCAGGAACTCCAGGTATTTTACAGTTTATTAAAGCTTCTTTAGCGTATAACCTTCGCAATGAAATTGGACTTGAGAAGATTCATGAGCGTGAAGAGGTGCTTAAAAAGTACTTTGGTTCACGTATTCGAGCCATAAAAGGTGTAAAACTTTATTGTAAATATTCTCAGGATAAACTGCCTATTTTTTCACTTAACTTCGATGGTATCAACCCTTATGTTATTTCGCAGTATCTTTCTGATCATTTTGGGATTCAGACCAGAGCAGGGTGTAGTTGTGCAGGACCGTACGGACATGATTTGTTAGAACTTGAAGATGGACAGAGTTTTAGTGAAAAACCAGGTTGGCTTCGTATTTCTATTCATTACACCCATACAGCTAAAGAGATTGATACCTTATTAAAAGGTATCGAACAAGCCCTTAAAGCCCTTAAAAAATAGTCTATATTATCTTTACATGTAAAGAGTATTTGGAAGGGTTTAAAACTTCTTCCAAAAGCTTCTTCCTAGCATAATAAAGACGGTGTAACACTCGAGTCTTCCAATAATCATGGCAAAGGATAGAATGATTTTATCGTACCATGAAAAGAA
>JAFGFU010000033.1 GCA_016930915.1 Campylobacterales bacterium
CTTCTACCACACCATTAAGGTTATCCAGTGGTTTCAGCAAGCCTTTAATGAGAAGAATCATGATACCTATGGAGAGGATGAGCATGACCATGCCTACTAAGAGCTGCTCTTTGACTTGGGTATTTAAAAAGGCGTAGGCAGTAGCTTTATCAAAACTAATACCTGGTCTCCAGCCACTCTCTTCAGAGACTTTAAAAGCAAAAACTTTGTTGGTGCCTTCTAATGTGTATTCGAGTAAGCCCTCTTTTTTAGCTGCGAATTGTTGGTTTAAAGCCTCTTTCATAGAAGACTCTTTGCCGAGTAACTCTTTATTAGGATGAGCTACAATCACATCTTTCGTATCCAAAAGCATTCCATAGCCACCGTTGAAATTAATATCACCAATGACTTTAAAAAGCGAGGCTAACTCAATATCAATAGAGACAACACCTACGAGCGCATTGTTACGATAAATAGGAGTCATGACGCTTACCAAATAGGCTTTAATGGAAGAGCCCATATACGCATCGGTAATAGCAGGTTTGCCTACACTTTTAGCTTGTTTGTACCAACCACGAGCGCGTGGATCGTAGCCTTCTGAGGGTTTTTTGCCACTATCATAAATCATTTTTCCATCTTCGTAGCCCACAAAGGATTGTACGGCACCTAAGGATTTGGTTAATTCTTTCAAGCGCTCTTTAAGTTCAATGTCATCCATGCTTGGATTTGCAGCAAGGGTTCGTGCAACACTCTCAACCGCATTTTTTTTTGATGAAATCCATAAATCAATATAATCAGTCAGTGAACGTGATGCCATTTGAAGGCTTTGTTCTATTTGTACCACACTGTTCTTTTTGGTATCAATGTAGCTAAAAAATCCAAAAAACGTTAAACTTAAGGCCATAAGCACTGCGATGGTTAAGGTTATTTTTGTCTTAAAATGCATGAATAACTCCTTTAATTATTGAGACTTTTGATTTAATTTTAGAACTTCAAAAAGACTTAAAAAAGACTTTTGAGGCTTTTACATGTAAAGAAGTATAACGTAAAATAATTTTGACTTGATTACAGCGCTTTAGCGTGTTTTTGAGGGCATAATGCCTAAAGAAACAACAAGCATAGTTTTGTTACAATCACCTCTAAAACTACATTTCGAGGATCTGCATTATGTTACTTTTGACTCCTGGACCAACCCCCGTTCCTGAATCTGTTCGTGTGGCAATGAGCACGCCTACTATTCATCATAGAACGCCTGAATTTGAGGCAATTTTTGGAAAAGCACGTACGTATTTAAAAACACTGTTTGATATGGAAGAAGTGGTGATGTTAGCTTCTAGTGGGACCGGAGCGATGGAAGCGTGTGTGCTTCACCTCTGTCACAGTAAAGCCATTGTGGTTAATTCTGGTAAATTTGGTGAGCGTTTTGGCAAGATTTGTGCGGCATACAACAAGCCCTTTGTTGAAATCAAAAATGAATGGGATACACCTGTAAGTGTGGATGCGATTGTTGAGTTGGTGAAAAATGATACGAGCATTGATGCGGTCTGTATGCAAGTGTGTGAGAGTGCAGGCGGATTACGTCATCCTGTAGAGGCTGTTGCTAAAGCCGTTAAAGCGGTACGACCTACGATTATGGTGATTGCTGATGGTATCACCGCAGTAGGGGTTGAAAAAGTCGATACGACACATATTGATGCGCTTATTTCAGGAAGTCAAAAAGCCTTAATGCTTCCACCTGGTCTTGCTTTTATTGGTTTAAATGCAGGAGCATTAGCAATGATTGAAGCGGGCAATGGGGCAGGATACTATTTTAATCTTAAAACAGAGCTCAAAAATCAACGTAAAAATACGACGGCATGGACGGCTGCAACGACATTAGTCATTGGTTTGGTTGCGATGTTCGAGTTGATTGATGCGCAGGGTGGGTTAGAAAAAGTGTATGCAGATACCCAAAAAAGAGCGATGGCAACTAACAAAGCCTTAGAAGCGTTAGGTCTTCATATTTATCCAAAAGTACCTGCTCATGCTATGAGTGCGGTTTTACATGAGGATGCGAGTAAGATTCGTAAACTTTTGAAAACTAAATATGGCGTGAATATGGCAGGAGGGCAAGACCACATCAAAGAGACGCTTTTTAGAATTAATCATATGGGACTTGTAGAAGTGTATGAGACAGCGTGGACACTCAATGCGGTCGAGATGGCACTTGCGGAGCTTGGTATTCGTTCGTTTGATGGAATGGCAAATCGCGTTTTTACGCAAGAATTTTACCGAGGCTAATGCATGATTTATGAGCACGAAATACCCACGGGGAGTAAACTTTATTTTGGCGAGAGTGCTAAATTAAAGCGGACATTGGAGCGGGTTGCAAGTGATTTGCTTTACGAAGCAGGATTTCAAGAGATTGTAACGCCATTTTTTTCCTATCATCAACATCAAAACATTGATGAAAAGGAATTGTTACGTTTTTCTGATGAGCAAAACCATATTGTTTCATTACGTGCTGATAGTACTATGGATGCAGTGCGTTTGGTCACCAAACGAGTGGGAAGAAGTACAAAACATTCGAAATGGTTTTATATTCAGCCAGTCTTTCGCTACCCTAGTCACGAAGTACACCAAATTGGCGCAGAGCTCATTGGGGAAGAAAACTTGAGTTTGAGTTTAGCGACAACGTTTTCTCTTTTTGCAAAATTTGAGCTAAAACCACTTTTACATGTAAGTAATATTCAGATTCCAAAAATCGTTGCTAAGATGTTAAATTTAGATTTGAGTGTTTTTGAAAAAGGGCAATTACAAAAGCTTTTGGCATTTAATATTCCATGGCTGACAAAATTGACGTGTTTGCAAAGTCTTGAAGAATTAGAAGCTGTTATTAAAGAAGTGCCATTGGAACTTAAAGAAGAGCTTGAAAAACTTAAAACACTTTCTACACAAATTTCGTATGACAACCTTGTTTTCTCACCACTTTATTATGTCAATATGCGTTATTATAATGCCTTATTTTTTAGGTTTATTGATAAAAATTTCACTCTTGGTTTAGGTGGAAATTATGATTGTGAAGGAATCGCCTCAAGCGGTTTCGGGCTTTATACCGATAATTTAATCGAAATATTAATGAAAAGAGATGGACAATAAATGAAAGCGGATATGATTGTAGGCATCCAGTGGGGTGATGAAGGCAAAGGAAAAATTGTTGATTTGATGGCACAAAATTACGATGTGGTCTGTCGTTATCAAGGGGGGCATAATGCAGGACACACCATTTGGGTTGATGGTGTACGCTATGCACTTCACCTTATTCCCTCAGGTATTCTCAATCCCAAAGCGATTAATATTATTGGTAATGGCGTAGTTGTTTCACCTGAGGCATTGATTAAAGAGATGGCACAATTTGATAAATTGGAAGGTCGCTTGTTTGTGAGCGATAAAGCGCATATGATTTTAAATCATCATATTTTAATTGACCAAGCCAAAGAAAAATTACGTGGGGATAAAGCAATTGGCACAACAGGTCGGGGTATTGGACCGAGTTATGGCAGTAAAATCGAACGTACGGGACACCGTTTGGGTGAGCTTAGAGATACTGCAAAATTAGCAACAGCTTTGGTGGAGTTCTACGATGAAAACAGAGCTCTTTTTGGAGCATTAGATATTGTTACCCCAGCTTACGATGCTCTAAAAAGCGAGTTGGATGGTTATGCCAAAGTACTTTTACCTTTCTTAAGCGATACCACACAAATGGTATGGGGCTTATTGGATGCGAAGAAAAAAGTACTTTTAGAAGGTGCTCAAGGAACAATGCTTGATATTGACCATGGAACCTATCCCTTTGTAACCAGCTCGAATACTATTAGTGCAGGTGCGTGTGTAGGTTTGGGACTTAATCCTAAAGATATTGGTAAAGTCACAGGTATTGTTAAAGCGTACTGTACCCGCGTGGGTAATGGGCCTTTCCCAACAGAAGATTTTGGAAAAGAGGGTGATCAGCTTCGTGAAAAAGGGAAAGAGTTTGGTACATCCACAGGTCGTCCACGACGTTGTGGGTGGTTTGATGCAGTAGCGTGTCGTTATGCTAGCCGTATTAATGGCTGTGATGATTTAGCGATTATGAAATTGGATGTTTTAGATGGATTTGAAACCATTAAAGTATGTGTGGCCTATGAAATGAACGGCGTACGTGTGGAAACTTTACCTGAAGATTTGGAAAATATTGTGCCAATTTATGAGGAACTTCCAGGTTGGGAGAGTGTTGTAGGGTGTCGTAAGTTTGAAGAACTTCCCGATACTGCGCAAGCGTATATCAAACGTATTGAGGTTTTAACAGGAACAAAAGTAGGACTGATTTCAACCAGTCCCGATAGGAACGATACGATTGTTTTATAATCTTTACATGTAAAGGTGTTTTGATGAAAAGTCAGTTCTCTAAAATTGCTAAAATTCGCAAACAAAAGCGTGATGCAATTGAGCGAGAACTGATGAAACATCAAAATAAAGAACGTCTTATCCGTCACAAAATTAGCTCGCTTTATGATGAAATAGCGCATACGCAAATGCCCAAAGAGGGTTTAGTTTCGGTTTTTTTAATGGCAAGTGAACAGAAAAGTCTTTTAAGTCTTGAAAAAAAACGGTATGAACAAGAGTTACATTTGGTTGAGATAGCAACCAAAACACTTCAAATAGAGTATCAAAAAGCGCACGTTGAGTATGAAAAAATAAAATACCTCGAAGAGCAAGAACTTCAGGCGATGATGGCAAAGATTAAACGTCAAGAACAGCTTGATTTGGATGAGATATCGACCATGTTATTTGCAGGTGAAATGAATCAGAAAGGGAGAGAATGAGAAGGGTTTGGATTCTTTTAATTGCGTCATTTTTGTATGCAGAAACCATTGATTGTACGAAAGTTTTTGAAGAACGCAAAAGTGAGTTATTAAAAGAGATTGAGAAAATTGATGAAGCCAGACAATCCTTTGAAGCCCTGCAAGCAGCAACCAATACCCTTTTTGAAAAACAAAAAAATGCTTTAAATGAAAAAGAGAGTGCTTTGGTGAAAACCAAAGAGGAGATTTTAGCCAAAGAGAAGCAAATTACACTCATGCTTGAAGAGAACAAAAAACTTTTAGCACAAATTGAGGCGAAGAAAAACGATAAACTTGATGAAACCTATATCAAAATGAAAGATGCTGCAGCTGCAGCGATTATTGAAAAACTCCCTGTGCATGAAGGTGCTGCTATTTTATTTGGATTGCCTCCTAAAAAACTGTCACAAATTATGGCAAAAATGGATCCTCAGATTGCCTCAGAGATTACACAAAGCCTCAAAAAAGGTCCTCCTTTTATTGAAAACAATCAAACGAAAGAGTGACAAAACCCTTACAATTTTTTCTCTAAACAGATATTTACCTTAGCTTAGATACAATATGTGAAAATTCAGAAGTAAGGTTTATGGATGAAAATCAGATTGCCTCATGCCCCTTATATAGCCAATAAAATAGCGATCGATATTTTAAATTGCGGATTTGTTACCATGTTCAAGGGCTTGGAGCCTGTTGTCAAAGTTGCAGAAGATTTGATTGTCGAAGATATTAAAAAAGAGACAGCATTGGAAGAACGTGTTATCGAGATTTTGGATCAAAATGAAGATGAGATGGAATTTCAACGGGTTGACCGAAGAAATATGTTTTGGTTGATTAAGAAAAAACTCGCGCGTGAGTTTGGTGTTATTTTATCGTATGAAGATAGATACAATGAAGTGGCACATAAAATTTTAGAGACATGTTGGAAACAGGGATTAATTGAATACAATGTTTCCGAAAATCGTATTAAGAATGTCGTCTATATGGCTATTGAAGCTTATGTGGAACATTTTCAAGAGATTGAAAATGAAGTAGCAGATAAAATAGCAAATTATAAGCGCAAATTAGTCCCTGGTTCTGAAGAGTATGATTTGATTTTTGAGAAGCTTTATGAAGAAGAGCTAAGAAGAAGAGGAATGTTATCATGATGTTAAAACCTGTATGGATTTATCTTGAAAATGGTGTTTTTTTAGAAGCCAAAAGTTTTGGTTTTGAGGGCTCAAAAACGGGTGAAATTGTTTTTAATACCTCCATGAGTGGCTATCAAGAGATTATGAGTGATCCGAGTTATGCAGGACAATTTGTCGTTTTTACCATGCCTGAAATTGGTATTGTTGGGTGTAATGATGACGATATGGAGAGCCAAAGTATTCATGCCAGTGGAATGTTTGTCAGAAGTTTGAATGAGATGCCTTCGAATTTTAGAGCAACTGAAGATTTACCTTCTTTGCTTAAAAAACATCACAGTATGGGTATCTGTGAGATTGACACACGCTACCTTACCAAAATGATTCGAGATGGTGGTCCTCAAATGATGATTGCTTCTACTGAGGTCAGCGATAAAGAAAAACTTAAAGAGATGCTTAAAAATAGCCCTCGCATTGAAGAGGTCAATTATATTGAGCAAGTAGGCACTAAAAAATCTTATTTACATGTAAAGGGTGTTTGGAACGCTGAAACACAGTCGTATAACCCTGCGCTCAATAATGTAGGTAAGAAAATTGTGGCGGTTGATTTTGGCATTAAGCGCAATATTTTAAATGAGCTGTGCGCAACAGGACTTGAGGTTGAAGTGATTCCTCACGACTTTAGTGCCGATGAAATTATCGCCCGTTATAAAAAAGGAGAGATTCACGGACTCTTTTTATCGAATGGTCCAGGAGATCCTCTTATTCTTAAAAAAGAGGCTGCGCAGATTAGCATATTAATTGAGGCGAAAGTACCTATGTTTGGTATCTGTTTAGGACATCAACTGCTTTCTATTGCGCATGGTCATCCAACCTATAAGCTTAAATTTGGGCAACATGGTGGTAACCATCCCGTGAAGAATACAAAAACAAATATTGTTGAGATTACCGCACAAAACCACAATTACAATGTACCAGAATCAGTCTGTTCCATCGCAAAGGTAACGCATATTAACCTTTTTGACAATACCATTGAGGGGTTGGAGTATAATGATGCACCTATTTTTTCAGTGCAACATCACCCTGAAGCCAGCCCTGGTCCACATGAAAGTAAATACATTTTTCAAGAGTTTGCTAATCGACTTTAAATCAACTTATTTTGCGTACGTTCATCTTTACATGTAAAGATGAACGTATCCCATCTTCGTTAAGGAGCAGTGCTATAAACGCTATTGATATTTCAGCCATTATAAGTGTTGCATTTTTAGGAAGTTTAGGGCACTGCATTGGTATGTGTGGGGGATTTGTGATGGCGTACAGTAGCGCTAAAATTGATCCAACATCTTCATCCTTTCATCAATTTCTTTCTCATTTTATTTATAATGTAGGACGCATCAGTGCCTATATTATTTTAGGAATATTTTTTGGTGCACTGGGGAGTCTTTTTACCTTTTCTGCATACGTGAGTGGTTATTTTTATTTTTTTGCTGGCATTGTTATGGTTTTAATGGGGCTTTCCATGATGGGGAAAATGAAATTTCTAACCTCTTTAGAATCAAATATTGCATTTCATCCTTTAATTAAGAAAATTTTTTCACATTTGATTCATACTAAAACGTTATTGAGTTTTTATGGATTGGGTCTGTTGAATGGTTTTTTACCCTGTGGGTTGGTCTATTTTTTTCTAGCAACCGCTGCGACATCAGGTTCAGCAATACAAGGCGCTCTCACCATGGCTCTTTTTGGCTTGGCAACCATGCCTGCTATGCTCGGTCTTGGATATGTCGTAGGATTCTTGAAAGGGAGTGGTTTTAGAGAACTTATGATTAAGCTTGCTTCGTTGATCATTATCATGTATGGTATTTATATGTCTTATGTTGGTTTTGCAGCAGTTGTGAGATGAAGTTAGAACAATATCAACATGCTATTGAGAGCAGTAATATTATCTCCAAAACAGATGTCAATGGCATTATTACTTTTGTGAATGATGAGTTTTGTAAAATTTCTGGCTATACACAAGAAGAGTTGATTGGTCAAAATCATAATATCGTAAGACACCCTGATGTACCTGCTTCTACGTTTAAGCAACTGTGGCAAACGATTCTTCAAAAAAAAACCTACAAGTCAACCGTTAAAAATAAAGCGAAAGATGGCTCAACTTTTTATGTCAATACGACGGTTTTCCCGATTTTGGATGAGCAAGAAGAGATTGAAGAGTTTATCGCGATTCGATATGATGTAACAGAGAGTGTTAGGTTAAGCGAAGCATTGATCGCTAAAGATGAAGAGCTAGAAGATCTTAACGCAACGTTGGAGAAGCGAGTTCAAGAGCAGACAAAAGCCTTAGTGGAGTTAAACCAAACCCTAGAAGAGCGTGTAAGAGAAGAAGTTGAAAAAAACCGTGAGAAAGATCGATTTTTGTTTCAACAATCTCGTTTAGCTTCAATGGGAGAGATGATTGCTAATATTGCGCATCAATGGAGACAGCCTCTCTCTGAGCTTACGATTACCCTTTATCAGATGAAAAAAGTTTACACCAAGCAAGATAATAATAAAGACGAAGCGTTTGAGCAGAGTTACACGCATGCGAAAAAGATTATTTCAAAAATGTCAGAAACGATTGAAGATTTTCGCAATTTTTTTAGTCCTGAGCGCCAAAGTGACCTTTTTACACTCAGCAGTGTGGCGCAAGAAGCTATAGATATTATGCGTGGAACGTTAGATCGAAATGGGGTACATATTGATTTACGTATTAAGAACGATGTGAAAATTCAAGGCTATTTTAATGAATTTTCTCAAGTGCTTATTAATTTAATGAATAATTCAATGGATGCATTTAATTCGGCAAAACTGAAAAAAAAATTAATTTATATTGAAATTGACACATCGATGCAAGGAGATGCTATAATACGCATTTGTGACAATGCAGGTGGCATTGAAGAGGGGATTTTGGATAAGATTTTTGAGCCTTATTTTACGACCAAACATGCAAGTTCGGGTACAGGGCTTGGGCTTTATATGAGTAAAATGATTGTGAACAACAGCATGAAAGGACTCATTATTGCAGAGAATAAAAATAATGGGGCTTGTTTTACTATAACCATACCCGCAGTAAAAGAGTAAAGGGGAAGAGGATGAGCGGATTATCGAAATTAACGGTTTTATTTGTTGAAGATGAAGAGTATTTAAGAGAAGCACTTCACAAAGCAATGGCAGATGAATTTGCCAAATGTATACTCGCACGTGATGGTGAGGATGGGTTAAAAAAATTTAAAAAATATAAGCCTGATATTGTCATTACAGATATTATGATGCCTATTATGGATGGTTTGAGTATGGCAAAGGAGATTAAAAATCTTTCTAAGCAAACGCCCATTGTTATTTTCAGTGCTTTTAGCGAAAAAGAAAAACTTTTAGAAGCTATTGATGTGGGTATTGATAAATATTTAATTAAGCCTATTGATCCTGATGAACTCTTGAAAACGTTGCATTTGCTTTCTAAAGAACTTTTTGATGAGAATGATCTTGTGGAACTAGGTTCAGGTTACCAGTTTGATAAAAATAGACGGGTTTTAGTCAAAGAGGGAGAGACGATTTTTCTAACGAAAAAAGAGTTACTTTTTATCTCTATTTTAGTTAAAAATTTGGGTGTGTTCGTTTTGCACGATGAGATAAAAAAGTATGTTTGGACAAACAAAAAAGTAACAGATTCAGCAATTCGTACCTTTATTAAACGTGTTCGTGAGAAAACGGACAAAGATTTTATTAAAAATATCCCAGGACTTGGGTATAAAATTAACACGCAAGAACGATAATCTCATTGTTCTTGCTTTCTTCCTATTTAAACATTTTTCCCATATTTTTCATTTAACACAAATTTAATCTTCTTAAGCTTTATTGCAGATTCTCTTCACTATAATTTCTTCATTATGTGATATTTTTGTGACATAAAAAGACAAACAGGAGGAATTGATGCAGGCTAATCATGCATTAAACTATGATTATTCCGTAGCGAAATGTTTTACCTACGCAACGATTCTATTTGGAATCATTGGTATGTTAATAGGCGTTGTTATTGCCTATCAGATGGCGTTTCCAGATTTGAATTATTTAGCGGGTGAATATGGCACGTTTGGTCGTTTAAGACCGCTTCACACGTCAGGGGTTATTTTTGGCTTTTTGTTGAGTGGAATTTTTGCTACTTGGTATTACGTTGGGCAACGTGTACTTAAAGTTTCTATGGCTGAATCTCCATTTTTAATGATTGTCGGACGACTTCATTTTTGGATTTATATGATCACAATTCTTGCGGCAGTTGTGACTTTGTTTATGGGTATTGGTACATCTAAAGAGTACGCAGAGTTGGAATGGCCACTGGATATTGCTGTGGTTGTTTTATGGGTATTGTGGGGTATCAGTATTTTTGGTTTGATTGGTATACGACGTGAAAAAACACTCTATATCTCTATGTGGTATTACATTGCAACATTTTTAGGTGTGGCAATGCTTTATCTTTTCAATAATATGGAAGTTCCAACCTATTTTGTTGCAGGTATGGGTAAATGGTATCACTCTGTTTCGATGTATGCAGGAACCAATGATGCGATGGTTCAATGGTGGTATGGTCACAATGCGGTAGCGTTTGTTTTCACCGTGCCTATTATTGCCATGATTTATTACTTCTTACCTAAAGAATCAGGTCAGCCTGTTTTCTCTTATAAATTATCTCTTCTTTCATTTTGGGGTTTAATGTTTGTCTATCTTTGGGCAGGTGGACACCACTTGTTGTACTCTACCGTACCTGATTGGGTTCAGACGATGGGTTCAATTTTTTCTATTATCTTGATTCTTCCATCATGGGGTAGTGCGATTAACATGCTTTTAACCATGAAAGGACAATGGGGTCAACTCAAAGAGAATCCTTTGATTAAATTTATGATTTTTGCTTCAACCTTTTACATGTTAAGTACACTTGAAGGTCCAATTCAAGCGATTAAATCTGTCAATGCTTTGGCACACTTTACTGATTGGATTCCAGGTCACGTTCATGATGGTACTTTGGGTTGGGTTGGATTTATGACGATGGCAGCCTTGTATCATATGGCTCCTCGTATGTATAAACGTGAACTTTACAGTAAGAAATTGATGGAATCTCAGTTTTGGATTCAAACCACAGGTATTGTCATGTACTTCTCTAGCATGTGGATTGCGGGTATTACACAAGGTATGATGTGGAGAGCAACGGATCAATACGGAAATCTTGCATACTCTTTCATTGATACCGTAACCGTACTCATTCCTTACTATGCGCTTCGTGCGACAGGTGGATTGTTGTATTTAATTGGTTTCTTTATGTTTGCGTATAATTTATATAAAACCATGACTGTAAGTAAAGCGATTGAGCGAGAACCTCAAAATGCTTCACCTATGGCAGCGTAAGGGGAGGGTAGAATTATGTTTCATTGGTTAGAAAAAAACCCATTCTTTTTTGCGGTAGGTGTCTTTTTGGTGATTGCGTATGCAGGTGTTGTGACGATTCTTCCAGATTTTATGGAGAGTGCACGTCCTGTAACAGGAACAAAACCGTATACAGTCCTTGAACTTGCGGGTCGTCAAATCTATATTAAAGATAGCTGTAATGCGTGTCACTCACAGTTGGTTCGTCCTTTTAAATCTGAAACAGATCGTTATGGTATGTACTCTTTAAGCGGTGAATATGCATACGATCGACCATTCCTTTGGGGAAGTAAACGTACTGGTCCTGATTTGATGCGGGTTGGAAATTATCGAACAACCGATTGGCATGAATACCATATGTTAGCACCTCAAAGTGTTGTTCCTGGCTCTATCATGCCAGCGTATAAGCATATGTTTAAAAACAATACGGATATTGAGACAGCGTATGCTGAAGCATTAACCGTTAAAAAAGTCTTTAATGTTCCTTATGATCAGCCAGATATGCCTAAGCTTGGAACCTATGATGAAGCAAAAAAAGCACTGATGGAAGAAGCTGCTTTAATTGTCGCAGACATGAAAGATCCAGAGGTAAAAGAGGCGTTTAAACGCGGTGAGATCAAAGAGATAGTAGCAATCATCGCCTATCTTAACAGTTTAAAATAAGGTGCATACGGTGAATATGGAAACAATTAGAGAGCTTCAAGCGTATGGTTATATCTTTTTTACGATTTTTTTAGCCGTCATTTTGTACAGCTATTTGTATCATTTGTATAAGGCTGAAAAAAAAGGTACAAGAAATTATGAGCAGTATTCTAATATTGCTCTGCATGATAATCTTGACGATGCTCCAGTTGAATCCCGTACACCGTCGAATAAAGAGAAAGAATAAAGAGGAGCAATAGATGAATTGGCTGAATGACAATGTAAACGTATTGGCATTGCTTGGTGCGGCAGCAATTTTAATTCTCACCATCGGTGTATCTTGGAAGTATATTCAACAGATGAAAACCGACAAAAGCAGTGGAGAGTTAACAAAAGAGAATTGGGATGGCATTGGAGAGTATAAAAACCCTCTTCCTATTGGATGGGCACTCTCTTTCTTAGGTACTATGGTATGGGCATTATGGTACTTTTTTGCAGGGTATCCTCTCAATTCATACTCACAAATTGGTGAGTATAATGATGAGGTCAAAAGCCACACAAAACAGTTTGAGAGTAAATTTTCCAATCCTGATAAAGCCACACTGATGGCAATGGGTGAGGGTGTTTTTTTAGTGCAATGCGCACCGTGTCATGGTGTTACAGGTGATGGTATTAATGGAAAGGCAGCAAACCTTGAGCAATGGGGTAATGAAGAAGCTGTTGTTCACGCCATTGTAAATGGTGCAAAAGGCTCAGAGTATCCTTTGGGTGAAATGCCAGCGGGATTGTTGGATGAGCAAAGTGCAAAAGCGGTTGCTGCGTTTATGATGCAAGAAATTTCAAGTGTGAAAAAAAGCAAAAATCCAGCGCTTGTTGAAGAAGGACGTGCACTTTGGGCAACATGTTCAGCGTGTCATGGAGAAGATGGCAAAGGGATGGAAGGAAGCGCTCCGAATTTGAGTCATTATGGTACTCCTCAATTTGTTGTTAATGTTTTGAGTACAGGCAAAAAAGGTGCGATTGGAAATATGCCTAAATTTAACGATGGACGTTTAACCAATGTTCAAAAAACAGCGGTTGGCACCTATGTCAGCTCTTTAGCTAAATAAGGATAGAAGATGGAAAATACCAATCGAAATGTATTTGGTTTAAATGGTATTACAGGGATGCTTATTGCAACGGTATTATTACTCTCTATTTTAGTGGGATTGACGGTTTGGGGGATTAGTGCGCAACAAGAAGTTGCGAATAAGCCTTATAAAATTACGGACCCACAAGCCATTAAGATGCGAGATACGCAAAATGCGACTCAAAAAGTTATAGAAAAGTAAGGGGCACGTTATGGTTGAAAATATGGACAAAATCATTACCGCAGGACTTATCATCTTAGCCATTGTGAGTGCTTGGGCGGTTTTAACATCCAATCATCTCTTTATTGGTTAATGAAAACATTTTTACATGTAAAGGCAAAATGGGCATTTTTTCTCTGCCTTTTTGCCTTTTTACCACTTTTTGGTCTAGAAAAAGAGTTTGTCATTTACGATGCGATTCTTGAAGAGAGAACGGCTCAAAAGATAGAAGAGATGGGTAAAGAACTCTTTTTAAAAAGTGGTATTAAAGTGATACTGGTTGCAAAAGAAAAGGGTGGAGAAGATATTAAGACGTTTCAGCAGACTTTTGCACAGACGCAAAGTACGCCTTTTGTGCTTTTAACCCTTTTTCTTGTAGAACAGAAGGTGGACATTTCTCATTCACAAGGGCTTGAAAAAGCGTTTGATAAAGAGGCGATTCTTTCGCCTTTACCATGGCGTGGGACGATTATTCCTTTGTTGACCACAAAGAAAAAAGAGGTGGGTGTTAGTCCTGCTTTGCTTAATGGTTATGCTGATATCGTGGATCAGATTGCAGAGTCTGAAAAGATTATTTTAGAGAGTTCTATTGGAAGCTCTAATAAAACCACCATGAATGTTGCAAAGATCTTAATTTATGGTTTTGTAGCAATTTTGGTACTACTCGCATTTTATAGAAGGATGAAAAAACGCCATGTCTAAGGTAAAAACAGAGAGAAATTATTATCCACATGCTGTTATTGGAATGATTATTGGCTGTGTGATAGCGTGTGGCTATACGATTAAAATAGCGCTGGATAATCCTGTAGAGATGGACACCTACTATATGGAAAAGTACCAAAAAGTGGATGAGAATATTAATCAGATTTTAGAACTTCAAGAGAAATTTAATGCCACATTTGATCTTTCGTATTCGACAGAGAAATTTCACGTAGGGCAAAATCAAATTACTTTAAAACTGAGTGATAAAAATGGAATGGCAATTGAAAACGCACAGGTTGTAATGATGCTTTCACGCCCTGAAACCAATAAAGAAAATCGCACATTAATCCCGACTTCCGTGGAAAAAGGATTGTATACCTTTGGGCCATTTGATATTTCAAAAGAGGGGCGATGGCAAATTCTCAGTAAGATCGAAGTGGGTCAATTTAAAGGCTATCATAAAAATGAAGCTTATGCTGTGAAATAAAATCATTTCACTGTGACATAAAAATCTCTCTTATATTTTTCCTTTGTTATAATCCTCCCATGAAAGAGGAGGCTCGTTTATGGTAGAAGTTTTTGCAACAAGCCGTGCAATACGTGCGTTTTATGATACATTTTTAGAAAGCAACACCTTGCTTCCCAAAGCGATGAGTATAGCTGAGTTGGAGCAAAAAGCATTGTTGGTTCCTCATCATCGCTTGATTGATGAGGATATGCGTGTTTTGTTAATGCAAGAAGCCTCCCGTTTTACCCGTTTTGAGCTTTTGCATATAGAGCGTGATTTTTTTACTTTTTTGAAAAACTCCTCCTATCTTTTCCGTTTTTTTGAAGAGCTTTCCCATGAACGTGTTACCCTTGAGAGCCTCAAAGAGGCAGATACCTATGAGCATTATGGCGAGCATTTAGAAGTCTTAGAAACGCTTTTAAAGCACTACAAAGCTCTTTTATCAAAACATGCATTGTATGATCGTATTAGCTTACCCGAATTGTATACCATTAATGAGGACTATGTTCGCTCACTAGAGGGTGTGCGTATTCATTTAGAAGGCTTTTTAAGTCGTTTTGAGTGGGAACTTTTAACCCATATTGCACACTTTATTCCTTTACATGTAAAGGTGTGTATCACTGCGTATAATCAAAAAATGCAAAATTATTTTCAAGAATATGGCATACATTTAGAGCTTAATACGTGCTACGAAATTGATTTTTCTACCAAAACTATTTTACATGTAAGCGCACACGTACCGCTGAGCCAGAACATTGAATGTTATGGATTTAGTTCACGACTATCGCAGATTGCGTATCTGCAAAGCACTATTGCTCGTTTTGTGCAGGAGGGACTTGATCCTAGCGAGATTGTGGTTGTTTTGCCCGATGAGCTGTTTGCGCAAAGCCTTTCGTGTTTTGATAGATGGGAGAATTTGAATTTTGCTATGGGTATGAGTCTTAAGCAAAGCTCTTTTTTCCAAAAACTCAGTGCCCTTGAAAAAGCAATGCGAAATGATGCTATTGAAGATTATTTGAGGCTTGAACGTTTAAACATAGAAGAAAGTGTACGTTTTACATGTAAAGAGATATGGCATCAAAAACTCTCGCCTAAAGATGCGATGGCATTTTATGAAGCCTTACTGGATGAAAAAGAAACAGAAAAAGCACTTTTTAAAGAGGCTTTTTTTGCATTTGAACATTTTTTAAAGCATGCACCTGCTTTGCGTTTTGAACAAATGAGTAAACTCTTTTTAAATCGTTTAAGCGCATTAAGTGAAGATGATGTTAGGGGTGGAAAAGTAACCGTGATGGGTGTTTTAGAAACCCGTGGAGTGAAATACAAAGGTGTGATTGTGCTAGATTTTAATGATGAGTTTGTTCCTAAACGCTCCCAAAAAGATCTTTTTCTCTCCTCCGATGTTCGCGCACATGCAGGACTTCCCACTAAGAGAGATCGTGAGAATTTACAGCGCTATTATTACCATCAACTTTTTTTGGATGCACAAAAGATAGCCATTGCATATGTCAAAAATGAGACGTCCATGCCTTCTCGTTTTTTAGATGCCTTAGGATTTGAGACGCATCATATGGCAGATGAAAAAGCGTTGCACACGCTTTTATTTACGCCCAATCAGGTAAAAAATGTCTACACAGAAGCATTTATTGATGCGCCTTATGACTTAAAAGCCCATCCTCTATCTGCTACAAAACTTAAAATATTGTTGAGCTGTAAACGTCAGTTTTACTTTCGGTATATTGCACGCCTCAAAGAGGCAAAAATGCCCAGTCATAAAATTGATGAGCAAAGCATTGGTGTGGCATTGCACAAGGTTTTAGAAGAGGCTATTTGTCCTGAAGCACTTTTGGATGAAAAAACACTCTTTAATACCTTAGAAAAGCTTTTAAAAGAGCAAAATCATCATGAAGTATGGGGCTATTTTGCGGATGTGTGGTTGGAAAAATTACGCCCTTTTATTCGCAATGAGATTCAGCGATTTGATGAGGGATTTCGTGTGTTTAAAAAAGAGTTTACCCATGCTATTACCTATGAGGGTTTTGTGTTAGAAGGGCAGATGGATAGAATCGATGAAAAAGAGGGAAAGCTTTTTGTGATTGATTATAAAAGTGGAAAAATTCCTACAACGACTGAAAAAACCTTAGAGGATACGGTGGATTTTCAATTGGTCTTTTATGCACTAATTGCAGGTGCTTTGGGTCTTGTTGAGGGGGTTTATTATTATGACCTTAAAGAAGGTGTTTTGGTGCCTGAGGCATTTTTAGAAGAGAAAAAAGCACTTTTACATGTAACACTGCAAACACTTTCAAAACCGCTCAATGGCTATGAATTATGTGAAGAAGTAAAGCATTGTAGGCTTTGTCCTTACGTGCTTTTGTGTGGCAGAGAGGAGCAGATATGAAATTTTCACCCTATTTAGCGCTTGAAGCCAGTGCGGGAAGTGGTAAGACTTTTGCCTTAAGTGTGCGTTATCTCTCTTTACTATTTATGGGCGCTCATCCTCAAAAAATTGTTGCCCTTACGTTTACAAATAAATCGGCTTCGGAGATGAAAACACGTATTTTTGAGACTTTAAAACATTTGGAAAGTAAAGATGAACTAGATGCCATTGCTCTGCAAACGGGCAAAAGCAAAGAAATGTTGCTTCACGAAAAAGAGCGTGTGCTTCAAACACTTTTAGAATCAGAGATTAAAATCTCAACGCTAGACTCTTTTTTTGCACTTATTTTACGCCATTTTGCACTTTATGTAGGCTTGCAACCTGATTTTAAAATCGGACAAGATATGCGAGATGAAGCCCTAGTAGAGCGTTTTATTGCACAGTGCAAACGCCATAATTTGTATCGCTCTTTGATTACGTTTAGCATCAATGAAGATAAAAAATTAGGCGATATTTTCTCTTTGTTAAACATGCTTTATCAGAAAAAATCAGAGCTCAATATCAGTGGTTTTAAAGAGGCAAAGTACCCTTCTTTAGAGCCTTGTTTAGAACTTTTAGGGCGCATACGTGAGCATTTTGAACGCAATGGGCTTTTGGAGCGTGGCATGGCAACACTGAGGGCACAAACACTACGTGAACTGTTGGCAAAGAAATATTTGGCAAAAGAAGATTTTGGCTATTGGGATTATAAAAAATATGCCAATGAAGAGGTAAATGCGCTTTTAGATGAATTGAAAATGGCACTGAATACGCATGTCAATGCAAAAGAGGCGTACTTTTTAGGAGAACTTGGAAAACTTTTTAGTGTTTATGATGAGAGTCTTAGAGGATTAATGAAAGAGTATGGAGAACTTGCTTTTGATGATGTGACCAATTTGCTTTATAGTTTGTTGCGTGAAGAGATTAGCAAAGCATTTCTCTATTTTCGTTTGGATGGAGCGATAGAACATCTTTTGATTGATGAGTTTCAAGACACCAGTATTGTACAGTATCAAATTTTGTTGCCTATTATTGAAGAAATACGAGCAGGAGAGGGTGTTAAAGCGTTTAAAACACTCTTTTTTGTTGGCGATGTGAAGCAGTCGATTTACCGTTTTCGAGGAGGAGCGAAAGAACTTTTTGGGTACGCTAAAAAGGCTTTGCATTTAGATGTGGATTCTTTGGATACGAATTATCGAAGTACGTATGAGGTGGTACAGTTTGTTAATGAAATTTTTACAGGAAAAATAAAAGGGTATGAACCTCAAAAAGTAGCCAAAGAAGAAAAAACAGGGTATATCAATGTGCGAATGAGCGAGGAAATTGAATCCTTAGTGTTGGAAGCGATTGGTGTGCTGCTTAAAGAGGGTGTTAAGCCAAAAGAAATCGCGCTTTTGGTACATACCAATAAAGATGCACAACTCTTTAAAGCGTTGATACAAGAGCATTTTCCTTTTTTACATGTAAGATTGGAAGCCACGCTGAAACTTATTGAGGTACGTTCTATTAAAGCGGTTATTTCATTGCTAAAATACCTTTATTTTGGTGATGAATTGTATCGAGCGCAATTTTTTGTTTTATGTTCTCAATCGTGGGATACGTCTCTTCATCGAACTCTTTGGAATATTCATGAAACGCCTTTAATGTTGGTGGAAAAAATAATTCGTCATTTCGGGCTGTTTGATGGTAGTAGCGATTGGCTCGCTTTCTTGGAAGTAGCAAGAAGGTACGATGAAATTGAGAGTTTTTTATTTGCCTTGGAGACGCTCAGTGATGAAGCCAAAAGTGAAGATACGGAAGGATTGCGTGTACTTACGGTTCATAAATCCAAAGGATTAGAGTTTGAACATGTCATTTTGTGTGATAAATTAGGGCGGGATAATAACCGAAGTGATACCTTACTGTTGAGTTATGATGAAGTCAATATTCAAGGGCTTTATCTCACCATGGGAGGTAGGGAAGCGGTGGATACGCTTTATGCCAAAGCTAAAGAGAAAGAGGCTTTTTTGAGTGATGAAGATAGACTCAATGCACTTTATGTTGCCTTTACAAGAGCGAAACGTTCGTTGTTTCTTTGTGCCAAGAGAGAGAACAGTATGTTTGAAATGCTTAATCTTACTCCTTTAAATCGAGGTATTTTAACCCTCTCAAAAAATGAGTCTATCGTAGCGCAAAATAAAATGGCACTTTTTATGCCACAGCGCTATGGCTCTCAAGAGGTGAACAAAATAGAAGAAGAAGTGAGTGAAGCGGACGTAAGTTCTATGACATTTGGTATAGCACAGCACTATTTACTAGAGATGTGGGATGGTTTTGAAGAGCAGACGCTTAGGCATGCTTATCTTGCCGTGTGCAATCGCTTTGCGCCCCTTTTGGATGAAACAGCGCTCCATGCTCTTTATCAACGAGCGGAACACCTTCTTACATGTAAAGAGTTTTTAGTGCTTCTGAAGGGGGCGAAAATTTATAAAGAGCAGCCTTTAATGTACCAAAAAGAGCGCAAGCAAATAGACCTTTTACTTGAACATCCTGATAAAATTGTAGTGATTGATTATAAAAGTTCAAAGCGACACAGTGTAAAACATCATGCACAAGTAAAGCTTTATCAAGAAGCACTTTCTCAAATGTATACCATTCCTGTGGAGGGATATATTTGTTATTTAGCGCAAGAGGGTGTTGAGCTGGTTAAAAGCTTATAGAACACTTAATTTAAGCAATATATAAGTATAGTTTAACTACACTTGCACTTCGTTAAATAAATACGTCAAAGGTTATGACAGATGAAAGCTACACAAGCGATTAAGCCAAGCGAAGTTAAACGCGACTGGATCGTAGTGGACGCTGCTGGTAAGAGATTTGGTAAACTCCTTACAGAAGTAGCAACACTGCTCAGAGGCAAACATAAACCTTACTTTACTCCAAACGTTGATTGTGGTGATTTTGTTATCATCATCAATGCGGAAAAAGTAGAGTTTAGTGGAACAAAATTAGACACAAAATTGTATCACAGACACACAGGATATTTCGGTGGCGTTAAAACCGAAAAATTAGGTGATCTTTTGAACAACAACCCAGCGAAATTGTACAGACTTGCAGTAAGAGGCATGTTACCTAAAACAAATCTTGCTAAAGAGATGATCAAAAAGCTAAAAGTATATGCTGGTAATGAGCATCCACATACAGCGCAAGTTAAAGCAGAGGTAAAGTAATATGGCAAAAGTATACGCAACTGGTAAAAGAAAAACAGCTATCGCTAAAGTATGGGTTGCACCTGGTAAAGGCTCAATCACGGTTAACGGTATTGATTTTGAAGCATGGTTGGGTGGTCATGAGACCATTAAAAAACGTGTTCGTCAACCCCTTGCTCTTACAAAACAAGAAGCAAGCTTTGACATCGTAGCTGCTACTCAAGGTGGTGGTTATTCAGCTCAAGCTGACGCTCTTCGTCATGGTATCTCTAAAGCATTGGCTTCTATGGATGCAGATTTTAGAGCAATCCTTAAACCATTTGGTTTATTAACTCGTGACTCAAGAATCGTTGAGCGTAAAAAATACGGTAAGAAAAAAGCTCGTCGTAGCCCACAATTTTCAAAACGTTAATGATTTACATGTAAAAGCCTTTTTTGGCTTTTACATTCTTTTTTTATTTCTTCCCTCAAATATTTTTTAAAAGCTTTAAAAATTAAAGTTTAGCAGATTCTCTATTTCCCTGATTTCATTCGATTGTGCAATTTACACAACATTTGACAATTATCTGGTTCGGTTTTGCCACCTTCATGCCAAGGTGTTATATGGTCGGCTTCCATCTCGTCTAGCCTGTAAACGTTGTTTGGCTCTAAACATTTTGGACAGATGCCATTTTGTCTTTCATACGCTTCCCTCTTTTGTTTATCCGTGAATGTTCGAATATTGAGATGTTTTTCTTTACCCGTTAACACATACTCGTATATCCCTTTTTTATTGGACACATCATCATCTTGCATAAGGGCGGATATTTTGGTTTCTAACGTTTTTGGGTCTAATTTATTATCTTTAAACGCATTGTACAAAATGCCCCATTCTATGCCTTTCATCTCTTTGCGATAGTGTGGAAATATGGCACTGACCCAGTCGATAACACTTTTAAAATACAACCACAGTTCGGTGGCATTGGTATCGTGTTGATGGGTCGCCATATAGTTTTCTATATTGGTGCTACCTTTTGCAGCAATCCATTCAATAGCACTTTGTAAATAATCTTGACGATTGACCGCACCGCTCATATAGTGATGCGCCAGACTGTAGGCTACACAGCCATTTTTACTAAAATATTTTTTGGCTTCAGTTACCCAAGAGCCACTATAAACAGCATTGCGTAACTCTTGTTCGGTGAGTTCTTCGCCTGCGATATTGATAGTCTTGAACCACTCCAGTTTTTCGCTATCGGTTCCACTGCAAAAATAGACCATCAATTTATAGTCTAAAATCTGCTCTTGTTCATCTTTTTGTAAGTTATGAAAATAGCGCATCATATAAGCAAAATCACCGTTAATGTATTGGCTGATAGAGATGGTTCTTTGTTGACCATCTATCACCTCATAACTGCCATCTTCTTTTTCTGCCCAGTACATGACATTAAGCGGAAAACCTTTCGTTACGGTATCTATCACCGCTTCTCGTTGTTTATCTTTGTAAACAAATTCTCGCTGATAGGGTGGTCTTATGTCAAGTTTGCCACCGTATCCGATAACGCCGTTTTCTTCGTTATCTGTATAGCCATTTGTCAGTTCTCGTATGGTGATTTCTTTGAGTTCAATTTTCATACTTCTAATTTCCTATTTTTAATAAACACTCTTGCATAAGTATTTTTGCCATTTATTAAAGGTCTTGCATCTTTATTACCTAAAAATGGAATACCAACAACATCTTCACTATAGCCAGCTGATGCTGACATGCCTAAAATCTCAAACTGCTTTGGATTATATTTATCCAAAAATGTTATAGGTACGCCCATTACACCATCAAAATCAGATGGAATATCTTTGGTCTTATTTACATTAATTGCATCATAATTATCATAACTTGGATATTCTTCTGGAGTATAGCTCTTATAAAGCATCAAATCTTCATATCGTTTTTTAATTTCCAAATTTGTGAACCAAATAACACCTGAAACTCTTATCATTCCTTCTTTGTGGTCACTTGCTGTTGCATAATCTTCATATTTAGTATTAATAAAATGTCCCGCACCACCCCTAAAACCATATCCTAACCAAAGTTTATTTTCTTTTATTAACTTGAAAATTTCTTTATAGGTTATTGCATTTTGATGCCCGACAATAATAAATTTTTTGTCATACTCTACAAGTTGAGCAACATACTCCCTAAATAATGAAAAAGGTGGATTTGTTACGATAATATCAGCTCGTTTTAAAAGCTCTATGCTCTCTTTACTTCTAAAATCACCATCGCTTTTAAGCTCATGAACACCTATCTCTTCAGGGTTTGGCACTTTGTCGCCATTTTTATCACCCGTATATTCTAACCATATCGCTTTATCGGATTGGTTATCACTAAATAAATCTCTACTTTGATTTTTATAGCATGTCGTGATGAGTTTTTTTAGTCCTAATTTTTCAAAATTGTACGAAAAATAGTGAAAAAAGTTGCTCACCCGTGGGTCATCACAATTGCAGTAAACAACCTTATCTTTGAAGTGTTCTTTGTAATGCTTCAGTTCTCGCTCTATATCTTCCAATTGAGTATAAAATTCATCATTTTTACCTTTTTTGGCATTATGTAAATTCTTGTTTGAATCTTTTTTAAGTTTATCTTCTTTTGGCATATTTCCACACTTTTGCTAATTTTTGTTTAATATAGCAACATTCTATTTTGAAAGCGTTTAAATAATAGACAAAATGATTTAAATATGTTTACTATTTGGACAGTTGTTTTTTTATTACCTCGTTTGTAATCTGTTTTGAAAAAGGCAGACTTTATGAACAAAAGAGATATTGCAGGATACTTGGGAATTAATAGAACTACATTATATAATTGGGAAAAAGAGCGTCCAAATCTTTACAAAACAATCATGCTTGGGCTTATGATTGATAAAAATGAGAAGAGTTTACATGAGCTCAAAGAGCTTAAAGAGAGTTTTAATACTAAAAAACACTAAAAGTA
Source organism: Campylobacterales bacterium (assembly GCA_016930915.1). Taxonomy (GTDB): domain Bacteria; phylum Campylobacterota; class Campylobacteria; order Campylobacterales; family Sulfurospirillaceae; genus Sulfurospirillum. The sequence goes on from JAFGFU010000033.1 coordinate 23,205, forward strand.
ACCAAGTATAGTGGTTAAACGTATTATTTCTAGAGAATGAGATTAATAACCTGCCAATTCTTGAATCAATACCTTCACTTCTTCTTTATCAAAAAAGAGATTAAACTCTAACTCTTTGGCAAACTCTTGAAGCAGAGCGATTTTTTTGCTTTGGCGCTCATCAGAATTTTGAATGTGTTCAAGTTCTGTATTGAGTCGTTGTCGGTACATTTGGCATATCTCTTCTTGTTTTTGCTCTTTGGATTTTGGTTGTTTGCGAGGTTGTATAAGAAGCCACAAAAAGCTAAGAAGTATGACAATAGCAAAGATGCTCACGAATGTTTCCATGCAAAACCTTTACATGTAAGATGGTGACAGTATACCCAACCCAGAGTCATAAAATTTAAAATTCCTTTCATTGTTTAAACCACTTTTGTGTAAAATCTCCTAAACTAATACACAGAGGAAATCCATGCACTTTACAACTCCCCTTAAAAGTAACAGTACTAAAATTATGCTCATTGGTAGTGGTGAGCTGGGCAAAGAGGTGGTGATTGAAGCCTCACGTTTGGGCATTGAAACCATAGCCGTGGATTCGTATCCGAAGGCTCCTGCGCATCTTGTGGCTAATCGTAGTTATGTGATTAACATGAAAAACAAAGAGGAACTTTTAGAGGTGATTCGTCTTGAAAAACCGACGTATATTTTGCCTGAGGTGGAAGCACTCAGTATTGATGCCCTTATTGAGGCAGAGAAGGAGGGCTTTTGCGTCATCCCCAATGCGGACGCTGTGAAAAAGACAATGAATCGTAAAAATATTCGAGAGTTTGCCGCTGAAAAACTAGGACTTAAGACCAGTGGGTATGTCTTTGTTAAAACGCTTGAAGAATTACAAGAGGCGACTAAGAAGCTGGGAATTCCTTGTGTCGTCAAACCTGTGATGAGCTCCTCAGGACACGGGCAAAGTGTCATCCGAAGTGAAGCGGACATCCAAAAATCATGGGAGATCGCCAAAGAAGCCAGAGGCGATGCGAGTGAGCTTATCGTTGAAGAGTTTATTCCATTTGATTATGAAATTACGTTGCTCACCGTTCGTAATGGCACAGAGACGGTTTTTTGTGAGCCGATTGGGCATATTCAAGAAAATGGGGATTATGTGCTCAGTTGGCAACCTGTGCCTATGAAACCTGAAGTGTTAGCTAAAGCGCAAGTGATGGCAAAAACGGTGACCGATGGTTTGGGCGGACGTGGGCTTTTTGGCGTGGAATTTTTTGTCAAAGACGATGAGGTCTATTTTTCAGAACTCAGCCCCCGTCCGCACGATACAGGTATGGTCACGATGATAACCCAAAGTCAGAGCGAATTTGCGTTACATGTAAGAGCGGTTTTGGGTTTACCGCTTGATTTTACCTTTTATGGCTCAGGAGCGAGTGGGGCGTTTAAAAGTCTCAAAGAAGAGCATGTGCCAAGCCTTGAAATCCCTGAGAGTGCCTTTTCTAAAAACTCTTATGTGCGTGTTTTTGGAAAACCTGTAAGCCATGTGGGACGTCGTATGGCGGTTGCTCTTGTTTTAGATGAAGTGGAAGCAGCGAAGAAAAAAGCAAAAGAGATTGTCTCAGCGATGGTGGGGTAATAGTAAGTATTTAGAAAAATTTTATCAAAGAGGGCTATAATGAAAGTAGCCCAAATTGAAAGAAATGTTATGAATAAACATGTTGTTGAACAAACCGTGATTTTCTTTAGTGTCTCAAAATGGCTTTTTCTCTCTTCGGTTGTTGGAATGATGATAGGGGGCTTGATGTCTCTTTTTTTAACTATTCTTTCAACAGCTGAAGCAACAAGAGGAACTCTTCCTTTCCCTTTTTATTTTACCCTCCCTTTTGCATTAATGCTAACGACGTGGATTGTCCAAACGTTTGATAAAAATGCCACGGGGCATGGTACTGAAAAGGTGATTGAGGCAGTGCATAAACGTGATGGTTACATCAATGCTAAAGTGATTCCTGTTAAGTTAGTGGCTACGGTTCTAACCATTTTTTCAGGAGGTTCGGTAGGCAAAGAGGGACCAGGGGCTCAAATTGGTGCAGGGGCGGCATCGTTTGTGGCAACACTTTTGAAATTTTCAAAATCGGATCGCAAAAAGCTGGTGATATGTGGTATTAGTGCGGGATTTGCTTCGGTATTTGGTACACCCATTGCAGGAGCGATTTTTGGTATTGAGGTGCTTATTATTGGCGTGATTATGTATGATGTTTTACTGCCATCGTTTATTGCTGGATTTGTTGCTTTTACGACAGCACAGTTTTTAGGCGTGAGTTATCATTATTATGACATTAACATGTACAGAGCATTTAGTTTAGATTTTTCACTAATTATGCAGGTGGTTTTAGCGGGTGTTTTTTTTGGGGTTGTTTCTGATTTGTTTATTACCGTGGTGAATAAAGTAGAAATGTGGATAAAAAATATTCCTTATAACCGTTACTTAAAAGCGTTTGCTGCTGGCATGGTGATGGTAATTATCTCTTATTTTCTTTCTGAAAATTATTTGGGTTTAGGCTTGGGAACCATTCGTGATGCCCTCAGTCCCAATACGCTCATCTCCGATAATGTGCATTGGTATGATTTTATTTTCAAAACACTCTTTACTTCTATGACGCTTGCTTCTGGGGGAAGTGGGGGAATTATTACGCCTGTTTTTTATGTGGGGGCTACGAGTGGAGTTGTTTTTGGGCATATCACAGGAGATCACATTGCGTTGTTTGCCGCCCTTGGATTTGTGAGCGTGTTGGCAGGGACAACAAATTCTCCGATTGCGTCTATTATTATGGCGGTGGAACTTTTTGGTGTGCATATGGCCAATTACGCAGCACTTAGTGTCGTCATTGCCTTTTTGATTACAGGGCATCGGAGCGTGTTTGGTTCTCAAAAATTGGCACTCAATAAGGCAGATAATATTACGATAAAAGAGGGAAGCGATGTTGAGGATACGTCGATTAGCATTGATATGAGAGATATCGATAAGGTAAAGCGGTTGAAAAATAGATTACGTTATAAACAGTTACGATGGCAAGTGAAAAATGCAAAACAAGATGAAAACTAAAATACTTATCAGTGCCTGTTTAATGGGCGAAAATGTGAAGTACGATGGTGGTAATAACCTTTTACATGTAAAGATAATAGAGCAGTGGAAAAAAGAAGGGCGTTTGGTGCTTGCATGTCCTGAAGTCTTAGGGGGATTGAACACGCCTCGTCCTCCTTGTGAAGTGGTATGTGGATCTGGACATGTGGTGAATTGTGAAGGTGAAGATGTGACTAAAGCTTTTGTTAAAGGGGCAGAGGAGAGTTTAAAAATCGCACATGAAAATGGTATAGTAATGGCAATTTTAAAAGCCAGAAGTCCTTCTTGCGGAAAAGATGTCATCTATGATGGTACCTTTTCGCATACACATGTGCGTGATTCTGGTTTTACATGTAAAGCTTTGCATAAAGCGGGGATTGTTGTCTTTAGCGAGGAAGAGTTAGAAGCGGCGGAGGCTTTTTTAAAACGCAATGAAGTTTAGCTATTGGAAACAAATGCTTTCATTTTTTGAGAAAGACCTTTGTAAACGAGGTCATAAGAGTCATCAATCCAGCCAAAAAGCAGGGAATTGTCAATGCGTTGATCGCAAATAACAGTATTCCAATGTTTTTTATTCATATGGTACCCTGCGATAACATTTTCGTAAATTTCTCGTAATTCTCTTGCATAATAAGGATCACACTTAAGGTTAATGCGAGGAGGATTGCTCTCTTCATCTAAGAGTGCAAAGATTTTATTGCCTACTTTGTAGACGGCAGTGGTTTCATCAAAAGGGTACTCTTTTACAGTACCTCTCAGGCTAAGGCAGTAGTCATTGAGCATTTCAAAAGTCATTCTTTCCCCTTTTTATGGTCTACGTGAAGTATAACGCTAAAGAGTAAAATTGTATATAAAAAGAGAAAAAAAGTCTTATTAACTTTTTGTTTACAAAGGATTAATAGAACGTTTAAAGAGTTACTCTATACTTTCACTACCAAGACAATTACCTCCTTTTTGTGAATCACTTAACTTTTTTAGAGAGCTTCCAGATTTGCCCGATCTGGAAGCTTTTTTTTTGTTCAAAAATCTAATATAATCCCCCTATGAAAACACTTTTATTGATACTTATTTTTTGTATATCTCCTATAGTTGCGAGTACGCTTCATCTCTCTATTTCGGCTAATCCGAGTCGTATTAATCCCATTTTATCGACAGATGCGACAAGTTCACAGATTACGCAGTGGATTTTTAATGCGTTAGTCACGTATGATAAAGATGCGAATATCGTCCCTGAATTGGCAAAGCGCTACTATTTTGTTGACGAAACGACGCTCATTTTTGAGTTAAGAGACGATGTAAGATGGAGCGATGGAGAACCTTTTAGTGCTAAAGATGTGCTTTTTACCTATGAGACGATTATTTCTCCAAAGATTTTTACACCCTATTCATCAGGGTTTATGCATGTTTTACATGTAAAGATATTAGACCCTTATACTATTGAAGTAAAATACAAATATCCTTATTTTAAAGCCCTAGAAATTTGGATGATGGAAGTTTTGCCTGAACATATATTACGTTTAGAGAGTGACTTGATGCGCAGTAAGTTTAATCAATCTCCTTTGGGGACGGGGTCATATACCCTTGAAGAGTTTGCCACTTCTAAAAATATTGTCCTCAAAGCCAATGCAAACTATTTCATTCATAAACCTAATCTTGATCAAATCATTTTTCACTACTTGCCTGATCGTTCATCTGAATTTTTAATGCTCAAATCTAAAAAACTTGATGTAGGGACACTTACTCCTTTGCAGTTAGAACGTCAAATTGATGAGGATTTTCGTAAAAATTATGCCATTTATGAAGACATTGCCCACACGTATTCTTATATGGGTTTTAATTTACAGAGTGAAAAATTCAAAGATGCCCGTATTCGAGAAGCACTCTCTTTGGCGATTGATAGAGAAGAGTTGGTGGATATTCTTTACTTTGGGCACGGCAAAGTGTGTACAGGTCCTTTTATGCCAGGCACAGGTGCATTTAATAAAAATGTTAAAGCACCAAAACAAGATATTGCCAAAGCCAAAGCGCTTTTAAAAGAGGCGGGATATGATGAAAAAAATCCTTTTACGTTTGAACTCTCTACAAGTGCGAGTGGAAGCGGAAGTTATTCGGCGCAGATTTTGCAGTATCAATTGCAAAAAGCAGGTATTGTCATGAAACTGCGTATTATGGAGTGGCAAGCTTTTTTAAATACAGTCATTCTTCCTCGAAATTTTGAGGCTGTTTTAATGGGATGGTCTTTGGGCTTGAAACCTGATGCGTATAGTATTTGGCACAGTGAGTCAATGCGTAAGGGGGGCTTTAACTTTGTAGGATATCACAATGAAAAAGTGGATGCGCTGATTAAAGAGGCGGAAAAAACAGTCAATCAAGAGCAGTTTGATTCGCTTTATCGAGAGATGTTTGAGCGTATTGTTGCGGACAATCCTTATCTTTTCTTAGTCATTCCTAATAGCATTACTGCCGTGAACAAAGAGATACATCCTGTTTCCACCTCACTCATTGGCATTATGCATAATGCTGTTGATTGGATTAAGCCAGAACTTTAAACCTCTTTTTGTGTGGAGTGTGTTACAATTCGCCTTTAGCTTTAAAAAAAAGAAAATTTTCCCAATAAGGATGAAATATGAAAAAGTCGCTATTTTCATTAGCAGCGTTGGCAACGCTTGCATTGGCTGCTCCAACAGCATACAACTATGAGGTGACACCAACCATTGGTGGTGTTTATCCAGAAGGCAATCTTGACATTCACAGTCAATTGACGTATGGTCTACGATTTGGTATCAATCTTGATAGCAATATTGTAAGTCAAATCGAGTTAGGTTATGATCGAAGTGATGATGTTGACTATGAAAAAAGTACGAAAGATACAAACATTAATCGCTACTATGCAAACGTGGTTAAAGAGTACAAATTAACCCCTGAAACAGCACTTTATGCTTTGGTTGGTTTGGGTCATGAAGACCTTAGTAACTCTGAAAATGGCAATGGCGATAGCATGTTTGCACAATACGGTGGTGGTGTAAAATACTGGGTGACAGACAATTTTGCATTGAAAGCAGAAGTACGTCATGCTGTAAAATTTGACCATGGCGATAACAACCTATTTTATAGCCTAGGTTTTGCCATTCCATTTAGTCCAAAAGCAGCTCCTGTGGTAGCAAAAGCTGAGCCAAAAGTAGCTCCTGTTGCAGAGCCAGTTGCGCCAAAAGACAGTGATATGGATGGCGTATATGATGACAAAGATAAATGTCCAAATACACCAAAAGGTACTGTGGTTGATGCTGATGGTTGTACCAAAATTATTCGTTTACATGTAACGTTTGACTTTGACAAATCTGTGGTTAAACCAGCGTTTATGCCTGAAATTCAAAAAGTAGCAGATTTTATGAAACAAAATCCAGGATACAGCGTTGTTTTAGAAGGACACACAGACTCTAAAGGCAGTGATGCTTATAACCAAAAACTTTCTGATAGCCGTGCAAAAGCGGTTGCTAAAGCACTTTCAAATTTAGGTGTTCCGGCTGCAAAAGTAACAACTGAAGCGTATGGTGAGAGTAAACCTGTTGCAACTAACGATACAGAAGCAGGTCGTGCTGAAAACAGAAGAGTAGACGCACTCTTTAAAAAATAGTACTCCATTCCATCTAGCGTTATGCTAGATGGAATACCTCTTATTACTTTCCAAAGACTTGTTGAATAATTGAACTACCACTTGCTAGCGGATTACTACGCAAGGCTTTTTCTTTCTCTGCTATCATATAAAAAAGTCCATCAAGGGTTTTACGCCCAATATAACTCTCAATATCCTCATCTTGAGTGGGAACAACATCTCCCATACCAAATCCTTTAGCTAAAGAGGAGGCTTGTCCAACCAGAGCATTATTACCAATGGCTTGGGTTGCGCTACTACCACCTGCAAAGCCTTTAAGGGTTTGATAAGAACTCATCACTTGACTTTCACTGATACTCTCTTTAATAATAGGCATAATTGCATTTAAGAGTTGATTCCCTGCTTTGGTTTTAAAATAATCCGTTGCAGCGGTATTGCTACCACTTACAATGGCCTTTGCATCTTCAACGCTCATTGAAGAGATAGTATCGCTCAGAATTGAGGCTGTTTTAGGAACGGATTTGGTAGCGGCGGTGTTCATGGTTTTAACAAAATCATCGACGTAGCTTTTGCCTCCTAATTTTTCAGCTGCGGTGGCGATAGGCTGCATTGAAGAGGGCAGAGGAATTTTGACTGCACTGTTGTTAAGATAGCCATTCTCTTTACCCAACAAAGAGACGGCTTGTTTTGCTCCTAAACTGAGTGCTTCCTTGACACCTGAAGTCGCTGTACTTTGCGAAGTGGTGGTCGTTTTAGCTGTTGTTTGTGTACTTGATGCAGCATTGACTGCGGTGTTTAGAGTCTCTTGCCAATTTGCCGCACAGAGCATCAGTGGGGTTAATAGGATAAGGGTTTGTTTAAGCATAATATCTCCTTTTTAATCGTGTTAAAGTTATAATATATCTTTACATGTAAAAGCTCTATTAAGGTGAAATAATGAAAACAATTTTATTTGATTTAGATGGAACGCTCATTGATTCAACCGACGCTATTTTGGAGAGTTTTGGTGTGGCGTATGAAACATTTGGGCACAGAGCTCCTGAGGCTGAAATGATTAAAAAATTGATTGGGCATCCTTTAGATATGATGTTTATGATGCTAGGTATTCATGCTTCGCAAGTCAATGATTATGTAGCTGCATATAAAGAGCATTATCGCTTAATTTCACGTCAAAAAACGACCTTGTTACCGTTTGCTCGTGAAGCCATTGAGCAAGCATCCTATTTTGCAACATTGGGGGTGGTAACCACCAAAACGGCACTTTATTCTGAAGAACTACTCGAACATTTGGGGGTCATGCAGCATTTTAAAGTTTTAATTGGCAGAGAATCTGTTACGCACCCAAAACCGCATCCAGAACCTATTTTAAAAGCCTTGCAAGCTTTAAATAGACCCACGACGAATACGTGGATGATTGGTGATACACCTATGGACTTGTTATCTGCAAAGGAGGCTGGTGTTGAAGGAATTGGGGTTTTATGTGGATATAGTACACATGCTGAACTCTTAGTGCACACAAAACATATCGCTTTACATGCCCTAGATGCCGTAAAATTGGTAGGGCACTATTACCGATAAGTGTTAAAATTTTATTAAAAGTTTTATACTTAAGTTTCATTTATGAGTTATTAAGAAAATGCTTTGTAGAATCAGACGATTATCAATTTAGGCGTCAAAAATAAAAGAAAATAAATTAATTAAAAAGGGGATTTTAATGGCTAAAGTCATGAAAACGATGGATGGAAACGAAGCTGCTGCGCATGCGTCGTATGCCTTTACAGAAGTAGCAGGTATCTATCCTATTACACCTTCCTCGCCGATGGCAGATTTCACAGATATTTGGGCGGCTCAGGGTAAAAAAAATCTATTTGGTATGCCTGTTAAAGTAGTAGAAATGCAAAGTGAGGGTGGTGCAGCTGGTACTGTTCATGGTTCTTTGCAAGCAGGTGCTTTAACCACAACCTATACGGCGTCACAAGGGTTGTTACTTAAAATCCCAAATATGTATAAAATGGCAGGTGAGTTACTTCCAAGCGTTATTCACGTCAGTGCACGTACTCTTGCTACGCATGCTCTTTCTATTTTTGGAGATCATCAAGATATTTATGCGGCACGTCAAACAGGCTATGCCATGCTCTCAAGCGGTTCTGTACAGCAGGTAATGGATTTAGCAGGTGTTGCACACTTGGCGGCCATTAAAGGACGTGTTCCTTTTATGCACTTTTTTGATGGTTTTAGAACGTCTCATGAAATTCAAAAAATCGAAGTCATGGACTATGCTGTTTTTGATAGATTGCTTGACAAAGAAGCTGTTCAACGCTTCCGTGATGAAGCTTTAAATCCAGAATCTCCAAAAACACGAGGTACTGCTCAAAATGATGATATTTATTTCCAAGGAAGAGAAGCACAAAATAAATTTTATGATGCCCTACCTGACATCGTAGCGCATTATATGGCTGAGATTTCAAAAGAGACAGGACGTGAGTATAAACCTTTTACCTATTATGGTGCAAAAGATGCGGATAGAATTGTTGTTGCCATGGGTTCTGTTACTGAATGTTTGAAAGAGACCATTGATTATTTAAATGGCAAAGGTGAAAAAGTAGGTCTGATTACGCCACATCTTTACCGACCATTTAGCATTAAATATTTAATGGATGTTATGCCAGAGTCCGTTAAAAAAATTGCTGTTTTAGATAGAACCAAAGAGGCAGGCTCAATTGGCGAACCGTTGTATCTTGATATGAGAGCAGCGTTTTATGGTCATAAAAATGCTCCAATTATTGTCGGTGGTCGTTATGGTCTTTCATCCAAAGACGTTGATCCTGCACAGATGTTAGCAGTGTTTGAAAACCTAAAAGCAGACGAGCCTAAGAATGATTTTACTGTGGGTATTATTGATGATGTGACCTTTAAATCGCTTGATGTTAAAGAGAAGATGAGTTTAGGCGATGAAGAGACGATTGAGTGCCTTTTCTACGGCTTAGGTGCAGATGGTACGGTTGGTGCCAATAAAAGCTCTATTAAAATCATTGGTGATGAAACGGATATGTACGCACAAGCTTATTTTGCGTATGATTCCAAAAAATCAGGTGGTTTTACACGTTCACATCTTCGTTTTGGTAAAAAACCAATTCGTTCAACTTACCTTGTTTCCAATCCTCACTTTGTCGCCTGTTCGGTTGCTGCTTATTTAGAACTTTATGATGTTGTGGATGGTATTCGCCAAAACGGTACATTCTTATTGAACTCTATTTGGGATGCTGAAGAGACTATTAAGCGTATTCCTAACAAAGTAAAACGTATTTTAGCGGCCAAAAATGTTAACTTTTATATTATCAATGCTACTAAATTAGCGCGTGATATTGGACTAGGAAATCGTAGCAATACCATTATGCAATCGGCTTTCTTTAAATTGGCAAAAATTATTGATTTTGAAAAAGCGCAAGAATTTATGAAAAAGCAAGCCTATAAAGCATACAGCAAAAAAGGTGAGCAAATTGTTGAGATGAACTACAAAGCGATTGATGTGGGTGCCAATGGTTTGGTAAAAGTGGACGTTGATCCATCATGGGCTCATTTGGTTGATGAGGTTAAAGTTCAGCAAGAAGTGAAATACAAAGGTACACCATTTGTTGAAGCCATTGCAAAACCAGTCAATGCTGCACGAGGTGATAGCTTACCTGTTTCTGTGTTTAACGGTTATGAAGATGGTACGTTTGAACATGGTACGACTGAGTATGAAAAACGTGGTATTGGTGTGATGGTTCCAAAATGGATTGAAGAGAATTGTATTCAATGTAATCAGTGTGTGTTTGTTTGTCCACATGCGGTTATTCGACCATTCCTTATTAATGAAGAAGAGTTGGTTTTATCTCCTGAGGGTGTAAAAGCACATGCTTTAGAGGCGAAAGGCAAAGAGTTTAAAGACAAAAACTTTAAGTTTAAAATTCAGGTCTCTTCTCTGGATTGTACAGGATGTGAACTCTGTGCTGAGGCGTGTCCAACGAAAGAGAAATCTCTTGTTATGGTTCCACTAGGTGAGAGTTTGGATGCAGGTGAGCAAGAGAATGCGGATTATCTCTTCAAAAAAGTCACCTATAAAGATGATATTTTAGGTAAAAGCAATGTCAAAGGCTCTCAATTTGCACAACCACTTTTTGAGTTCCATGCAGCATGTCCAGGATGTGGTGAAACGCCTTATATTACCTTGGCAACACGTCTGTTTGGTGAGAGTATGATGATTGCTAATGCCACAGGATGTTCTTCTATTTATGGTGGATCAGCGCCTTCAACCCCATACCGTAAAAATGACAAAGGATTTGGTCCTGCATGGGCAAACTCATTGTTTGAGGATAATGCGGAGTTTGGTTTGGGTATGCACGTAGCCAATGAGACGATTCGTCATCGTATTCAAGCGGTCATGGAAGCCTCTTTAGACAAAGCGCCTAATGCCATTGCAGCACTTTATAGAGATTGGATAGAGTTTAGAGATGACAGAGTCAAATCAGCGCAAATCCGTGATCTTTTAGTACCTCAGTTACAAGCGAATCCAAGTGCTGCAGGTGCTGATATTATTTTAAATCTTAAACAGTATCTTGCGAAAAAATCACAATGGATTTTTGGAGGTGATGGTTGGGCGTATGACATTGGTTATGGCGGATTGGATCATGTTATTGCCAGTGGTGAAGATGTAAACATTTTGGTACTCGATACTGAGGTTTACTCAAATACTGGTGGTCAAAGCTCTAAATCGTCTCGTGCTGGGTCTATCGCTCAATTTACGGCAGCTGGAAAACCGAGCCAGAAAAAAGATTTGGGTTACATCGCTATGACGTATGGGAATGTTTTTGTGGCACAAATCAACTCAAATGCCTCAGCGGCACAAGCGATTAAAGCGTTTGAAGCAGCCGAAGCATATCCTGGTGTTTCACTCATTATTGCCTATTCACCATGTATTGCACATGGTATTAAAGGTGGTCTTGGTAAATCAGGAAATCAAGGAGAGTTGGCAACAAAATGCGGTTACTGGCCAATTTACACCTATGATCCACGTTTAGAAAAAGAGGGTAAAAATCCTGTTAAAATTACAGGAAAAGAGCCTGATTGGTCATTGTACGATGAATTCTTGATGAATGAGGTACGTTATGCGTCCCTTAAAAAATCAAATCCAGAACATGCACAAGAATTATTTGAACACAATAAAAAAGATGCACAACGCAGATGGAGACAACTCAACCGTTTGGCGCAAGCAGATTTTTCTAACGAATTAGAAGAGGCGTAAAAACCTCTTTTTTTTAAGGAGCAAACCTCTTTTTTGCTCCTTTTCTCTTCCTTCTTTTGACGTTTTTTATTTCATTTTTTACCCTTTTTTTCTCAGCGTGTTTTAATTCTTCTCCCTATAAAATATATCCAAAGTTGTGACATTTTTGTGATAAAATCAACTTTATAAAATCTTCTAGGAGGCATTATATGTTTCAAAATTCTTTTTTTCGTAAGTATTTTATGGCACTGGTTTTTTCATGGCTTTTTGTTCCTGCCTTGATGGCAGCAGATGCGTTTAGTTTAGCGCCCTTACCTTATGGATATGATGCCTTAGAACCTGCGATTGATAAAGCAACCATGCAAATTCATCATGGAAAGCATCATCAAGCGTATGTTTCAAATCTTAATGCGCAAGTAGCGACTTACCCTGAGCTTGCAAAGATGAGTTTAGAACAGATTATGGCTTCGGTTTCTAAATACAATGCGGCTGTGCGCAACAACGGTGGTGGACACTATAACCATGATTTATTTTGGAAACTCATGGCACCTATGGGAAAAGGCGGTACGCCATCAGCTTCACTCGCTAAAGCGATTGAGCGTGATTTTGGAAGTTTAGAGAAGATGAAAGAGGCGTTTGAAAAAGCAGGGGCTACCCGTTTTGGCTCAGGGTGGGCATGGGTCATAGTCACGGCGGATAAAAAACTAGCGGTGACATCAACACCTAATCAAGACAATCCTCTCATGGACGTCGCAGAAGCGAAGGGAATGCCAATCTTAGCGGCAGATGTATGGGAACATGCTTATTATCTTAAGTATCAAAATAAACGAACGGATTATTTGAAAAATTGGTGGAGTGTGGTCAACTGGAATGAGGTCAATGCACGCTTTGATGCGGCAATGAAGTAGTTACAATGCTTTACATGTAAGGAGAAAATCCTTACATGTAAAAGAGTTACTTTTGAAATTCAGCAGATACTTGTGCGTTTGATTTTGCGACATCACCACTTCCGTGGATAATGTGTGGAATACAGCTTGTACAAACGTGAATTTCTTCGCTATTTTTCATGGCTTTGATAAAGACTGCATTACTACTCTCTTCGCTGCTTCTTAGACAGACGTTGCAGACTTGAATATTATTAATTTCCATAAGAACTCCTTGTTAAATTTGGCGTATTATAGTGGAAAAGAGAAGGAAAAAGATTGAGGAACATCAAGGCTTAGATTTTATAAAGCCAGTCACCTTTTTGCTCATTCCAAAATGGAAATTGTTCTTTAAATTCATCTTGACTAAAGCGAAAACGAAACTGCTCAGTGTAGGTCATCAAAAGGCGATAGGCTTCATGAATCTCTTGAAATTTTTCATTCTCTTCACCCGAAGCGTCTGGATGGTGCTGTTTGCAGAGTTCAAGGTAGCGTTCTCGAATCTCCTTTTTACCCATTCCCGAAATAATGCCTAAGGTCTCTAATGCCTTTTGGAAGGTTTCGTAGTGCATCATTAGAAGGTTAAGATTTTTTCTGCTTCAATGCTCCACTCGGTGAGCATTCCCATCGTGCCTTTGATGCCTTCATCAAAATAGGGTTGGTTTTTATGAATTCCACAACGTGTCATGCAGGTTCCGCACACACCCAAAGCAACACCATCGACAAAGAGTTCTTTTTGAGCATAGCGACTAAATCATAATCGTAAAAATCAGGCTTTGGGGTTGCTTCACGTGCCATATCCACCGCATCGCTCATCAAAAATATTTTTACCTTTTCACCTTTTACATGTAAAGATTTTGCAAGGCGCAGAGCATTATACGTTTTATCGCCTCCATCGTAAGGTTGGTTGTTGAAAATAAAAAGTATCATTCACTTCCTTTAATTATATATTTAGCTATTTTGCTAAATAGCTTTATTATGGTACAATTTTTTAAAATGATTGTCAATGAGGTAAAAATGACGTTAGAAGAGAAAGCAAAATTTTTTAAAGCCTTAGGAAGTGAAACACGTTTGAAAATTTTTCAAAATATTCTTCATTCTCCTTACGTTTGCGATGTCAATGCCGAGGTTAGAAGTTTAGATTTAATTAAGCAAGCGACGTGTGTTGGAACAATTGCCCAAGAGTTTGATTTTTCATTGCCAACAATTTCTCGTCATCTCAAAGAGCTTAAAGAGGCACGAGTCATTAAAATGAATAAAGTAAGTAATAAAATTTATGTAGAACCTGATTATGCTTTCCTTGAAGAGATCGCAGATTGTTTAAATCAAATTATTCAAGAGGGACTTCATGCAAAAAAATGAGGATGCTTTTAGCGTATATGCAAACGAGTATGATGCATGGTTTGATAGCCATGGTGCCTTTTATGAAGCAGAAGTAGCGTGTGTAAAGAAGTTGATAGGTAATGCTTTTGGAGGTCTTGATATCGGTGCTGGAAGTGGGCGGTTTAGTTTGAAACCTGCTATTACTTGTGGGGTAGAACCCTCATTTTCAATGCGCCTTCTTGCTGAAAAACGGGGTATACACGTTGTTGATGGTTTTGCGGAAGAGCTTCCCTTTGAAGCTATGCTTTTTCCTTTTGCTTTGATGATTAATAGCTTATGTTTCATTCAAAATCCTGAACAAGCATTGCAAGAAGCCTTTAGAGTTTTACAAAAAAATGGATTTTTAGTGGTAGGTTTTATTGATAAGTTATCGGATTTGGGTCAATCCTATGAGGCTGGAAAAGAGAGGAGTCGTTTTTACCGTAATGCTACGTTTTTTTCTCGTGAAGAAGTTATGAATTTAGCGTTCAAAGTAGGGTTTGATGTGTATCGTGTAGAGCGTGAAGAGACGGATTTTGGAATGGTGTTTTTAAAGTTTTTTAAACCTTCGTGATGTCTTACATGTAAAAAGAATTAGAGAAAAAAGACGAGACTTATCATCGTATCAATGCCTATATCCACAGGCTCTTTTCCAATTTGTTTAGCACTGTTTTTGACTTCATCAATCATTTGGGTTAAGAGCACTTCAAAGTTAAAATTAGAGGCATCCAAAAGGCTTTCTCGTTTAGTTCTAAGCGAGGGAAGATTTTGAACTAAATCCCATGAAAGAGGCTCACCTTTAAGGAGTTTTTGGTGGAGTTCGATTTGCCAATTATTTTGCCATGTAGTAAAAAGGTAGTTACCATTGGTGTCTTTAGCGGTTTTTATTTTCCAGCGAATCACTTCAAGATAGTAGTAGAGTTTTTTAAACTCCTCTTCTTTGTAACTCAGCGTCGTGACTTGATGCCCTTCGCCGATTTTGTAACTCTCCCAAAGCAATTTATGCAATCCTAAAATAAGAAAATCATTACGCTCAGGGATCGTAGGATTTTTATCGAAGGCAAGACGTAAATAATCATCATAGGTTTTCAGCAAAATACCATTGTAATGCATTCGAATCGTGTTTTTGGCGTATTTGATTTCATGAAAGATATAGGGTTGTGAGGCTTTATTAAAGGCTTTTGGATTGCGAATATCGAGTTTTTCTTTATAGGTATAGAGGTAGTGGGTAATTTTTTTATAATCTTGCGTGAGATTGGTAGCACCTCGCGATTGAAGCAATTCGCTTACTTTTTCTTGAGGATTTGTTCCGCATCCGATAAAAAAAAAGAGAAGCAAAACAGTGAATCCTCTAATCATGATGCAAAAAATCCTTTCCCTTTTTAAGTTGCTCTTTTATAATACTCAAGGTCTCCTTAAGGGCTTCCCGTTTGGTCGCATCGTCTTCATGTTGGAGAGTCTCTTTGAGAGAGAGATATTGTTGTTCAAGTTTGCTCATTAAGATTTTAATCTCTTCTTTTGTTTGCTTTTTCTCTTCGTGTTCAGGGCTAATACCTAAAATTTCTTTGAGGGCTTGAATAAATTTTTTTTGACTCATGCATTGCTCCTTTATTGTTTTTCATGGGCTAAAGCACTGGCTTCTGTTTCCGTTAAAATAAGTGCTTCACGTCCCTCTTTAAGTTCTTTTTTCTCATGGACAAAGAGAAGTTGTGCGGCTTTGGAAAGTTCTGACGCAATGGTGTAAGCATAGGTCGTATCATTCATCAGTGAGGTTGCCATTGTGTAGTTGATTTTATTGGTACGAATGAGATTATCTAGTGATTTATTCGCTGCGATATCATATTTTTGTGTATCAACATGCAGTTTACTGAGGAGTAAAATAGCCACATCTTCTTCATCGGTATTGAAAATAAGTTGCATCGTACGTAGATGGCTTATGAGATTTTTACGAATGTGGTTGTACTCAGTTTTAATGTCACTGTTGGATGATTCGAGGTATTTAAGCATGTTTTTTTGCATATGTTTTGACGCTTTAAAGGCTTCGACAATACAAATATTGGCATTTTTGATGGCGACTAAATCGTACATATTTTCTTGTGAAAATTTACCTTGTGCGCTAATGGCAAACGTAATAATTTTTCCATAAATCTCTTTGATATTGCGCTCATAATAGGCATCCATATCTACAAACAGTGCTTTATTGCGTTGGTGAATGATTTCATCAACCTCCATGCCCGAGGTGACATCACTTTTATAAATGCTCAGTGCTTGCGCAATAATGTCTAGGACATTTTGGTAGAGGTGTTTGGTCTCTTTAACGAGGACAGTGTGAGCACTCATAGGAAAATCAAGTGCACTTTCGTCTAAATAGATAACATCATCTTTTTGATGTAAGTCTTTTTCATAAGGGCGAAAAAGGGCATTGAGTAGGGTGACTAATTGTGTGGTCCATGGAAAAAGAAGCATAATGCCAGCTAAATTAAAAAAAGTATGAAAAAGTGCTAGTTTTAAGGCATAGTCATCGTTCATAATTCCAATTAAAGAGGCTGTTTTATCGACCAAATAAAGAAAAGGTTGCATAAAAATAATCGCTATAAGCGCACTTACGAGATTAAACAGTAGATGTGCAACCGCAAATTTTTTGCCCTCGTTGTTAGCCGTAAGTGAGCCTAAAAGGGCGGTAATGGTTGTTCCAACATTAGATCCAATGGCAAGAGCAAGGGCATTTTCATAGGTGATTTGAAAAGAGGCGAGTGCGGTGATAATGAGCACTAAGGTTGCATGGGAGGATTGCATAACAACGGTTGCAACAATACCAATTAAGGTAAAAAGTAAAAGTCCTTGTAGCCCTTGCATGGCATAGTGTGTTAGATCAATATGTGTTTTAAACGTTTCAAATCCTTCTTTCATATAAGCAATGCCTAAAAAAAGAAAGCCTAATCCTACCAGAAGGTAGCCGATGCCCTTACTTTTTTTCTCATTTTGAAACATCATGATTGTGCCAAAAACGAGCATGGGCATAGCGTAGGTTGCAATGTCCACTTTAAGACCTAATCCTGCAATGAGCCACGCACCTGTGGTTGTGCCTAAATTAGCCCCAAAGATAATGCCAATACCTTGCTCCAAGGAGATAAGCCCTGCACTAATAAAAGAGATAGAGAGAATAGAAATGAGGGAGCTTGATTGCATAATGCTGGTAGTGACAATACCAAAAAAGAGACTTTTCGTTACGGTGCTGGTCATACGTTCTAATAAGCGTTCCAATAAGCCACCAATAAAGGAGCGAAATCCTTCTTCCAGACAAAACATACCAAATAAAAAGATGGCAATGCCTGAACTGATAAGCAAAAGAGTGTGGCTTAATGTAAAGGTATAGGCAAGAAGAGCCATGACTAAAATGAGTCCAATTCGCTTCACATTTTTCCTTTACATGTAAAACTAGAGAGCAAAATATTGTACACTTTTTTTGCTATAATCCATGCAAAAAAGGATGAAAAATGCCATTACTAGATAGTTTCTGTGTCGATCACGTCAAAATGCCTTCTCCTGCTGTGCGTCTTGCAAAAACGATGAAAACACCTAAAGGGGATGATATTAGCGTCTTTGATTTGCGTTTTTGTAAACCCAATCAAGAGATTCTTTCCGAAAAAGGAATTCATACCTTAGAGCATCTCTTTGCAGGCTTTATGCGCACGCATCTCAATGGTAATGGTGTGGAAATTATTGATATTTCTCCGATGGGATGCCGTACGGGATTTTACATGAGTTTGATTGGAACACCCACTCCTCAACACGCCGTTGAGGCATGGAAAGCATCGATGGAAGATATTTTACATGTAAAGAGTGAATCTGATATTCCAGAGCTTAATATCTATCAATGCGGAACATACACCATGCACTCTTTGGAAGAAGCCCATGCTATTGCCTCAAATATTCTAGCCAAAGGGATTGGGGTGATGGATAATGAGGCGTTAAAACTAGACCTCAAACATCTTCACGTTTAGTTTAAGAGGCTCTAAGAACTTTTTAACTACAATCTAATTTTTAAGATTCAATTTGAATAAAGGTGTGAGAATGGAGCGTTTAGTTTCACGGTATAAAGAGGGCAATTTGATTGTTCTTATTTTAATGGGTATGGTGCTAGGAGTGGTTATTGCTATGATTTCTCCAAGTGCTGCCATGGCGGTTTCAATTTTAGGTAAATTGTTTGTAGGGGCACTGAAGGCGGTTGCGCCTGTTTTGGTTCTTATTTTGGTTTCAACAGCCATTGCGACCAAAGAAGTGGGGTCTCAAACCAACATTAAGTCCATTATTATCATGTATGCTATTGGTACTTTTTTAGCCGCATTGGCCGCTGTGATTGTTAGTTTTTCGTTTCCTGTAAGTTTGGTTCTTGTCAATCCAGAAGCTGCTTTAACGCCACCGCAAAGCATTGTGGGGGTTATTAAAGGATTTGTGGTCAGCATGGTTGACAATCCTATTAATGCATTGGCTAAGGGTAATTATATTGGAGTACTTACATGGGCAGTAGCCGCTGGTATTGCGTTGCATCATAGCAGCAAACAGACTAAAGCAGTCATGCAAGACATCAGCAATGCCATGACAAAAATCGTTCAAGGTGTGATTCGTTTGGCTCCATTTGGTATTTTAGGCTTAGTGGCTGAAACCTTTGCCGAGACAGGCTTTACCGCTTTGTTAGGGTATGGAAAGCTTTTAGTGCTTTTGGTAGGAACGATGTTTTTTGTGGCATTATTTATCAACCCTTTATTGGTGTTTTTGAAAACCAAAAGCAATCCGTATCCTTTGGTGCTTACGTGTTTAAAAGAGAGTGGTGTGACAGCATTTTTTACCAGAAGCTCTGCGGCAAACATTCCTGTGAATATGGCATTGTGTAAAAAATTGGGATTGCATGAAGATACGTATTCTATCTCGATTCCTCTAGGTGCAACGGCTAATATGGCAGGAGCAGCCGTTACGATTACCATTTTAACGCTAGCCACCGTGCATACCTTAGGCATTTCAGTGGATTTACCCACGGCTTTACTCTTAAGTGTGCTTGCGAGTGTTTCAGCCGCAGGTGTTTCAGGTGTTGCAGGTGGTTCTTTGCTTCTGATTCCTTTGGCGTGTGGTCTTTTTGGAATTAGCGATGAGATTGCCATGCAAGTGGTTGCCGTTGGTTTCTTAATTGGTGTGGTTCAAGATTCTACTGAAACAGCGCTTAACAGCTCAACGGATGTTGTCTTTACCGCTGCATGTTCGGATGCACCTGTTAAATTATAATCTTTACATGTAAACTAGTTTGGTGAGGTATTGGAGGCAAAAAACTCCAATTTCTTGCCAAATCCTAGGGTGTTGTCCGTGAATTTTAAATACGTTATGTGAATGCTCCAAAGCGTTGGACTCAGTGCTAGGGCATAAGGAAAGCGTTTCAAATAAGTCTTTTTTTCTCTCTCATTTGCTTCTTGAAAAATCCCTGTAAATTGTACCCCTTGAATTTTCCCCACGATGTTTGTTTCTAAAGCGATGATGCCTGCTACTTTTTCATTGGCTAAAGCTTCTTTCCCATGACGTGTTTTTTGGACATCTGTAGCAATAATCAAGGTAGGCACACTTTCTATAAACGCATAAAAACAAGAAGCACAATAGGGCTGATTGTTGCAAGAAGTTGCTAAGCTTAAGAGATGATGTTTTTTAATAAAGGTACTAATAATAGGCTCTAGCAAGAGATTTTCCTTTTTACATGTAAAGATTTAGTGTAGCGATTTGAACTCATTTTCATCCAGTGTAATGCTTTTTCGCCACGCTTCAATTTTCAGGTCATTTTCTAAAATATGTTCCATCAGCCATTTTTGAGAGATAAATTTCATTTTCTCTTGCAATCCTTCGATACTTTTTTCTTCCTTGAGGATTTTATTCATCCCTTCAATAATGCTTTGATGCAGTTTTTGATGCTTAATAAAGAGCGGATAATGCAGGCTTTGCATGTACGCCTCTTCTTCTTTAAAATGTTTTGCCATGTAGTCATAAAATGCTTTGAAGAGTTTGGAAAGTTCTGCTTTGCTAGAAGTTGCAGGATCGAGTGCATGTACCGCATTAGCGAGGCTAAAAAGCTCTTGATGTTGGGCATCAAGGGTCTTGTGGTGTAAAGAGAAACGCTCACTCCATTCTAAAATCATTGGGTATCCCTTTGAAACTATTTTGCGTCTATTTTAGCATGGTTTTCTTCTTTTCCAGCAAGGTTTTATTAACGAAAATGCAGTAGAATGTCACACATATTTTCTAAGGAATCATCATGATGTTACAGCGACTCACACCTTTTCTTCTCCTTCTCCCCCTTTTGTTTATAGGATGTAGTGAAGAAGCAAAAACGACTAAAAAAACAACCCAAGTCACCGTGGGTGCTTACAGCGTAGGGACACAAAGCATCATACTTGAGAGAGAACTCTCAGGACGGACTAAAGCCTCTAAAAGTGCGGAGATTCGACCGCAAATTAGTGGCATTATTAAAGAGAGACTTTTTAAAGAGGGCGATTTTGTGAAACAAGGTGCGGTGTTGTATGCCATTGATGATGCGAGTTATCACGCTGCCTATGAAGAGGCAAAAGCTACGCTTTCAAACGCTGAGGCGAGTGTGCAGAGCACACGTTCAAAATATGAGCGTTACGTAGAGTTGGTGAAGATAGAAGGTGTTTCCAAGCAAGATATGGAAGATGCAAAAACGTCTTACCTCCAAGCCGTTGCAAGTGTAGAAGCCAAAAAAGCGGCTTTGCAGAGTGCTCGTATTAATTTAGACTATACCAAAATTAAAGCACCGATTAGCGGGCGTATTGGTATCTCAAGCGTGACAGAAGGTGCTTTAGTGACGGCAAATCAAACGACAGCACTTGCAACGATTCGAGCTCTTGAACCTGTTTATGTAGATATCACCCAATCCAGCGCACAACTGCTTAAACTGCGTACTTTGTTGTCACAGCAAGGGGTGAGCAAAGGCAATACAAAGCTCTCTTTAAAACTTGAAGATGGAACACTCTATGCACACAGAGGGGCGTTGCAGTTCCAAGAAGTCGCTGTGGATGAAGGCACAGGCTCTGTAACCCTTCGTGCTATTTTCCCTAATCCTGATGGCGTTTTATTGCCCGGAATGTATGTGCGAAGCATCGTGGAAGAGGCTGTGTTGGAAAAGGCTATTTTGGTACCACAACAAGGTATTTCTCGTGATCCTAAAGGTAATGCAACCGCAATGATTGTAACTGCTGAGAATAAAATCGAAACACGAAAAGTTCAAACGCAAAGAGCAATTGAGGATAAGTGGTTGATTCAATCGGGCTTAAATATTGGGGATCGTTTGGTGGTTGAGGGCATCAACAAAGTGAAAACGGGTGATAGTGTCGCTGTGGTTGATGTGACTCAAAGCTTAGGGAAAGCGCAATGATCGCTCACTTTTTTATTCATCGACCTATTTTCGCATGGGTTATTTCTATTGTGATTATGCTCACAGGTATTGGGTCTATTTTAAATTTACCTGTGGAGCAGTATCCAGACATTGCGCCGCCTTCCATTCGTATTGATACGACCTATACAGGCGCTTCGGCTGAAACGGTTGAAAACAGTGTGGTGCAGATTATTGAACAGCAACTCACAGGACTTGATGGTCTTTTGTATTTTTCATCCAGCAGTAGTTCCGCAGGAACCGCACGTATTGATGTCACCTTTGAAAAAGGAACCGATGCCGATACGGCGCAAGTTCAAGTGCAAAATAAAGTCGCTCAAGTGACCACACGTTTGCCCAAAGCGGTTCAAGATGAGGGTGTGCGTGTCACCAAAGCGCAGAGTGACTTTTTGATGATTCTCTCTTTGTACGATACGAGCAATACACGCACCTCCGTGGATGTGGCCGATTATCTCTTAAGTACCATTCAAGACCCTATTGCACGACTTGAAGGTGTAGGAACCGTTCAGGTTTTTGGTGCGCAGTATGCGATGCGTATTTGGCTTGACCCGTACAAACTAGCTTCATATAGCTTGATGCCCTCAGATGTGAGTAGTGCGGTGAGTGCGCAGAACGTGCAAGTTTCCGCAGGAAGCATTGGGGCCTTGCCGAGTGCATCCGATCAGCAACTCAATGCAACGGTCACTGCCAAATCTCAATACCAAACGCCCGAGCAGTTTGAAAATATTATTGTGAAAAGCGATAGCAATGGAGCGATAGTTCGCCTCAAAGATGTCGCAAGAGTAGAGTTAGGCAGTGAGAGTTATAAAAACATTACCCGACTCAATGGCTATCCAGCCGCAGGTCTTGCGGTGATGTTGGCTCCTAGTGCCAATGCGCTTTCAACGGCGGATCGTATTAAATCCACGATTGCTAAGATGAAACCCTCTATGCCGGAGGGATACGAAGTTGCCTATCCTCGTGATAGTACGCAATTTATTCGCATTTCCATTGAAGAAGTCGTTAAAACCCTTTTTGAGGCGATTCTTTTAGTTGTTGTGGTTATGTTTGTCTTCTTGCAAAATTGGAGAGCAACGCTCATTCCTGCGATTGCGGTGCCTGTTGTTCTTTTGGGAACGTTTGGGGTGTTAGAGATTTTTGGTTACTCCATTAATACGCTGACGATGTTTGGTATCGTGCTTTCCATTGGTCTTTTGGTGGACGATGCGATTGTTGTCGTGGAAAATGTGGAGCGTATTATGCGTGAAGAGAAACTCTCCGCTATGGAAGCAACCGAAAAATCTATGAAAGAGATTACCAGTGCGCTTATCGGTATTGCCACCGTTCTCTCTGCTGTTTTTCTTCCAATGGCATTTTTTAGTGGTTCTACGGGAGTCATTTATCGTCAATTCTCGATTACCATTGTCTCTTCAATGGTGCTTTCGGTGATTGTGGCGTTAACCTTGACACCTGCTTTATGTGCCTCTTTGCTCAAACCGCATGAAGCAGTAGAACACAAAGGTTTTTTTGGGTGGTTTAACCGCATGTTTGATGCTTCCATTGAGCGGTATAAAATGAGTGTTGGCAGTGTTATCGCAAAGCCGATTCGTTGGATGGTGGTCTATGGCATCATCGCTTCTGTGATGGCGTTTTTAATTTTGCGATTGCCCACAGGATTTTTACCTGATGAAGACCAAGGGAACATCATGGTACAAACGAGCCTTCCTGAGGGAGCTTCCTACAAGCGTACCAATGAGGTTGCTCGTGAAATTGAGCGTTATTTTTTAGGTCAAGAGAGTAACAATACCGAAGCCATTTTTACGATTTCAGGATTTAACTTTAGTGGTAGCGGTCAAAATGCGGGTATGGCGTTTGTGGCATTGAAAGATTGGGATGAGCGAAAAGGCATTGCCAATCGTTCCGATACGATTGCCTCTCGTGCAACTCAAAATCTCTCTCGTGTGCGTGATGCACGAGTCTATTCGCTCAATCCTCCTGCCATTCGTGGACTAGGGCAGAGCAATGGGTTTACCTTTCAGCTTCAAGGTTTGGCGGGAACGGATAGAGAAACGCTTAAAGGGCTTAAAGATACTTTTGTGAGTTCAGTGCAACAAGATAGCCTTTTTACGTCAGTACGTTTGGGAAGTTTAGGGGAAACACCACAATTACATGTAAAGATTGATGAAGATAAAGCGGTGGCATTAGGGCTCTCACTCTCTGAGATTGATAGTACACTGAGTTTTGCGTGGGCAGGAAAATATGTCAACGACTTTGTGGATCGTGGTCGGGTTAAAAAAGTCTATGTCCAAGGGGATGCCCCTTTTCGCTCAAAGCCTGAAGATTTGGATTTGTGGTACGTACAAAATAAAGACAACTTCATGACACCGTTTTCTGCCTTTGCAACGACTTATTGGAGTTATGGAGCGCAAAGTCTAACCCGATACAACGGTTTAGCATCGTATGAAATTCAAGGTGCAGCAGCGCATGGTATCAGCTCAGGTGTTGCGATGGATAAAATGGAAGCCTTGCAAGAAGCCTTGCCTGTGGGTACCAGTTATGCGTGGAGTGGGCTTTCGTATCAGGAGCGTTTATCGAGCGGTCAAACCATGAAGCTCTATGCGCTCTCTATTTTGGTGGTCTTTTTATGTTTAGCGGCGTTGTATGAGAGTTGGTCGGTTCCTTTCTCCGTTCTTTTAGTCATTCCTTTGGGTATTTTTGGTTCGGTTTTGGCGGCGTTTATGCGAGATTTGAACAACGATGTCTATTTTCAAGTAGCCCTTTTAACGACCATCGGGCTCTCTTCGAAAAATGCTATTTTGATTGTTGAGTTTGCAGAGATGGCTTACAATCAAGGCAAAGGATTGGTTGAGGCGGCGATTGAGGGAGCGAAGCTGAGACTTCGACCGATTTTGATGACCTCTTTGGCATTTATCGCAGGTGTTTTACCTTTGGCACTCTCCAGTGGTGCGGGAGCCAATAGCCGAATTTCCATCGGTACGGGAATTATTGGTGGGACGCTCAGTGCGACCTTCTTAGCGATTTTCCTTGTACCTCTTTTCTTTGTGTTGGTGCGAGGTATTTTCCCTAAGCGTAGCCATCATGCAACCATGATAGGGGAGGTGTAAGATGCAAAAATACAGTCTGATTTTAATCCCTCTTTTGTTTGCAGGATGTATGAGTATGGCGCCAGAGTATGTGCGCCCCAATGCGCCTATCCCCTCAGCGTTTGAAACGCCTGTTTCTCAAAACGATATGCCGATGATGGCATGGCAGGCATTTGTTCACGAACCCTCTTTGCAAGCGGTGGTGGCACAAGCCCTAGAGCAGAGCCGAAATCTCAAAAAAGCAGTCGCTAACATTGAGATGGCACGAGCGACCTATCGTGTTTCTAAAAGTGCTCAGTTCCCAAGTATTGATGCTTCGGCTACGGGTTCGAAAGCCCGTGCTATCTCAGGAGAGAGTACAGCAATTTCAGAAAGTTCCTCCGCAACAGTGGGCTTAAGCAGTTATGAGTTGGACTTTTTTGGTAAAGTGAAAAGCCAAAGCGATGCCTCTCTTGAAACCTATAAAGGGGTTGAAGAGGCAGCCAAAACGGTGCGCATTGCGCTTATTGCAGAGACGATGAACGCATGGCTTAGTTATGCGGCGGATAAAGCGCTTTTAGATTTGGCACAGCAGACCCAAGCAAGCGCAAAAGCTTCGTTGGATGTGGTACAAAAGCGGGTGGATTTAGGGATAGATACCAAAGTCTCTCTCTTTAATGCCCAAAGCGTTTATCAACAAGCCAGAGCCGATGTGGCAAATTACACGACGCAAGTGGCGCAAGACAGAAGTGCGTTGGAGCTTTTGGTAGGAGGAAAAGTGGCGGATGCTCATCTGCCTAAAGGATTAGATGCCATCTCTAAAGAGTGGCTCGCACAGGTACCTGTGGGACTCTCCTCCTCCGTGCTTCTGAATCGCCCTGATGTTCAAGAATCAGAACATAATCTTAAATCTGCCAATGCCAACATTGGTGTGGCACGAGCGGCGTATTTTCCTTCCATTACGCTCACAACCAAAGGTGGCGTGGGTACGAACAGCTTAACAGGGCTTTTTGATGGAGGTACCTCTAAGATTTGGTCGTTTGCGCCCACGGTGACGCTTCCGATTTTTGATATGGGTGAGAGGGATGCGAATTTGGACTATGCCAAAGCCAAAAAAGAGCTCTACCTAGCCACTTATGAAGCGACCATCCAAACGGCGTTTAGTGAGGTAGAGAGTGCGCTTTCACGCCGTGTAACCATTGTGGAACAGTATGAAGCTCAAAAAGCGTTGGTGCAAGCCAACGCAAACAGTTACGCCATTTATGACGCACGCTATCAAAAAGGGGTCGATACCTACCTCAATGCGCTTCTCTCTCAGCGTTCGTTTTACAGTTCGCAAAAAGCGTTCATTAATGTAAGGCTTGAAGAGCTTAGAAACCGTGTCACGCTTTATCGTGTTTTGGGCGGTGGAATCACCCAAAATCAACCGTAAAATGATTTACATGTAAGATGTTATTGCTTTGGCTCTTGCGCATTGTTTGGTAAGAGCCAAATCGCTAAACTACCACTTAGTATAGAGAGAAGACATCCTACAATCATCGTGTGATACATGCCATCAATAAAGGCTTGATTGACAAGGGTTAACAAATGCTCATGCGCCGCAACATTAGGAAGTGAGGCTATTGCCTGATGGGCGGATTGAATAGAGTTTTGAAGGGCTTTTAAAAGCGATGGCTCTGCCTCAATCTCTTTTACATGTAAAAGATAAATATGGTTGACATAACTCCCTAAGATAGCAATGCTCATTGCCGCAGAAAGCTCAATGGTGGTGTCATTAAGAGCACTTCCTACACCTGCTTTTTCTTTTGGAATAGAGCTCATAATCGAATGTGTCGAAGGTGGCATAGAAAGCCCCATCCCAAATCCTTGAATTAAAAATCCAACCAGAATTGCCCAAAGTGGCATATGTATCGTAATCGTGAACACAAAAAGTACCATGCCTAGGGCTGAGATAATAATTCCACCACCAATACTCAAAGGCATGCCATAGGCTTTGAGGGCATTGGGTGAAATTTTAGAGCCTATTGCAACGCCTAAGGTCATAGGCATCAGCAATAAACCTGCTTGTAAAGCGCTGTAGCCTTGTACGGTTTGGAAGAGTTGTGAAAAGAAAAACATGGAGCCAACCATCCCAAAAACAATGAGCGCAATTGCAAAAGAGGGAATGGTAAAGGTACGTTTTTTTAAAAGCTCAAAAGGAATCATTGCGTGAGAGCATCGTCTCTCCCAAAAGATAAAAAGAGCACAAACGATTAGCCCTATGATAAGGCTTATTTGAACCGTTGCATCGCTTAAACTTTTTACCCCTGCTTCAATAATGCCATAGGTGAGCGCAAATAAAAAAATCACGCAAAGTAGCATGCCCACAAGGTCTGCTTTTGCATTTTTATTGTGCGATTCAGGCAGAACCCATGAGGCATAGACAAAGGCAATCAACCCAATGGGCAAATTGATAAAAAAAACCCAGTGCCATGAGGTGTATTCGATGATGAAACCGCCAATTAACGGTCCAAAGCCTTGACTGAGTCCAAAGATCATCGACCAAAGTCCGATGGCTTTCATGCGCTCATCAGAGTCTGTAAACATATGCGTGATGATGGAGAGCGTTGAGGGCATAATAAAGGCTGCACCAAAACCGCTCAGGCTACGAAAGAGGATCAGCTCTGCGGTTGAGGTTGAAAGACCTGCTCCCAACGAGGCAAGACTAAAGAGCACAATGCCAATTTTAAGAAACCTCTTTCGCCCAAACTGATCGCCAAGGGCGCCAATGGTAATTAAAATAGAGGCAAAAAAGAGAATATAAATATCAACAATCCATTGCAGTTCACTCATGCTTGCGGATAAATCGTTGGAAATAGAGGGAAGGGCAACATCAAGGACGGTATTGTCCAGTGTAATGATGGACATAGCAATGCACAGTGCTCCAAGACCTGCCCATCGTTTTTCATAAGAATACGGCATTAAAACATTCCTAAATTCGTAAAGTGTAATAAATGTTACAAAATGAAATCATACCCAAGCCGAGCTTAGGTGTTACAGGTTTATAGAAGAAGTTTATAGGTCTATGCAAAGAAGCACACACTTTTGTAAGAAGGGATGATGCCTCTTTAAGTCTGCGTGTATGCGCCTATAAAATATGCTTAAAAACAATTTTTTTTGTTACGAAGTTGTTATAATGTTTTCATACAATCCTCGTATGAAAAGGAAGCGAGATGTCAGTCAATAAAGTTTATGTGCTCGATACCAACATTATCCTGCACAACACCAATTTCATCAAAGAGCTGTGCGATGGTGGTAATAACATCATCGTTATTCCAGAGACGGTGCTTATCGAGCTGGAAGATTTTAAAAAGAACTTTAGTGAGCTGGGCTATCAGGCTCGAAGTTTTGCGAGAATGCTGGCTTCATGTGTGGTCGAAGAAGTCGATAGCGGTGAGCTTTTTCGTGTGGTGAAGATGCGCTATGATGATGAAATCGCTATTCATCTCTTCTCAAAAACCCTCTACACCTCCGACATTGACTCTCAGTTTATCAACGAGTCTAACGATAAACGCATCCTAGAGGTTGCCTCAGGAGCGCAAACCTACTATCCTGAGTATAAAGTCATTTTTCTCTCTTTGGACGTGTATGCCCGTATGTTTGGGCTTTTTTACAATGTCACGGTGGAGTCGTTAAGAGAAGATAGAAGCGATGTGCCTGAGTTTGAATTTGTCAAACAACTCCCCATGGACTCAGCTCTCTTTAACACCTTAGATAAAAAACTTATCAGCGAATTTGACCCTGAGCATAAAAGCGGTAATTATTGCTACGAGTTTGTCAGTCCTGATGGCAACAGCGCTCATGCGATTATCTCGCCTGCTGGGATTATTTATATGCTGAGTGAAGAGCTTGATTTTCGAGGTTTAGAGGTCAAACCCATCAACCTTAAGCAGAAGTTTTTTATGAAGGCGTTGCTCTCCAATATGTACGACATTCATGTCATTGACGCCAGAGCTGGAAGTGGTAAAACCTTGATGGCATTTGTGGCGGCGATGCGCTTAGTTAGCAAGGGGAGTTACGAGAAAATTGTCTATGTGCGTAACTCCATTGAAAGCGTCGATAAAGGGGCGGATGTGGGCTATCTCTCAGGCAACGATGAGAAGTTTCGCATCTACAATATGGCACTGTACGATACCTTAGAGTTCATTGCCAAAAAGAAGATGAAAAAGAGGGAAAATGCGCAAGAGCCACAGGTGGCGATTGAGAAGAAAGTGCAAGAGCTGATGAGCAAATACAACATTGAAAAGCTCTGGCCGGGTGAAGCTCGTGGTCGAACCCTTTCTAATGCCATCGTGATTTTAGATGAGTGGCAAAACAGCTCTAATAACACCACACAGCTCATTTTATCGAGGCTGGATAACAACTGTAAAGCCATTGTCATTGGTTCAAACCGTCAAATTGACAACATGTACTTAAATCGTTTTAACAACGGTTTGACTTCGCTTTTAAAGCAGACGAAAAAGGAGCAAACACACATTTCGCTCTTTGCCATAGAGTTGGATAAATCGGTGCGTGGCAAGTTTTCGCATTTTGCCGATGATATTTTTGGAGAGAGTTTGAAAAACGCATGAGTGATGTAAGCCACGAAGAAGAGGTACTCTCGTTTCGCTCTATTTTTATCTCCGATGTGCATTTAGGCACACGCTTTTGCCAAGCGCATGAGCTATTGGAGTTTTTAAGACGCAGTGAGTGTGAGCACCTTTTTTTGGTGGGCGATATTATTGATGGGTGGGCGATTAAGCGTAAGATGAAATGGGCGCAATCGCATTCAGATGTCATCCAAAAGATTTTACGCAAGGCACGAAAAGGGACAAAAGTCACTTACATTACGGGCAATCACGACGATTTTTTACGCTCTTTTCTGCCTTTAGCCCTAGGCGATTCCATTGAAATTAAAGATGAGTGTGCCTATGTGAGTTTTAAAAATGAGCGTTACTACATCACGCATGGCGACTTTTTTGACAGTGTGACGATGACCAAACGCTGGTTAGCGATTTTGGGTGATGTTGGGTATGATATGCTTTTACATGTAAATCAAGTTTTAACGTGGTGTCGTAAAAGATTGCGCTACCAACGTCACTGGTCGCTCTCCAAGTATGTCAAAGATCATGTGAAAAGCTCGGTTTCGTTTATTACTGATTTTGAGGCAATTTTAAGTGAACATGCCAGACGTAACCACTACGATGGGGTGATTTGTGGGCATATTCATAAGGCGGAAATGCGAGAAATTGAGGGCATCAAGTACCTAAACTGTGGCGATTGGGTGGAGTCGTGTACGGCGATTGTCGAAACGTATGAGGGGGAGTTTAAGATTATTTCATGTCTGAATCATTAAAAATTTCATTGGCTCTCTCAGGCGGTGCGGCCAGGGGTGCTTTTCATTTGGGAGTTATTGCGGCGTGTGAGCGTCATGGCATTGAAATAGGCGCTATTTCAGGAACAAGCATTGGAGCGGTTATTGCCACGGGGGTTGGCTCAGGCATGAGTGCCTTTGATATGATACGCCTTTTTAAGAGTGAAGCGTTTCGTAAAGTGATTGGGTTTAACTATTTTCAAAAAGGACTTTTTCGCATTGATGAAAGGGCGGCTATTTTAAGAGAGATTTGTCCCATTACTCGCTTAGAGGAGATGCGTATTCCAACTTTCATTAATTGTGTGGATTTGCACACGGGAGAGATCATGCGTTTTAATAGGGGCGAAGCCATAAAACTTGCCATTGCAAGCTCAGCGCTGATTCCTATTTTTCGCCCCATTGCGTATAAACACCATTTATTAATTGATGGGGGATTTATGGATAATTTACCCATTTCTCCGCTTTTAGATTACGCGTATCCCATTGTGAGTGTCAATCTTCATCCTTTACATGTAAAAGAAAAGCACACCCTCACATCCATGATAAAACGCTCACTTTTTTTGCTTTTCATGGCATCGTCTCAGTTGCAAATTTCCAAAAGTGACCTTTATATTACAGACCCTAAACTTTCTTCGTTTGGATTGTTTACTTTTAGTGAACTCATGCGCTGTTTTGAGCTAGGATACGCCAAAGGGAGTGAGTCTCTTTTGACTTTTATGGCGCAAAAAAGTATAATCTAGGGTTTTTATGAACGAAGGAAAGCGATGACTAGTAGAGATTATTTAACGCAAATGTTTGCGTTGCAACAAAAACTCAATGACGAAACCAATGGAATCGGTTGGGAAAATGGCTATACCAAAAATAACCGCATGATTAACTGGAAGCGATGTATTTACATGGAGTGCGCGGAGCTCATTGATAGTTTTAGTTGGAAACATTGGAAAAATATTAACAAAGCGACAGACTGGGACAATGTAACGGTTGAAATCGTCGATATTTGGCATTTTGTGATGAGTTTGTTATTAGAAGATTATAAAACCAATGGTAAGGGTAATTTGGAAAAATTGGTGCATGATATTTTAGATGTACAAGGCTTTGAAGCTTTTACCAAAGAGCCACTTTCTCCTGCATCGGCTGATCCGATGGAGCTCATTAACGACATTGAGAGTATTATTCACGATATGACAGGTTTTGAAGTGGACTTTTTTGATGGGCTTTTAAAAGAGTATTTTGCGCTTTCTCGTAAATGTGGCATTAATCTTAAAGTGCTCTACAAATTTTATGTGGCGAAAAATGTCTTGAATCAATTTAGACAAGACCACGGCTACAAAGAGGGGCACTATAAAAAAGTGTGGAATGGCAAAGAAGATAACGAAGTGATGCTCTCATTTCTTTCAGGTGAAAATGCCCCTACCATTGAGGCACTCTATAAAAAACTAGAAGGTGCTTACGCTAAAGCATAAATAGTAGGGAGTCTCCCTACTGTTGATTGTACACGATACTTCTGCTCTTTGGGGTTTCTAAAAACTCCACATGCGATACTTTGACACCTAAACGACTCATTTTCTTTTGGATAATGCCCAAAAGCCATGTTGAGATATTTTCACTCGTAGGGACAAAATCAACGATAATGTAGCCTTCATACATCTCAATCAAATGGGTTGCTTCCTGTGCCACTTTGCTTAAATCAGGCGTTTGGTAACCTGCCTCATGGCTTAGGAGGTTTTGTTTGTCCGAAAAGTGCGGTAAAAGCGTTTCAAAGAGTGGATCGTGGATGTCGATGATAAATTTGTGATCGAGCGTTGCGTCTAAAAATTGTTTGAACCAATTGAGATGGTGAAAGTCTGTGACCATCCCATTTTTAAGCTCGTTGCTTTGTAAATAAACGACGATTTTACCTTGATGTCCGTGTAGATGACGGCACGCTAAACAGCCTGTGAGAGAAAATTCTGAGTCGAGCTGTTGCGACCAAACACGGTGCCCGTAACAAAAATCGAACTCTTTACTGATTTGCCATAGCATAGATATACCTTAATGTGTGATGCTTAAATGATACCTAAAAAGAGATATAAAGAAGATTTTTACTGATTTAAAATAGCAATTTTAATGCGTTTTTGCTCTGTATTTCCTTGATCATCTACAGCGCGTATGGTGAAATAACCCTTTTGTTTTGGATGCCATTCAAAAGATTTTGTAGCAGAAGATTTTCCTAAATAGGCATCATTCGCAAACCAATAAACTGTTTTAATATTGGCATTTACAGTAGCGTTTAAGGCTATAAATTGTGTGGTTAGTTTTGAACGATTGAGGGTATATGTGATATTTTCTGTAGGCGAGACAATGTGTATGTTTTCTTCGTTTACATAAGTGGTATTGTTTTTTGTACAGTGTTCTGTTGA
This sequence comes from Campylobacterales bacterium, assembly GCA_016930915.1. GTDB lineage: Bacteria > Campylobacterota > Campylobacteria > Campylobacterales > Sulfurospirillaceae > Sulfurospirillum. The sequence continues at coordinate 55,766 of JAFGFU010000033.1, forward strand.
GGGAGGTGTTTTTTTTGGAATACCTGCTTGTTTAAAAAGGGTTAAAAGGTCTGAAGACCAAAATTCAGCCACCTCTATTCTTACAGCTTCTTTTTCATAAGGTGGGCATGCGACTTTACCTGATGTGATGTCAATGGGTACAGGCCGAAAAATGGTATCGACGTGAATGGGTGTTTTTCCAGGAATAAACCATGTTGTGCCTTTTTGTTGACACCATTGTGTCACAAGATTACCACTTGCAAGGCAAATATCAACTTTTGTAAGATTTGATGGAAATGCTTTTTTAGGTTCTTGAAGGTTGGGATATTGCGCTAAGATGTTATCAATAATGTTAAAAAAAAGGGGTGCGGCTGCTTCATGTCCTGTAAAGGCTTGATTGCCTTTTCCATTAAAATTTCCCACCCAAACGGCTAGGACATAAGGCCCAAAAACGCCTACACTCCAAGCATCTCTAAATCCCCACGATGTCCCTGTTTTCCACTGAATAGCAACGTTTGATTTTTTTTCACTCAGGCTTTGATTGGGACGGAGATTTTGTGAAAGCATATCAAGTGTCATAAAACTTGCTTCGGGACTTAGGAGGCGTAAGGTTTGATGAGATGTTGTGGTTTGCGCCGTTTCTCCTATCAGTGGCTTAAGGACACCTTCATTGGCAAGCATGGCATAGAGTTGTGCTAACTCTTGCATCGTCACTTCTCCTCCCCCTAAACTTAATGCCAGTCCATAATGCCCTTCATTAGCCATCTGTCCGATACCTGATTGTCTTAAAAATTGGTATAAACTGGGTTCTTGTAATTTAGAGGCAATGGTTACTGCAGGGATATTTCGGCTATAAATGAGGGCATCAGTGACGGTAATAGGTCCTTTAAATTGAAGATCAAAGTTTTCAGGTACATAGGATCCAAATGCGGTAGGTACATCTTTTAGAATACTCATAGGATGAATCAGTCCTTGATCAAATCCTAATGCGTAAATGAAGGGTTTTAGGGTTGAACCAGGGGAGCGTTTAGCCCTTGTTCCATCGACTTGTCCCTGTATTAAAACGTTGTGGTAATTGGCTGAACCTACGAGTGCTGCGATATGCATGGTTCTTGTGTCAACAAGGAGTGCGGATGCATTGTGTATGCCTTTGATGGCATTGCGTTCAATGTACCGTGTGATTTGATTTTCTATGAGTTTTTGTAGGTTTAAATCCAGCGTTGTGATAATCGTTTGTTGATGATTGGCTTTTTGCTTATGATCTTGCAAAAGATAATTCGTAAAATGTGGTGCTAAAAAAGGTAAATCCTCGGGTTGTTTCAAAACTAAAGGAAGTTTAAAAAGAGCTGCATCAAACGTATTGGTTGGATGCTTCGTTTGCCACATTTCAAAGAGTTTATTGCGTGCTTTTTCAAGTCCTTTTTCAACAATACCACTGCTTTTATCAATGCGATAACCAGGCGATTGTGGTAAAACAGCTAAGGTGAGTGCTTCTTGCAATGTAAGTTGACGAGGTGTTTTATTGAAATAAATAAGACTGGCAGCTCCAATACTTTCAATATTTCGCCCATAAGGAGCATAGTTAAAATAAGCCTCTAAGATAGCATCTTTTGAGTAGAAAAGTTCAAGTTGGATGGCTCTTAAAATTTGAACGATTTTTCCATGAATGGTTTTTGTATTGAGCTTCCAATACATACGTGCTAGTTGCATGGTAATAGTGGAACCGCCTTGTCGACTCGTATTGCTTATATAACTTTTCCATCCGCCTCTTATAAGGCTTAGGGGATTAAATCCAACATGATAATAAAACCATTGGTCTTCATAAAGGAGTACCCCATCAATCAGCATAGGAGACAGTTCATTTAGAGGTGTCCAAAGGCGATAACGTTCATCATTGGCAAGGGTTAATCGCAAGAGCTCACTCTGTTTATCGTACAGTGCGGTTGAGAGTAAAAAGTTATGAGAAAGGTGCTCGTGAGGGATGATAAAGCGCATAGTAAAGCAAAAAGAAAATATTAAAAAAATAGCCATAAGCCAGTTTTGCCATCGTCGTATTAAAGTGATGAGCAAAACCATGCCTAGAGCCAATTTTTGCAAATTATTTTTTTTCTGGAGCAGTGATGGTTAGTGTTCCTTCTCCAGGAGAAAGTGCTTGTATAGCTCGATCATACATAGCTTCTCCTAAAATAGAAGGGATAACAAATGTTCCAACACTATTGGCTTTTATTTGGTATACAAACTCTTGTGCGTTATGTTGCGCTGAGCCAAAAAGAATCACACGATCTTCTCTTACATCTGCAAAATGAGGATTCCATGTAGAACCTTGTATTTGTAGAGGGGTGATCCATGTTTCATTCTCTGCGGATTGCATTTGGGTATTAGGGCTTTGTTGAATGATTTCAAATCCTCCTGGAATTAAGTCAATAATGGCAATATCATCGAGTTCATTTTTTGTAATAGAGCGAACACTAATATGGACATTTATTTTATCTCCTAACGCAACTGTTTTAACTTTTTTACCATTGCTGTCGGTGTAGGTACGAACAATTTCCAAACCATTTTTAATGGCTTTGGTATCAGCATTTAAATCAAAACCTTCTTGTGTGATGGTGTACCATGCTGGAAGGTTTGTTGGATTTGAAAAGGTGATTTTAGTATCTTTGCTCGAAAATTCACCCTTTGCTATAAGATCACTTATGGTTGAAATAAGGCGCATTTCATTTTCAGCATTGCTCGCTTTGATGCTGAGTTGATTTTCAAGCATTTCTTGTGTGAGTGATTTTGCATAGGCTTCAAGCGCTAAAATACTCATTCCAGAGGAGAGTGTGGTGTAGCGTTCAGCACGTAACATGCGTACCATATTTTCAAGAACACGTGTTGGAATTTTTTGTGTTTGTTCTGGAAAATGTTTGGTAATAAGATAGAGCATGGTAGCATCTTGTATTAATGGGTCATTGTAATTTTGATTCCACCAAGCATCCGAGTAAGTACGATTTAGATTTTGCCATGGCGCTTTTAAAAGTTCACTTGCTTCTTTATCCATTTTGAGCATTTTATACGAAGATGCTAGATACAGTGCGGTTAATTCATTTTTCCATTTATCGCCAAAGCGGTTTTGCAATCTATCTTGAACAGTACTTAAAAGGTTGGTTGTAATTTGATGTTGTCGGGTGAGTAAATAAATAGAAAAAGCACGTAAACGAAGACCATAGGCATCATTTAAATTTTCATCCGTAGCAATATTGTGAAGATAAGTATTGGCATTTTTAAGTATGTCCGCTGGGATTTTTTTGCCTTTATCTCTTGCTTCAAGTAAAAATTGAACCGTATAAGCACTTACAAAAGGATCGGCTTGAATGGTTGCTCTCCAGATGCCAAAACCTCCCCTGCTGTTTTGACGAGATCTTAGTATGTCAAGTGTTGCTTCAAAGCGTTCTTCTAAAGCCTTTGCTGTCTCATTTGTTTCTGAAAACTGTGCAAGGAAGAGAGTTGGAATGGCACGACTAATAATTTGCTCTGAACAGTTATACGGGTAGTTTTCAAGGTAACTTGCAAGTCCATTGGTTAAGATAAGAGGCGAATATGAGACACTTGCTGAACGTTTGGCATAGGCTTCATGCATGGTGCGAAGATTTGTTATAGTCTCTTCTTTGGAGCTCATTTGACCAATATTTACTTGGGTACGAAAAGGGACAGAAGGACGAATAGAGAGACTTTCTTTACGGGTAACGGAGGTTGTTCCGTGGTGTGCAACAAAAGTAATTTCAGCATTGCCGAGTAGATTGTTTGCCCGCATTTTAAAGGTGACAACGCCTTCACTTTTATTGGCTAAGGAGAGTGTTCTTTGTGATCCATCTAAAAGTGTAAGGTGCGAAGAAGGTGTTGCGCTAATAGTAATAGGAATAGTACTTCCATTGGTATCAAGGTTATTTGCGACACTTAATGCTACTTCAAATTCATCTTTTGGGGTAATGACATAAGGTGCATTAGGAGAGAGAACAAAATCATCTCGCACAAAGGTTGTTGTTTGGGTTGCACCAATACGCTCAGGTGTGAGGGCAATTGCCATAATACGTAATTTACCATTAAAATAATCAGGAATATCATAGGTAAAGGTTTTTTCTCCTTCAACTTCCGTGATACCTGACCAATAAGCGACTGCTTTATTTGTTTTGCGTTTAAAAGGATTTAAATGTCTATTAAGAGCATTGGATTCTTTGGTAAGATCACCCCCTGGAGCAGAGAGCTCTTTGAGTTTGCTAAACTCTGGTAAGATAAGATCTAAAATTTGTAAACTATCAACACTGAGTTGTCTTTTACGGAAGAAGAATTTTAGAGGATCTTCAAATTTATAACGTGCGACTTGTAAAATACCTTCATCTACAGCAAAAACAATTACTTTTTGTTTTTCCTGTGTGCTGACATTGATCGATAAAGGCATCCCTGGTTTGACCATATCGGGTGATTCTAGTTTAATCTCTGAACGATGTTTCCCTAATCCAATGCTAAAGGGCACAACACCGTAACTTAGGGGACTGGTAAAAATCTCATTAGAGTTAGGATCTCGTACAAATTGAACGTTAACATAGGCATTGCCTTCAAGCTCTTTAGGGAGTTGTATTGTTTGTGTTGCATTGGTGGTGTTTGTTTTAAACCATTGCCATGCATAGACTTTATCTCGTTCGATGGTAATTAGTCCGCTACCTGTGTAGGGGGCATTGATGGAAACTTCTATCATCTCTCCTGGTTGGTACTCTTTTTGAGAGAGTTTGAGTTTGAGTTCTGCATCACGTTCAAGTGAACGGGTAACGTTTGCATTACCCGCAACACTAAAAGATGTTTTATAGAGGGTATGGTTTTGTTCATCTTTTAAAACTAAAAAATAATTACCTGGTTTTTGTGTTGGTATGGCGTAAGAATATCCTGTTTCATTGATGGTAATCACATCTTCACTGATGGGAATTTCTTTACTTTTGGATTCATATTTATAGACACCTGATGATTGTTGTGTGAGTACAGAAATATAGGTGTTTTCAATTAATGAAAGTTTGAGATTTGAGACTCCAATTTGCTGAATATGCGGGTTTACAGCAATGAGATGAAGCATACGTGGCGCATCTTTTTGAATATAACTCAAATCACCATCTGCTTTAGCTCCAATAAAATAGTCATATGGTGAGATCAACGTTGTGCTAGTTGCGATGACAGAACGTCCACTTTCTGCTTCAAAAGCTTCACTTAAAAGTTCCATATAGTAACTTGCTGGGGCATAGCTTGATAAGCCAAGATTTAACGTGGCAATACCGTCTTTATTGGTCGTGGTATCTTCGATGGCGGTTTTAAATGTTTGGGTTTTAGCATGGTCTTCATAAAAATGATAATCCGCAAAAGGTGAAAATTTTGGCGCAGCAGGACGCAGCGTCATTTTTGTACTCACACGAAGATTTTGTGCAGGTGTTCCAAAGAGATTTTGTACCGCAACATGTGCGTGTACGTCTTCAGGTTTAAGCCACTCTTTGGTTTGTTGAGGTTCGATTTTAATGGCGACATTTAAACGATCGGGTTCAAATTCTTTAATATTTACTGTGGTATGACCTAGTTTAGTTCGGTTATTGTTGTTTTTATTCACAGAATAAAGATGAATATTCCAAGCCCCTGTTGGTGAATTTTCTTTGGTTGTGTAGGATATTTCATTTAATCCTGTTTCATCGAGGGTTAAACTTTGGGTATTTAATAAGGCATTGCGTGAATCATATATCTCAGCAACAACAGGGATTCCTTTGAGAGAAAGAGACCATTTATTGGCTTTGACAATTGAGGCAATATGAAAGGTGTCTCCTGGTCGATAGGTATTTCTATCAGAAAATAAATAAGCATTTAATACACCATCTTCGTGAGGATCTCTAATCCCACCAATATCAAAACGAGAAAGATTGAGGCTTCGATCACGTGCGGAATACGAATAGTTTCTAAGGGGTAAAAATGAGAGATCATCCCCTTTTTCTACAAGATACATCATAGGCTCTTTTTCTCGATAAAAATCATTTAAAGGGGTAAAATGTGCATGTCCTGATATATCAGAATAGGTGCTTAAAACAGCTTTGCCATTTTTCCCAATCACAGAAACTTTTGCTCCTGAAACAGGAAGCCCTGTGCTAATGGATTGTATAAAAACCTCACTAGAACTGTCTTCGGCTTGTTTAACAATAATGCCAAGATCGGTGATAATAATAAATCTGTGATCGTACGTATTGCGATGACTATCAGCGTAGTTAACACTTTTGTTTTGAGCAACATCCCATGGTTGCAGTTTTAATAAAAAGACCCCTTTTTTCCCTTGATCGTTTTTTGAAAAGTAGGGTTTAAGATTAACACTTTCATAACTAAGAGACTCTGGAGAGGTTGTTTTAATGGATTGTTTGTGTGTAAATGTTTCAATAAAGTGTTCTTCAAAACCATCTTCACTGACATCTGCAAAATTCATATGGCTAAAGTCATCGCTTTGATTAAATGCAACGAGATGATGAAGTTGGTTGGGAGAGACACGTTTGATATCCAGTTTCATGCCAGGGACATTTTGTGCCAGTATGGGCACTTTATGCTCACCACTTAAAGAAAGAATGGAACCATTTGACATAAATTCAAGCATATTGGGATAATCCACAACGCGTAAGGTATAGTTGGAATACCCTTTGATTTTATAGCCTCCTGCTGAGTGCATCTCTTTGTCAAAATTAAATTGTGCAAAAATATAACGGTTTGGATTAGCGCTAAAAACAAGACTTTGAATTTTTTCGTACTCTTTTTCAGTGTCGCTGAGCGTGAATGTAAGCTTTTGAGCATGGGCTAGAATTTTTTCCGTAATGGCGTTGGTATTCCATTGATAATTTTCAATCCGTGGATAATCAGGATGTTTTTGCGGAAGAAGCCAAAGGGTTGTTGCTTTTGCAAGGTCGCTACCTTTGATGCCATCACTGGTATTGATGAGTAAAAGTTGTTCATATTTATCTTTATTATTTTTAATCACAGAGGTGGTGACATTGTTAATTTTTAAAGCATAAAGTCCTGGAATATTGACCGATGAGGTGACTTCATTTGCTTTATTGGAGTTTGCTTTTGAAGACATGACCCCTTTTTGAATTTGTAATTTCATGTGACTTAAATCTTCAGGTAATTTGACAGGTTCTGAGTGAATCCATGCATCCATTTTAGAATCATTGTATGTTACGCTAAATTTAGGAGAAGAGGTTACTTTTCCTTTGTGTGTTTGGATGGCTAACGAGATGGCTTTTTCAAAACTGGCAATATCAACAGGATAGTTAAATTGAACATGAAAAATAGACTTTTTTTGCGAAGGATGAATAGGATCTTGATAAAACTCATTTTCACTGACACGAAGGCGCATCTCTTCTGTTGTGAATTCAAGGGTTTTGACATCAGTTTTAATGGTTGTGGCAAGTAGCTTTTTGGGTGTAAGATGAATGGTATAGGTTTGTGCCATTGCCCAATCTTTTTTAGGGGAAAAAATCAGTTGATTGCCTGTTTCATTCCATTGCCAAATGCCTTCTATTTCAGGAGAGAGCTGAATACCTTCCGTAATGGAAGAATTTTTCATGGTTTCAAGAGGTGCTGCTTGTACTCCAAAATCAATAACCAGTTGATCAATCGTTGGATTTTGTTCTCTGTAATTTGTTGGTGTCGGTATATGTGCAACTTTTATTGTAGCTTCTTGATAATGAATGGGTGCAATTTCAATGGCACCTGGACGGTTAAGATACCATTGATAGCCATAAAGACCACCTACGCTACTTGCAATAATGCCTATTAAGCAAAGACCAATCATAAGCGGAAATTTTTGGGTATAGGCTTCGAGTTTTGCAAAACCATTTTGTATCCACATTACCCATATAGGAGCTTTCCAATGGACATTACCAATTAAGGGAGCGGCTATTTTGCTCAGCATCAATACGATGAATTTAACGGCTAAAAAAATAAAACGCAAAAGAGTAAGGGGTAAAAGTAGCAAAAAACGTAACAATTGCATGGATGTCCTTTGGGTATTATGTAAGGAAGATTAATTCGTAATACTACATAAAAGTTACTTAGTTTTGGTACACCATTAGCTTCTTTCTTTTTCTTAAAATTGTTCTATGGGTATAAATCTAAATCGAAGCGAATGACGTTTTTTTATTAAAAATGTACTACTATTTAAAAAATAATTTAATCAAAAAGAGTGTTATGTTAAAAGTTGTCGAGATGTTTTATTCCATTCAAGGTGAAGGGACGCAAGTGGGTGTTCCTTCCATTTTTATTCGCCTTTATGGGTGCAATTTAAGCTGTTCCTTTTGCGATGAGGAGCTTCACAAAGGTGCGTATGAGGAGCTTTCGTTTGAATCGGTGTTGGAGCGTATTAAAGTCTATCCTTCGATGAATGTCATTATCACGGGGGGCGAGCCTAGCATTTATGACCTCAATGGCTTTATTGTATTTTTGCAAGCGCATATGTACTCTGTAGCAGTAGAGACGAATGGTTATAATTTTTCGAATATCGCCAGTGCCAATTGGATAACCTACAGCCCCAAAGATTGGAATGAGATTGCCAAGCATGGGTATGATGAGGTGAAGTTTATTGTCTCTAAAGATTCAAATGTTACGAAGTTGCTTGATTTTAAGAGTTACAAACCTCTGTTTATTCAGCCACAAAACGATGCCCATACACCCAATAAGGAAAATTTAGCCTTTTGTATTGAATTTGTTAAAGCAAATCCTCGTTTTATTTTGAGTGTGCAACTGCACAAGTTTTTAGGAGTAGAGTAATGCGTAAAGCGTTGGTCGTTTTTAGCGGTGGTCAGGACAGCACGACCTGTTTGGGTTGGGCGAAAAATCGTTTTGAGTATGTGGAGAGCATTACATTTGATTATGGGCAAAAGCATAAGGTTGAAATTGTGCAAGCACAAAAGATTGCTTCGCTTTTACATGTAAAGAATACGCTTCTTAGTTTAGATGCTTTTTCCCAGCTGAATGATTCTGCGCTCATTGATAGCACACAAGACATTGGAGCACACCACAGGGTACACACCAATCTTCCCGCCTCTTTTGTACCCAATCGTAATGCTATCTTTTTTACCCTTGCTCATGCGTTTGCGCAAAAGCAGGGGATTGAGCATATTATTATTGGGGTGAATCAGACGGATTACTCAGGTTATCCTGATTGTAGGGAGCCTTTTGTTAAGGCGTTGGAACTTGCGTTAAATTTAGGAAGTGAAGCGAACATTATATTTCACTATCCGCTTATGCACCTTACCAAGGCAGAAACATTCGCACTTTCAAAAGAAGAGGGTGTTTTGGATTTGGTGATTAATGAGTCGCATACGTGTTATAATGGTGAACATAGTGAAAAACATGCATGGGGATATGGTTGTGGTATGTGTCCTGCCTGCGTGTTACGTAAAATGGGATGGGAAGCTTACGAAAAGGGTATTTGATTTTTACATGTAACGCATGTAGTGCTCTTTTTGCATCGTCTAAAGGAGTCTGGTTATGAGTGTTAAATCTTCTTTCTTTGTCTTAGCAATGCTGACCTTTTTAGTTGCCATAGGTGTTCAATCGTTTATGTGGATGAATGAACGAAAAAGTGTCAATACGATGGCAGAGAATTATGCTCGTGAGTTAACATCTGGATTTAAACAACTCTTACTTCTCAAATCAGACCCTATGCAAAAACAAGCACTTGATTATGCGATATGGAATGATTTGGTTAATTTTGTCCAAGATCCTACCCCTGAATGGGCAGAGGACAATCTTAAAGGGAGCAGTGTTCAGTTTAATATTGATGGATTTTATATCTTAAACCAATCCAAAAAAGTACTTTTTTCTGAGTCTACAAAACCTTTTTTAAACGATTTAAGTCACGTGCTTAATGTTCAATTTTTAGATTCAAGTAAAGAGGGTGTTTTACACTTTTTTGCAACCATAGAACAGCAAGTGGTTGAAGTGCATATTGCTCCTATTCGTCGCATGGATGAAGTTATTGATGCCGATTCACCAGCGAGTGGCTTTGTTGTGATTGCCAAACATTGGGATGAGGCATTTTTAAATGAACTCAGTGCTTATGGTCTTGCAAAAGTTTATCTCAATAAACTTGAGCCTTTAAAAAATGAGTATATGATCGCAGATGAGATCCCTCTTTTAGGGATTAACAACAAGAATGTTGCCACACTCTATCTTCATATGCACAACCGTATGGGTGAAGTGCTCGATAGGTATGCGTCTAAAGATATGAATCTCAACATTGTTCATACGATTGTACTCATGTTGGTTTTTATTGTTTTAATTGCTAAATACATTACCTTTCCTTTGCGTGATATTACACTCTCTTTGATAGAAAAAAATAAAGAACCCCTTCAAAAATACTTGCCTAAGAAAAACGAATATGGTGCTATTGCCTCAGCATTGTGTGATGCCTTTGATACCAAAGTGAAACTGGAAGATTTAAATACACACTTAGAACAAAAAATACAAGAAGAGGTTGAGAGCAGTCGCATTAAAGATCGAATGCTTTTTCAGCAATCCAAGCTTGCCGCATTAGGGGAAATGCTCAATAATATTGCGCATCAATGGCGACAACCGCTTAATACCATTAGTGTGATTATTAACCGTATTTTTTTGGAGAGTCAAAGTAAAAAATTAACCCCGACACTCTTAGAAGATGAGATTCGAAAGCTTCGAGGGCTGATTGCACATATGTCTTCTACGATTGATGATTTTAAGGACTTTTTTAAGCCTGATAAAGGAAAAGTACTCTTTTATTTGCATACGTGTATTGAAGAGAGCATGAAAATTACCGATGGAGGGATTGCCCATCAAGACATCAGCATTGAGGTGGATTGTCCTGTGGATTTGGCAATGTATGGTTTTAAAAAAGAGCTTTCACATGTTTTCTTAGTGCTCATTAATAATTCTAAAGATGCTATTAAAGAGCGTCAAATTGCACAGGGTCATATTGTGATTCGTGCGTATGAGCAAGAACACTACATCATTATAGAAGTTTCTGATAATGGCGGGGGTGTGAGTGAAGACACGTTGCCACATCTTTTTGATCCATTTTTTACAACCAAAGGCAGTGGGGGTGGAAATGGCACGGGACTGTATATGGCGAAGCAGATTATTGAGCAGAGTATGCAAGGTTCTATTGCCATTAGCAATGAAAAGAGTGGCTTATTGGTACTGATTGTTTTACCTAAAGATGATGTGTCTTAGGCGGTAATTTATTTTTACATGTAAAGGGTGTAATGCGTAAAGAAAATTATAGTTGGCTTCAAAAGGAGCTTCCATTGTGGCTTAAGGAGGGTCTTGTCACAGAGGAGAATGCAGCGCTTTTGTTAAGGCGTTATGCTGACAAAAAAGGTGAAGGGCACGCTTCAAGCATGGCTTTGAGTTTGGTGGGATTTGTTCTTGTGGGGCTTGGAATTATCTCTATTTTGGCGTATAACTGGGCGGAGCTTGGACATCTTGCTCGTACGTTGTTAGCCATTGGAATTTTAGTGAGCTCACAAGCTTTTGCATTTTGGGTAAAACGCTATCAAGCACATAATAAACCACTTCTTGAGGGGAGTGGCGTGTTGTGGTTTTTAATGATGGGTGCTTCTTTAGCCATTATTGGTCAGACATATCATTTGGGTGGTACATTGCCTGATTTTTTATGTGGTTGGTTATTCCTCTCTTTTCTTATTGTCTGGGTTTTACCTTCATCAGGGGCTGCTTTTTTACAAATTATTTTATGGACAGTGGTATGGGTAAGTAATCATGAAAAATTTGGAGTTATGATTGATTCGACAATGAAAGCATTTATGGCTCCATGGGTGTTGCTTATGATGGCAAGTTTGTATGTAGCTTATTATGTATGGCAGTTAAAAAAGGCACATGATAACAATGGTACTGTACTGTTAAGTTGGGCAATGGCAATTTCTCTTATGGCTATCTTTGTCATTGAGCTTGCGGTTGAGACCTATGAGCTACGTCGTCTTGAAAATATTACAACGTTTTTAGCACTTTTCTTTGCTCTTTATTACATGGCAGGCAATCTTTTCTTATCTCATGGTGAGAAGATGTGGCAACGTCCTTTTGTATTCATTGGCAAAATAGGTGTGCTTATTTTATTACTTTCGCATCTTTCTTTTCGCTCATGGCGCTGGATGAATCACATGGGTTATGATCCTGAAGGGGTAATCTCTGTGAGTAATTTTATGATAAGCCTTGTAGTTCTTTTTGTACTATTTCTTATCCTGTTTATACGAAAGTACAAAAGTGTTCCTTCTGAAGTATTGATTATCTTAAGCCCTTTTGTCTTTTTTGTTTACAATACATTGATGCAAAGAGAAGATGCGTCTATTTACGAAGCGGTGATTTTTATCAATATTTCTTTTTTACTTGGGGCATCGCTCATGATCTTACGAGGGGCACAAGAGTCTTCTATGGGCATGATTAATCAAGGGATGCTTTTAATAGCCATAGGTATTTGGATTCATTTTATGGATGCTGACTTTAGTTTGGTGGCAAAAGGGTTAGCGTTTATTGCAACGGGTATTTTCTTTTTGGCTATGAATGCTCTGGTGCGTCGTAAGTTAAAGGCTCACTCATGAAATGGATAAAACAACTCTCATGGATTTTATTTGGGATTTTATGTCTTTCTCAAGTGAGTATTATTGGGCTTCAAATTATGAAGTATGAGCGTATTTTAACGAAGGGCGAGGTTTTTTATTTTGATGTTTTACCACTTGACCCTTATGATCCTTTGCGTGGGCGCTATGTAACGCTTCGTTTTAAAGGTGCCAATCAAGCGCCATTGGCTCAGGGTGAAGAGCCAATGGAAGAGCTTCGTGGGTACGCTTTATTGGAACAGCATAAAAATATTACCGTTATTAAAGAGGTCACGTTTAACAAGCCTAAGGGAGGTAACTTTCTTGAGGTAAATGTTTACTCCACTGATGCTCTCTATCGTGATACGCATACGACACAGGGCATAATGGTTCATTTTTCGCTTCCCTTTGATCGTTTTTACATGCGAGAAGATCTAGCCCCTAAAGCTGAGATGTTATTGCGTGCACGTAGTGGTGTAGCAATTAAAGCGAAGCTTCGTGTTTTGGAAGGGAAAGGTATTATTGAAGATTTAATGGTGGGTGATGTTTCGTTGAGTCAGTTTATACTGACTCAATAGACTTCTTTCAAAACTTATTTTGCAAGAAGTCTAAGCACCAAAGGTGTGCGGGCACTCTGCCGAAGAGAACACAGTGTTAACGTAGTTTTTAGAGCTTTGCTCTCAAAGCGTGTCTAGACTTCTTGCAGTTTTGCAAGAAGTCTAATAAGAACTTAGGCTTTTTTTGTAATACCTAAAGCTAAAAGTTCATTGTCAGTGTAGGGAATGGGCATTTTCTCTCCCTGCTCATTGACATTGACATAGGTAATGACCGCACTGGTGACATGTAAACAGCGATGCTCTCCAAAATAAGAGCGTTCTGCATTAACTTCAACTTGAACGGTAAGGGAGCTGGTTCCCACTTTTAGAATTTTCCCATAACAACTTAAAACATCGCCTACTTTGACGGCTTCACGAAACTCCATGGAATTAACCGCTACCGTTACCACGCGTTTAACGCAAAGATCACGTGTTGCAAGTGCGCCTGCAATATCGATTTGTGACATAATCCACCCTCCAAAAATATTCCCAGAAGGATTGGTGTCTTTTGGCATCGCGACGATTTTGATGCGGGGTTCACCCATATTATGCATGATTTACCTTTTTCTTTTTTATCCACCTTTGCCTCAAAGGTTAACGTAACAAAATTTAAGGTTTTATCATATAACAAATCAGTTTGAAGGCAATTTAAAAGAAAAATCAGATCCTACGCCTAAGCTACTTTGTATCTGCAAATTTGTGTTGTGAAGTTTAAGAATATAATTGACCAATGCCAAACCTAATCCCATTGAATTATCCCATGAGTGTGAGTTTGAACGGTAAAATTTCTGGGTCACTTTTTCAATTTCATCTTCTTTAATTCCCACGCCATTATCTTTTACATGTAAAGATTCATTGTCAATAAAAATCGTAATCGTATCATCCGAATATTTAAGTGCATTGTCGATGAGATTGGAGATGACAAGCTCCATCATTGTACGATCAGCATTAATGAAAAAATGATCTGGAAGCTCACATTTAATGGTTCGCGATGGGTGTTTTTCTTTAAAAGTTTGGGCAATTTCTTGAGTTGTTCTTACCACATCAAAGCTACTATTGTGGGTGGTAAAATCACCATTTTCAAATTTGGTGGTCAGTGCTAAACGATCTATCATGGTAGAGATTTTTTGTCCGTTTTGAACAATTTTTCCTAAAAACCGCTCTTTAATTTGAATACTAGCATTAGGATCATCCAAAAGCGTTTGTGCGTATCCCATAATAGAAGCAATAGGATTTTTAAACTCATGGCTAATGGCAGAGATAACATCACTTCGTTGTTGCGAAATGAGTTTGATTTTAGCGGTGTACTTGCGTTTTTGTTTTGCTCGTTTTTCCAGTTTGCTAGCAAGTTTTTTGAGGTAATTGGCAATCTCTAAAAATTCCAAACAAAAATGAGAAGAGAGGCTTATTTTGTAATCTTTATCAGCAATTTGTTGAAGGTTGGCGATGATTTTATCGATTTCTGTACGAATTTTCTGGCTCAAAAGATACGCACTGTAAAGCCCCATAAGTAAGGTGATACAAAAAATAAGCGCAATTTTGATCCACAGGTCATAAAAATTATGCATAATAGAGCCAATATTCATGGAAAGGCGTAAAAACAAGATGCGATTATTCTCTTCAAAACGATGGGCAACGTATAAAAAGTCACTTTTAACCGAATCAGAAAAACGAATGGCGTGCGCAAATTCAGTTTTGTAAGATTTGATTATTTCTTCACGCTGGGCATGATTGTCCATACTTTCACTTTGTGCATCACTATCGACCAATACGACACCATCTTCGTCAATCAGTGTAAAACGAATGCCAGAATTTTCTTTAATAATTTGGGCAAGTGCTTCAAGATCAGTGGTTGTGGAGAGTTGATTTTTAATAATTTTAATGTGTGACTCTAATTCTCGTTGATAGCTCTCAATATTGTTCGTTTTAATGGTAAAGTAACTTACCACGCTCGAAAGAAGAAGGGTTCCCAAAAAGAGGGTTAAGAGGGTGCGGGTAATGTGTTGATGAAGCATTAGCATAAGCTGTATCCTACGCCCCAAACAGATTTGATATACTCTTTTTCTCTGATAGGGTCTATTTTGGCTTTGAGGCGATTAATGGCGACATTGACCGTTTTATCTTGAAAGAAATCATCGCTTTTCCAGACATGTTCTAAGAGAAATTCACGGCTTAAGACAGAGTGTTTATTTTCAATGAGTGTGCGTAAGAGGTCAAACTCAAGTTTGGTGAGTTCGACTTCTTTGGTGTTTACATGTAACGTGTGCGCTTCTAAATCCAGCACTAAATCACGATACGACAGCTTACTATTAGACTGTGGTGCGGTACGTGCTAGAATGGCTTTGATACGAAGTAAAAGCTCTTTCATATTATAAGGTTTGGTGACATAATCATCACACCCTCTTAAAAATCCTTCTTCAACATGTGTATCACTGTTTTTAGCGGTGACAAAAATCACTGCTTGAGAAAAGCCTTTTTGACGAAGTGTTTGAACAAATTCACTTCCTTCCATTCCAGGAAGATTTCGATCAACAATTAAAAGATCAATGGACTCTTCTTGCAAGCACTTCTCTACATTTTTAGTGTTAAGAAAGCCTAGTGTTTCATAGCCCTCTTTTTGTAAATTGTACTCTAAAAGTTCGAGTAAATCCTCTTCATCTTCGATGATTAAAATGGTTTTTTTCATGTCGTCCCTAATACGTCTTCATCTCTCCACCCACACGGGCAAAAATCATTAATTGCACAATGTTAACACTTCTATCTGCCATGCGTTCAAGTTTACGCATGGTACTTAAAATTTGAATAAAATCAGCACTCTGATCAATGACTTTGGCAATGTCGCTTAAAATATTTTTTTCCAAAATAGAGTAGAGATCATCGCTCTTACTCTCTTCGACTTTAACCCTTCGGTAGGTGTCTTCAAGGGTTTCACGTTCGCTGACATTAATCGTTCCAATCGCTAATGTCACTGCTTGAATTGATGTTTTACATAAGTGGGTAGAGTACTCGTGCAGTGAGGCGAAAGGAAGTCCGCTTTGAAGATGTATCACCATGCGTTTGCTAAAACTGCGAATATTTTCAGCAATTTTGACCAATTCATTGGTGATTTTAAGGTACGCTACCATTTTACGTAAATCTTTCGCTTCAGGGCCAAAAAGTGCTAGAGTCACTACAATTTCATTGTCAATGGCATTGGCTTGATTTTCCACATTTTTCAAAAGGGTTTTTGCTGATTCAAAACGGTTGGCATCTAAACTCTCCATACCGCTAAGGGCTTTTTCACTTGCCATCGTAATTTCTAATCCTAAATCAATCAGCATTTTTTTGATTTCAATCAGTCTCTCTTCGTATTTTTGAAGCATACTCGTTCCTTACAATAGTTTGCCATCATTGTAATTTTAAATCATTACAATATGGTAACATAAAAAGCTACGAGCTGTTATCGTATCGTAATGGACTCCTTTTATAATCCTTGCAGAATCTTTACATGTAAAAAGGAGCAAGACATGGTTGATGTTGAAAAAGCATTGAGCCTAAAGTATCCAAACATCCTCTCTTATCCTACAATTGTGCGTCATAGTCTTCTTTATATTCTCAAAAAGCTACTGCATGAAGATGAAATCAATACTTTTTTAGCACGTGCAGAAGCGTATAGAGGGTTTGATTTTGTGGAGGCTGTTTTAGAGTATTTTAATTTTGGCTATATTATTTCCAATAAAGATAAGGCAAATATTCCCTCTTCTGGAAGGGTTGTGATTATTGCAAATCATCCCCTAGGAGCACTTGATGCTTTGGCGTTAATATCACTGGTAAAAGAAGTACGAAGTGATGTAAAAGTGCTTGCGAATGATGTCTTAATGCATATAGAACCTTTACAGGAACTTTTAATCCCCGTTGATAATTTAAATAGTCATACCACCAAAGAGTCTATTAAAGCTATTTATGAGTCATTGCAAAGAGATGAAGCACTCATTGTCTTTCCCTCTGGTGAAGTTTCACGTGCACATCCTACAGGGATTAAAGATACCAAATGGAAAAAAGGTTTTTTGAAATTTGCGCAAAAGAGTAATTCGCCGCTTTTGCCTGTTTTTATTGATGCAAAAAACTCTCCACTTTTTTATACGCTCTCTATGATAAATAAAAGAATCTCTACGTTTTTGCTTGCCAGTGAAATGTTTAAAAAACGCTCCAAAGTCATTCGTTTTAAAGTCGGAGAGATGATTCCTTTTAAAAGTTTAGAAAAAACGCATATGAGTGAAACAACTCTGTTAAGCCTTTTAAAAAAGCACCTTTATAAAATCAGTAAAGGGAAAAAAGGAATTTTTACGACTCAAAAGGCTATTGCTCATCCTGAAGAGCGTAAAATGATTCGTTTGGAGTTGAAAAAATCAACGCTTTTAGGTCAGACGAATGATGGCAAAAAAATCTATCTTTACGAAGCAGAAAATGGTTCTGCTTTAATGAAGGAGATAGGCAGACTGAGGGAGTTAACTTTTCGCAAAGTAGAAGAGGGTACGGGTGATAAAAGAGATATGGATACCTTTGATAAACACTACAAACATATTGTTTTGTGGGATGATGAAGAGCTTGAAGTGGTAGGAGCATACCGTATCGGTGAGGCAAATATGATTCGTGAGTTTTTGGGAGTGGAGGGATTTTATTCGCATACGCTTTTTGAGTTTACACCCTCGTTTGAACCCTATTTGCACAATGCGATTGAGTTAGGACGCAGTTTTGTGCAGCCTCGCTATTGGGGAAGTAGAGCATTGGATTATTTGTGGCAAGGCATTGGAGCGTATTTGTATAAAAATCCACATATTCGTTACATGTACGGACCTGTGAGTTTAAGCGATGTTTATCCAAAAGTGGCAAAAAATCTTATTCTTACGTTTTATACGCTCTATTTTAGTAAAAATGAATCTTTGGTTAAGGCACGCAATGGCTATTTTCTAAGCCATGCCGAGCAAGAAGAAGCACGCTCTTTTTTTACGGGGAAACATTATAAGGAAGATTTTTTGATATTAAAAGAGCAGCTCTCATTAATGAATTTATGTGTACCGACATTGTACAAGCAATATACAGAATTGTGTGATGAAGGTGGTATTTATTTTTTAGATTTTAATATTGACAAAGAGTTTGCCAATTGTGTTGATAGTTTTATTTTAGTGGATATTACCAAAATTAAAGAAGCAAAAAAAACACGCTACATTAAAGGAGATGAAGCACCATAATGGGTGCTTTTCTCATGCGTTAAGGAGGGTATCTAGCTCTTTGATTTTTTCAAATGCTTTTAGCGAAGAGTCTTTGGCGCTTTTACTTAAACCCTCACTAAAATGCAAGACGTTTTCAAGTAAAACAGCAATCCCTAAAAAAATCGTTTTGATGCAAATTTCTCGTAGATAACTCATCAAAATAGGGGTCGGAAGATTGTGTGTAGAGTAGACATAGGTTCGCTCATCACTGAGGTCTAAAAACTCTATTTCTCCCTCTTTAAATCCACTCATAGCATCGACAACAACAATCACATCAGGCTTAAATTCACGCAAAGCGGCAAATTCATTCTCTGGTGTATCGTATCCAAAAAAGACCTTCCACTCAGGTAATTGCTCCTCAACCAGTCGCCCCACGGCAATAGCAACGCCATCATCACCTCGGAGTTCATTCCCTACACACAAAAGTGCTTTTTTCACGCAAAATCCTTACGAAGTACTAAATATCCCTCTTTGAGGTTGGCAAATATCTCTTTTAAGGGGCAGTCGGTCATTTCGGGTAAGAGTTTATGTGCGTGTTCAGGAAAAACTTCAATTTCAAAATATTTACTCAAATTGCCTAATTTAAATTTCAAATACTCTCCACCATTATCTATTAATGCTTCGTATTCAGAATTTTCAATTTCTAAAACTTTCTCACTAAAATCAATCGTTCCAACGCCATGACCAATGCAGGTTGAGAAAATTTTAATCTGATCCAGTTTTGCATCACCCGATTTGGCACCATCAAGGTGCCGTTTTATGAGTTGGTAGACTTCTATCATTTCGAACCCCAGTGAACACGATGCAGACTAATTTTATCGTCCTCTTCGCACGGAACATAGTGGGTATAGATTTCATTGTGTAAGATACCCATACACTCTGCATAACGAGGGTCGTCTTCAGCTTGCATGGCTTTAGTCACAGAGAGTTTAGTGGCTTTTGGATTTTTAATATCACCACTTTTTACTAAAGCGTCTAAGTATTTATCGTAGAGTTTACGCCCAAAAACATAACTCATCAATCGTTTGGCTTGCACCAATAAATCTCGCTCAAAAAGGGTATTTCCCATTACAGAATCTTCAACCAACGAGGGCATTTCTCCCTCTTCTTCAAAACTTACTTTTTGAAGCCTTTGATCCATGACGCCAAGGGCTGTGGTCAGTCCATAAATAATGCTTGCAGGATGCGGAGGACATCCTGGAATATACACATCTACAGGAATAATTTTATCAATACCACTTAAAACACTGTAAGCATCGTAAAAAATGCCACCCGTTGCACCACAGGCTCCAAGAGCTACGACAATTTTAGGATCAGGGGTTGCTTCATAGGCACGAAGCAGTGGATAGTACATCTGACGTGTCACAGGACCAGTACAGAGCAAAATATCCGCATGGCGTGGATTGGCAACCAGTTTAAACCCAAAACGCTCAGGGTCCCATAACGGAGTGATGGCAGCAAAGATTTCAATTTCACAACCATTGCAACTTCCACAGTCTACTCGAAATACACTAAAGCTACGACCAATATGTTTTAAAAGCTCTAGTTTCTCTTCTAAATTATTTGCCAGTGCAATGTCACTGGGTACTTCATAGGTTTTCATTCTATCACCATCTCTTTGCCACTGGTAAAGTTTGCTACCGTGGCATGTTTTTTACATGTAGGACATATACTAAGATACCCTTTTGCTTCTTCAAGCCTTTTTTCACTGACATTGGCTTTGCTTAAACACTCAAAGCTATATTTAATCAGGCGTTTCGCACTAAAAGGTTTTTGGCACTCACTGCAATACTGAACTTCAAGTTCTCCTCGTTGAATCAGAGCAGATTTGTCAAATTTAACGGCAAGCTCAAACTCTTCACTGAGGCGAATAGCGCCTGTTGGGCAGACTTCATCACATCTGCCACAGAAAATACAACGCCCACAATCAAATTCCCAAACCAGTTTGCTTTTATCCTCATTAAGTTGCACCGTAATCGCATTGGATGGGCAGGCAATACCGCATGCCGCACACCCAATACATAAATCAAAGGTATACGCAGGTTTTCCTCGAAAATTCTTAGAAACTTGGTAGGGTTCAAAAGGGTATTTATGGGTTGTATCGCCATATTTTTTACTAATATCCAGAAGCTTCATCATCTTAAATCCTTTAACGGACTCTCTTTTTGTGTCCTAGCGAAATTTTTTAAATCTGCGTGAGTTAAAATTTTACTTTTCTTACTTTTCATGTCAACAACTGTGACACGCTCTGTACATGAATAACAAGGATCTAGGCTACAAACGATAAGTGCGGCATCTGCAATTGTGTTACCACGGAATTGAAAACGAAGGCTTGGCCAGTTGTTATAGGTCGCTGCACGGCATCTCCAACGAAATACTTTTTGCGCACTGCCTTGCATAATCCAATGCACATTATCACCTCTTGGCGCTTCTACATAGGCTAAAGCGTAGTTTTCAGGTTTCACATGAAATTTTGGATCGACAATAATCGCTGTTTGTGGCATGAGCTCAAAACATTGACGGATGATGGAAACAGAGCTTTTAAGTTCCATGTAACGCACCATCTCTCTAGCAAAAACGTCACCCCCTTCAACCACCGCTACATCAAACTCAATTTGTTTGAAAAAGTCATACGGATGGTCATAGCGCGTATCTCGTTTAATACCACTGCCTCTAATATTAGGTCCCACTGCAGAGAAGTCACGGGCCACTTGTTTATCTAAAATGCCCACGCCCTTCCAGCGTTTCATTTGGCGTTGGTCATCCATAATGGCATCCCAGACTTCATCCACTTGAGTTTCGATAATTTTGAGGATTTTAAGGCTCTCTTTAATCTCGACACCTGTCATATCACGTCTTAAGCCACCCATAACTACATTACCATAGGTTTTACGCCCACCCGTGACCAGTTCTGCGAGTTTCATAGAGTATTCACGAATTCTAAAAATGTGCATAAAGGCATTGTAGTTTCCTGTGACTTCACATGCCAAACCAATATTTAAAAGATGGCTGTGGAGGCGTTCAATTTCTGAACAAATGACCCGAATGGCTTGAGCACGCGCAGGAATTTCTAAATTAATCGCTTTTTCTGCTGCTTCAATACACGCAATAGAGTGTGCATACCCACAAATACCACAGACTCGCTCAGCCAAATACCCCATTTGGTCGTAGTTCATGCGATTTTCAGCCAGCTTTTCCATACCTCTGTGTTGGTAAAAAAGGCGGTAGTCGGCATCAATAATCGTATCGCCATCACAAAAAAGTCGAAAGTGCCCTGGCTCATCTGCGGTAATGTGTAAAGGTCCTAGGGGTACATCAATAATGCCTGAACCCTCTGGGCGTAAGAACTCATATTCAGGTTCCATATAATGCTCTTTCATGTCAGGACGATAGCGATAATCCATGGCATCTTTTCGAAGAGGAAAAAGTCCCTCTGGCCAGTCATCGCTCAGCGCTAAACGTCGTTTATCGGGTAAGCCCTCTGCCACAAGACCAAACATATCGTAGGCTTCTCTTTCATACCAGACACATGCAGGTACCAAAGGTGTTACGGAAGGATAAGTGAGGCTCTCAGGAGAGACCAATGCTTTGATGGTCACAAAACATTTTTCATCTTGAGCGATTTCATCCCCCTCAAACATTTTTCCACCTTCCATAGAGAGGGCATAATAAAGGGCATAATGTTTATTGATGCTTCGCTCATCATTAGGAATCATCGTGGAGAGATAACCACCCATATCGTAATACAAAAAGCGAACGGCTTCAGGCAAATCATTTAACTCGACCAAAGCAGTCACCTGATCTTCGTATTGTCTCGTAACTTCTAAAACTTTAACTCTTGCACTGAGTGCTTCTATAAATGTATCACATTTCATGGGAAATCCTATTGTTTCATTATGGTTTTTACGCTCTCATTAAGGAGCAATGTAAAGGAATCAAATTGCCAAATACCAAAGGTTACAATCAAAATGGCTAGGGCAATGAGTGGTAAATTTTCACTCAATTTCATTTCACTATTATGCACGACTTCACCTTCCACTTTACCAAATGTTGCTAGAAAAAAGTGTGAAAAATCGGCAATAAAAATAATGGCTAAGGCTAGGGCAAAAATTCCCATCAAGAGGTATTGTCCATCAATGGCAGCCGCTTTAAAGATTAAAAATTCACTCACAAAAATGGCAAAACCAGGAACACCTACCAATGAACAAATCGCAATGCCAAATAAAACAGCAGTTAAAGGTGCAATGCGTATCATGCCTCCCATTTTACTCATATCTTTGGTACCATAAATTTTGGCAATATTACCCGTGGAACAAAAGGCAAGGGCTTTGGTAAAGGAGTGTGCCGCACAGTGAAAAAGCGCTGCAAAAAGTCCAATAGCTCCACCTACACCTAAGCCAAATGCAATAACACCCATATGTGCGATGGAGTGGTAAGCAAACATACGTTTGACATTGTGCTGACGAATAAGGAAAAAAGAGGCTATAAATAAAGTAAGGGTTGCACTCACAAGCATTACGGTTTGAACAAAATCAAATCCTACGCCATTGGCAACAATAGCATAGTAACGAATGAGTCCGAGCATAGCACATTTTAAAAGAACTCCTGAAAGCAATGCAGAAGTTGGAGCAGGTCCTTCGGCGTGAACATCAGGAAGCCATGTATGCGTTGGTGCAAGTCCTGCTTTGGTTCCAAAACCAATTAATGCAAAGATAAAAACAAGTTTTAGTGCCATACCATCAATATTTTCTGCATGAGCAAGAAGATTGGTATAAAGCATCGCCTCTCCATCAACTTTACCATTGCCTGCTGAGAAGAGTAAAATCGTTGCATACAGAGCAAACGCTAAACCGATGCTGCATAAGACAATGTATTTGTACCCACTCTCTGTGGATTTTTTATCTTTTTTAACGGCCACAAGAAAGACAGATGCGAGGGTGGTTGCTTCAATGGCGGCCCACATAAAGGCAATGTTATTACAAATGACACTTAAGCTCATGGTCCATGTAAAAATAAAACTGAGTGCAAAATAGTTTTTGACCTCTTTTAGACTAATATGTCCATCCTCTAATTCCCACTTCATATAGGTGGTCGCATAGATATTCACTAGCAAACCTGTAATGGCAATCAGCGATAAAAAGATAGCACCCAAAGAGTCTAAAAAGAGATAGTGATGAAAAAAGGAGAGTTCATTGCCCTCTACCACTTTTCCTACGGCACTGAGTAAAATGGCAGAAACAATCACACTTAAGAGAATATGGGTATTTTGTAAAACTTTAAACTGAAGTGGCATCATAAACATGATGGCACCAAAAACAAAAGGCACGATGAGTATTAATACTAAACTATCCATTTTATCCCCTTAAATTGACGGCTTTAGATGTGTCAAGACTTCCATACGTCGTATAAAAACGTTTTGCTAAGATACTCATGATAATCACTGCAAAAATCGCATCGGTTAAGATACCTACTTCAACCAGCTCATGAGAATTGTATGCCATGAGTGCAAGGCTTAGGTGAATACCATTTTCAAAAAGACAGTAGGCAAGAATTTGTTTGATAAAAGAGTTTCGTAACACAAAACCAAAAATGCCCATCATAAAAATAAATGAAGCCGCAAAGAGAGGTAAATCGTCTTGAAAAAGTGAAAAATGCATAAATACTTTGTAAAACATCATGGCTATGGCAAGTGAAAAGCTTAGCGCTACTACAGGCGATATAAAAAAGCCACCCACAGGTTCATCTTCCACGACAACCCCTAACTTCTTAACGAGTCTTAATAGATAAAGAGGGACAAAGACAACTTTCATCACAAAAGCCGTTGCTGACCAGATAAGCAATTCATGTGCGCCATACTTTACATGTAAAAGCAAAAATACCGTAACGAGTAGCAGCGTTTGTAAAGAGTACGCTAAGATACTGAGTTTGTACTGTCGCAAACCGAAGACGGCTAAACTGGTTCCCATCATTAGAACCGTAACGATATCAATCATATGTTCCATAGTTAAATTCCCATAATAAAAAGTGCTAACGAGGTACATGAAATAGCCAGTGCATAAAGCATGGTTCTTTTCATTCCTTTGTTCATCGTAAAGCGTGGTCCAAAGTTGTCAATAAAAACACCCATCACATAAAGAAATCCTACTTCACCTAAGAAAACGATTAAGGATAAGAGGGGATGTTCAAACCTCCATGGAATAAAAATGACAAGAAAAAATCCCAAAACGGTTATTTGTTTAAGCAATATGGCAATATCAATAATGGCAAAATCTTTTCCACAAAATTCTCCCAAAACACCCTCTTGCAACTCTTGTTCTGCTTCTGCTAAATCATAGGGTTTTCTGCCTGTTTCAACGTACATGACCCATAAAAATGCGGTAGCTGCAATGGAAAAAGAGGGAATCATGTAGCCATAATTTCCTTTTTGTATCAATTCACTAATAAAAGCTAAATTGGTACTTCCAGCTCCCATCATGACAACGATAAGACAAATGACCGCAACTTCCTCGGTATAAAACCCAATGGTTCCCTCTCTGCTTGCACTAATGCCTGAAAAAGGGTTTGATGTATCAATCCCTGCTACAATGAAAATGAACCGAAAAAGTGCACCAAAATAGAGTAAAACAAAGATATCAGAAAAGCGTGATAAAAAAGGAGCGCTTGTGCCATAGGTTATGGGGAGTGCACACAACATCGCCGCCGCACTTATAAACAGTAAATAAGGGGCAATCTGATAAATATAACTTGTACTCTTTGATTTGGTTCTTCCTCTTTTGAGGAGTTTATAAATGTCATAATAGGTTTGAAAAATGCTCGGTCCTATACGTGACTGAAATCTGGCTCTTAGCTTCCTTGAAATTCCATCAAAGAGAGGAGCGACCATTATCGCTGAAATAAGTTGTAAGAGTAAGTAAAAAAAATCCATCTAACCTCTCCTTATAAAAAGTAATACCCAAACATAAGTATCAAACAAAGATAAATCAAAATATAACCTGCATAGAGGTTGGTTCTGCCGTTTTGAAATACACCAATTTTATCTGCAATAACCATGATGGCGTGAATAACAGGCTCATACAGTTTTTCCCAAAAGAAATCATGCGTTTTATGGGTATAAACCGCCTTTGAAAAATACCCATCAATTTTAACCTCGCTCTCATAGCGCAAAATAAAGCTAAGGGCTTTTTTGATATCGCCTGTAAATGCGTTTGAGCCAATTTGCATGCTCTTATTGTAAAGAAATCCACATGCCCAAGGATCAGTCACCCTCGCTTCTTTTGTGTTGGCTTTAAAGAGATAAAGCAGTACAAAAGGAATCATGGCGCACAAAATCATAACCATAGCAATCAAAGGCATAGAGATAAATCCATAAGGGCTTGCACTGGTATGCGGTATTAATGTGAAGACAATTTTTGAGAGCATGCCCACGATATCATTCATGAAAATGCCTATCCCTATACAAAGACTTGCTAAAAAACCCAGCGGTAAAAGTTGGATAAAAGAGACTTCTTTGGCTTCTTCAACGCTTTTTGTATCCCGCGCTGTACCTAAAAAAACAGCACCATAAAGCTTTGAAAATGCCATAATCGCCATAGCGCCTGTAATAGAAAGCGCAATGATGGAGAGGGTAAAGAAAAAGCGTGAAACAACATCTTTCTCGATGCCTCCTATTACCATTGTTTTATAGATTACCCATTCGCTCGCAAAACCATTAAGTGGAGGCAATGCACAAATAGAGAGTGCTGCTACAAAAAAGATAAGAGAGGTTATTGGCATTTTTTTATGCAAGCCACCCAAAAGATCCATATTGCGTGTTTGTGTTGCGTTATACACATTGCCACTGAGCATAAAAAGGAGCGATTTGAAAACAGCATGGTTAAGAATGTGAAACAAGGCTGCAATAAATCCAAGCAATGCAATCATGGCCGAATTTGTTCCGAGTCCATAAAAAGCACCACCCAATCCTAAAAAGATAATACCTACATTTTCACAGGAGCTATAAGCAATGGAAGCTTTGTAGTCATTGGAAATGAGGGCGTAAATAATGCCAAAAATACAACTAATGCCACCAAAGAAAAGTAAAATGTAGCCAAATTGAACATATTGTGGTAGTAAAAGTGAAAATTTAATAAAAGCAAAAAGTGCCACTTTAATCATCACCCCACTCATGAGCGCTGAGGCGTTAGAAGGGGATTGGCAGTAAGCAAGTGGTAACCAGACATGAAAAGGAAACATACCTGCTTTTGAGCCAAATCCAATTAAGAGTAAGAGGAAAAGGCTGAGACTCATGCCAAAACTAATGTCAAGATTTGCAAAGGTGCTAAATTCAAAACTGCCTGCAAGACTTGCCATGATTAAGAGTGCAACCATCAAACAAAAAGCACCAATTTGGGCAATACCCAAATAAATCATGACATTTTTTGAAGCCTCTTTTCCATCATTAATCAAAATAAGAAGAGCAGAGATGAGTGTCATCACTTCCCATAAGAGCATAAAAGAGAAGACATTATCGCTGGCAACAACAAGAAGCATTGAGAGAATGAAAGCATTAAAGAGGGAAGCAAAAACAGCAAGGTTTGCTTTTTTCTCATAGTGTTTTGCATATTCAAAACTAAAGAGTGAAACCGCAAAAGCAATAAGGCTAATCAGAAAGCTAAAAAAGATTCCCAAAGGCTCTAGCTTAAAAAGAGGTGCACTAATAAAGTTTCCAGGTAATTTCCACAGTAGAGTATCGTTTAGATTAGAAAAGAAAAAGACAGCGGCATAGAGTGAAAGAATGCTGGCTAAACCAAATCCAACTTTTTGGGCAAGAAGAGGTTTCTTATAAAGCACAAGAGAAAGAATGGAAGCGACTAAAAAAAGAGTATATATGGTTTGCATTATGATTCCTCTGTGTTGGTTTGGGGTGTTTCAACGGGAGCTGAGGTTGCTGGCTCTTTAGGTTTTTTGAGCACAGGTTCTGGAATGTTTTTAAATTCTACATCTGGAACAATGGTTTTTAAAAAAGGAGCTAAGTCCCCCTTAACCTTTTTGCCAAATTTACACTCTCCAGATACAGGGTCAACAAAGACCAGTGCACCCGTTGGACAAACACTCACGCATGCAGGTCCACTTTCAATACCCGCACACATATCACATTTAATAGCAATGCTTTTAAGCCCGCTGATACAGCCCGCTTCCAAATGGGTTTCTACTTCTTCTTGAATGGAAGGAGGAAATTCAGCATCAATGACAATTGCCCCATAAGGACAGGCAATAGTACAGAGTTTACAGCCAATACAGATCTCTTCACAAAGCTCTACACAAGAGTTTGCGATACGAAGCGCACCGGTTGGGCACACATTGGCACAGGGGGCATCATCGCATTGGCGACATTGATTGGGCATTTTACCGCTCTCAAGCGAGAGCACATCCAACCTTTTTTTGGAGAGTTTTCCCCGTACGTAGGCATGTTTAACGCATGCTTTGACACAGGCATTACAGGCAATACACATTTGTGGATTTGTAATCACGAATTGATGAACTTTTGACATAGACTACCCTTTACGGTATGGTATAGCTTAATCGAACGAAATAGTGAAAAAAGCTTCCAAAAAAGAATAAACTTTTTTAGTAAGACAGTGAAATAATACACTAAATTTGTAGCGTGAAAATAGCGAGTCATTAAAAAGTAATAAAGTAAGAAATTAGTTTAGAAAATAAAGAAGTTTTTTAAAATGCAAGACTATGAGACTTCTAGCCATTAGGCCAGAAGTCTCATAGCTTTACATGTAAAAAGTTTATGCTGTTTTAAATGTCGAAAGAGCGTTACTAAGGTTAGAAGAGAGTTTCGAGAGGTGTTCAGCTGCACTGGCAATCTCCTCAACACTTCGTGCATTGGTGGAGGTGAGTTTATGAATGGCATCCACCCGTGCTAACATTGCTGTGGCTTCTTTACTACCATTTTTAGCGTCTTTCGCTGCATTTTGAGCAATCGTAGATGTTTCATTCATACTAGAGACGGTTTGAAGCATAAGTCCTTGTGTTTTTTCTGCTCTGCTTCCTAGCGCTTGAATGTGTTGGGCATTTTTCTTCATTAAATCTGATGAGGTATTGACCGACTGGGTGATAACAGCAACCGTAGAGTTACTCTCGACTAGACTTTTTTGAGTGCGCTCAGCCAATTTTCGCACTTCATCAGCGACCACGGCAAAGCCTCTTCCATGCTCTCCTGCACGAGCCGCTTCTATGGCAGCATTGAGGGCAAGAAGGTTAGTTTGCTCGGCAATATCGCTAATCACAGATAAGACTTGTTGCACTTGTGCAACCTCTTGATCAAGCTGTTCCAAACGTGCAGAGAGATCGGTTTCATTGACAACAATGGTTTGAAGTTCAGAAGAGACGGCTAAAACTTCTTGTGATGCGTTATTTAACTCATCAGAAACGGTTTGCATAATTTTGCCTGCATGCTGAGAATTTTCTTCACTGGCATGTAAAATTGTCGCAACATTTTTTGTGGTGGTAACCGCATGGTCAACTTCTTTGTCGCTCTCTTCAGTACGTCTACCAATTTCTAAAGAGGTTGAGGAGAGTTCTTCAGCTACGGCAGCATTTTCCATGGCGGTGCGTTTGGCATCATCAATAGCGTGGCGCAGTTGTGAGAGTAGAGCATTGACCGTTTGCATCATGGTTGCAATTTCATCTTCCCCATTCGTCGCAATGGCATGGGTTAAATCTTTGGTCTCACCAATATATTCACACTCTTTAGTGGCAATTTCTAATGATTTTTTAATTTGTGAAGCGACATACCAAAAGAAGAGATTGGTGAGAATTAAAACACCTATGGCTACAACAATACCTAAAATACGTGCTTTGGCTAAAGAAGCTTTTTCATCTTCTTCAATGGCTTTGGATAATTCATCCCCTTTTTTAGAGATGATAATAAAGCCATCACGTCCTTTATTGGTGAGTTCTGTAAATCTTTTACCATCTGCTGTGGCTAAAAAATCTTTAGAGTCAGTCTCTTTTTTGTATTTGGTCAGGAGGTCAAAACGAGGGAGCGTGGACTCAGCAAAGGCATCAACGCCTATTTTGATTTCATTAAAAAGGTCAATATCTCGTTTGGAGGTCAGTAATGGTTGTAATTCTAAAAGGTGTTTGGCAAGGGTGCGTTCTGCTTGGATTGATTTTTCCATAAACATGGGTACAAATGTAATTTGATAGCCACGGGAGTGCATCAAAAGTTCTGCCGTATCTCGGGTGATTTTTTCGATGATTTGAACTTTTCGAACAGCGATTTCAGCACTTGCGGTATTGGAAATGAGTAGGTAACTTAAACAACAGGTACTGACTAAAACAATGAGAAACAAGATAGCCAGTTTTGCGCGGATAGTCTTTAACATAAAATCTCCCTTAATTTTTAATTTTATATTTAAAAATTTTGATAAGGAATTCTAACATAATAGAAGAAGATTCCTCGTGATATTTTGTGTGAGATATAAGCATTAAGACCTGTAATCATCTTGTAACCAAATTTTTTTACAATGACACCGTTACAAAATCTTAAATGGAGTGTATCATGACAATAAAAATGAGCGCCATTGCGCTTTTAAGCGTTGCTGCGTTAAGTGTTGCTGCGAATGCAAGAGATCAGATTAAAATTGTGGGATCCTCTACAGTGTATCCTTTTACAAGCTATGTGGCAGAAGAGTTTAAAGCGACAACTGGCAACCCAACTCCTGTTGTTGAATCAACTGGAACGGGTGGGGGAATGAAGATTTTTTGTTCAGGCAATGGACTTGATACTCCTGATTTCACCAATGCATCACGTCCTATGAAAGCTTCTGAGTTTAAAATCTGTGCTGACAATGGCGTTACGGATATTACAGGGATGATGGTTGGTTTTGATGGTATCGCTGTTGCGCAATCTAAAACCAATGGTGCTATCTCTTTAACCAAAGAGCACCTTTTCTTAGCACTTGCGGATGAAGTTCCAAGTAAAGATGGCAAAAGTTTGATTAAAAACCCATATAAAACATGGAATGAAATTGATGCGAAACTTCCGAATAGAAAAATTACCGTTTATGGACCACCTGCAACTTCAGGTACCAGAGACTCTTTTGATGAGATGGTCATGGAAGCCGCTTCTAAAAAGCTTGATGCATACGGTGATAAAAAAGGTAAATACAAAGCGATTCGTCAAGACGGCGTGTTTGTTCCAGCAGGTGAAAACGATAACTTAATCGTTCAAAAACTTACCAAAGACACCGCTGCATTTGGTATCTTTGGATACAGTTTCCTAGAAGAGAACGGCGATAAAATCAACGGCGCAAATGTCGATGGTGTAGCCCCTACTTCAGAGAATATCTCAAGTGGCAAATACCCGATTTCAAGAAGCCTTTATATCTATGCTAAAAACTCTCACAGAGGGCAAGTCAAAGGGATGGATGAGTTCTTAAAACTCTATGTCGATGCGAAGATGATTGGTCAAAAAGGTGTCTTAAAAACTATCGGTTTGGTACCTATGACAGAAGATGAATTGAAAAAAGTTCAAGCGGCTGTTTTAGCAAAAACCAAACTCACTGAAGAGATGGTTAATAAACATACGATTCTTCCATAATCTTTACATGTAAAAACAATCAGGGGCATTTTTGCCCCTTTTTTTGAGACTTTTTTTAAAGGAATCTGGTGAGTACACAAACACTCTATCTTATCTTTTTTGGTGGGCTTTTCCCATTAATGTTTTTAGGATACATTTTAGGCAGACAAAAGGCTATTGTGATGCGTTCGCAAGGTATTAAAATGCATTCTCAACCTGACCAATATGGTTGGTTTAGTGCGCTCTACACAGGGCTTCCTATCATCATGATTGGTGTTTGTGGAGTATTTTTATACCTTTTTGGCTTTCGTGCCATACCTGCTTCGTTACTGGTTGCTGCCTCCTTGGGTGTGGGAGCTTTGAGTTTAGCCCTATTGATTAAAAGCATTAAGGCAAGCACAAAAGCACGTGATTTGGTCGAGGATTTGATAAATGGTATGCTTATTGGTGCTTCGTTGGTTTCGGTGTTGACGACCTTTGGTATTTTACTTTCTATTATTTTTGAAGCCTTACAATTTTTTAAGATGCAGAGCTTTTTTAATTTCCTTTTTGGCTTAGAGTGGGCGCCCGATACGGCGTTTTTAGAAGGAGCTGGAAGGGCAGACGCCCATGCGGCTGAAGCGAAGTTTGGTGCGGTGCCTATTTTTGCAGGAACGTTTTACATTACGGTGATTGCGATGTTTGTTGCCATTCCTGTGGGTTTGCTTTCTGCCATTTTTATGTCAGAGTATGCTAGCTCAAAAGTCAGAGCGCAAGTCAAACCTTTTCTAGAGATTTTAGCGGGAATCCCCACTGTTGTTTATGGCTTTTTTGCTGCACTGACGGTGGCTCCTTTGGTAGTAAAAGTATGTAATTTTGTTGGACTCGAAGCACAGTATCAAAATGCGCTCTCTAGTGGTATTGTTATGGGTATTATGATTATTCCTTTTATCTCTTCACTCTCTGATGATGTTATCAGTTCTGTACCTCAAAGTATGCGCAATGGTGCGTATGCTCTAGGAATGAATCAAGCAGAAACCATTCGTTTTGTTGTTCTTCCTTCTGCAATGCCTGGCATTATTGCTTCGATGCTACTAGCAGTTTCACGAGCACTTGGAGAGACGATGATTGTGGTGATGGCAGCGGGTCTTCGCCCAAATCTCACCCTTAATCCTTTAGAAGATATGACCACTGTGACGGTGAAAATTGTGGAAGCACTCACGGGCGATCAAGAGTTTAACAACCCGCTGACGCTCTCCGCTTTTGCGCTGGGGTTGGTGCTTTTTGTGGTGACGCTGGTGATTAACATCATTTCAGTAAGTACCATCCGTAGTTTTCATAGAAAATACAAAGTTTCAACACTTTAAAGGGACGTTATGCCAAACGATAAAAACTATTTTTATATTCCGCAGATTAAAAAGCGCAATCAAAAAGCGACGTTGTTCAAAGCGACAACACTGTTAGCGATTATTTTTTCGATTTCATTTTTAATTTTCTTTTTAGTGGATATTGTAAGAGCAGGTTATCCAGCCTTTACACAAACGTATATTCAAATGGATGTGAACATCAATGAAGAGGTGGTAGAAAATCCCTACAGTGCACTTAAAGGAAAAAACCTCAAAATTGCTAGCCGTGCATGGCTTAGAGATTTACCAAATCTGATTAAAGAAAATCCTTCATGGATGAACACGACTCAAACCTTATGGGTGCTGGCTAATTCAGAAGTAGATCAGTATGTGAAAGGCAAAGAGTCTAGAACGCATGAGAGAGAGCGTGTTTATGTGGATGAATTAAGGGCTGATGGAAAGGTAGAGCGTAAGTTCAATACCATTTTTATGACCACAGGAGATTCTAAAATTCCTGAAAATTCGGGAATTTACGCTTCAATTGTAGGAACGGTTTTGACCATTATTGTTACCATGGTGATTGCGTTTCCTATTGGGGTTATGACGGCAATTTATCTTGAAGAGTTTGCGCCTGATAACCGCTGGACGCAAGTGGTTGAGGTAAATATTAACAATTTAGCTGCGATTCCTTCCATTTTGTTTGGGCTATTAGGTTTGGCGATTTTTATTAACTTTTTTGGGGTGCCTAGAAGCTCTCCATTGGTTGGCGGTATGACTTTGGCGTTGATGTGTTTGCCTGTCATCATTGTGAGTTCTAAAGCTGCTCTTAAGTCTGTTCCTAGCTCTATTCGTCAAGCAGGTTTTGGTTTGGGGCTTACCAAATGGCAAATTGTGCGAGACCATGTGTTGCCTCTTGCAATGCCTGGCATTATGACAGGCTCAATTATCTCCATTGCTCATGCTTTGGGTGAAACCGCACCTTTGATTATTGTGGGCATGATAGCGTTTGTTCCTGATGCTGCAACCAGTTTTACGGATGCTTCTACGGTGTTACCTGCACAGATTTTTACATGGGCTGGAATGCCTGAGAAAGCCTATTTGGAACGAACGGCTGCTGGAATCATGGTTCTTTTAGTCGTGCTCTTATCGCTCAATGCCGTTGCGGTGTATTTACGAAGAAAATTTGAAAGGAAATGGTAATGACAATGGAAAATGGATTTATTCAGCATGCTCTCCATGCACAAGAGCAAGATAGTACGCAAGAGAGCATTAAAGTGCAAGTGAAAAATCTCAATCTCTTTTACGGTGAAAAACAAGCACTTAATTCCATTAATATGGATATTTATACCAAAAAAATCACCGCACTCATAGGACCTAGTGGCTGTGGAAAATCGACCTTTTTACGCTGTATTAATCGCATGAATGATTTGGTTCCTAGCTGTCGGGTTGAGGGGTATATTGGGGTTGATGGACATGATATTTACGATAAAGAGATTGATGTCGTTGCGGTTCGAAAACGTGTAGGTATGGTGTTTCAACAGCCCAATCCTTTCCCCAAAAGCATTTACGAAAATATCGCTTATGCACCCATTATGCATGATATTGTTAAAAAGGGTAAAGAGTGCGATGCGTTGGTGGAGCGTGCTTTAAGAGGGGCTAACCTTTGGGATGAAGTCAAAGACAAGCTCAAAGACCCAGGAACGGCGCTTTCAGGTGGTCAGCAACAGCGTTTGTGTATCGCAAGAGCTATTGCGGTTGAACCTGATGTGATTTTAATGGATGAACCAACCAGTGCGCTTGACCCCATCTCTACGGAGAAGATTGAGAATTTGATGTTGGATTTGAAGAAGAACTATACCATTATTATCGTGACACATAACATGCAACAAGCCGCACGTATTGCGGATTATACGGCGTTTTTCCATATGGGAAATCTCATTGAGTACAGTGATGCTAAAACATTGTTTGTTAACCCGAAAGAGAAAAAAACGGAAGATTATATTACGGGTCGATTTGGGTGATGGCGTCTTTACATGTAAGAAAGTATGGTGCTCTTTTTTCTTCTTTTTCTAAAGGGTTAATAGCATTCGCTTTTGTGCTGAGTATGACTTTCTCACAGACGCTTAGGGCACAAGAAGTAACTGATGCTTCTGTTTTAGGCGTTGAGCTTAGCATTGCTAAATTGCGTTTAAATTTAAAAGAGTATGTGCTTAGTCATGATGAGGCGCACTGGTTAGCCTTTGATAAAGAAGCAACACAACTTTCTTTACATCTAAATGCTATGAGCAATGATACCCATTTGTATGCGATTCACGCGATTGAAGCACTTAAAAAAGATCTTAAAAGTTATGAAGAGTACGCAAAGCAAATCGTAGCACTAGAGCGTCAAAATATTGGTATTGAAGAATCTGTTTTTTCAAAATATAGTGCTTTGCTTGAAGAGTTACCCAACAAAATTTTATTTCAATCGTTTAACGACAATGACCCCATGAGTGGCAATAGCGCAGCTTACCTATTGGATACAGTTTTAAAATACAAAATCTCAGTCGCCTCGTATGCCCTTCACAATGACTCTTTTTCGCTGATTCGTGCACGAGAACTCAAAGGTGAAGTCGATAAACATGCCAGTAAAATCGAAGTGGTTGTGGACAATAAAGAGAGTTTAAAACGCATTAAGCAGTTTAAGGAAGCCTTTGTTTTATATGCAGGAGGTTTTGAAGTTATTGCAGAAAATACAGAAAAGAAAAAAACCTTACTTGCAAAATCTTTCGATGAAATTTTCCCTCGTATGATGCACAATACCCTAGAGCTTCATCAACTTATGCAAACCCATTTAGATACAGACAGTCGCAATAGTGGAATTTCGTATTTACTTTTTAGCCTTTTTGTAGGATTGAGCTTTTTCATTGGTTTTGGTATCGCTTTTTTTCTGCGTAAAAAGTAGGTGTGGTTTTACATGTAACACTATTTTTGGTAGATATTTCCTCTAAAATCAATGGCATTGACAGAAACTACGATAATTGAGCCATTTTCATCGACTCTAAAAACGATGCGTACATTGCCTTTACGGATACGATAAAGTCCTTTTTCGCCTTTCATGGCTTTGATATCGATAGCTTCAATAGAGAGTTTATAAAGCTTTTTAATCCCCTTAATGAGCAGTGCGTCGCTTTCATCTTGGGAAAGTGTCTGTTTGTTTTTTTCAAAAAAAGAGAGCGAAGCTTTGGAGTAAACTATTTCAACCCTCATAGCGTATAGCTTCGCTTTGACTCAGGTACTAACGTTTGGGTTTCTTCGTTTTGGAGTAGCGCTTTTATCTCGGTCTCTTCTTCTTGTGACATGTAGCCAACTTCAAAAGGGTCTATAACTTGCACTTTTTCTTTAGGTAGGAGCGATAAAAAAGCTTTGATTTGCTCAAAAACACCATCGTCGGTTTTTAAAAGTAGGGTTTGCATCAGTAGCTCCTCTTGATTTTAACTATTGTAGCAAAAAAGAGCTATGAAGAGGGTTCCCTGTGTGGAATTATCTTACAATGTTTTTCCCCACGCCTCTTTAAATTCATTTTCTCGCTGATAGGTATAAAATGGTAGTCCGATGATTTTGAGATGTTCTTTATCAACCAATAGACCTTCATTTTCTTCTACAACCGCAAGTTCTGCTAAGTTTTGTAAAAATGACTCTTTCCACGCATCCAGTAGTCTTAATTGCTCACCTTTAGGCTCAATAAACACTTGCAATACTCTATCCTCTTTTGTGGTAAGCAGTAAAATAAAATCAGGCTCAAACCTTCTGCCGTTATTTTCAAAACTGTAAATCCAGTAGGCTTTTTCATTGCGGATGAGTTTAATGTCTTCGTATTTATTTTTCAAGTCATTGATGTGGGTATTTAAAAAGTGGATAAACTCCATCTCTTCGCTTGTGCCATAATTTTCATCAAACACATACCAATCAACAACGGAGACATCCAAGGGTTTTTCATAATGTTTAAGCCCTTTTGCATTGGGTTTGAGTTTTGTTTTAAGGGGAACGTCTCTAAGTCTTTCACGAAGGGGAACGGTAAAAAACTCTCTGCTTCCCTCAAAGTCTCGGTCATTTTTAAGTATCTCTTTTTTGGTATTTTCTAAAACTTTCATAAACGCATGGCGTTTTTCATACTCGCTTAAGATGGGGTTTTCCACATCGCTTTGTACATTCCACTCTAAATTTCCAAGATAATTTTCATGACTTAAAAATTCATCAATAGATTTTAGCTTTGGAAAGAATTTTTTGAGATTTGCAAAATGGAAAAAGTCTAGTTTATTGAGTCCACTTCGCAATGTAAAAGGTGAAATATCGCCTATTTTGAGTTTACATGTAAAGCCATTTTGCGGTGTTGCTTCTGTCTCATTTTCATCAAATCCTACCGATAAAACAGCACTATTCATGCACTTCATCACAGGATTGACATTGCCAAAGTTTGGGATGTAGCTTCTAATCCCATCAAAATTGCTTTTATCAACGGCTTTTTGTTGATTGACGGCAATGCCACCTTGTAAAAAGTAAGGGTGAGTTTTAAAACTCTCTTTGAGCCTCATCGTTACCGTGGTCTCATCTTCCTCATCGAAATCAGCGATACCACTTTTGGTAAGTTCTTCTTTGATGACTTTGATGTAACGGTTTTCATTGATGGAGTGAAACATCATCTCTTCAAGCATTCTGAGTTCATGGCTTAGGTCGTTGTCAAATTTGCGTTTGTAGCGTTCATCGCCCTCTAAACTAAAAGGATAGTACCTAGCCCCACGCCCTATGAGTTGGGCTTCTTTGGTGGTGGTTGTATTTTTCTTTTGTGGTGCTTCATCCAGTTTGACGATGTCAAAAAGATTGAGTACGTCCCAGCCTTCATTGAGTATTTCAACGGCAAAAATGGCACGGATGTGATTGTGTGGTGCTTCCATTTCATTGAGGTTTTTAAGGGTTACCTCTTTGTCAGCAGATGTACCATAAATCAAAACCGTTTTATCTTTGTCAAATGCATGTTTTAAACGGCTCGTAAAATCGTTTACATGTAAAAGTGTTTCGTGCATTTTGGCGATGATGGAAACATGTTTGGAGTGCTCTAAAATGTGTGTTACATGCTTTGGTTCAAGCTTTTCAATAAGGGTACAAAAGAGTGCGTAATTTTCATCTGCTTGTTTGGTACTTTTGCTTTTAAACATCACCACAGGCTTTAAAGCAATGCCATGTTTTTCAGCGATAATTTTTCGATACTCGCTTATCATGATGGCTTGAAGCATACGAAGTGCTTTGTCATCCAGTGTTTCGTAGATGCTAAAGTTGCTTGAAAGTAGGCTTACTTCTTTAGAGTATTTATCTTCTCGAAACTTTTTAAGCGGATAGTCGTAGATGATTTTGTCATCATAATAGTGATTGTTTAGGCGTGCGGTGGCGGTAAATTCGAGTAAGATATTGTCACTATTGGTTTTTAAAAGGGTTTGTACGGTTTTCCACCATGTGCGTTCGTTGTCGTTTTCATTGTCCAAATGGTGTGCTTCATCGGCGATGAGAACGAGCTTTTTATCTTTAAAATCGCTGTACGTGATGCCATTTTCTTTAAGGGTCGTCAGGCTTACATGTAAACCTTGAACGGTGGTAAAAAAGAGGTTAATATCACTCTCTTTGGCTTCTTCAAAACTACTCTGAATAAGGTTAATGGAAACTTCTTTGGCATGAATGGTTATTTTTGGCTTAAAAAGATACTTGGCAGATAAAGCATTAGCTAAGTTCTCTTTGGTTTTTAAAATGATATTTTGCGTGTTTACAAAAAAGAGAAAGTTACGATAACCTCGTGCGTAAAGCTCCAAAATAGTACTGGCGATAAGCATCGTTTTTCCGCTTCCCGTTGCCATGTGAAAGAGTAAGTGTTTTGGTTTTACGGGTGCATAATTTTGATTGGTAAGGTAAAAAAGAAAATTTTGTAAGGCTTTTGTTTGATATTCTCGTAAATCATGTTTTAAATTTTCATTGATGTAAAAAGGCAATTCGGGGCGAGGTACAAACTTAAATGCACTCTCTATCTCTTCAAAAAGTAGTGCCATTACTCTACTCCGTAAAACTGTTTATTGAGGGCTTTTTCACTTTCACTTATGCCATAGATTTCATCATCCATTTCGCCTAAAGGAAGGTAGCGCATATTTTGATTGAGTGCTCCGATAGTGTCTGCTTCGTTAAAAGTGTCGATGGTTTTGAGTTCAGCGTAAACAAATGAGCCTCCGCCTTTCCATTCCACTGCTTTGCTGATACCTCCTTGCTCTCCTTCGATGACTTTTTTCATGCGTTCTACAGCGATGGTTTCGATGTAGTCCATCTGCTCTATGCCGATGTAACGACGGTTCATTTTATGGGCAACCGCACATGTTGTGCCACTGCCTAAATGGTAGTCTAGGACTATGTCGTTTTCTTGAGTAGAGATTTCAATAATTCTTTTAATTAATGCTTCTGGTTTTGGATAATCAAATGTTTTCCCCCCAAAAAGAGCTATATTCTCTTTTCCTCCAGCTTTTGTTGTCATTCCTTTACCTTTTAAAAGAGTACTGGGTTTGGAACCTTCAACTTCATCTGATAAAAAAGATTTGACATAAGGCGTTTTCTTGGAATTAACAAAAATTCGACCTTCGTTCAGAAATGTATCAAGTGTTGTTTGTGGCATATAGCCTTCCCAGTTCAAGGTAGTTCCATCTTTTAAAGGAATAACTAAGTTATAATCTTTCTGTTTACTTAAATTGATTAATTGAAAGGGTTCACCATCTTTGTAAGGCTTTAAAGGTTCAGTTACTAAGTTTTCTTCGGGAAGCTTGGAGATATGTCTTGAAATGTCTTTTTCATCAAGTTCAATATTGAAATTTTTATTATTTTTTGTAAAAAATAAAATGTAATCATGATGAATACCGATAAATGGACTGTCATTACCTCCTTCTTTACCTTTTTCCCAAATTAAACAAGAAATAAAGTTTCTACTTTCAAAAATTTCTTCCATAAGAATTTGTAAATATGAAAATTCAGCATTGTCACATGAGACAAAAATAGAGCCTTCATCTTTTAATAAATCAAATGCAATTTCTAATCGATTTTTCATAAACGTAAGCCATGTTGAGTGATTAAAGCGGTCATTATATTTGAAACTATCTTTCTTATTAGCTTTTAATCTTTTTCTATTGTATGGTGGGTCGATGTAGATGAGCTTGATTTGTCCTGCGTAGCGTTGCTTTAAACTGTGTAAAGCTAAAAGGTTGTTGCCTTTGAGGATGAGGTTGTCATTCATTGAGAGAGTCTTTGGAGTGCTTTGTCCGTTGGTGTCAAATTTGCTGATATTGGTCAGCACTTTTGGCTCAAATAAACGGTCGATTTCCTCTTTGCTGATGATGGCGTTGTAAAATACCTCTTTTTTAGAAGCTTCTTCGTTGCTCATTCCCCCTTCAAGTACACAGTCTTTATAGGGAAAAGCAAGGACGACATCGTCACATTTTTTGATGAAACTGTCTTTTTTTATCAAGCCTATTTTATTGGAGTAGCTGGTATAGGAGTGGTCAAAGTACTCTTTGGCATTGAAAAAATCATAAAGCTTGTTTTGATTAAGTACATAAGCTTCTTCGATAACATCAAAAAAATGGCTTTTGGTTACTTCATTTTGAAGCAAAATCGTGATGAAGTTTTTGTCTAGCTTTTCGATAGCTTCAAAAATTTTACCTGTTAAAAATTCGCCCTCACTGCTTGTAAACTCGGTATCTTTAAAAATGGTTTTAATCTGCTCATACAGTGGAAATGTAGTCATTATTTTGCTCTTTTGGAAGTTTTATAGAAAATATATTTTCTATTTTAGGAGAAACTAGCAAAATATTTGCTTTTAATGCTTATTATTAGCAAAATTATTGCGAATTTGATTTGTAGATAGTTTTGTGTACATTTTTTTTATGAAACTGACACAACAAGATATGGCACGAATCCTTGGCATTACTCCCATGACCCTTCGCAACTGGCGCAAGGAAAAACCCAATTTGTACAAAATCATCATGCAAGGCTTTGCGTTTGAAGAGGCGATAGAAAGTGCCAAAGAGAATTATGAAAAGTTAGAAGCCCTCAAAGAAAAAGTGAGTAAAAAATAGCGTTACATGTAACGCCAAAACGGAACTAAAAATGCTTGTACCGCTTGACATGAAAAGGGGTTTGGATGCGTAGCATTGGAAGTTATGTGAACATAAAGGCAGAGAATTTTTATTTTAACGGATGTTTCAGTTGTGAGGGGGCGTGTTGCAATGGCGCCAAAGGCTTTGTGGCATCGCCACTGATTTTAGAAGATTTTGCGCAGGTTTACACCCATTTTCCCATTTTATTTGGTATTGACAATGAGCGTTTGATGGCGTACGTGCTTTTGAACGATGGAAAGGGGCATTGTAGGTATTATGAAAATAATCAATGTAGCATTTATGAGCATCGCACTCCTGCGTGCAAGCTTTACCCCATTACGCCTTATTTTGAGCATGTTTTGGTGGATACGGATTGTCCTGCCATTAGCACGCATACAGGCAAAAGCTTATGTTACAACGGGGTTTTACAGAGCGATTTTTACAGCAAACGCTTGGAAAATTTTGTACAAAAACGAGAAGAGAGTCTTGCGTTTTATGCAAAACTGTACAAACCCGAGCATTTTCGATTTGTTGGCGATGTCTCAGGCTTGAAGCTTTTTATCTATGCTAAACAAAGTGACTCACCTTACATTGAAATGCATTTAGAATCACTCAAATACTTCTGGGATTATTTTGGCATTAAACCGATTAAAGAAATTCGAGCGGTTTCGTAAGTTAGATACATTTTTGCAAAAGAGCGTTTAGAGCATCTGCAAACGCTCTTTTTTCCTTCTCGCCAATGGCACTTGGCCCTCCTGTTATTTCTCCACCGTCTCGAAGTTCTTGCATCAGATTTCGCATGGCAAGCAAACCTTTAATGTTCTCAGGTGTGTAGAGTGTGCCACGGGGGTCTAGCCCAATAGCCCCTTTGGCAACAACTCTATCGGCTAAGGGAATATCAGCGGTAATGACAATATCTTTTGCATTACATGTAAAGGCGATGAGGTGGTCGGCTTCGTCCACGCCTTGTGGGGCAATTTCCATGCTAATAAACGCCACATCAGGGATAGAAATCTTTTTGTTGGCGATAAAGCGTGTGCGAATGCCTCGCTTCAAAACAAAGCGAAGCAAAATGTCTTTGAGCACATTGGGAAAGGCATCGGCATCAACGAAGATGGTCATCGCTTTTTTTCTCTTCTTTTTTCAACGTATTCACGAGGTGCATTCTCTCTTCGTTTGGGTTGTCCTTGAGGTTTAGCGCCTCTTCCTTGCTGGATGGGCACGGCTTTAATGCTAGGGTCTGGCTCAAAGCCTTCAATGATTTCACGCTCAAATGTGCGTTTAATGAGCTTTTCAATCCCTTTTAAATACTCAAATTCATCGACACACACCAATGAAATGGCTTCACCATTGTTACCAGCCCGTCCTGTTCGTCCAATACGGTGCACGTAATCTTCAGCAATGTTAGGCAGTTCTAAATTTACCACATGAGGCAATTGGTCAATATCCAGTCCTCGTGCGGCAATATCCGTTGCGACAAGTATTTTAATGCTACCACCTTTAAAATCAGCCAAGGCTTTGGTGCGTGCACTTTGGCTTTTGTTACCATGAATGGCCGAAGCAGAAATGGCGATTTTGTTAAGGTAGTCAGAGACTTTATTGGCATGGTGTTTGGTACGGGTAAACACCAGCACTTGTTCCCATTTTTGTTCTTGAATCAGTTTGCCTAAAAGGGCGGTTTTGCGTTTGCAATCAACGATGATGACACGCTGATTGACCAGTTCACTTGAGGTGTTACGGCGTGCTACTTCGACCACTGCAGGATTTTTCAAAATGGACTCACACAGTTTTTTAATTTCATCTGAATAGGTGGCTGAGAAAAGAAGGTTTTGACGTTTAGAGGGAAGCAGGGCAATGACTTTGCGAATGTCTTTCACAAATCCCATATCCAGCATTCTATCTGCTTCATCGAGTACAAAGGTATCAATCTCTTTGAGATTAATCGTTCCTTGTGAGACGTGGTCAAGCAAACGCCCAGGGGTTGCAACTAAAATATCAATGCCATTTTTAAGCGTTTGAATTTGAGGATGAATGCCAACCCCTCCAAAAATAACCGCACTTTTAAAGGGTAAATATTTTCCATAGGTTCTCACACTCTCGCCCACTTGTGCGGCCAGTTCTCGTGTAGGGGTTAAGATAAGCACACGAAGGGCAGGTTTAGCTTTATTACGTGGTTTAGCCGATAGAAGTTCTAAAATAGGCAGGGTAAAGCCAGCGGTTTTTCCTGTACCTGTTTGCGCACCTGCTAGCATGTCACGTCCTTGTAAAATGAAAGGAATGGCTTTTTCTTGCACGGGTGTGGGGGTCGTATAGCCTTCTTCCTGAACGGCTTTTAAAATAGAGGCATTAAGGTTTAAATCTGAAAATAACATTAATTAGTGTTTTCCTTTAAGGGTAGTGTGTCACAGAAAAAGAGCAAAAGTGTTTTACATGTAAAAACATTTTGAGTTAAAACTGCAGGGGTAAAAATAAGGCTTAGCACCAAGCTAAGCCTTAAAAACTAGAGTAACATGCCTCGAATCATAAAATAAAAAATTGCAGATAACAAAGCAGAAGCAGGAACAGTAATGAGCCATGCGGCCAAAATCATTTTAAGGGCAGAGCGTTTCACTAGTTCGTGTTTACGCACCGCTTTAAGTGCTTTTTTCTCAATTTTACTCAGCTCCAACTCACCTTCATAAATATTTTTTATAATAGTTTTTTCCTCATTAATTTTATTCATGAGTGTTTTAACTAAAATAGGGTCAACTTTTTTGAGTTTTCCCATGGATTCAAGAGAGTGTTTGTACTCTTCAAGTCTGTTCATCTCCTCATCCAATTTGCGTTGTTTTAAATCTTCTTCCGTCTCTTTGACACGGTTGCGCATCAAGTATTCACGTAAAAAACCTACGCCAAATACAGCACCCACTGCAATATGTGTGGAACTAACAGGCAAACCTAATTGAGAAGCAATAATGACCGTAAGTGCAGCAGACATCGCCACACAAAAGGCACGAATCTGGTCAAGTTCGGTAATTTCACTGCCCACGGTTTTAATGAGTTTAGGTCCATAAAGCGCAAGTCCCACGACAATACCGCTTGCACCTACGAGCATCACCCACACGGGAATACCTGTTTTTGAAGAGATACCTCCTGTGGTAAGTGCATCATAAATTCCAGCTAAAGGCCCAATGGCGTTTGCCACATCGTTTGCCCCATGCGCAAAGCTAAGAAGAGCAGCTGAGAAGATAAGAGGAATATTAAAAAATTTATTGATAGATTCACGGGAATTTTCAAGGGATTCACTACGATGCAAAGAAGATTTAACTAAAAAGTAGGTGGCAATCGCCAAAATAAAACTAATCCCAGCCGCACTGAGAAAATTCATTTTAATGAGCTGTTTAGCTCCTTTTAAAATGATGTACGTTCCAAAAGACCATGTCATAATGGCAATCATCCATGGAACAACTTTTTTTGCCGCTTCTTGCATATCCTCTTGATAAATAACACTTTTTTTAATAAACATCAAAAAAGTAGCAGCAACGATTCCTCCTAAAAAAGGCGAGAGTACCCAGCTAAAAACGATTTCTCCTAGTTTGCTCCAATGTACGACATCAAAGCCAGCTGCTGCAACACCTGCACCTGCAACGCCTCCTACAATAGCATGCGTTGTTGAAACAGGAGCACCAAATGCAGTGGCAAGATTGAGCCAAATCGCACCAGCAAGCAGTGCTGCCATCATGAGCCAAATAAATGTATTGGTGTCACTTACCATTTTGGTATCAATAATGCCATTTTTGATAGTACTCACAACATTTCCACCCGCAATAAGTGCACCCGCTGCCTCAAAAATGGCTGCAATAATCACTGCCCCAAAAATAGTAACCGCTTGTGCTCCAACCGTAGGTCCTACGTTGTTAGCAAC
The DNA here is from genome assembly GCA_016930915.1 of Campylobacterales bacterium. Lineage (GTDB taxonomy): Bacteria > Campylobacterota > Campylobacteria > Campylobacterales > Sulfurospirillaceae > Sulfurospirillum. The sequence continues at coordinate 100,193 of JAFGFU010000033.1, forward strand.
GTCATTTGCGCCAATATTGATTGCCATGTATCCGCCAAAAATAGCCGCAATAATTAAAATATTTTTATTAGGAAGATCATTTGAGAGAGTAGAAACATACCAAATGACGAGCAGAATAAAGACAACAGCACCTAGTAGTTTCATGAGGTCATTGATACCAAAGCCCTCAACATTTTTAACATCTTTGATGGATTGAAGCTCCATACAGTTCCTTTGTCCGTAATAATCATGTAATTATCTTATTGTAGGGAGAAAATGTAGTATAAGTTCACTTTAAATCTACTAAATAAGATGTTTTAACTCTCGTTTAAGCTCAAGTAAAAGCGTATTTTGTCGTAAAGCGATATAGTTTCTTAGTTTAGATTTCATGAAAACATTGGGTTGCAAAGAGAGTACAAGGGATTCATTCATCATATTAAAAATCGTTGCTTTTGTGCTGATGGGGGTTAAAAATCCTTTGTTGGTAGGGAGTTGAAAGCTAATGTCAAACTCTTTTTCAACCCACCCTTTTTGAAGGATTTTTTCAATGTCCTGCATCTTTACATGTAAAACCAATGAGCTTTCAGAAAGCGTGCTAATGAGTCCATCAAAGCATTTAATTTTTTGATGCAATAGGGTTGCATTGATAGTTTTGTTGGGCGCAATTCGAATGTCAAAACGATCAAGTGCTGTTGTCTCTAAAAGTTGCAAATGGTTCACGACAATAAGCGATTGGATAGGATCAACTTTAATAATATGCGCTTTGAGAACATGAGGAATTTTATCGTGCTGAATAAAGGTAAAAGACTCTTGCGTGTAAAAACAAATTTTCGCAGAGTTGACTTTGATTTGAGCAATACCTTCTTCAAATTTGGCAATAACCGCCTCTTCTTTAATGGGAATTCCATTGTATAAATTGTTGAGGGTTATTTTGTTTTCTTTACGAAAAATAGTGCCAAGCAATAAATTAGCATCGACGGTTTCATACAAATCAAAATCAACCGTGCCAAAAAAGATTTTTTTACGGGTAGAAAGGCGTGAAAGGACATAATATTTTTCCACACGTGCAAGTAAACTCTTATAGTTATCGTGTACGTCAAAAAGGGTGAGTCCGATGGCTTTTATTTCATGCTTAAATTCTAGTTTAACGCTCTGTTCAAGCTTTTTAAGTCTCCTTTTAGCATCGTGCAATTTTAGAGAAGGCAAGAGAATTAAAAAGGCATCATTTGCATCTTGTAAAATAGGGAAAAAGCCCATTTCAGAGGCGATAAAGCTTATAATATTTTTAAAACGAAAGCCATCTTCCAAATCAACTTCAAAACCAAATTTAGCAATGCAAAAGGGGCTTTCTTTTTCTTTAGCTTCGTGTATGTACGCCTCAACGATACCTTTGTTAAGATAAATATTGATAGATTCGTAACGATTTGTATTCATGGCTTTGTCTTTTTAAAGGGTATTTAATGCTTGATCAAAATCAGCAATAATATCATTAATGTTTTCAATTCCCACACTCACCCGAATTAAATCAGGGCTCACACCCGCTTGACGTTGTTCCTCTTCACTGAGTTGTCGATGGGTCATACTTGCAGGATGCAACACACCTGTGCGTACGTCTGCAACGTGTACCACAATCGCAGCCAGTTTGAGGGCATTCATCACTTTTTCGCCCTCTGCACGACCTCCTTTAACCCCAAAACTAAGAACACCACTCGCACCTTTGAGGTATTTGAGGGTTAGACTGTAATCTTTGTGCGTACTAAGAGCTGGATAATTCACCCAGGCAACATTGGGATGGGAAGAGAGAAAATTCGCTAAATTGTAGGCATTTTCACAGTGTCTGTCCATTCTTACATGTAAAGTCTCCATGCCCACATTGGTCAAAAACGCATTCATGGGTGTGAGGTACGAGCCGATGTCACGAATCCACTGCACTCTGGCTTTAATGATGTATGCCATATTGCCAAATTTCTCCGTGTAGACAATGCCATGATAGCTCTTATCAGGTTCTGTAAATTCAGGAAATTTGCCATTGCTCCAATCAAAATTTCCGCCATCCACAATCACGCCACCTACGCTAATGGCATGCCCATCAAGGTATTTGGTCGCAGAGTGAATGACAATGTTGGCACCGTGTTCTAAAGGACGGCATAAGTAAGGGGTCGCAAAGGTGTTATCGACAATAAAAGGAACGCCCATTTCACGAGCCAATGCGCCAAATTTTTCAAAATCTAAAATGTCAAGTTTTGGATTGGCAATGGTTTCGCCAAAAAGCGCTTTGGTGTTGGGTTTAAAATAGCCTTTAAGCTCCTCTTTGGAGAGGCTTGCATCGACCAATGTGACTTCAATGCCCATTTTTTTAAGCGTATTGGTAAACAAAGAGACGGTTCCACCATAAATGGCGCCAATGGCTATAAAATGGTCTCCGCTAGAGCAGATATTGGCAATGGCAATGGTGGAGGCATTTTGTCCTGAAGAGCTCACCAAAGCTCCCACGCCACCTTCAAGTGCGGCAATTTTAGTTTCCAGTGCTTCACACGTTGGATTGGAAATGCGTGAGTACATATGCCCAGCTGCTTCCAAATCAAAAAGCATCGCAACTTCATTGACGTTATCATATTTGTAAGTGGTACTTTGATAGATGGGTAAAACACGAGGTTCACCGTTTTTAGGCTCCCATCCGCATTGAATGGTTTTGGTTTCTATTTCCCAAGAGTTTTGCATCATTGTTTCCTTAACGTCTTCATGAGATAAAATCAGATAAAATAAAGGTTTAATTATACTAAAAATATGGAATGAATGATGAAAAAGAGATTTGAAAATGATTTGAAACGTGTGTATGCTCTTTTAGAAGAGCGCCAAAAGCAGTTAGGTGCGTACTTTAGCATTGTGGAGTCTCAAACGTACGATAAAGCAATGGAAGCCTTTATTGATGCGTTTTTGGAAGAGATTGAACTCTCCTTGATTCGAGAAAACCGTGTGGCAATTTTAACACGTCTGATTAATTTACGAGATGAGCAGATGGTGCAAGCCTTAGAGAAAGAGGGTAAAGATGCTCTTTTTATTACCGAGGCAAAAGAGAAAGCCTACCTTTGGGTGAGTGATTTTTACCTCAAAGAGCATGAACATCTTTTAGCAAAGATTGAAAATGAGGGCTTGCTTTCTCCTTTTTATCGCCGTTTACTCAGAGGCGTGCATGAGGTGGGTGTGGTACTTAGTTCTTGGCAAAGTGCGTGGACGGAGCATATTATTAATACCATTAACCCTCTTTTAGAGCTAGAGTATGACCACGATGAAGCCAAAATCATGGCGATGCTACACGAAAAAGGGCTTTTTGATGTTGAGCCCTCAGGCAAAATAGGCGATCGTTCTTACTCGGTTTTAGAGAAGGTGCAAGGAGGCTATGAAGCCAAAGCGTACGCCTTAGCGTTTCCTTCACACGTTTTACATGTAAAGAGCGCACTAGAAGCGTTGATAGCGGATTTGAGCCGTTTGGAAGAGGATAATTTTGGGCAAAAAGAGGCGTATATCGCTTATTTTAATGCCATTAAAGAAGCGTTTGTGGAAGAGGATAGAGCCAAACTCATTGGCAAATGGGCGCAGGTCGATAGAGCATGGATGGCGATTAGCTCACCTATTCAAGTGGGACATCCTTTGGAATACTATGAAGACCACTACAAAAAAGCGGTGGCGCTAGAGTGGGATGTCAGGCTTAGTAATCCTTTGATGAAAGGTGCCACGAAAACCCTAGAGCGCATTGAAAAGATGTTTGAGGCAGTGTTTGAAAAGAGTGCTCACACATCTTTACATGTAAAAGAGAATGTGCTCTTAAATCTTAAGCGTGTTCAGCTCTACATCGGGCGTCCCGCACTCTTTTATGCGGCTGAGTTTAACGGGCTTTTTTCCGCTCAAGTCGTCCCCAATGATGAAACCGTGACCAAAGAGTGTGGCAAGAAAATTTTTGCCTTTGCCGATAATATTTTAGACTCCTTGCGTGCCAAACCTTTTTTAAAAATTCATCATGAAGTGTTTGGAAAAGCCTTTATGGACGCCGAGCGAGAGGTGGTGTTTCACCAGCCCTCTTTGTGGCATCAGGTTTATGAGGTGAGTACCATTGGGCATGAGTTTGGGCATATTTTATGGATGGATGGCGACACGGAAACGTTTATGAATCAAAGCGGTGTTTTTAAAAACATTGAGGAGTTTAAAGCGACTACAGGTGGGTTGGTTGCCTTTTTTATGGACGAAGATAAAGCCTTAAAAGAACCTCTGTTACGTGATACGCTAAAGCGTGCCGTGGGGTTAATTGGGTGGATGAAAACGGGTGAGGTTGAGCCTTATTATTGCGAAGGATTGATTCATTTGCATGGCTTGTTTCAAAGCGGTGTTTTAGGCTTTGATGGGAAGAAGCTCAGTATTCATCTGGATGCGTATGACTCTCTTAAGGCATGGTACCTTCAAACCTACAGCGCTTTGGCGGAACATTATCTCGCCAAAAAAGATGCCAAACTTTTCTTAGAGCGCTTTACATGTAAAAAAGAGGGCGTTTATGTGCCAAACGATGCAAGGGTTGCTTCGTTTGTGAGCTATTATTGGGCGTTGCACCAAAGCATGGGCAGGGAGATTGATGAGAGTGTGAGAAGAGAGGATTGGTTGCTTTGAGTAACATTCCTCTTTTAAATTTACTCTATATGCTCGTACCACTTGGGTGTGTGGCACTTCTTTATTTTGTATGGGTAGGAAGTAGGGGTGAAATTCTGTTTGCAACCCTGCGCATGAGTGTGCAACTCATTGCTATAGGCTATGTGTTGGTTTCGTTATTTAGCACAGAATCTACGCTTTATTTGTTTGCTTTAGTCGTGGTGATGGTTGTGAGTGCATCGCTGATTGTCAGGCGTAATATTCGTCATAAAGATTGGAAAACCTATGCTTTGATTTTTGTCTCGATTGGCATTGCAGGAAGTTTAAATTTAGCATGGGTGCTGTTTTTGGTGCTTGAGCTTGAAAATCCCCTTGATGCTCGCTTTGTGATTCCTCTAGCGGGGATGATTTATGCCAATGCGATGAATGCCATCTCTTTGTGTGCGGAGCGTTATGAAAAGGAAAAAGAGTATCATAAAATGGAAAAAGCACGTTCTATTGCGCTGAAAGCTTCGATGATGCCACAGATTAATACCTTCTTAGCGGTCGGTTTTGTCTCTTTACCTGGGATGATGACAGGGCAGATTCTCTCAGGCATTGACCCACTCATTGCGGTGCGTTATCAAATTGTGGTGATGGCAATGATGCTTAGTAGTGGGGCGATGAGTAATTTTATCTATCTACATTTTACAAGCAAAAAACAGAGCATTTAAGCGTTTCTCTTTAGCACACTTCGTTTTGAGTTTGACATAAGTATGGATGTGCTATAGTTGGCACGATTAATTTAATCTTTATTTTTAAGTTTTTTGATGGAAGCCTTTAGAGCTTTGCTTTAAAGGCGTGTCAAGAGTTCTGCAAGAACTCTAATAAAAATGTGTAAGGATGTTAAATGCCTTTAAAAGCCTTTATCGTTTTGTTTTTTTGTGTTGGAATAGCTAGCTTTTCATGGGCAAATCCTGCTGTATATACAGAACCAAATCCCCCGTTTAATTTTCGTGAAAAAGGGTTAGTGCAAGGATTGGCGCTGGATCTTTTAGAAGCGAGTCTTGCAACCATTCGC
>JAFGFU010000034.1 GCA_016930915.1 Campylobacterales bacterium
GGGAAAAAAAAGGGAAAAAAAAGGGAAAAAAAAGGGAAAAAAAAGGGAAAAAAAAGGGAAAAAAAAGGGAAAAAAAAGGGAAAAAAAGAAGGAGAAAAACTCTCCTTCTAAGAAAGCTCTGACTATTTTTTATTATCTCTAATAGAAAGCTCTTTAATAATTTTGCTGTATGTTGCAAAATCTTTACGTTTAAGATATGTCATCAATCGTTTACGTTGACCAACGAGTTTAAGAAGTCCTAATCTTGATGAATGATCTTTTTTATTGATCTTAAGATGTTCTGTTAAATCTACAATTCTTTTAGAAAGAAGTGCGATTTGTACCTCTGGAGAACCGGTGTCTCCCTCTTTTCTGCCAAACTGACTAACAATTACTTGTTTTTCCGCCGAACCTAAAGCCATAATGACCTCCTGATTGGTATTAAATTTACTTTAAAAAATTAAAGCTTGAAATTTTAGCGAAAAAAATCAAAATTGTCTACATGCTTTTTTTAGTCGTAGAATTTTAGAAATTAAAGTAAAATATAACGTTTATTTAGTACAATATTTATCTTATTTTATATGCGATTTAATTTTTAGGAAAAACAAATGCTCTTAACTAAAGCTAGCGAATATGCGCTTTTATCATTAATTATCATTGCACAAAAAAATGCACCTCAAGATGTCGATACACTTTCAACGCAACTTGGACTTTCCAAAAGTTTTTTAGCTAAAATTCTTCAATCCCTTGCCAAAGGAGAAATCCTCTCCTCCTTTAAAGGAGCCCATGGTGGATTTATGCTAACCAAAAAACCTGAAGAAATCACTCTAAAGATGGTTGTTGAGTGTGCTGAAAAAAAACAAACAATGGTTTTTGAATGCGCTCCCTCGACGCAAAAGTGTCCTGGTGGTAAAGGAGATCACTGTCGTGTGTGGCCAATTTTAAACAAACTGCAATTAAAAATTGATATGTTTTTAGATACCATGACACTTAAAGATATTATCGAAAATTAAGGGCATTGATTGGCAAAAAATCAAAATTCGCTTCTTGCTAGAGTTATTCCTTATTTAGAACCTTTAGTTAAAGCAAAAGATCTTACCGTTGTTGTTTTTATCGTCTCTATTTTAGCGATTATTATTGTTCCACTTCCTAGTGCTATACTCGATTTTTTTCTGGTTATTTCGCTTTCTGTTTCTGTACTTATTATTTTAATTTCTTTGTACATCCCTAAACCGACTGATTTAACGACATTTCCAACACTGATTCTAATTATTACCCTTTTTAGACTTTCATTAAACATTTCTACCACTCGTATGATTTTAACCAATGGTCACGAAGGTCCTGATGCCGTCAGTGAGATTATCTCTAGTTTTGGGCAATTTGTTGTGGGTGGTAATTATGTTATTGGTATTGTGGTCTTTTCTATTCTTGTATTAATTAATTTTATGGTGATTACCAAAGGTTCTACACGGGTTGCGGAAGTTGCAGCGCGTTTTACACTTGATGCAATGCCTGGAAAACAAATGGCAATTGATGCTGACTTAAATGCAGGGCTTATTGATGAAAAAACCGCACGAAAAAGGCGTGAAGATATTATTCAAGAGGCAAACTTTTATGGAGCCATGGATGGTTCGAGTAAGTTTGTTAAAGGAGATGCTGTTGCGGGTATTATTATTACCATTATTAACATCATTGGTGGCTTTCTTATTGGTGCATTTCAGCACGATTTAGATTTAGGTGTCAGTGCTCAAACCTATACTATTTTAACCATTGGCGATGGTCTTGTTTCACAGCTTCCTGCACTGATTAGCTCCACGGCGACTGGTATTATTATTACACGGGCAAACAAAGCGGATGATCAAAGTTTCACCGATGGTGCTGTTGATCAACTTTTTGGAGAATACAAAACCCTCTTAATTGTAGGATTTATTTTAGTCATGTTTGCTCTCGTACCAGGTTTGCCAACCCTTTCTTTAGGCTTTGTAGGATTGCTCTTTTTAGGCTTAGGATATCTTGGAAAACAAACGGCTGAAGGGCATTTTTCATTTCAAAAATTCTTTTCACAAACACCTGCTGCTATGCAAAAAGCAAAACAAGAAGCAGATACAAAAGCGCAAAGCGCACAAGCACAAAAAAAGAGCCCTGAAGAGCTACGCAAAGAAGAAGAAACAACCCTTAATGATATTTTAAAGCTCGAAATTTTAGAGCTTGATTTAGGCTACCAGCTCATTAAACTTGCTGATCCTGCGCAAGGGGGTGATTTACTCGATCGTGTTAAAAGCATGCGTCGCAAAATTGCCTCAGATTTTGGTTATCTTATTCCTCAAGTTCGTATTCGTGACAATTTACACTTAAGTCCTAACCATTACCAACTTTTGCTTAAGGGCATTGAAATTGGTAGCGGTGAAATTTACCCTGACAAATTTATGGCTATGGACAGTGGACTCACCATTGATAAAGTACAAGGCATTCCAACCAAAGAGCCTGCATTTGGGCTTGATGCGATTTGGATTGAATCAAGTGCCAAAGAAGATGCCATTATTAAAGGCTACACAACCGTAGACCCTGCTACAGTTATTTCAACCCATTTAAGTGAACTGATTAAGCAGTATGCCGAAGAACTTCTCACCCGCCAAGAAGTCCAAAGCCTTGTGGATAAACTCCAAAAAGATTATCCTGTCGTGGTTACAGATTGTCTTAAAGTTGCCAATATTGGCTTAATTCAAAAAGTACTTAAAGCGCTTTTACATGAAAAAATACCCATTAAAGACCTTTTAACGATTGTGGAGACGATTAGTGACGTGGCAGAAGTCACCAAAAACGTTACGATTATTGTAGAGCAAGTTCGTGCAAAACTCTCTCGTGTCATCACGAAACAATACAAAGATGAAAATGGCATTTTAAAACTGCTCACATTCAATGCCGCAACCGAGCAAAAATTACTTGATGCCTTAAGAGAACGCGATGGTATACGAGATTTAATTTTAAACATTGGACAAATTAATACACTGGTTAAAGCATGCAGTGATGAAGCCACAAAGCTTCTTCATAAAGGCATTGCTCCTGTCGTTATTATTGTTGATCCACTACTACGTAAGTCACTCTCAGATATTTTTGAGAAATTTGGCCTTGATATTGTGGTGCTTTCTCACGCAGAAATTGATTCTAGCTCAAAATTTGAAGTGATGGGCTCCATCGAAATCGACAAACTCTAACGTATTAAATTATGCATTAAGGAATTTCATGAACTACAAAATACACCACCTCTCACATACTGATTTGGATGGCTATGGCTGTCAGATGGTGAGTGCCCATTTTTTTGATTCGATCAGTTTTTATAACTCCAACTATGGTAAAGAAATTAACGAATGTTTCAATCAAATCTTAGCCGATATTCAAACATCCACTTTAGAAAAACACGTGATTTTAATTACGGATTTAAATTTAACGATGGAGCAAGCTACAGAGTTTCAAGCTAAAGTCAATATCTGTGATAAAGAGATTATGCTACTTCTCTTAGACCATCACAAAACAGGTGAAGAGTGTGCCAATACGTATGAATGGTACTTTTTAGATTCGAGTCGCTGTGCCACGAAAATTACCTATGACTTTTTCAGTGCCCTCTATGGTGAGAATGAGGCACTTGCACACTTTGTTAATGTGGTTAATGCTGTAGATATCTGGCTTGAAAATGACCCTCACTTTGAATTAGGAAAAGTCTGTATGGGATTGGTCAGTGGGGCTAAAGAAGTCAATAAAATCATGTTTCCTCGTGAAAATACAGCCTATATTTTTTCACTTCTTTCTCAAGCACAAAACTTTTTTACATGTAAAGATGCACATATTGCTTTAGACGATGCCATTCATGGAATTAAAAAAACGTATTTTAAAAACACAGACAATAATACACTCAGTAATCTTATCTCGACTTACAACGTTATGTTACTGACACGTAACAAAGAAAGAATGCAAATTAACTATAAAGAGTATAAAGGTATTCTTACGTACAACATTGGCAACGTTTCTGTCATTGGCAATGACTTCCTAAGCGCTAACCCTGATTTTGATTTTTTTATGGATGTCACCTCTAAAAAGACCATTAGTTTACGCTCTAGTGGTAAAGTAGATGTCAGTAAAATTGCTGCACAAATTGCCAATGGTGGAGGACACCATAATGCAAGTGGAGGTCTTCTCAGCAACTTCAAAGACGCTTTTATTTATGATAGCATCAAATCTCAAGTGATGAATATCATCGCTAACAAAGGATAAATAATGGATACAAAACAACTTGAAAAAGAACTTCAAAATGCTAAAGATGAAATTGAAGAAATGGCGATGCAACTAGCTGACATGCTGGGTGCTGCACTCTATTTTGCGGGTGTAAAGCAAGAGGATTTGCCAAAAGCGATTGATGTGTATGTTAATAGTTTAGATGAAGTCTTTGAAGATGAGGATGAAGAGAGTGAAATGGGTTTTGAAGAAGTCATTGAAGTGATTAATTTCATGAAAACCAAACACCCTAAACTCTTCCAAAAATAACATTTCAAGAAGAAGGGGGTTACCCCTTTTTCGCTATAAATGTCGCAAAATTCCCCCACTTAAAAACAGTTTCAATCGTTGTAAAACCAACACTTCTAAGCAGGGCTTTATTCTCTTCTTCGGTGTAAGGAATCAACACGTTCTCTAGGGCTTCCCTTTTTTGCGCAATCTCAAAATCACTATACCCTTGTGTGCGTTTAAAGGCATAATATAAATCAATCATCTCTTTATTGAGTACCTTATCGTCAAAAACAATTTTTTCACTGAAAATAAAGAGTCCATCGGGGTTTAGAGCATCATAGATTTTACGCACAAAATCGCCCCGTTGCAGAGGACGAATAAATTGAAGCATATAATTGGCAATAATCACATCTTGATGCACTAAATCAACCTGTGTAATGTCTGCTTCTTGAAGCTCTATTTTTGCCCCATACGCATGCACTTTTTGCCGTGCAATGCGCAACATCGCCTCAGCATTATCAATGCCTAAGAGATGATAGCTTTTATTCATTTTATGCAGGGCTAGAAGTGTATTTGCGGTGGAGCAGCCAAGATCTACCACATGCGCATGCTCTTTTACATGTAAACAGATTATCTTACATGTAAGTTCTAAAACTTCTTTGTAAAAAGGGATAGAACGCTCTAGCATATCATCAAAAACGATGGCAACGTCTTCATCAAATTCAAACTGTTTGGTAATGGGTTTAGTAAATACTTTATCCATGAGAGTTCTTTTTCGTAAAATCACCTAAATAAAAATAACATGTTTTTAAAAGCTTTTTTGCATTCTCTCTATCACATACAATTTGTGCCTTAAGGTCGCTGAGGGCATTAAATTTTTGATTTTCACGTAAAAAAGCAACAAAGAAAAGTTCCACAGGTGTTGTGACGTCCAAAATATCTTCCCCGATAATATGCGTCTCAACAGAAAACATTCCATCCGTACTGTGCCTTGTTCCAATGAATGAAACCGAATCATATACGTTTTGCCCAATGCGTGAACGTGTGGCATACACCCCTTCATGCGGAATTAAATAATCTGAAATTTTTAAGTTTAAGGTCGGAACCAACTCTTTTTTTCCAATCCCTTGCCCGCTGACAATACTCCCTGTTATAGCGTATTCTCGACCTAAAAAACGGTTTGCCTCTTCAATCCTTCCCTCAATCAAATACGTTCGAATGAGACTTGAATGAATGGAAATCCCCTGATACATAAACTCTTCAACAACTTCAACTTCGCCATCAAATAATTTTTGCAAATCATAGGCATTACACGCACGGTGTTTTCCAAAGAAGAAGTCATACCCTACAACAATTTTCTTCAAGTTCACAAACTCTTTTTGAAGCAAGGCAATAAACTCTGCCCCACTTAAATGCTTTACTTTTAAAAAATGCAAAAACATACAAGGACATCCTGCGTATTCGCTACGCTTAATCCCTGGTGTCAAGTTGGCTTCATCCTTGTCAATGACACATAACGCCCCATGAACGCCAAGCCTATTAATAAGCTGACGGTGTCCTACATGAATGCCATCAAAACTGCCAATGGCTAAGGTATCAACACTCTCTTTTCTTAAAATAGTAGAACGTCTCAACATTCCCCTCTTTTCCTTTTACAAGCGATTCTTTTTTCTCTATAAGTTTCCATCCAAGCCCCACTGTTTGTGACTCAAAATGTTGGTGTGCCCGCAGAATAGCCGCACCATCTTTGACTACCCCTTTGGTGCTACGTTTGACATTTTTTCCCACTTCAAATTGGGGTTTAAACAAAATAATAATGTCACATTTTGCCAGACGATCAATCTCTGATAAAAGGGTACTCACCCCAATAAATGAAACATCACAACTGACCATATCATACGTCTTATTGGGGGTAAAAAGTCGTATATCACTCTTTTCATGTAAAATAACTCGATTATCGACTCTAAGTGTAGGATGAAGTTGCTCACTCCCTACATCCACAGCCGTCACACTTTTGGCATCTTCCTCCAACCAAACCTGCACAAAACCACCTGTACTACTGCCAATGTCAAGAACATCTAACCCTTTTACATGTAAAGAAAGTTCGTTGATAAACCCGCGTAATTTAAGTCCTGCACGACTAACATATTGAGTGAGCTTTTCGATACTTACCGTGTCATTTTCATTCACATCATACGAACTTTTACGCTCTACTTTACCATTAAGCCAAACGCTTCCCTCTTTGATGAGCTCAGCTGCTTTATTACGACTTTGTACCAATCCTTGCTCAAACAGATAACTATCCAGTCTCATACTATCATCTCATTTACTTCCGCTTCACTGAGCGTTTTTACACCTAATTCAAGAGCTTTGTCCAATTTACTGCCCGCCTCTTCCCCAAAAATCACATAATCGGTTTTTTTAGAAACACTGCCACTCACTTTTGCGCCAAATCCCTCAAGCATCGCTTTCATCTCATCACGAGATTTGGACATAGCGCCTGTTAAGACAACGGTTTTACCCGTAAAAATAGACTCTGTAATTTCAAGTTTTGATGCCACAGGCGCAATAATCTCCATCAATTCTTTGGTCTCAACGGCATTGACATGAATAAACTCCACCAAACTTTTTGCCATCTCTTCACCAAAGCCCCCTAAGCTAATAATCTGCTCATGCGTTGCTTCCAACCACTCTAAACCAAAGGTTCTCGCAATCTTTTTAGCCGCTACTTCACCAATATGCTCAATGCCCAAAGCGTTGATAAACTTCTCTAAAGCCACCCCTTTGCTTTGCTCAATCGCCTCTAAAAGATTTTGCGCCTTCTTTTCTTTAAAGCCCTCCAAACCTAAGAGCTGTTCCAAGCTAAGTGCGTACAAATCTTTTACATGTAACACGACTTTTTGCGCATAGAGTTGCTCAACAATTTTATCTCCAAGACCGTCGATATTGAGTGCTTTTTTAGACGCAAAGTGTATCATCGCACCCACAACCCTCGCGTCACACGAGAGGTTCTGACACTTAATAAGCGCTCCCTCATCCAAAAGCTCTCCTCCACACACAGGACAGCTCAATGGGCGTTGGGGTATTACTTCCGAGCCATCTCTTCGCTCCACTAAGACTTTAATAATTTTAGGAATGACATCGCCACTGCGAATGATAATAACACTGTCTCCAATGCGAATATCTTTGCGCTCTATCTCATCAAAGTTGTGCAGTGTGGCTCGCTCTACCATAACACCCTCAATGTTCACCGCTTCCACTTCCGCCACAGGCGTCACCACCCCTGTACGTCCTACTTGAAGCGTAATGGCTTTAAGCTTTGTCACTTTTTCAATCGCTGGAAATTTAAAGGCTACCATCCATTTAGGGTACTTGACGGTATAACCCAACTCCTCTTGCAAGGCAATCTCATCGACTTTGACCACCATACCATCCATCATCATCTCGATGGCATCGCGTGTTTCAATCAATTCATGGTAAAGCGTATGAACATCTTCTACGTTTTTCGTGACAACAATACGAGGTGGCTGTAAAAAGCCTAAATCATACACAAAACGCATTTTTTCACTCAAACGTGTCTGCGTTAAGCTATTTTCACCAATGCCCCACGGGTAAAACATCAGCTTACGTTTAGCTGTCACACTCGTATCTAACTGTCTTAAACTCCCCGCTGCAGCATTGCGAGGATTGGCGAAAAGAGGCTCATTGCTCTTTAAACGCTCCTCGTTTAAACGCTCAAAATCCGCTTTCTTAATGACCACTTCACCTCGAATCTCAATGGGACCTTGATACGCAATCTGCAAAGGAATAGAGCCAATGGTTTTGACATTTTGCGTAACATCCTCACCGATACTTCCATCGCCTCTGGTGATGGCTTGTTTTAAGGCTCCATTTTCATAAATGAGGTTCAAACTTGCCCCATCAAACTTAGGCTCACAGTAAAAGGTAAAGTGCTCTTTGACTTTTTGAACACGCTCTATCCATGCATCCAAATCATGTTCATCAAACACATCTTCCATACTCCACATACGGGCTTTATGAGAGGCTTTTTCAAAGCCTTCCAACACCACACCGCCCACACGCTTTGTGGGACTACTTGTATCGGCAAAAAGAGGGTTTTCCTTCTCAAATGCCAACACTTCATGGTAGAGTATGTCATACTCTTCATCACTGGCAATGGGTGCGTCATCAACGTAATAGGCTTTTGCCCACGCTTTTAAAATCTCTATTTTTTCACTGTATTCTTCAAAAGTCATGCGATATAACTACTATAAATAAGTTTCATAAGGGTCAAAGCGACCATCGTAAGAAAAAAGAGTCGAATAAACTTCACCTCTTTTTTAATCACCATATTTGAGCCAAAATAAGCACCTACCACTTGTCCAAAGCCCATCAAAAAACCTATGGCAAAAAGCACATTGCCACTCCAGAGAAAAACCGCTAAAGAGACAATGTTACTGGTAAAATTCATCACTTTGGTTTGTGCGGTGGCTTTTTTGAGGTTAAGTCCTAAAAGCCCCACCATGGCTATCGTCCAAAATGTCCCTGTTCCCGGTCCTAAAAAGCCATCGTAAAAACCAATTGCCAAACCGAAAATAAAAAAGAAAAGGTGTTGCCCTAGATAAGCATGACGGTCATTCTCGCCCATTTTAGGCGATAAAAACGTATAGATAAAAATCGCCACGAGCATGATGGGAATAGCTTTGGCAAGCATATTTGGATCCATCAGTAAAATGGCGTAGGTTCCAAGAGCGGCACCCACAAAGGTATACAAAACGCCTTTGGCTACTTCAGACCATTTAATAAATCCTTTGCGAATAAAATTAAACGCTGCCATACCACTGCCAAACGTGGCTTGCAATTTATTGGTCGCTAAGGCTACATGCGGAGGCATACCAGACGCCATCAATACAGGAATGGTGATAATTCCCCCACCCCCAGCAATAGCATCAATAAAGCCTGCGACAAATCCTGTCACTAAAAAAATCATATAATAATAAAATTCAAATTCCATCTTTTTTTACTTCCTCAGCCTTTGTATCACACGCTTCGACCTCTTGGGCATTGTTTTCATTCTCAGGTGTGCTAACTTCACCATCACCGCAAGGCTCAGCCATCTTCTGGCTTACCTCTTCTTGCGTTTCCAAAGAAGTATAAAGCTCCAATGCCCCTTTGGTGGCTGAGGAAACTTCATTGTAACTTCCATCACGAATGTGTCGCCAAATATCACGTTTGACAAGGCTTAAAACATAACGTCTATCGCCACCAACAACTCGTCCTAATTCATTGCCTCCACACTCATGGCAAATAAAAAAAGTGAGTTTATTCTGCAAATTTTCCTCAGAACGACAATTTTCATCATCGACCATGAGCATAGCCTGACATTTAGGGCAATAGCACCACAGCCCTATTACTTCACCTTTTTTATATTTCCAGCGCCATAAAACTTTAAATAAAATCATTTCACGAAATTTATAATATTTAGGTTGCATCAAATAACGCACAACAAAAGGAGAAGCAATCAAAATTACAACAATTGCCACAGCACCGCTATTGACAATCCACTGAGGAATGTTATAGAGCGCACTTATGCGACTTAAAAGGTCTATTATTTTTTCCAAAAGAGAATCCTATACAGTATGATGAAGTGCACGTAAAACGCTTAAAGCTTGCACATGCGCTTTGACATCATGAACACGAAGAATGGTTGCTCCATGCTCGTATGCCTTTAAATGAAGAGCTAATGTTCCTGGTAAACGCTCAGAAATTGGCGTAGGAATAATTTTATCAATCATTGATTTACGGCTTGCCCCGACAAGTAAGGGATACCCAAAATGTAAAAAATGTTCATGGTGTTGAAGCAGTTGTAAATTTTGCTCCAATGTTTTTCCAAAGCCAATTCCTACATCTAAAATAATATTTTCAATCCCAAAACGTTTTGCTTTTTCAATACGTTCCTCAAAAAAAGAATCTACGTCAAGCATCACATTATCGTAATGTGGCATCTCTTGCATTGATGAAGGTTCGCCTTGCATATGCATCAACACAACTGTGGCATGGTAACGTGCTACCACACGTGCCACATCATCGTTGGCAAGGGCTGTAATGTCATTGACAATGCTAAATCCCCTTGAAAGCGCATACTCTAAACACAAAGGAGAATAGCTATCGAGTGAAAATTTAGCTTTACATGTAAGATTGTTTTTAGCAATTAAATCCACAATAGGCGCAATGCGAGAAAGCTCTTCCTCTTCACTCACCCCAAGACTTCCAGGACGACTCGAAACACCACCTAAATCAATAATGCCAGCCCCTGATTCTATCATCTCTTCAATGTGCTTTAATGCCTTCTCACCGCTAAAACGACTTCCCTCGAAAAAACTATCTTCATTGGTATTAATGACACCCATCACTACAAAATCATCTTTACATGTAAAAACAAATTCACTTAGTTTTTTTGCCAAGTCCTTAAGTCCAAAAGGTTGTATTTTTTCTTTTAAACTCAGCTCTTTAAGCTGTTTATCATTTGCAATCAAAAGAGCATCTACCACTGGAGTTTTACATGTAATCGTCTCTTTTGGCACAGCTAAATCCGCACCAATAGAAAGAGCATCTTGTTTTAAAATATTAGCAGCAGGTGCTTTTAAATCTTTGATATACACAAAATTCACATGTGCCTTTTGCTTTAAAATCGAAATACCCTCTTTCGTAACACCTAAGGCATCAAACACTAAAGCCACATTTGTAGTTGATGAAAGTTTATAGCATTTCATTGGTATTTCCTAAGCATAATAGATAACAAAAGTGTTGTTAAAATCGTTTGTGCCCTAGCATTAAGCTCAACCAATTGCACTAATCTTTGAAACGCTTCTAGCTCTTTTTCACTAAAGCGCAGATGATGTTCATGAATCGCTTCATACACAATAGCTTGAACCAACTCTTTTAAAACGCTTTTTTCACACGATTGATGTTTTTGTATAAAGGGATAAATATCACTTAAATCTAACTGCTTTAAATTAAGTCCTGAGTGTATCACCTCACGTTCAAATAAAAGCTCTTTTTGAACTAAACGAGATCGAATGGTAGGAAGTAACGCATTTTTAGAAGGGGCAACCACAATAAAAACAATGTGACGAGGAGGCTCTTCTAAAATTTTCAAAAGTGCATTTTGGGCTTCAACACGATACCCTTTTGCCACTAAAATCAAATATTTTTGTACGGATTCTGCAATATATGCCTCGTTAATAACCTCTTTGGCATCTTCAAGTAAAAATTCATCTTTGACAAAAAAAAGATGACGCTCTTTGGCATACGTTTCTTCTAAACTCTCTTTGGCTTTCTCCACATTTTTTGAAATTAAAATATGGCTAAAAAGACCTTCATCACTCATTATCAAAGGTAACCTCAGCAAAAAGCACGGCATCAATACTTTTATCCAAGAGTCTAAAAAGCTGAATTAATTTTATATCTAAACTATCATCATCACTTAAAAGATAAAAGCTATTTTGAATATGCTCGTCCATAATCCACATAAAACTATCATCTTTACGTTTGGCTATTTGCATTTTGATATCACTGTTTTTCCCTACATAAAAGAAGGTATATCCACTTGGAAAAACTTGTGAAAGCATATTTTCTAACAACTCAATGTCATCTTTTGTCTTCACTTGATACAAATTAGGATAGAGCGTTTGCAATGAGATAAACGGTAAAATAGGTCTGTTTTTACGATGATTGTTCAAGGCTCGTAGCATATAGTAGCAAAACCATTCTCTATCATCATCGGTAATGACAATAAAAGTGTGCCCATCTAAAAGATTTTTGAGCATGGAAGCACAAAGCGGTACCCATTCAAACCGCTTCTCTTCCATCCAACTCATAGATGAGCCATCTTTTCGTATCTGCTCTAACGTCCACGTTAAAAATTTTTGCATTAATTATTTATCCAATTGGTATGCACTGTGCAAGGCACGAACGGCTAATTCACCATATTTTGCTTGAATCACCATAGAAATTTTAATTTCACTGGTACTAATCATTTCAATATTAATACCCTCTTTTGCCATTGTATCAAAGGCTTTACATGCTACACCACTGTGTGATTTCATACCCACACCAACAATTGAAACTTTTACGATATCACTATCATATTCAACGCCTTCACTCGCTCGCAACTCATTCATAGCTGCTTTGGTCATTTCAAGCTCATTTTGAGGAACAGTAAAACCTAAATTAGTGGTGCCATCATGCCCTACATTTTGAATAATCATATCAACGTTGACATTACTGTCAGCCAATTTTTTGAAAATTTCAGCCGCAATGCCTGGCTTATCTGTAACGCCACGAAGAGTGACTCTTGCTTGATTTTTATCGAGTGCAATACCGCTAACCAATGGTTGTTCCATAATGTTATCTTCCTTTGTAATAAGTGTTCCCTCATTTTTATTAAAACTGCTTCGTGTCACTAAATTGACATTCAATTTTTTAGCCATTTCAACGGAACGGCTTTGAAGCACTTTTGCTCCTAAACTTGCAAGTTCGAGCATTTCATCGTAACTGATTTTATCCAATTTTTTTGCTTTAGGCTCAATGCGTGGATCTGTGGTATAGACACCATCTACATCAGTGAAAATTTCACATAAATCCGCTTCAAGAGCTCCTGCAATAGCAACAGCGGATAGATCACTTCCCCCTCGCCCTAAGGTGGAAACCTCACCATCGTGTGTTACACCTTGGAATCCAGCCACGACAATAATTTTACCCTCAGCCAATGCATTTTTCATCTCTTGCGTATCAATATGCTCAATTCTCGCTTTCGTATGGACATTATCTGTCACAATACCCGCACGTCTGCCACTCATAGAAATCGCAGGATATCCTTGTGCTTCAAGAGCAATGGCTAAAAGTGCACTAGTAACACGCTCACCAGAACTTAAAAGCATGTCCACTTCACGCACGTTAGGTGTTGTGCTAAAATGTGACGCGAAATCTAAAAGTTTATTTGTTTCACCGCTCATGGCAGAAACCACGACAACAAGATCATGACCTTCTTGTTTGCTTTCAATTACCCTTTTGGCAACAGCTTCAATACGCTCCACATTGCCGACACTTGTCCCTCCATACTTTTGAACAATCAACATCTTAGAGATACCCTTCTTTTTTAAAATATTCTAACACTTGCTTATAAACAGGTCGCTTGAAATAGGTAATAAAATCAAAAACCTCTTCCAACCCCACAAACTTAAAATCACAAAATTCTGGCTCTTGGGTTGCAAGATTTATTTTATCATCATGCTTGAGTCGTACTAAAAAATATTTTTGGCTCTGTCCATCAAAAGGGTACATTTTCTGAGCAATTTTTTGAGGAAAATCGTATTGTAACCATTCAGGAAACTCTGCAATAATCTCAACATCTCCTGTGCCAATTTCCTCCTCTAATTCACGAAAAAGCGCTTCTTCAGGTGTTTCACCCTCATCAATGCCTCCTTGTGGAAACTGCCACGCACCTTCAATATCGCTACGACTGGCAATAAAAAGCTCACACTGGAACGGATATCGAGAAGAGACGATCACAGCAGCAACATTGGGTCTGTATCGTTTTGGTGATTCCATAATTGCGCATTACCTCTATATTTTTGTTACAATGGTAACGAAAAAGTCATTAAACTTGCTTGATACAAGGAAATCCGTGCTTGCATATGTGCATATCCCCTTTTGCGATAGTAAATGCCACTACTGCGCTTTTAACTCTTATACCAATCAAAGTGCTTTGAAACAAAAGTATATGCAAAGCATTACACAACAACTCTCTTTTGAACTTGAAAAATTCACCCCACAACACGGTGAAATCAGCTCTCTTTTTATTGGAGGAGGCACACCTTCAACCATTCCTGCTTCGTGGTACGCACCTTTTTTCGAGATGCTCTCTCCTTATCTAAGCCAAGATGCCGAAATCACCTCCGAAGCCAATCCTCACTCTGCAACCAAAGCGTGGATGGCTGAGATGAAAAGCTTAGGATTAAACCGTTTAAGCTTTGGCGTCCAAAGTTTTAATAGGGAAAAATTGCATTTTTTAGGACGTAATCATACCCCTGAAATAGCAGAAGAAGCGATTTTAAATGCACATGACTTAGGTATACAAAATATTTCACTTGATCTTATTTATGGCACAAGCCTTGACACACCCATACTTTTACATGAAGACTTGCGCATGGCTACTTCTTTGCCCATCAATCATCTAAGTGCATATGCGCTCACCCTTGAAGAAAAAACCCCTTTTTATACTCGTAACGATGTGACCAATAGCTCTGAAAAACTGGCTAAAGACTTTGTCAATGCGATTATTCAAGCAGGATTCCCTCAATATGAAATTTCTAATTTTGGTACGTATCAAAGTAGGCACAATAAAGGCTATTGGGAACAAAAAAACTATCTAGGTATAGGGGCTGGGGCTGTTGGTTTTTTAAAAAATAGACGATTTTATCCCTCTAAAAACATAGAGACATACATTCAAAATCCTAACATGCAAGAGATAGAAGAACTCAGCACTGAAGATTTACATGTAGAAACTATTTTTTTAGGACTTCGAAGTATGATTGGGATTGATATAGAACATTTCAGCGTAAAAGAGAAAGAAAAAGTAGACCTTTTAGTGAAAGAAAATAGACTCATCTGCAAAGAAAATCGAATCTATAATAATGACTATTTTTTAAGCGATGAAATAGCCTTATTTATCACTCAATAACGCTTCATCCTCTTCTTCCATTGCAACCTTCAAAAGAGCTTTAGCAGCTTCTCTTCCTTCGTTAACAATATGTTTTACATGTAAAGATTTAAGCAACCTTTTTTCATCATAATCGCTGGCTTTTGCCACAATTTTAATCGAAGTATTAAATGATTTTAAAATTTCACACAACAAAATCAATTTTTTTTCATTGTTAATGGCAATAATCACCGCTTTAGCATTTTCCACGAAAGCATTTTTTAAAATACTCTTCTCTGCGGCATTTCCAAAATAAACAGGCTCACCCCTGCTTTGTCCCAACTTGACTAAATTAATATCGTGTTCTAAAACCAAATAATTCACATTCATCTTTTTCAAACGATACACAATCTCTTGTCCTAATTTTCCATAACCACACACGATAATATGATCCTTAATTCCTGATGAGTGAATCATAAAATCTCCATTATTCGGTTCTGTGTTAACCGCATCAACAATTTTTTTCAAATTTTTTAAAATAAAAGGGGTCATCACCATAGAAATAACCACCGTGACAATTAAAATTTGAGCAACCGTTGAACTGATAAGAGAACTTGAACTTGCCAATGCTAAAATCGCCAATGAAAACTCACCGCCTTGACACAATGCCAATCCCGTTTTAAGGGCAACCCTTCCCCCTACAGAGAAAAAAAGAATACTAAAAACAACCAATGTTTTAAACGCCATCATAAGGGCTAAAGAGAGCAAAATCATTGCATAATTTTCGATGATAAGACTCAAATCAATTTGCATCCCCACCGTAATAAAAAAGAGTCCTAAAAGCAAATCACGAAACGGTACAAGGTCTGCTTCAATTTGATGTTTATACTGACTCTCAGACATCATCATCCCTGCTAAAAAAGCTCCTAGCGAGTAGGAAAATCCTAACATATGCGCTAAAAATGAGGCACCAACGACAAATAAAAGCACCGCAGCAATAAAAATTTCTTCCGTATCTGTCCAAACAACAAGCGATAAAAAGCGATTCAGCACATATTTACCAATGAGGAACATCAACCCTAAAATAATCACAACACTGTAAAAGGTTTGTAACAACAATGTCGAGAGTGAACTTTCCTGATTGGAAAAAATATTAATCATCAATAAAATAGGAATAACTGCAATATCTTGAAAGAGTAAAATACCCAAAGCTTTTCGACCATATACGGTATGAATCATACCTCTATCGTTGAAAATTTTAAGCACAATTACCGTAGAGGAAAGAGCTAAAGCGTAGCCAATAATGATGGCACTTTTTTTCTCAATACCAAAGAAGTACTCAGTACTTAATGCAATCACTCCACCCACCAAAGAGACTTGCAAAAGTCCAAAAAAGAAAACATCTTTTTTCATTGCCATAAGATGTTTAATCGAAAATTCCAAGCCAATCGTAAACATTAAAAAAACAATACCAAACTCAGCAATGTGCGTTAAAGAATCATTATTGCGTCCTAATTCAAACAGATAAGCAATAGCAAAACCTGTAAAAATATACCCAATAATCGTGGGAATATTAAAACGTTTTAATAAAATATTTAAAAAAGTAGCTATGGCTGTTGCGCTGAGAATCACCGTCAATAAATTCTCCAAAATCACTCCCCAAACAAAATAATTTCGTAACTATTTTTGTGCTTCACTAAAGGATTTTTGGTTTGACTATTTTTCTTTGAAAGTCCACTCACTTCTAAACGTAAGCTCTCAATTAACGATTCATACTCATCAATTTTGTCTTTAAGCTGCATAATAATATCTACACCTGCTAAATTAACACCTAAATCACGCGTTAAACGCTGAATCATTTTAATTTTATCAATATCCTGTTGCGAATAAAGTCTCATTTTTCCATCTGTTCGTGAAGGACTAACTAATCCCTCTCTTTCATACTGACGTAATGTTTGAGGATGAATGGTTAAAACTTTGGCAACCACACTAATCAAATAAACTGGCTCTTCATAACCATGATGCATAAAAGACTCCTTCTTAGTTTGGTAGTTTGGTTTCTAACACTGCTTTTAATTCACTATCAAGTGAAGACAAAGAGGGTAACACAATGTTAGCAATCAGATACAAATCACCTTTGTTTTGCGTTTTACGGTTGAGTGCACCATACTCTTTAACCCTAAATTTTTGTCCATTTTTTGTATCTTCCTTAACCTTAAGTGTAATTTCCTTATAAAGCGTATCAACGGCTACTTTACCGCCAAAGAGTGCTGTCTTTAAAGGAATATCTATGCTTTTAATTAAATCATCTCCCTCTCGGGTATACTCAGGACTTGAAGCCACTTCAACACTCAAAATCAAATCACCCTTTTGCCCTTGAAAAGATTTGCCTTTATCTTTAACCCGCATTTTTTCGCCGTTTTTAATCCCTGCAGGTATCTTTACATCAAAGTTTTCATTGTTATAGGATAAAGAGTGTTTTCCTCCTAAAATTGCTACATTAAAAGGAATAATAATCTTTGCACTCACATCCAAATCAGGTTCACTAAAACCACCAAATCCACCGCCGCCAAAGCCAGCATTGCTAAAGCCTCCAAATCCACCTTGCCTACTACTAAAGCCACCAAAACCGCCACCACCACCAAAGATAGAACGTAAAATATCATCTAAATTTGCACCATTTTGAGCATGGGCAAAATCATGAAAATTTTGTCCGCCAAACATGTTGTCACCGTATTGGTCATACTGGCGACGTTTTTGCTCATCACTTAAAATTTCATAAGCAGCATTAATCTCTTTAAACTTCTCTTCCGCACCTGCATCTTTGTTAATATCAGGATGATACTTACGTGCTAAACGGCGATACGCTTTTTTTATCTCTTCCGCACTCGCATCTTGCGATATGTCTAATGTATCATATAAACTCTTACTCATAACCTTAAACCTCGTATAATATTTACTGCGATTATACCATAAAAGTTTAGTCTATATCAATCAACTTTGAAGAGTATTATGACTCAACATTTACTTTATGTTTACCTCGTTTTCTTATAATTTACAAGTATAAAATAATCAAGGAGTCTTCTATGAATAAGGTTATCTACCTCTCATTATTTACAGCACTTTCTCTTTTTAGTGCAACGGTTAACATTGAACAGATGCCTCAAGATTCACAGCGCATTGATGCGACAGCACATAACGTCATTGTCTCTTATCACAACGCTATTAAAGAGAGTAAAAACAGTGTCGTAAATATTGCAACAACTAAAAAAACAAAACAAAATGAGCAACTCAATGAACTCATGCAAAATCCATTCTTTAAAGAATTTTTTGGTAACCGTATGCCTGATTTTAAACAACAAGAACGAAAATCTCACTCATTAGGTTCAGGTGTTATTATCTCAAAAGATGGATACATCGTCACCAATAATCACGTGGTTGAGGGAGCAGATGAAATTGTGATTACCCTTCCAAATGACGAAAAAGAGTACAAAGCAAAAATTATAGGCGAAGATCCAAAAACAGACCTTGCTGTGGTTAAAATTGATGCCAAGAATTTACATGTAGCCAAATTTGGCGACTCTTCAAACTTGCTTGAAGGTGATTTGGTTTTTGCCATTGGTAATCCATTTGGTGTGGGTGAGACCATTACGCAAGGTATTATTTCAGCGCTGAATAAAAGTAATGTAGGACTCAATCAATACGAAAACTTCATTCAAACTGATGCATCTATTAACCCAGGAAACTCTGGTGGTGCGCTGGTTGATAGTCGTGGAGCGCTGATTGGTATTAACAGCGCTATTCTCTCCAGAAGTGGTGGAAATAACGGTATTGGCTTTGCAATTCCTTCCAATATGGTGCAAAAAATAGCAACCTCATTAATTGAGGATGGGAAGGTTGAACGTGGGTTTATGGGTGTTTCCATTTCTGATTTGACCAACGAACTCAAAGAACTTTATGAAAATAAGCAAGGTGCTCTTATTTTAATGATTGAGAAGGATTCTCCTGCCCAAAAAGCAGGACTTCAAATCTCTGATCTCATTATTGAAGTAGATGGCATTAAAATCAAAAATGCCAATGAGCTTAAAAACACTATTGCGTCTATTTCTCCTGAAAAAAATATCACCATCACGTATGAACGCGATAA
Organism: Campylobacterales bacterium; assembly: GCA_016930915.1. Lineage (GTDB taxonomy): Bacteria > Campylobacterota > Campylobacteria > Campylobacterales > Sulfurospirillaceae > Sulfurospirillum. The sequence continues at coordinate 19,329 of JAFGFU010000034.1, forward strand.
AAAAATCAAAACGACCAAAGTAAAACTCTCTAAAATGGATTCGGATATACTCATCAGTAGTGATGGTAAAAGCACATCAAGTTCTATTGAAGGATTAACCCTTGTTGAAATTAACGCTAAAACAAGGCAACAATACCAACTTTCAAAAGAGACAGAAGGCGTTTTAGTCCTTGACGTTAAAGAAGATTCTAAAGCTGAAAAGATGGGATTTAAAGAAGGAGATATCATTCTTCAAATTGAGCAACTACGTATCGACTCTCTCAAAGATTTAAATACAGCACTCAAAGAGTACAAAAACAACAAAAAACGTGTTCTTATCAGCCGTAAAAATTATCGTGCCATTCTTGTAATGCCTTAAAACAGGAGGTTTTTACCTCCTATTTTGTTATAATGCTCTTTACATGTAAAAAAGAAGCGAGTAGTGTATGACAAAAATTTTGATGATCGAAGATGATTTAGAATTGGCTGAAATTTTAACAGAGTATTTAGAGCAATTTGATATTACGATTACCGTTGCTGATGATCCTTATATTGGCTTATCAACCCTTGACACACACTCTTTTGATCTAGTCATTTTAGACCTCACGCTTCCAGGCATTGATGGGCTAGAGGTATGTAAAGAAATTCGTAAACGTCATACACTTCCAATCATTATCTCCTCTGCACGAACAGACATTACAGACAAAGTGACTGCACTAGAAAATGGTGCTGATGATTATTTGCCAAAACCCTATAATCCACGAGAACTTCAAGCACGCATTATGAGTTTGTTACGAAGACAAAAGGGGGTTTTAGCAACAGAAAATCCTCTGCAAAAGACAAAAGCCTTTCATCTTAATGAACATCAAAGAAGCATTCTTTTTCAAAATAAGGAACTGCACTTAACAGCGGCAGAATATGGGATTTTAGCATACTTGATTAAAAAAGAAGGTGGCGTAGTATCACGAGAAGAACTGATTTACAATATTGAAGCCATCAGCGAAGAGACAACCAATAAAAGTATTGATGTCATTATTGGACGTATTCGCCAAAAACTAGGAGAAAATCCAAAAGAGCCCATTTACATTCATGCCGTAAGAGGCATTGGTTATAAGTTTTTACAATGACAAAATCTTCTATTTTTTACAGCATTACCTTTATTTTTGCAACCAGTATAGTGAGTATTTTTTTAGCCCTTCTCTTTCTATTAGAATACGACAAACAAACCTATACAGAAAAACTCAATACAAAATACTCCATTATCTCCCGTGCAACTTTGTTTCATTTAAATAATTTTATTACCAATGAAGAGTTGAAGCGACAAGTTCAGGGCTATCAGATGCGTGAAATTACGGATAAAGAGGTCAAACAATCTATTATTGCACGTGCTCAAATTATCCAAAAAATTGCAGATAAAATTGGAACAAGTGCCATTTTACGTTATGAAAATGACCACTATTTACACATTGAAACCAAGTATTCATCTTTGCTTCTTAAAGATGAAGATTTTCAACCCTACCGTTACGATTTAATTAAAACCATCTTTGGTAGTGTCTTTGCTATTATTATTATCGCTTATATTTTGACTATTCGAAAATTAAAACCCCTTCGTAAACTCAAACGCCAGATGGATCGTTTTGCAAAGGGTGATTTAAAAATTGACTGTAAAGCAGATGGCGAAGATGAGATTTCTCAAGTAGCCAACTCTTTTCATAATGCTGTTGAACAAATCAATAAACTCAATCACTCCAGACAACTTTTTTTGCGAAATATTATGCATGAACTTAAAACACCCATTACTAAAGGGCGCATTAGTGCCGAAATGCTTGAAAATAGCAAACAAAAAGAGCGCCTTATCTCAACATTTGAAAAACTTGAGTTACTCATTAATGAATTTGCCTCTATTGAGCAAATAACGTCAGGAGAAGGACTCAAAAACGTCAAACCTTATCTCTTAGTTGATTTACTTGATGAGGCTATTGATCTTGCTATGATCTTACCAGAACAAGTCGAAAATGAAATTATAGATGAAGAAATCATTTTACATGTAGACTTTAGACTCTTTACAACCGCCATGAAAAATGTCATTGACAACGGTATCAAATATTCTTGTGACCAAAAAATAAAAATACTTGCAACACGCTCTAAAATCTCTTTTATCAGTCAGGGGAAGCCTCTTACTAAAGAGCTTTCGCATTACCTTGAACCTTTTGTTCAGGAAAAAAACTCACATCAAAGTTTTGGATTAGGTCTTTATATTGTTCAAAATATTATCAAAGCCCATCATCTTAACTTTACCTATGAACACAAAGATGGCTATAATTATTTTAATTTTGAAAAAATTGAAACACTCATGTAAATTTTAGAGTACAATTAAAACAAATAGGTCAAAAGGAGCCCTTATGTCTGGAATTACATTTTCAAATAGTGATTTAACCCATTTTATTGATCATCATATCGCTTTATTAGAACGCTTTGGAATTAAAGATGAGGTTCCCTTTTCACTTATCTTTTTTTCATTAGACGATAAGAAAGAGATTGATTGCTTAAAAATGTTTCAAGATATTCTTCGAAAAACAGATGCCATTTTTAATCACAGCAATCATTATGTTGTTATGCTGACAGGAACGGATTGGAATGGTGCCATGGAAGTTTTAAGTGGGATTCAGGAGTTTTTAGCTCAAGAACCATCTGAGACCATTGTCAGTTATCCTGAAGACGGAACAAATGCACAAATATTATTAAAGAAACTCCATGATAGTGTAGAAGATAATTGCAATATTACTTCAGAACTTTTAAAGTAGTAGGACAACCTACTACTTTTTTATTCATTACGTAACGTATCTAAAACGTTAATCTGCGTTGCTTTATACGCAGGATAATAAGACGAAAGTGCTACAATAATAGTTGTACCAACAACTGTAAGCCAAAAATCCAACATAGAAAGATCTAGTGGTAATTTAGCTGTTCCATACACATCAGCAGGAAGTGAAATAAGATCAAAAGAACCCAAGAGAAAAAGTGCTAAAAATCCAAGAATAATGCCAAATAGCATTCCCCCGCCCCCAATAACAATACCTAAATAAAAAAATGTATTTTTAATTTCATGTTTATAGGCACCTAATGAGAGTAGCAAGGCTATCTCTTTACGTCTGTTCATAACTGTCATTAAAAGAGAACTAATAATATTAAGTGATGCAATCAAAATAATCAACATTAAAACAATGAAAAGTGCTCTTTTTTCAAGGGCAAGAGCTGCAAAAAAGTTTCCATTCATTTGCCACCAACCTACAATACCTAAGTCATCTGGCAGCACACTTCGAATTTTCTCGATATCGGCAAAAGGATCCTCTGAATAAATATGAATACCATCATATTTTCCCTCTTCATACTGTAAAACTTGCGCTAAAGAATCAAGGGTGGTATACATATACGCTTTATCATATGCCATTAGTCCAGAACGAAATGAACCTTGATAATTAAAGCGTTTCATTTTAGGAATTAAACTCATACCACCAGGATCATTTTTAGTAAAAATAAGTGTTGCTTTTTCATCAGCAGAAAACTGGTGTGTTTTTGCAATTTCACTACCCGTTATAAGGTCGTATTTGTCTAATGTTTTATCTTTAATAGCCTCTGCTAAAATAGTATTTATTTTTGCTTCTTGTTCAAAATAGACACCAAAAAGCATACCACCTTCAAGCCTATTCCCTTTTTTAATAATAACTTGAGTTGAAATATAAGGACTAAACTTGAGTTGTGGGAATTGTGCTTCTAATCGTTGCAAATCCATCTCACTCACAGGATTAAAACTACGAGAATAAATAGACAACGGATAGTTCATAGTGAAGAGTTTCTTTTCAAACTCTTTATCAAAACCATTCATAATGGCCATAGCAACCATTAAAACCATCAGTCCAATCGCCACACCAAAAAATGCTAAAAAAGAAATAACAGTAATAAAAGGTTGCGACTTATCAAAACGCAAGTACTTTTTAACAAGGTAAAAACTAAGATTCTTTTGCACCCAAAGTCCTTATGCTAAAAGCCCTTTTTTAGGACCACTCTTGCCACAACACTGCTTATATTTTTTACCACTTCCACAAGGGCACGGCTCATTACGAGAAGTCTTTTTTTCTTGATTATTTTCATCTTCTTCACTGCTAAAAGGACTTTGATGATGAAGTGTTGCATTGGCATTTGCAGCTTCCATTTTACGAATCATTTCTTCCATGGCATGACGCTCTTCTTCCTCTTTGTTATCACGAAGCTGAACAATATGCAAGGTTCTAAAACTCTCAAATTTAATCTGTTCCACAAGCTCAATAAAGAGATTATAACTCTCTTTTTTATACTCTGTTAATGGATCTTTTTGATTGTATCCGCGAAGACCGATACCTGTTTTTAGAATGTCCATTTGATATAAATGTGCTCTCCAAGTGTTATCAATTACTTGAAGATATAAAATACGCTCAATTTCTTTACGTTGCACATCATCTACTACGGACATTTTCATCTCAAAACTTTCAATCAGTTTCTCAATAATATGTGCACGCAAAGATTCAAAATCTAAACCTTGTAATGCATGCACATCAAAGTCTTCATTTAATTCATCTTTAAGAAGAGAAACCAAACGCTCTATGTTATAGTCACTTTGAGTAGTCCCTTCATAAATCTCTGCTTTAAAAAGGGTATTGGTTACAAATTCAAGACGAATATCTTTAATTTTATTTTCAATATCATATGCTGCACTTAAAAGCTCATTTCTAAAATTATAAATTGTCTTACGCTGTTTATTAGCGACATCATCGTACTCAAGAAGATGCTTACGAGACTCAAAATGAAGTGCTTCAACTTTTTTCTGTGCATTTTCAACGGCACGTGTCACCATTTTTGACTCAATATGTTCACCCTCTTCAATGCCTAAGCGTTCCATAATCGCTTTAATACGATCACTTCCAAAAATACGAAGTAAATTATCTTCAAGGCTTAAATAAAAACGACTCTTTCCAACATCGCCCTGACGCCCAGAACGACCACGCAATTGATTGTCAATACGTCTGCTCTCATGGCGCTCTGTACCAATAATATACAACCCACCTAGCGCTTTAATTTCATCGGTAATTTTAATATCGACACCACGTCCTGCCATATTGGTTGCAATTGTTACGGCTCCTTTAACCCCAGCGTCTTTAATAATTTGAGCTTCTTTTTCATGATTTTTTGCATTTAAAACAGAATGAGGTACTTTCTCTTTTTTGAGTAATTCATGCAAAAGTTCACTTTTTTCAATCGATGCAGTTCCCACTAAAACAGGTTGCCCTTTTATATGACACTCTTTAATATCTTTAATTACTGCTTCAAATTTTTCACGCTCTGTCTTATAAATTAAATCATTCATGTCTTCCCTACGCATCGGCACATTGGTTGGAATAGAAATAACCTCTAAATTATAAATTTGTGCAAATTCCGTTGCTTCTGTTTGTGCAGTTCCTGTCATTCCCGCTAATTTTTTATACAATCTAAAATAGTTTTGAAAGGTAATATCAGCCAGTGTTTGAGACTCTTCTTTAATCATTACACCCTCTTTAGCCTCTAAGGCTTGATGCAATCCTTCTGAAAAACGTCTTCCCTCACTCAAACGACCTGTAAATTCATCAACAATAACAATTTCACCCTCACGCACAACATAATCAACATCAGCAGTAAAAAGATAATGTGCTTTAAGTGCTTGATCAAGATGATGCGATAAAACGGCATTTTCAAGACTATAAAGGTTATCTACACCAAAAAGTTTTTCAGCATTTCCAATTCCTTCTTCTGTCATTAAAATAGTACGATTTTTTTCATCAACAGTAAAATCACCCTCTTTAATCAACTTTTTCGCCACATCGTCTGCTAGTTTATAGCCATCTAATGTTCGATTAGAAGGTCCTGAAATAATTAAAGGGGTTCTTGCTTCATCAATTAAAATAGAGTCTACTTCATCTACAATAACAAAATGATGAACACGTTGTACCTTCTCATCTAAAGAGTAGCGCATATTATCTCTTAAATAATCAAACCCAAATTCGTTATTTGTTCCATATGTAATATCAGCATCATACTGTTCTTTTCGCTGTATATCATTTTCTAAATCATTCGTGACGATACCAACACTAAGCCCTAAAAAGTTATAAATACGTGACATGTCGCTTGCATCACGCTTAGCAAGGTAGTCATTGACGGTAACAACATGTACACCTTCTCCACTCATAGCATTTAAAACGACTGGCAACGTTGCAACAAGTGTTTTACCCTCACCTGTTTTCATTTCAGCGATATCCCCGCCATGCAAGACCAAACCACCAATCATCTGAACATCAAAATGACGCATTCCTGTGGTTCTCTTACTTACCTCTCTTGTGATAGCAAAGACATCATTTAAAACATCATCTAATGATTTATTTCCTGATTGAACTTCTGTTTTTAGACTATTAAAGGCTTCTTTAAGAGCATCGTCACTCAATTTTTCATAGCTCAACTCTAAGGCGTTAATTTTTTTAACGCGCTGAGAAAGTTCTTTAATAACACGATCATTTTTCGTGCCAAAAATTTTACGAATTAAATTACTCAATATCATGCGATTTCACCTCAATTTTTCTTTGCATTTACATTAATTTCTGATAAAACTTAGGATTTTATCATACTTTTACTATCTATTTGATAAAACTCCATATCTTAATTGCCTTTTATAGGAGTATTTTATGCGAATCCCTCTCATTTTTCTCACGCTCACGTCACTCCTTTTTGCAAAGATTGACCATTTTAAAACAATACAAAGTGATTTTTTACAAACGCTTACCAATGATCAAAATAAGACCATTGTTTATGAAGGAACCTTATATGCAACGGATACTAAAAAAGCGCTTTGGATTTATGAAAAACCTGTGGCAAAAAAAATCTATTTTAATCACACTCGTGTCTTAATTATAGAACCCGAATTAGAACAAGCTATTATTACAACATTAGAAAATATTCCTAATATCACACAACTTCTTCAAGAAGCTCAAGAGATAAAACCCAATACATATGTAACTAAATTTATGGAAACAACGTATACCATTGTTGCTACAAAAGAGCGTATTGAAAAAGTGACGTATAGAGATAAACTGGATAATGCTGTCGAAATTCTTTTTTCAAATCAGACAACAAATCTCTTTTTAGACGAAACCATTTTTAAGGCAGACATTCCAAAAGGTTACGATGTCGTACGTGAATAATCTTTACATGTAAAGATAAAAAGTTGACTTTTTTAAATATTTTAGAAAAGCCAACTTTTAAAATTTATGCTGTTTTTGTCACTCGATATAAAAATAAATAACCGATTAATCCCGATAAAAACGACCCTAGTAAAATAGCCAATTTATCTGCATAATGAAATAAATCTGTGTCATTGTATGCCAAAGTATTAACGAAAAGACTCATGGTAAAACCAATACCTGTTAAAATAGCAACACCATAGAGTTGTGCAAAGTTACTGCCTGAAGGAAGCTTAGCAATGCCTAATTTAATAGCAATATAACTAAAGACAAAAACACCTAATTGTTTTCCTAAAAAGAGTCCACACATGATGCCTAGTGATACATCCGAGAATAATGCAGAAGCTGATAAATTTCGAAGATCAACCCCAGCATTTACAAAAGCAAAAAGTGGCAGAATAAAAAATGCGACCCAATAATGTAAATCATGTTCTAATTCTTTAACCATAGAAAAACGCTCGCCTGTCTGACCAATAGAATATAAAGGAATACTAAAGGCAATTAAGACACCTGCAATAGTCGCATGAACGCCCGATTTAAGAACACTCACCCATAAAACAATGCCAACTAAAATATAAGCTGCTTTTTTGGCTACATTCATTCTATTCATAAGAAAAAGAATTATAAGGGCAACCAGAGCAACACTGATGGAAAGAATAGATAAATCATTCGTATAAAAGAGTGCAATAATAACAATAGCCCCAAGGTCATCAATAATAGCTAATGCCATCAAAAATATTTTTAACGAAGCAGGAACCCTTGTTCCTAAAAGCGAGATAATACCTAGTGCAAATGCAATATCCGTTGCCGTTGGAATTGCCCAACCATTCATTGCAAAAGTATCTTTATAATTAAAAGCGATAAAAATAATAGCAGGCATCACCATTCCACCCAATGCAGCAATTGACGGAAGTGCAATTTGACTTTTAGTAGAAAGTTCTCCCTCTAAAACTTCACGCTTCACTTCTAGACCAATCAGAAAAAAGAAAATGGCCATCAAGCCATCATTCACCCACAAGAGCAGTGGTTTTGCAATACCAAACGTCCCAACACTCACTTGTACAGGCGTATGTAAAAATTGTGTATATATTTCAGCTAAAAAACTATTTTGTAAAAAAAGTGCACAAATGGTTGCAAGGATAAGAATGATTCCCGCTGAAGATTGCCGTTGAATAAACTCTTTTATCATCTTTTTAAACATCAAAAACCTCTCTTTTATATTAGACTTCTTGCACTATCTTTGATAAAAGCTAACGCAACAAGCCTATTTTTTTCATAGTATCACATTGAGGTAAATAGTTTATAAATTAAATATTAAGACACCCAAGCTAACAATAAAGAGTATGCTTTACTTTCCAAGGCAAAACTGCCCAAACATTTTATCCAAAATTTCATCCCTCTCAAATGCCATAGAAATAGAAGAAATAGCCATGATAGCATCATTTAAATGAAAAGCAAAGAGTTCTAGCTCCCCTTCTCCTAAAAGAGCATACGACGCTTTAACATTTTCATATGTCTTACGTACAGCATCTATTTGTCTTTGTGATGTTAACAATAAATTATCTTCGTGTGTCGTTTGATCCAAAATACTATGCAGAGCCTCTATAATATGCTGTGCATCTTTTTGGCACTCCAGGGCAATAAACTCTTTACCTAAACGTTTTGTGTCAAAACAACTGGCTAAATCCGTTTTATTAAGGACCATAAGAATTTTTTTATCAGCAGAATATTGACTTAGAAGATTTAAAATTTCTTCATCTTCATGATCACATACACGGCTATTATCAAACATCGCAATCACTATTTCAGACTCTTCAATGGCTAAAATAGAACGCTCGATTCCAATTTTTTCGATGGCATCATGCGCTTGCCTAATACCCGCCGTATCGACAATCTTTACCAAATGCGTTCCAATACGAAGCTCTTCTTCAATTGTATCGCGTGTGGTTCCTGCAATATTACTAATAATAGCCCTGTCATAACTTAAAAGTGTATTTAAAAGAGAACTCTTACCAACATTCGGTTTTCCAACAATTGCTATTTTAAAACCATTAATAAGCCCTTGACGCCGTTGACTACTCTCATATGTTTTGAGAAGATCTTTGGATAAAGCATCTAATTTTATTTTAATTTGATCCATCATATCTAACGGCAAATCTTCTTCAGCATAATCAATATTAACTTCTACAAATGCAAGTATTTCAACCAAAAGATTTCTTACATGTAAAACAAAATTTCGCAGTTCGCCTTTAAGTTGGCGTGTCAACATTTTTGCAGCATCCACACTTTTTGTCTCAATTAATGCAGCAATCGCTTCTGCTTCACTCAAATCTATTCTGCCATTTAAAAATGCCCTCTTTGAAAATTCACCAGGATTTGCTAATCTCACCCCATAATGAAGAAGTGTTTGTAAAACCATTCCAGCAACAACACTACCACCATGACACTGAAATTCAACAACATCTTCTGCGGTAAAACTATGCGGTGCTTTAAAATAAAGGACAATAGCCTGATCAATCGCTTCATCCATAAAATCATATAAAAAACACAGCGTAGCGACACGAGGCGTAAAACTCTCTTTATGAGAAAGCTTTTGAGCAAAAAAATAAGCTTCAGGTCCACTAACACGAACAATAGCAATGGACCCAACACCTGAGCTGGTGGCAATAGCAGCAATAGTATTTATGCGTTTTTCCTATTAAAATCATTTACGACGATAAACTTACCGCCATCTTTTCCTGACTTAATTCCAACATATTTTTCAGGAAATGCTGCACGAAGTGCTTCAAGAGCAATTTTAATTAACACACCATCTAAAATCTTTGTTTGACCTTTTCCACTGTTACGAATACGCTCAATAACAGGTGCCAAATATTTTTCAATCATCTCTTCTTGATTTTTCAAAAATTCTGCAATTTCTAAACGAATATTTAGGCCATACTTTAGATTAATCCAATTGTAAAGAAGATAAGAAAGAGCCTTATAACGATAGCCCTCTTTTCCAATTAATAGTGCAGCATCTTCACCACTAAATTCAATGAGTATCGTATCATCATTGTACTTTGTCACGATAGGCGACTCAAGTGTAAAACAACTGTATTTAAATAAATGCTTAATCTGAACGTTCACTTCATCAATAATATCATTCATTGAACGTTTTTCTTGATGAAAATTCTGATCAATAGCCGTTGATACTACAAGCGTCTGCTTGAGCTCTTTTGAAGTATGTTTAACGATTTCTAAAGAAGGTTCTTCCTTAAAAAAAGAGTCCTCTTTAGGAGGAAGAGATGCTATTTCTGGATTTTTTTCAGAATTTTCATGAGGAATAAAATCTCTATTTTTATTTTTAGCACGTCTGTTTTTGGCACGTCTATTTTTATCTTTTTTTTCATCACAAGAAGAGACATCTATCTCTTTTTGACGCTCTTGATGAAAAGTAGAAGATGGCTTATTTTCCTTGAATTCTTTATGTTTATCGCCTTTACGTTGAACATCAATAATGGCATTTTTTTTAAATAAGCCTAAAAAACCATTGGAACCATTTTGGATAATATTTATATCCAATTCCACCACTGAACAAGACAACTCACTCGCAGCTTTAGAATAAGCTTCTTGGAGCGTTGATGCTTCAACTCTTATCATTTTTCAGCCTTTTCCTCTTCATGTTTTTTTGCGAAAAGTTTGTTGACATAAAACTGCTGTACGATTGATGCAAGATTATTCGTAAACCAATAAAGTGTTAAACCTGCGGGGAAGGTAACAAAAAAGAATGTAAAAATTAATGGTAAAAACTTCATAATCTTCTCTTGCATTGGATCATTAAACGTTGTTGGTGTAATACGCTGATGTAAAAACATCGTAAGTCCCATAAGCACAGGAAGAATAAAATAAGGATCCATAATGGCTAAATCATGAACCCATAAAATCCACGCTGCACCTTTTAATTCAATAGCATTTTGTAAAACACGATACACTGCAAAAAAGACAGGAATTTGAAGTAAGATTGGTAAACATCCACCCATGGGATTTGCGCCATGCTTTTTATAAAGTTCCATCATATGCATGTTAAGCTTTTGTTTATCATCACCATATTTTTTCTGCAACTCTTTCACTTTTGGAGCAAGCTCTTTAAGCTTATTCATCGAAACCATACCTTTATAGGTTAAAGGATACAGTACCAAACGAACAATAATTGTCATAGCAACAATCGCCCAACCCCAGTTACCAAAAATTCCATGCAAATACGAAAGCAATGTAAAAAGTGGTTTTGCAATAAAGGTGAAAAATCCATATTCAACAACATCTGTTAATTCTGCATGAATCTCTTTGAGTTTAACATACTCTTTGGGGCCAACATAACCATTTAGTTGAAAATTATCATTTCCCTTAACGAATAAAAGAGGATTACTTTCTTTGCCTGGCAAAATAACTGTTTCAAGCCCTGTGTTTAATTCATAAAAAAATGTAGTGTAATATTTATCTGCCGCTGCAACAATATGCGCATGAGAGAATCTTTCATCTCCTTTAGCATCGCCATCACTAATCGTTTGAATGGTACCATCTGCTTTTTTGATCAAAGCACCATGAAAAGTATAGCTATCTACTGCAGCATTGGGTCTAAAGCCTGGAGAAATAAAATAATCTTTAGCTTGAGACAGCTTTACATGTAAATCATATTTTCCAGAAGGAAAGAATGTGACTGTTTTTGAAATGGTAACATCACCCAATTTTTGCGTTAAAATGACACTGCTACCACTTTCTTCAACATTTATAATGTTTTTATCTGCACTATATGACATTAAAAAAGCATCTGTATTTACAGATTTATCGCTAAAACGAACTTCTAAAGGCAATACACCTTGTGAAGCATCAATCAACTGTATTCTTTCTCCATGATCATCTTTATATTTTGACTCACTAAGATAAAATTTTGCAATTCTTCCTAATCGATCAATCTGAAGTTCATAAGAAGGTGCTTTGACGGTCACTAAAATTGTATTTTCACTTTTGAGCGATACAGGTGAATTGGAGATGTCATTACTGCTTGCAACCGTTGTCATGTCCGAAGAAGGAGAAGAAGTTATGTTTTGTTCAATTTTTGAACTATTATTTTCAGCAAGAGGAACGTTTTTGGGGATAAAAAAATGGTCATAAAGAGCAAAAAATAAAAATGATAAAACAGTAGCGATAATAACTCGCACCTGAGGAGTAAGTTTATCTGTCACGAGATTCCCTTTTATTTCAATGTTTTAAAAGCTTTTACCACGTAAAAACTTTGCTTATCTTTTGGAACAAACCAAAAAGTAATGTGGTGTTTATATAGTGATTTTGAGAGCAAAAGAAGAGGAAATGCAAATTCTTTTTTAACAACAGGATAATCAATCCCTCCAGCAAAAAGTTGATTGCATTTCAAAATTCGTATAAAACTATAAAAGAGAGCTTTTAAAAAACCATTGTGTAGAAGCTGCTCTTTAGCGTATTGTGAACACGTTGGATAATACCGACAACTTCCATAACCAATCAGTGTAAAAAACTTCTGATAAAGCTTTATTAAAAACAGCGCAAATTTTTTCATTCTTTGACACAGTTTAATTTCTTCATTGACCATAAAATACCTTTTTTTAAAGTATCATAGGGTAAATGATTTATCTTCTCTTTTGCTACAAAAACATACACACCATCTGACAAAGTGTGTTGAATTTCTAAAAAAATAGCACGAAGTCGCCTTTTTGCTAAATTTCGCTTAATAGCATTTCCGACTTTCTTACTTGCCGTAAAGCCAACTTTTTTTGTTGTATCTTGATTGTAAAAGACCAAGGCACCTTCATAGTGCCATTTTTTTGCGTGATTATAAACGGATGAAAACTCTCGCGTTGTTTTGAGAGTTTCATACTCTTTTAAACGGCCAATCTTTTTCTACCTTTAGCACGACGTGCAGAAATAACTTTACGTCCACCTTTAGTTTTCATTCTAAGTCTAAAGCCATGTGTGCGCTTTTTAGGTGTACTATGTGGCTGATACGTTCTTTTCATCTAAAAGTTCCTTTATATAAAAAATAATTTAAGGTATGGATTTTACCTTAGCTTTACTTAAAATTGCATAAGCTTAAATTAAGAAGACCCCTTTATTTAAGCGTAGAATACTTTTTTATTCGTACTAAAATTGCCTGAATGCTATTAAGGTTTATATAACCATTGTAATACTAAAATCACTTTTCATCTTAAAATACCAATTTGATTTTGAAGGCTCTACTCGTGTTTAAAAAAATATTGTTGCTCTTTGTTAGTGTTAGTTTACAAAATCTTCTCTTTGCTTGTGGAGGAAGTTGCCTAGAGTGCCATCCAAAGTTAAACCCTTATATTAATGATCAAGACCATCGAATTTTAAAAGAATGCACATCATGCCACAACACCCCTTCAAAAAGTGGACAATGTGGGCAGGACTGTTTTGATTGTCACTCACGTAACAAAATTTATGCACAAAAAGATGTAGAAGCGCATCAAGCACTCAAAGCGTGTAAAGCATGTCATGAAGAAAAAGACAATTTTACACTTATTAAACCATCTACCTCACCAACGCAAGAGACATTAATTGAACTGATAAAATAACCCATTTATTGCGTAAAACAACATTCATGCATTATTTCTTTCCAATTTAAATTAAAACATTTATTCACAAATGCTTTTGTATGAGGAATAATGCATGCAGAACAGTCTAAATGCACCGACTTTTGATAGACAAAATTAGCACTATTTTTTGACCCAATCGCACATTCACTTTTAATGCACATTCCAAATTCTTCTCTTATCCCCAAATCATTAAAACGAAAATGAGGACACGCACATAAATAACAATTGAGATAATCTCGTTTATGACATTTTTCATAATGTGCATATAAAGGACAAAAAGAAGGTTCCATTTTCACCATATTTTCATATACAAAATAATCAATAATTGCTTCTTTTTTATATCCCTTAGCTATCAATTTTTCAACAATTGCATGGTGCTTTTTATTATGTTTAAAAAACCAGTCAAGATAAGTCATAAACTACATTTTCCTATTAAAAAATTAGTTATTTTATTGTAGAATTTAGCCAAAGGAAAGTTATGAAAAAATTTTTAACCATTTTAACACTTATTTCAACACTCTTTGCTGATATCACTAACGATTTAGATGAAATTAGTGAGGAAGATATTCCAAAAATCTTATCAATTATCAAAGATGGTACAAAAGAGCATTTACCCATGATGTTAGATGACTATACCACGCTAGTGGATATTGTGAGTGTGCAAAATGCAATCGAATACCGCAATCGTATCAACTCTGCAAACGAACACGTGCAAACCATTCTTAAAGCAGATAAGGGAACGTTAATAAAGACAACTTTTGAAAATAACAAAAGCTATTTGTGCAGTGATTACGAAACCCGTATGCTCCTTAAAAAAGGAGCCATTTTTATCTATGTTTTTTATGATTTAAGCGATACAGAACTCTTTAAATTTTCTGTTCAAGAAAAAGATTGTGAATAATATCTTTACATGTAAAATAATTCTTACATGTAAAGATAATTTTTCAAATGGCTAATGCGTAATTACTATCTCATTATTTCTAGCATCAATAATAATACTCTCGCCTTCATGCAAAGTATCTTCTAAAATCATTTCAGCAAGTTTATCTTCTACAAGCTCATACAATGCCCTCTTAAGAGGACGCGCACCATAAACAGGGTCAAATCCAGCCTCAGCTATCAATGCTTTTGCGGGATTTGTCAAGGTAGCTTTTATCTCTTTATGGGCAAGCTTTGTTTCAATATCTTTAAACATGATGCTGACAATCTCACGCAAACCATCTTCACTTAGAGGATTAAAAATAATAATATCATCCAAACGGTTTAAAAATTCAGGCTTAAAGTGCATACGAAGCTCTTTCATAACCTCTTCGGTACGCTTTTCACCCTCAAACTCCATAATTTTGGCACTGGCAATATTAGACGTTAAAATAATAATGGTATTTTTAAAATCAACTGTCACACCTTTATTATCCGTTAATCGCCCTTCATCAAGCACTTGAAGCAAAATATTAAAGACATCAGGATGCGCTTTTTCGATTTCATCAAAAAGGACGACACTATAAGGCTTCCTTCGCACCGCTTCGGTTAATTGTCCACCTTCATCGTAACCCACGTAGCCTGGAGGTGCCCCAACTAAACGACTGACGGAGTGTTTTTCCATGTACTCACTCATATCAAAACGGATGAGCGCTTTGGTGGTGTCAAACAAGAAATTGGCGAGTGCCTTCGCACTTTGCGTTTTACCCACACCTGTTGGTCCTAAAAAGAGAAAACTTCCGATAGGTTTATTTTGCTCACTAAGTCCTGCTTTATTACGTTTTATCGCACGACCTATCGCCTTAATGGCAGCATCTTGCCTGACCACTTCTTTTTTGAGATACTCCTCTACATGTAAGACTTTTGCTTTCTCGCTTTGGAGCATTTTATTCACAGGAATCCCCGTCCATTTACTCACAATAGTCGCTATCATCTCTTCATCGACGCTGTTTTTAAGGAGTGTCCCACTTTCAACCATCTTTTCCCATTTAAGTTTTAACTCTTCCTCTTTTTTGAGAAGCTCAGGAAGTTTGCCATACTCAATTTCAGCAGCTTTGTTAAATTCACTCTGTTTTTTCGCCATCTCAGCTTCTCTACGCAGGGCTTCTGCTTGTGATTTAATGGCTGCAATGTCGTTAAAAACCTGTTTTTCATTTTCAAACTGTGTCTCCAGGGAACGCATTTTCTCTTTAGCATCGCCTAGCTCTTTTTCAATGGCACTTAAACGCTCATCATTCTTCTTATTTTTCTCCATTAAAAGCGCTTCTTTTTCAACCATTAAAGTACTAATAGAGCGTTTAATACGACTAAGCTCTGTGGGTTCACTCTCAATTTGCATTTTAAGCTCAGCCGCTGCTTCATCAATCAAGTCAATCGCTTTATCAGGTAAAAATCTATCAGAAATGTAACGAGAACTCAGCTTCGCCGCAGCAATAAGTGCGGAATCTTGAATACTCACATTGTGATGCGCTTCTAAATGCTCTTTAATCCCTCTTAAAATTTGCAACGCTTCATTAATGCTGGGTTCATTCACCGTTACAGGCTGAAAACGTCGTTGCAATGCTGCATCTTTTTCAAAATATTTGCGATACTCTTTGAGCGTTGTTGCACCAATCGTATGCAATTCTCCTCTAGCAAGAGCAGGTTTTAAGATGTTAGCCGCATCCATACTTCCCTCGCTTGCTCCCGCACCGACGATAGTATGAATTTCATCGATAAATAAAATAATATTGCCACTTTTTTTAACCTCGTCGATGACGGCTTTAAGACGATCTTCAAACTCACCACGGTACTTTGCTCCCGCAATCAAAGCGCTCATATCCAAGGCCACGACACTTTTATTTTGTAAACTTAAAGGAACATCGTTGTGAGAAATTCTAAGTGCCAACCCCTCTGCAATAGCCGTTTTACCCGTTCCAGGTTCACCAATTAAAATAGGATTATTTTTCGTTTTTCGAATCAAAATTTGCATCATTCTTTGAATCTCTTCATCCCGCCCAATGACAGGGTCAAGTTTACCTTCGCTGGCGAGTTTGGTAAGATTAATGCCGTATTTTTCAAGCGATTCGAGATTTTCGTCAGCACTTTGCTTATCTATTTTTTTACCGCCACGCAACGCTTCAAGATTTTTCTTAAATTGCAACACATCCAGATACTTGGCGAGTATTTTTTTTAGTGGATCTACGTCGATATTCGCCAATAACCATGTATCCACAGAAAGATAACTGTCTCCTTTTTGTTTCATCAACCCTTCTGCTTTTTGTAATGATTCAACCAAACTTCTTGATAAGGTAATCGTTTCTTTGCTCACCTGTGAAACTGTTGGTAATTTTTGAACTTCACTTTTAATTTCTAGCTCGATGGCACTCTTGTCAATGTTCATTTTATTAAAAACTTGATTCAAAATCGAAGCAGAATTCGTTATTAATCCCCACGTTACATGTAAAGGTGTTGCTTCATTGTTTTTTGCATGCAAAGCAAGGCTAATAGCACTTTCAATTGCTTCTCGCATTTGGTTCGTTAATTGCTCAAAAAGTGAATTCATTTCATCTCCCTTTGTATTGTTTTTATATAATTTTACTGCTTTCGTGGAATTTTACAACTTTAGTCTATTGTTGTCAAGTTTATTTAGTCATACAGAGTCATTTTATAATTTATTCCCAAATATTTAAGTAACCAAAAAAGCTCTCTCTTTCATAGAAGTTTTAGGGAAACTGCACTATAATCTCCCTCTTTGAGATACTAACGCATCCCATGCGAGGAGCATACACACATTATGAAACATTTACCCTTTGCCACGGTTGGCTTTATTGCTACTTTTGTAGGTATTACAAGCTTTTTTTCTTCCACACTTTTTGCAGATACTGCTGAGGGTGAAAAGAGTCGGCTTGCATCACTTGCTAAATTCACACGCGTTTTAGCTACCATTGAAAAATACTATGTTGATGACATTCAAATTGATGAAATTGTCAAAAAGTCTATTGAAGGGCTTTTAAATAACCTTGATGCGCACTCTGCTTATCTTGATGAAAAACACTTTAAAGATTTAAAAATCCAAACAGATGGTGAATTTGGAGGTCTTGGTATTACCATTAGCCAAAAAGATGGTGCGCTTACGATTATTGCACCTATGGAAGGTACACCTGCGGATAAGGCAGGCGTTAAAGCTGGAGATATTATTTTAAAAATCAATAAACAATCTACCCTTAACATGACCATAGATGAAGCAGTAAACCTCATGAGAGGGAAGCCAGGAACAAATATTGAGCTTACAATTGTAAGAGAAGGGGAAGACAAACCTCTTATTATTCCAATTGTACGAGACATTATTAAAATTGAATCTGTCTATTCAAAAAAGTTCGAAAACGAAAATATACTTTATCTTCGTGTTGTTAATTTTGACAAGAATATTGTAGGTGATGTGCAAGAAGCCATTAATAAAAACAAAAAAGTACAGGGTATTATTTTAGATCTTAGAAACAATCCTGGTGGGCTTTTAAATCAAGCCGTTGGACTTGTAGATATTTTTGTTGAAGATGGCATTATCGTTTCACAAAAGGGGCGTTTAGAATCTGAAAATGAAGAGTATAAAGCTACCAAAGCAGGAACGCTTACGAAAACACCTCTTGTTGTACTCGTTAATGGGGGAAGTGCAAGTGCGAGTGAAATCGTCAGTGGTGCATTACAAGATCATAAACGTGCAGTGATTATTGGTGAAAAAACCTTTGGTAAAGGAAGTGTACAAGCCGTTCTACCTGTGGTTGACAATGAAGCGATTCGTCTGACCATCGCACGTTATTACCTCCCAAGTGGACGAACTATTCAAGCAGAAGGTGTTACTCCTGATATTCTTGTTTATCCAGGAAGTGTCCCTCATAAAAACAATGAACAATCGCTCAAAGAAAAAGATTTAAAAAAACATTTGCAGAGTGAACTTAAAAAAGTCGACGAGAGCAAAAAAGAAAACAAAACAAAAGTAAAAGAGACTCAAAAAACAGATAAAGAAATCATTAGTCAAGAGAGTTTATTTAAAGATTTACAACTAAAAAGTGCTGTTGATGCGATCAAAGTACTTGCAATCAAAAAATAATTGAGGAGCAGACGTGAACAAAGGTGCATTACTATACGAAGGTAAAGGGAAAAAACTTTTTTTAACCGATGATGAAAATCTTTTGGTTTCAGAGTTTAAAGATGATTTAACAGCATTTAATGCCGAAAAAAGAGGAAATGAAGCGGGTAAAGGTGCACTCAATTGTAAAATTAGTACACAACTTTTTCATCTTTTAGAAAAAAATGGTATTCAAACGCATTTGGTAAAAACACTTGACGATACACATCAACTCATCAAACGTGTTCAAATTATTCCTATTGAAGTTGTTGTCAGAAATATTGCGACAGGTTCATTATCCAAACGTCTTGGCATTGCAGATGGTACTGTTCTTCCTTTTACATTGGTTGAATTTTATTATAAAGATGATGCTTTGGGTGATCCAATCATTAATGATGAGCATTGTTTGCTTCTTAATCTTGTAAAAAGTGAATCTGATCTTGAAGAACTTAAACGTTTGGGTCGAGAAATCAATGTTATTATGAAAAGTTTCTTTGGTGAGCGCAAACTCAAATTGGTTGATTTTAAAGTTGAATTTGGTGTTGATACAGAAGGGAATATTTTACTCTCAGATGAAATCAGTCCTGATAGCTGCCGTTTTTGGGATATGGACACTAATGAAAAATTAGATAAAGATAGATTTAGACAAGGTCTTGGTAACGTCAAAATGGCTTACGAAGAGGTCTTAAAACGTATACTAACGCACTAAAAACAAAGGAAAAAGAAACGATGAAAGTTATTGTCAATATTCAACTCAAAAATGGTGTTCTTGACCCACAGGGTAAAGCTGTTCACCATGCACTCTCTTCTTTAAAATTTAATGAAATAAATGAAGTGCGTATTGGAAAACAAATTATTTTAGATATCGATGAAAATGACAAAATAAAAGCAGAACAAAGAGTCACCACGATGTGTGATGAGCTTTTAGCCAATACCGTCATTGAAGACTACACCATTGAGTTTCCAGCATGCTAGTAGCAGTTGCTGTATTTCCAGGAACGAACTGCGAAATCGATACAAAATATGCTTTTGAAAAATTAGGCCAAGACGTTGTCCTTGTTTTTCATAAAGAAGAAAAGCTCCCGGAGGGAACTGATTTGGTGGTTCTTCCTGGTGGTTTTAGCTATGGTGATTATCTACGAAGTGCTGCAATTGCTAAATTTTCGCCTATTATGAAAGCGGTGATTGACTTCGCTAATAATGGTGGTAAAGTGTTAGGTATTTGTAATGGCTTTCAAATGCTAGTAGAAGCCAAACTTCTCCCTGGTGCTATGAAACGTAATGAGAGTGTACATTTTATCTCTAAATTTCATCCGCTTAAAGTGGTTGCGAATGACAATCTCTTTTTACAAAAATGTGCTATTGGTGAAGTTTTAAATATTCCTGTTGCCCACGGAGAAGGAAGTTATTATATTGATGAAGTGGGATTAAAAGAGTTGTATGCTAATCATCAAGTACTTCTCACATACTGTGATGAAAAAGGAAATGTTCAAAATCCTAATGGCTCTATTGATGCTATTGCAGGCATCTGTAACAAAAAGAAAAATGTTTTTGGTCTCATGCCACACCCTGAACGTGCTATTGAGGAAATTTTAGGTTCAGATGATGGTGTTAAAATGTTACAGGGTTTTATTGCTTAGCCTTATGAAGAAAATTTTAATACTTCTTGCACTCTCTTTAACACTTTTTCATTCCTCCATTGTTGCTGAAGAGAGTGCTTATCAGAATTACGCAAAATCCATTTTTCTCTCTGTTGAGCAGATGCCTCAAAAAGTTTATGTAGGACAAGTATTTCCAATTAAAGTGAAAGCTATTGTTGCTCATTCAAATATAGATACCTTATCCACAACATTTTCAACACCAAATAGCATTGAGATCATCAATCAACAATCACCTTGGGTTGTTTCAAGTAATAATACGTATGAAAATACATTTTATTTTAAAATAAATACAGCAAATGCCAAACTCCCTAGTATCAGTGTTTCACTGATAAAAAATAAAGAGCCCCTAGAAAGTGCCATACTGACACTCTCTACACCGAGCATCATTCAGCTAAAAAAAGAGGATTTTTTTAGCAATGTCATTGCACAAACACTGGTTGTTAATAAATATAAAACAACAACATTTGATGCAAAAAATGTGATGACGGTCTTAGAAATTGAAGCGACAGAAGCAAATCTCAAAGACTTTAAACTTAAAGGAATTACTAAAAGTGGTATAGACTCATTCTCCGATAATGGTAGCAGTCAAAAAATATATTATTATGCCATTTTGCCTAATTATCAAAAGAATTTTGAATTTACGTATTTTGACCTACGAGGCAATAAATTTACTAAAATTTCGCTTCCAATAATCATTGATAACGAAGAAGTAAGTACTCAATTGGGATTAAATCCCAAAGAAAGTATTTTTGAATTTTATAAAAGTATTGCCTATGCTGTTTTAGCTTTTCTTTTTTTCATTATCGTATTAAAATACCGTAAATGGTACTACTTCGTGGCTTCGCTTCTTTTTTTAGCACTTTATTTTTTAGATCAAAATCCGCTCAATCATATAAAACTCAAAGTGGGTAGTACTATAAAAATTCTTCCAATGGAACACTCTACAATATTTTATACGAGTGAAAAAATTCTTAATGTTGAAAAATTGGGTGAAAGAGAAAATTATATTAAGATTTTACTTCCTGATGGAAAAATTGGATGGACAGAGTATGAAAATATTAGCAAGAATTAGAGCTATTTTTATTGCTATTGAATTTAGTATTACTGTTTTAATCACCGTTGTTTTCATGTATATTTTTTCCAAAAACACACGACCCGTTCGTCGTTTTTGGGCAAAGCTACAAACCTACCTCATTGGTTTTACGATTCATACTAAAGGTGAACTTTGCGAGAAAACAACGCTTCTGGTGATGAATCATCAAAGTTTACTCGATATTGTCATCCTTGAAGCGATTCATCCTAAAGATTTGTGTTGGGTGGCTAAAAAAGAGATTGGTGATATTCCTCTTTTTGGGCATATTTTAAAAGCACCAAAGATGATTGCTATTGATAGAAATGATAAGCGCTCCATTGTAAAACTGATTAAAACAGGGCAAGACAGACTCAATCAAGGGCGTGTTTTGGCTATGTTTCCTGAAGGAACACGTGGGCGTGGAGACAAACTTCTTAAATTTCAAAGTGGTGCAAAAATTGTAGCGGAAAAGTTGAACCTTATTGTGCAACCTGCTGTGATTATTGGCGCACGCAATGTCCTTGATTCAAAGACACTTTTAGCCAATGGTGGCGATGTGCATGTTATCTTTTTAGACCCCATCAATCCCAACGAAGATGAACAGTGGTATGAAAAAATGCATGATGCAATGAGTAAAACCTTGCAAGAGCACACTTCTTCTTAATTAACTGCTACAAAAGTGGCTTTTTTTCTTGGCTCTTTTTGATACAATAGCGCCACTTTTTTGGATTTTTCAAAGTGCTTTCTTCTTTACATGTAAAGCATTTGAAAAAATCCAATTACTAAAGGAAATATAAAATGTCAAAACATCAATTTCAAACCGAAGTCACTCAACTTCTGGACCTTATGATTCACTCTTTGTATTCAAACAAAGAGATCTTTTTACGCGAACTTATCTCCAATGCTTCCGATGCACTGGATAAGTTAAATTATCTCACGTTAACCGATGAGAAATACAAAGCACTCTCGTATGTGCCACGCATTGACATCGCCATCAACAAAGAAGCCAAAACACTCACACTGAGTGACAGTGGCATTGGTATGAACGAAGAAGATTTGGTTGAGAACCTTGGAACCATTGCAAAAAGTGGTACAAAATCCTTCTTACAAAACCTCAGTGGTGACAAAAAGAAAGATTCAAGCCTTATTGGTCAGTTTGGTGTTGGTTTTTACTCAGCGTTTATGGTTGCTAACAAAATTGAAGTTATAAGCCGCAAAGCAGGTGAAGAAAAAGCGTATATGTGGAGCTCAACCGCGGGTGCTGAGTATGAAATCACCGAAGTATCAAAAGAAAGCCACGGCACGTCCATTACCTTACATATGAAAGACGATGAAGATGAATTTTTAGAGTTTTACCGCATTCAAAGTGTCATCAAAAAATACTCAAACCACATTCCTTTTCCTATTTTTATGGATAAAGAAGTGAAAGAATTTGACGATGAAGGCAAAGAAAAAAGCGTTGAACTTAAAAATGAGCAAATCAACAAAGCAAGCGCTTTGTGGACGGTAGCAAAAAGCCAAATCAAACCTGAAGAGTACAAAGACTTTTACCAACAAATCTCTCACGACAGTACCGATCCACTGCTTTGGAGCCACACAAAAGCTGAAGGAAAATTTGAGTACACCACCCTCTTCTACATTCCATCCACACCTCCAATGGATTTGTTTAGAATGGACTACAAGCCAGGCGTTAAGCTCTATGTTAAACGTGTTTTCATTACGGACGATGAGAAAGAACTTTTACCAACTTACCTTCGTTTTGTCAAAGGTATTATCGATGCGGAAGACCTGCCACTTAACGTCAGCCGTGAGATTTTACAACAAAACAAAGTGCTTGAGACCATCAAAAAAGCTTCGGTTAAAAAAATCCTGAGTGAGCTGAAATCTCTCAAAGAAAAAGAGAGCGACAAATACCTAGAGTTTTACAAAAATTTCGGTCGTGTTGTTAAAGAAGGACTTTACAATGACTGGGAAAATAAAGAAGCACTACTAGAGCTTGTACTGTTCAAATCGTCAAAATGCGATGGCTTAGTAAGCCTTAAAGAGTATAAAGAAGCGATGAAAGAAGATCAAAAAAGCATCTACTACATCACGGGAGAGAATGAGAAATTATTGAAAAATTCTCCGCTTATTGAGCAATTTAAAGCCAAAGACATCGAAGTCTTGCTTTTGGATGAAGAAGTCGATGCCATCGTCTTCCCAATGGTGGGCGAGTACGATAAAACACCTATAAAACCTGTCAATAACTCAGACATTGATGAAGAAATCAAAGAAGATAAAGCCAAAGTCGAAGAAGATGAAAAAACCTATAAAGAGATTTTGGTTAAAATGAAAGAAATCCTCAAAGACGATGCGAAAGATGTCAAAATTTCTAGCCGTTTGAGTGACTCTCCATCATGCCTCGTGTACGATAAAAACGACCCAGACTTCCAAATGCAACAGATGCTCAAACAAATGGGACAAGACAATCTTCCAACCGTTAAACCTATCTTAGAGATCAATCCTGAGCATGAAATCTTCAAAAAGCTTAGCGCTAAAGCCGATCTTTTAGAACTTAGTGACATCGCTTTTTTACTTCTTGATCAAGCAAAACTTCAAGAAGGCATGAAAATCGAAGATACAGCAGCGTTTGCTAAACGCTTGAACCGTTTTATCGCTAAAGCGCTTTAAAAACACTCTTACATGTAAGGATTTTTCCTTACATGTAAACGTAAATCAACTCTGGGGTGATGTTTAATGGATACAATCATAGTTGCATTACATGTAAAAAGGCTTACATGCTAAAAGTAATGATTATTGAAGATGAACCTCTTATCGCCCTAAACCTTGAAAAGCTTTTAGAAAAAAAAGGCTTTGAAGTCACAGGACATGCTAGTAATTGGGAAGAAGCACACACACTTTTTCATGCCACTAAACCCCATATTGTCCTTAGTGACATCAAACTTGAAAATGACGAATCAGGCATTGACATTGTAAAGCAGTTAAAAAAAATGAATGATTTTTGCGTCATATATCTGACCTCCTATGGCGATGATGCGATGATTGAAAAAGCATTGAGCACCAATCCTGCTGCTTATATTACCAAGCCTTTTAAAGAAATTGACCTCAATGCTGCCTTAAAACTTGTTTCCTCAAAAATTAAAAATAAAAACATCAATCCTGATTTTTACTACAATAAAGAAACACAATCCCTTTTTTATAAAAATGAGCAGATTATTTTATCTAAACAAGAAGCTGATCTTTTTCATATTTGCTATTTAAGCAAAGGCTTTTTTATTCCGATGTCTAACATAGAGTATTATATTTGGGGCAATGAACAGATAAGTGACTCAACACGAAGAGGCTTGATTCATCGTTTGCGCAAAAAATTAAACGATACCATCTTTGAGTATTCCAGTGGACTAGGGTGTAAAGTGGATGAAATAGCATGAAAACTCTATTTTTTATTTTTTTTCTAAGCGTTCATCTCTTCGCCGCAACATCCATTGCCGAAAAATCAGCACAACTCCACCTTACGCAAGAACAAAAGCAATGGCTTCTTGAGCATCCTCGTATCATCGTTGGGATGGATCCTGATTATGCACCGTATGAGTGGGTCGATGAGCAGGGCAATTTCATAGGCATTGTAGTTGATTATCTGCATGAACTTGAACAAATACTGGGTGTGCGCTTTGAGATCGTCAAAAACAAATCATGGGAGGAGTTGCTTCTTCTTGCCAAAAAGGGTGAGTTGGACATGCTAACGAGCATTGTCAAAACGCCAGAGCGCTCCACATATCTGAGCTTTAGTGAGCCTTATCATAGCTCACCTACGATTATTGTCGATAATGGAAAAGGTGCGTTTATAGGGAGTTTAAAACAACTCAACACCAAAAGAGTCGTTGTTGAAAAAGAGTATTTTATGGCGGAGTTTATCAAAAAAAAATACCCCCAAATTCTGCTTCTCTTAGCACCTTCCACCAAAGAAGCGTTAAAAATGGTACAAAATGGAGAAGCCGATGCCTATGTGGGTGATGCCAATCTTGTGGATTATGTGATTAAAAAAAACCATTTAAGTTCATTACGTTTTTCAGGACAAACAGAATACATCAGTCATCAAGCATTTGCTTTTACCAAGGGCAATGAAGCGTTAGCGCCTATTTTCAGCCAAGCGATGGCGACCATTCCCAAAGAGGAATTTGATGCCATGTTTCATTACTGGCTGAGTCTTGATTATGGGATAAATCGTGAAACGCTCATCACATACAGCCTCTTCATTGCGCTTATATTTACCGTGATAGGTTACTGGATTTATCGATTGCGCCAAGAGATTAACCAGCGAAAAAGTGCAGAGCAAAAACTTAAAACAAGTGAAGAGCTCTATCGTGAGCTCACCGAAGATGTCACCGATGTGATTTGGAAAGCCAATAGCCAGCATATTTTAACCTACATCAGCCCTAGCGTGGAAGATCAGTTAGGGTTTCGTCCTGATGAATTAGTGGGTCATCATGTGTTTGAAATGTTTACCGATGAGGGCATTGCTATCGTTATGGAGCGCATCAAACAGAGAAAAGAGAGCAAAGAAGAAGCCGTAAACGATGTTTACTCCATATTTGAAGTGCAACATAAGTGCAAAGATGGCTCGTTTATCTGGGGAGAGGTTATCTCAAAAGCAGTTTATGATGCAAACAAAAATATCATAGGTTACCACGGCATTAGCAGAGATACCACCGCACGTAAAGCAATGGAGCGAGAACAAGAGTTGTTGTATCAAGAGTTAGACCACAGGGTTAAAAATAACCTTCAAGTCATCTCTAGCATCATCTCATTACACTCGTTACAAGAAGATACATCACGCTCACTTGAAGACATTCACAACACCATCTTGGCTATCTCTTTAGCCCATGACAAACTCCATCAAAACGCAACACGCAAAACATTGGAGATTAAACAGTATGTCACCGCTTTGTTGGATAACCTACTTGCAAGTTCTGTCTTAGACATTCAAAAAGAGGTACACTCTCCTGAACTGTACCTAAGCGCACAATACTCCATCACCCTTGGCATCATCATCAATGAATTTGTAAGTAACTCCATCAAATATGCCTTTAAAGGCATACGCTCACCGAAAATTACCGTGACCATTCAAAAAGAAGACGGTTTTATTGCCATTTTAGTCTCCGATAATGGCATAGGTTTCAAAAAAGAAGAAGCACCCAATTCTGGCATTGGACTGGACATCATCACAACACTCATCAAAAGTAAATTTAAAACCGATGTACGTTTTTTTAACAACAACGGGACATCTATGGCTCTAAAAATTCCTTACATGTAAATATCATTTAAGAAAATTATCAGTTTCATCAAACACCCTTCAAACTCTTATTTGTTATAGTAATAACAAGAAATTATGACAAGGAATTGACGATGAAACATTCCCCCGATTTTAGTTCACGTTTTAGAATCCTCAAAGGCGGAAAAATATCGCTTGTTGTCTCTGCTCTCATGGTAACAACAACCCTGCTTCATGCAGCCCCTAGTGGTGGCGTGGTCACCAGTGGTAGTGCGAGTATCGCCCACAGTGGCAGTGTCACCACCATTAACCAAAGCTCTCAAAAAGCCTCCATTAACTGGCAAAACTTCTCGATTGGTGCCACAGAAACTGTAAACTTTCATCAACCCAGTGTCAATGCCATTACTTTAAACAGGGCTGTGGGCAATGAAAAGAGTATTATCTCTGGAGCCCTTAATGCCAATGGACAAGTGTGGATTTTAAACTCCAATGGCGTGCTCTTTAACTCCAGTGCCAAAGTCAATACCGCAGGACTCTTAGCCACCACGATGCAGTTAAGCGATGAGGATTTTCAAAATGGCGTTTATAGTTTTAAAGGTGACTCTAGCGCTTCAGTCATAAACTTAGGGGAAATCACTATCCGTGATGGCGGTTACGCTTCACTTCTAGCCCATAGCGTACAAAACGAAGGAACCATAAAAGCCATTCATGGAACGGTAACTTTAACAGGTGCACGTGAAGCAACGATAAATCTCAATGGCAACTCTTTAGTCTCTCTCAAAGTCGATAAAGGAGTCCTAGACGCTCTCGTTGAAAACAAAGGGGCGATTTACGCCGATGGTGGCGAAGTCTACCTTACGACTAATGCGGTGGGTGAACTTTTAAAAGGTGTCGTCAATAACACAGGCATTGTTGAAGCAAACTCTATCGATGATATCACAGGTAAAGTAGAACTGTATGCACACGGCGGAGCTTTACATGTAAGCGGAACGCTTGAAGCTGAGGGTGGTTTTATAGAGACTTCGGGAAAATCGTTACATGTGGAAGACTCAACCATCATCAAAACCAAAAAATGGTTGCTTGACCCCGTCAACATGACCATTGAAAATACAGGTGGAGCGAGTTTAACAGGAGCAAGTGTGAGTGCAACTGCGATACAAAATGCGTTAAGCACAGCAGATATAGAGCTACAAGCAACCACCAATATTACTGTCAATGAAAACATTACTTGGAGTACAGACAAACAGTTAAAATTATCAGCCGATAGTATAAATGTCAACAAAACCATCGAAAACACCAATACCGCCAACGGCGGTGTTTACTTTAGTGCTACCAATGTCCGAGATAAAGTCGTCTTTGGAACAGATGGTAAAGTCATCATCCACAACCCGTATCAAATCCAATGGATGAATCAAGCGCTGGCTGGAAAGTATGAACTTGGAAGCGATATAAATTTAAACGGCTTTACATGGGTGCCTATTATTACAAGTGAAGTAAGTTCTATTGATGGTGAGACGATAACTAATTATTATGGCTTCTCAGGAACCTTTGATGGCTTAGGACACACCATCTCAAACTTAACTATCAGTGATGCTACAAAAGATAAGGTAGGATTTTTTGGAGAAACAACTGGTGCTACGATAAAAAATGTTGGTTTGGTAAATGTTAATATCACAGGTAAAGATACTGTAGGAACATTGGTAGGATCAAATAATGGTACATCAACCATTGAAAACGCTTATGCCACAGGTTCTGTGAGTGGAGTTCGTTGGGTAGGTGGTTTAGTTGGAGAAAATATAAATTCTTCAACCATCAAAAACTCCTACGCCATCGTAACGGTAAGTGCAACTGTTGAACAAGTAAGTGGATTAGTAGGAAATCGTGGTTCAAATGCACCCATTATCAATTCGTATGCTTCAGGAACAGTGACTGGAACAACTACTGATGTGGGTGGTTTGGTAGGATATTATAGTGGTGGTACAGGTGGTGTCACGAACTCTTACTACGACAATCAAGCTAATACTGTAGGTACTATGGGTGATACTGGTTTTGGTAAAACAAAAAGTGAGATTATCACTCTTGCAAAAGCAAATTGGAGTGATACTTTTTGGGGAACTTCGGGAGATACTATCGAGGGTTATACGACAGATATCATCGCCCTTCCAGTCCTAAAAACATTTTTTAAACCAACAGCAACTCTGTTTAATAGTGGCTATGGAACATCAGCAAACCCCTACACCATCACCAACTGGACACAACTGCAAAACATCAACTACAACACCGCTACACTTAGCAAATACTTCACCCTCTCAAACAACATAGACAATACAACCGCAGGCTACACAAACAGCGGTGCAGGGTTTGTGCCGACTGGAACTCAAGCAAATCAATTTAAAGGAACCTTTGACGGCTTAGGGAATACCATCTCAGATTTGTATATTAACCGCCCAACTACGAACCATGTTGGATTATTTGGTTTCGGAAATGGTGCTACAATACGCAATATTGGCATTGTCAATGCCAATATAACAGGCAACATTGGAACCGGTGGATTGGCGGGACTCGTCAATGATGGAACCATCACCAATGCTTATGCTACTGGCAGTGTAACGGGAGAAGGTAATATGGTCGGTGGGCTTGTGGGAACGATTAGTGGTTCCACTATCACAAATAGTTACGCTACGGTGGGTGTAATAGGTAGTGGCAATGAAGTCGGTGGGCTTGTGGGAGGTGCTTACTCCACATCATCGATCGCAAATAGTTACGCCACAGGAAGTGTGGAGGGAGTAAGTAATATCGGTGGACTTATAGGTGTACTTTACAACAGCTCAACGATTACAAATAGTTACGCCACAGGAAGTGTAACGGGAACAAGTGTGTACGGTGGACTTTTGGGTGGGTTTAACAGCGGAGGCGCTGTCACTAACAGCTATTGGGATACCCAAACCTCTGGACAAACAAATTCAGCACGTGGTCTGGGCAAAACCACTGCCCAAATGCAAGATCCACTCCTGTACGCCAATGCAGGATGGAATAGCACAATATGGGCATATGGAAGTGGTAGTGGAGTAGCAGGCTATGGTATAGGATTAGCTTATCTTAAAAATGTCACTGCCATTGCCGATAGACCTGCTCAAACAACATTATTTGCTGGTGGCTATGGAACATCAGCAAACCCCTACACCATCACCAACTGGACACAACTGCAAAACATCAACTACAACATCCCTATACTTAGCAAATACTTTACCCTCTTAAACAACATCAACAATACAACCGCAGGCTATACAGACTTAGCAAGTGCTACAGCGAACAGCGGTGCAGGGTGGAATCCTATTGGAAATCAAGTTAATTCATTTAGCGGAAACTTCAATGGAGCCAATTACACTATTGGCAATCTTTTTATCAATAATAGTACCGCTCAGCGAATAGGACTATTTGGACACACCTTGAATGCAACACTCGAAAATATTGGCGTTATCGATGCAGACATAACGGGTAAGACATACGTTGGTATATTGGCTGGATGGGTCAATGGTGGTACTGTCAAAAATAGCTATACCAGTGGAATAGTAAAAGTGTCTTACCAGATTGGAGGAGGACTTGTAGGTCAAAATCAATCAACCATCGATCACTCTTATTCATTAGCACAGGTAGAGGGAAGTGGTATTTATTTTGGAGGATTGGTAGGTGGCAATCAAGGAGTTATCCGTAATTCTTATGCAACAGGGAAGGTTATTGGCACTACTGCAGAGTTCGTTGGTGGTCTTGTTGGACTCAACAACTCTGACACTGCATCTATAGCCAACTCCTATGCTACAGGAGAAGTAACTGGCGCTAATAATGTCGGTGGATTGGCTGGAGAAAATCGCAGTGGCAGTATAATAAATTCCTATGCCACAGGAAAGATAACTGGTACTAAAAATGTTGGTGGATTGGTTGGCGAGAATCTAGGCGACATCAAAACCTCATACGCGATGGGTGAAGTAGCGGGTGGGACAAATGTCGGCGGGTTAGTCGGTAACGATACTGCTACTATAGGATTTACATCATACACTGGCACAATCGACGCTGTCTCTTTTTGGGATACCCAAACCTCAAAACAACCAACTTCAGTAGGAGGTGTGGGTAAAACCACCGCCCAAATGAAAGAAAGTGCTACCTATGCAGGCTGGGACATCTTAGAGGACAACACACTTAATTCAAACTATCCAACCCTTAGAATGGCAAGCAGTGGAACGGTGTGGGTTATGGGTACGAAAAGTACACCAACACCAATACCAACACCAACAAACAACCCAACGCAAACCCCCAATGTAACAGCGATTGTCAATGGTACAGCCATAACACTACCCGTGATTCCAAACTTTACGCCACCAACACCACCCACGCAAGCACCACAACAATTTAGCGTTGGCGGGCAAATGGTACAACTGGTTTCCATACCAAGTACAGATGTCGCAAGTCAGCTTGTAGGAACACCAGAAGCCAGAGTGATGATGCAAGGAGCAGATGTTGGAGACTTGAGAGTTCCACTAGGGCAAAACTCACAAATCCAGTTGGTTAACGGTGGGGTGAATTTACCAGCAGGCGTAGAGCAACAATATTTCATGGCACAACGATAAGGAAAAGGGACAAGAATGAGAACCGTAAAAATTATAACACTATCGCTAACAACTGCATCTTTCCTCTTTGGGGCGCCACCTACCGTGAGTGATATAGAAAGAAACGTACAACCTCCCAAAGAGGTCGAACGTGGGATGAATAATACCATCCCAACACTTCCCACGCAAGAGCTAAAA
>JAFGFU010000035.1 GCA_016930915.1 Campylobacterales bacterium
GAAACTGATGAAACTGATGAAACTGATGAAACTGATGAAACTGATGAAACTGATGAAACTGATGAAACTGATGAAACTGATGAAACTTGGGCTGACGCTCCTTTTGTTGGTGAGGCAAATGATATACAAACGGGAATAGACTCTTTGGATGATTTAAGTGAAAATCTTATCAAAAAAGCTTTTGGGGAAGAGTGTGTTGAAGAAGAAAAAAGTGTTGTTGCCTTAGCGAGCCCTTATCAGCAAGACGAAGAGATAGAAGTTATTCGTGGCGAAATTGAGAAAAGTATTTCTAGAAGCATTTCAAGTTTTGCACAAAGTGATATTTTGCGAGAAGCACTGAAAGGAATGCGTATTAATATTTCTATTTCATTTGATGAAAATGAGGCTAAGTGAAAGGAAATCTTCTTGTTATCTCTGGACCTAGCGGTTCAGGAAAAAGTTCTTTAATGAAAGAAATTTTGTTGGAAATTGGAGATGCTTATTTTTCTATTTCAAGTACAACACGACCAATACGTGAAGGTGAAGAAAATGGTGTCAATTATCATTTTATCTCAAAAGAAGAGTTTGAAAAAGATATTGATGCAGGATTTTTTTTAGAATGGGCAAAAGTCCATGATAATTATTATGGTACATCTCTCAAGCCTATTTTAAAAGAGCTTCAAAAAGGTAGGTTGGTCATTTGCGATATTGATGTACAAGGACATAAAATTGCTCAAGAGAAGTTTGGGCATTTAATTACTTCCGTTTTTGTCACAACTCCTGATCAAAAAAGTTTACAAGAACGTTTGCTTAAACGAGGAACAGATAGCCATGAAGTTATTGAGAAACGTTTAGCTAACGCAGTTTCTGAAATGACATGTATTGGCGAATACGATTACGTATTGGTCAATGATGATTTTAAAAAGGCATCAAAAGATTTATTGGCTATTGCACATGCTTCAAGACGAAAAATGTCCTTAATGGATATGAGCGAATTTATTAGTAGATGGGTTAATATTGAATAAATTTCTTTATTTTGGTTTATAAAAAAATGCTATAATGAGCGCTCTTAAAGTTTACATGTAAAAATATTAAAGGAGAGAAGATGGGTCCAAGTGTTCAGCAGTTGCTGATTATTTTATTGATTGTTGTATTGCTTTTTGGAGCAAAAAAAATTCCTGAACTTGCTAAGGGGTTAGGCTCTGGTATTAAAAACTTTAAAAAAGCAGTTAAGGAAGATGAAGAGTCAACTGAAAATGTTGAAAAAGTTGAAGCAAAAGAGACTAAACCAGAAGCGACTGCAACAACCACTTCAGCAGATGATAAAAAATCTGTATAAGGTTTAGTATTGAAAAAATCGGTTATTCGTGCTATTACAGAAAAGTTACAAAGAGAATTTGTTTTAGAAAAACCTGCGAATCTTTTTTTTGGCCATTATGCTACTCCTATTGCGTTTTCATTAGCGAAAGAGTTAAAAAAATCTCCTATTGCTATTGCTGAAGAGATCTGTGCACAATTTGATACAGGGGACATCTTTAAAGAGGTCACTCCTATTAAAGGGTATATCAATTTTAAATTGAGTGAACATTTCTTAGATCAGTATGCTACTTGGGCTATTCAAAATGAGTCACTTTTTGGAAAAGATGAGAACCATGAATCTATTTTGCTGGAGTATGTGAGTGCTAATCCCACAGGACCTTTGCATATTGGACATGCAAGAGGTGCGGTGATTGGTGATGCGCTTGCTCGTATTGGTCAACATTTAGGCTATCAAATCACAACAGAGTATTATGTTAACGATGCGGGAAATCAGGTTGATTTATTAGGTCTTTCTATTTACCTTGCTGGACGTGAAAATATTTTAGGCTTACATGTAAATTGGCCAGAAGAGTTTTATCGCGGTGAGTATATTGTTGATTTAGCGCATGTAGCTAAAGCTGAACTGGGAAGCTCTGTTTTCGAAGATGAAGCAAATATCGCTTTGCTCTCAACATGGGGTAAAGATAAGATGTTGGAGCTTATTAAGTCCAATCTTGCTGATGTTGGCATTTATTTTGAGCAGTTTGTCAGTGAAAAATCACTGTATGATAAGTGGGATGAGAGTTTTATTAAACTTCAACAACATGATAAAACCTATGAAGAGGGTGGTAAGATTTGGATTCGCTCTACTGAAGTAGGGGATGAAAAAGATCGTGTAGTTGTGCGAGAAGATGGCAGACCTACCTATTTAGCAGGCGATATTATTTACCATGATAATAAATTTCAACGAAATTATGACAAATACATTAATATTTGGGGTGCAGACCATCATGGCTATATCACGAGAGTAAAGGCTGCAATCAACTTTTTAGGCTATGATGAATCAAAACTTGAGGTTTTACTTGCTCAGATGGTTTCACTTTTAAAAGGTGGTGAGCCTTATAAGATGAGTAAGCGTGCGGGAAATTTTATTTTGATGAGTGATGTTGTGAGTGAAGTAGGAAGTGATGCTTTACGTTTTGTCTTTTTAAGCAAAAAATCAGATACACATCTTGAATTTGATGTGGATGTTTTTAAACAAGAAGATAGTAACAATCCTATTTTTTATATCAATTATGCCCATGCACGTATAAACCAGATTTTTGCAAAAGCTGGAAAAAGTATTGTAGATGTAGAGAACGTTCTTCTTAAAGATATGAGTGAAGATGCACAAAATCTTCTTTTTAGTGCGCTCTTATTGCCTGAAGTCTTAGAAGATGCGTTTCATTCAAGACAGGTTCAAAAAGTAACAGAGTATCTCAAAAATCTTGCGGCTTCCTTACATAAATTTTACAATGAAAATCGTGTTGTAGGAAGTGCGGAAGAGGAAAAATTCTTAAAACTTTTTGCGGTTGTTGCATTGTCACTTCGTGTAGGTATGAAACTCATAGGCATTACAGCCAAAGAGAGAATGTAGAGTTTTTTGTGAGAAAACCGCCTTTAGCTCACTCTTTTTTAAGCCTTTTTATTAAATATCCAAAACTTCTTTTTATCGCTCTCCTTTTAGGAGGGCTCTCTTATACGTATGAGCTTTTTATTGCTAGAGATACCATGGTATTTCAAGGAATTCCAAAAGCAACAGAAAATAGCTGGAAAACTTTTACCCGTATCTTTCGCAATGATGCCTTCATGGTTGGCTATTCTGACATACGGGGAAATCCGTTGTGGGTTGTTTATAAATTGAGTACTCCCAAAGCCTCACAGCCATTAAAACGTCCTGAAAATTTCACTTCAGATTGGCGAAATCTTAGTTTGATTGCTCCTTCTGATTATACCAATAGCGGGTATGATAGAGGACATATGGCACCCAATCGAGCCATTGCGCAGCTCTATGGTAAAATAGCACAAGAAGAGACGTTTTTAATGACCAATATTACACCTCAAAAACCTTCTCTTAATCAAAAACTGTGGCAACGTTTAGAGAGTTTGGAATTTGAAGCGTTTACGCAAAAATTTAAGACCGTATGGGTTTATACAGGACCATTGTTTAATACCAATGTTAAGCGTCTTAAGAGCTCTTATTGGGTTGCAATCCCTGATGCTTTTTATAAAATTTATGTGGGAATAGAAGCAGATGGAAGTTTGAAAACTTTAGCATTTATTCTACCTCAAAATGCAAAAGCCAATACACCTCTTGAGAAGTTTATCGTGAGTATTGATACGGTTGAAAAGAGCAGTGGATTTGACTTTTTACATACATTAGACGATGGTATTGAAAATGAATTGGAAAAGCAGATCCAAAAAGAGGGTTGGTTTTAATCTTTACATGTAAAGATTAAAATGGCATTTTTACAGATTTATCATCTGGGTTTGCAGTGTAATATTTAATACAATTCCTTCCACTATTTTTAGCAGTATAAAGGGCTATATCTGCTTGTTTAAACGCTTCTTGAAAGTTTTGTGCTTGATGTGCTAAAAGATTGACCCCAATGGAAACACTTACCGAAATAGATTTCGTATCTGAAATCAAAAACTCTGCTGTTTGAATGGCATGAAAAACACGTTCAATAACGGAAAATGAGACTGCATCATTACTTTTTTTATCAACTTTTACAAGGATAAGAAACTCCTCCCCTCCGTAGCGTATGACACTATCCCCTTCACGAATCGTTTGTAAAAGAATATGAGCAATTTGTGTGAGAATTTTATCTCCCGCATCGTGTCCATAAGTGTCATTAATTCTTTTAAAATAATCAATATCCAGTGCGGCAATAATGTACTCATTTAAGTTGATGAGTTTTTCATATTTTTGAAGGTAATTTCGGTTGTAAACATTTGTGAGTTTGTCGATGAACGCACTTTGATTAATGGAACTAAAACGTTTGGTTTGAATGCCAATAAAGAGAAGTACCAGCATGATGACACCCATCATGGCAAAAATGCCATGTTGTATGGTTTGAATGATATGATTAATCTCTTGAATTTTATTGATGGAAAAATCAATCGCTAAAATGAGTTCTACACGGTTGTTGTGAAGAATGGGAATTAAATAGCTAAGAGAGAGCTGATGCAAAAGGGTATGGCGGATAATAAGAGGCTCTTTTGTGCTATAAATGGCAAGCCATTCTGGGCTATCAACATCAAATTTTTGATCTATGAAAGATTTTTCTTCATTTAAAGAGGCATCACCTAAAAAGCGAAAAATCCCTCTCTCATCACGGTAGAGAAGATAGGCGTACTTGACATGAGACGTAAGCAGAACGTTTAGATGTTCTTCAATTTTTTGGTGTATCGATGCATATTTTTTAACACTTTGAACATAATCCTCACTCCCTTTTA
Source organism: Campylobacterales bacterium (assembly GCA_016930915.1). Classification (GTDB taxonomy): domain Bacteria; phylum Campylobacterota; class Campylobacteria; order Campylobacterales; family Sulfurospirillaceae; genus Sulfurospirillum. Next base: position 4,777 of record JAFGFU010000035.1, read on the forward strand.
AAAGTGATTCAATCGAGTGTGCACTGTTGTGCGTGATCGAAAAAATGTCTGAGGTTGCAATTTCAAAAATTTTTGTTTCGATATTTTTTTCTAAACGCATGGTCGCAAACAATAAAAAAATTAAAATAAGTCCGATAAGTCCAAGTGGTGCAAAGAGATAGAAATTATTTTGACGCATTAGAAATTCTCGATAAATTGATGAAAAGTTGTGGGTAGGCTAATAGATTTTTCCTCAAGTCTTTGATGACTAAAAACAATATTGGGGCGACTCTTATTCCAAAAAAGTGCTCCAAAAAACTTTTTATTTGAGAGAAATTTACGGTAATTATTCGTAAAGAAAAGAGTTTTTTTATCTGAAGAACACTCTATAATTTCCTCTTTTTTATTGATAAAGATAAAATTTGCTCTTTCACAATCCTTCGTCAGTGTAAAATAGTTCGAATAGACCTTCTCTTCAAGCGGTGATATCTTTGGAATAAACAAGATAACATTTTCATCCAAAGACGCGGTGGCAATTTCATAAATAATCTTTGCCTCTAATTCGACCTCTTTGGTATAGGGTTCAACCAAGAAGGTGTAGTGTTCTGCATAAGAGAGTGTCCAAAGAGTGAAGATGAAAAAGAATGCTTTCATTAGAAGACCCACTTAAATGAAACCATAATACTTCTCTCGTTGTCATCCAATGCAAAAAAAGTACTTCCAAAGTTCGTAAAATAGAGTGATTGTGTTGATTTATCAAGGATATTTGATGCTTTAACGCTGTAACTTAAATCTTTTGTCGCATGATAGGTTGCCCCTAAGCTTAGATCAAAACTATCGGGAATTTCCAGCCCTAAATAATCATAGCCGTTTCTGTAAATAATCGAGGTAAAGTAGTCAAATTTTTGATAACCGCCCATAAATTTGATAAATCCGCCTTTAGTAGCATTATTAATTTGTTCGCTTAGCGTGGATGTATAGTAGTTAAGATGGAGTTTATCTCGCTTGGAAAAGGTGTATTCATAATCAAAAACGAGTCCATCGGTTTTAATGGTATGGTCAACATTGACAAAACCAACAGGCGTTTGATAGAGAAAATTATCAATTTCCACATGATCGAAGGTGATACCAAATTTTGAATTTCCAGTGGTATACACCGCTTCAAGGGTATAAAAATAATACTCTTGGGATTTAAGGTTGGGCATGTTTTTGTTGGCATAATCTATGGTGTAAAAAGAGGGCGTTAGTGCCGTTTGGGTATAAAAGGCTTTAAACCCAAAATGGGATGTGGGCGTATAAATTGTACCGATGCGTAAAAGTTTTTCTGAGGTATCTTCAAGATAGGCATTACGGTCGTAATAATCAATTTTGGCATTTGCAACCAGTAAAAGCTCTGGATGTAAAGAGTAGCTCTCTTGTAAAAGCACTGAAGAGGTGGTTTCATGTTTAAAGCTATTGTAATGCTCTATCTCATTGGTTTGGTTTAAAAAATTTGTGCTTTTTCTTTTTAAAACATCGTATGTTTTATGTTTAACATTGAGTGCTAGAATCAAAGCATTTTCATCACTTTCAAAGGACTTAGAGAGATACGCATTGCTCTTTGTAAAGCGTAAATCTTCTTGAAAGTTTTTGGGGATGCTCCATGGTATGCTAAGGTCTATGAGCGGTGTAATATTGATACCTTGATCATTGCTTTCCTCGTAGCTTCGCTCGTTGATATCAAAGGAAAAATTGGCTTTGAGTGATTTGTCTTCTAATAAAAAGTGTGTGTAATTGAGAAAAAAATCTTTGGAAAGATTTTCTCCATCATTGGGTGTGGAATCGAGTGCAAGCCCTGCATAATTACTTTTTGTAATATCTGTGTAGCCTAAATTGATTTTGCTTGTTTCGTTGCTTATATCTGCAAAGAGATAATGTTTCGTTCCATTACTAGTAAGTTTTTGCTGATTATAGAGGCTTGTTTTTTTAATTTTCTCTTGATTGGCAAAGAGCAGATACGACCAGCCATTTTCAAAAATGTGTGAATTCGTGATACTTTGCGAATGCCCCGTTTTAGAGGAAAACCATGCGGCAACTTCTGAGCCATCTTCTTTGAGGGCTGATTTTGTGTAGATACGCACAAAATAGATGCCCGTTTCATTGCCAAAAGAGAAGGAGCTCTCTCCGTAGTAAATTTCAACATGATCCACAAAATCCAAAGGCAGATCGCTCCATGAAAGGGAGGTCGATTGGTCGTAGCCTGAGCTGATTTCATGGTCATTAATAAAAAAACGAAAGAAGCCACTGGTCGTTGTTTTGGAGCCTGTTAGAGAGTAGTTGGTAAGTCCAAATTGATTGGTGTTGATGTTAAAAAGAGGCAACTCTTTGAGGATCTCATTGAGCGTTCGATACTGCATAAGCCGAATCTCTTTTTGAGAGTAAACGACCACATGTCCAATTTTTTCATTGACAGTTTCCAACGAATTTTCAGTGGTTGCTTGGTACTCTTCAAGCAGTGTATCTAAGGTGTCTGAGAGAAGCAGACGACTCAATAGTCCAAGAATCAGTATAGCTCTAAACAAGGGAATAAATGTCCTTACATGTAATTATGAGAACTATGAGTATAGGGAAGAGAAGCTTAAGAACATCTATAAAAAAATAAGACGATGTAATCTAATGGAGTTATCTTTATTTTTTACTAGAACATCGTTTACAAATACCATTCATAACGATAAAACTACTACTAATTTCAAAGCCACTTTGAAAAAAAATGGTTTCTAAAAGCGGTTTTGTTTCTACAAATATATCTTCTACATTACCACAGTGGGAACATAAAAGATGAATATGTGGAACTTTTTTAATTTCGTATTTTTGCTTTTGCTGTGGTAATTTAACTTCTTCTAAAATATAAAAGGCAAGTAAATCATGAATATTTCTGTACAACGTGGCTTTAGACATGGTTGGATATTTTTGTAGGATAAGTTCAAAAAGTGTTTCAATATCAATATGCCCATGGGTATCAATACACTCTAAAATAGCCAAACGCTGATGGGTTGATTTTAAATTACTTGCTTTTAAAATATCTCTAAATCGTTCCATATCTAACCTTTACATGTAAAAAAATATTCTATAAAAACATGGCTTAGTATGTAATTAACAAAATGTAACACATGGTTAAATGAAAACTAATTCTAAACAATATTAATTACTATTTAAGATAAATATTCTTAAAGTAATTTATAATCTTAAAAAGGAGAAGAAATGCAAATTTCTAAGGTAATTAGTCTTTGTGCACTCAGTGCAACGGTTGTTTTTGGTGCAAGTAGTTTGGTTCAAAAGGTAAAGGATAATGGAATTGAAGCCATTCCTACGAGTCAATTAGAGATTTTAAAATTGATTGATGATCCCAAAGATCCAATTACCGATGCCAAAGTAGAATTGGGCAAAAAACTCTACTTTGACCCTCGTATGTCGAAGAGTTCCTTAATTAGTTGTAATACCTGTCATAATTTAGCCTTAGGGGGTGTGGATGGTATTAGTGCAGCCATTGGGCATGGTTGGACAGCCAATCCTGCACACCTAAACTCTCCAACAGTGTATAACTCTGTCTTTTTTAAAGCACAGTTTTGGGATGGGCGAAGTCCTCACTTAGCGGATCAAGCACAAGGTCCTGTACAAGCAGGTCCTGAGATGGCCGCACCTCCAAAGTTGGTTGAGCAACGTATTAATTCTATCCCTGAGTACGTGAATGAATTTAAATTTGCGTATGGTGATAGTGTTAAAATTACCTTCGAGAAAATTACGGATACTATCGCAACATTTGAAAAAACACTGATTACTCCCTCACGTTTTGATGATTTTATGAATGGCAATGATAATGCTCTAAGCAAAGCAGAAAAAGAGGGACTTGAAGTTTTTATGGATAAAGGATGTGCTGCATGTCACAATGGTATTGCCTTGGGTGGTACGATGCAACCATTCCAAATTGCTGCAAAATATAAATTTGCTTCTTTAGGAGGGTTTCAAGGGGATAAAGACGGTATGGTAAAAACGCCAACACTTCGAAATATCACTGAGACAGCGCCTTACTATCACAATGGTGCGATTTGGACACTCAAAGAAGCCATTCAAGAGATGGGAAGTACACAACTTGGCATTACGATTAATGATGTAGAGGCTGCAAAAATTGAAACATTTTTGAAAGCACTCAAAGGAAGAAAACCTGCGGTTACGTACCCAGAATTACCAGAGAGTACAGCAAAAACGCCAAAACCTGACGCAAAACTGTAAGGTGAATCAACCCTCTTAGGCAAAACCTAAGAGGGTCTTAATGCTTTTTACTCAACGCCCCGTACTTTTTTCATCTCTTCTTCTCTCTCTTTCAAGAAAAGCTCAAGATTATATTTTTGGCGGTATTGTGGAGTCATAAGATGAATGAGCATATCCCCCATATCAATGACAGTCCAGTTATCGTCCGCATCAACATTTAAAAAATTCTCACCTGCACCTTTAAGTTCCGTTTTCAGGTGATCTAAGAGTGAAAGCCCGTGTCGCTCACCCATAGTTGTTGCAATAATGACAGTATTAACAAAATAATCTTTGCCACTCATATCAAAAACTTGAATATCTTCTGCTTTTTTATCACTTAAAGCAGTGACGATTCTTTCAATTCTATTATCCATTGGATTCCTTGTGTAAAAGGCTATCACTTCATTTTCAATGGCTTTTGGGATAAAACGTTTGTCTAAAAATGAGCGTAGCTTTGAAGAGCTGATATTAACATGAATTGGTAAAATTTTCAAGTCTTTTGGCGGTATAAATGTTCCTCTTGGTGCGATAACAAATTCAACAAGTGCGCAAAGCTCTTCATAACGGTTCCATTTAGGAAGGGTTGCATACGAATCACTCCCAACAATGAGATAAAGCTTTGCATTAGGGTAAAGACTCTTTACATGTAAAACGGTTTCAATGGTGGGAACTTGCCGTTTTTGGTCACATTCATAGGAAAAAATTTCTACTTTTTCCATGCCTTTAAACATTTTAGCAAGCCAGTTTTGGCGCAAAGGAGCTGGGGCATAAAAGCTATCTTTAAATGGGCTTAAAAAGGTTGTTACAATCAATAATTTGTCAATATCTAAGACTTCAAGGGCTTTAGTAACAATGGACTCATGCCCTGTGTGCGGAGGGTCAAACGATCCTCCAAAAATAGCAATATTCAATGTCTCTCTCCGTGGACTTTAAACTTTTTTATACATCATTTTTGCTAAAATGATTCGCTTTTCTACGCAAGAAGTTTAATTAAAAATGACTATTATATCAAAAGGAAGACCTATGGCACTCAAAATTGCTATAAATGGATTTGGTCGCATTGGAAGATGCGTTGCAAGAATTATTGATTCAAGAGATGATGTTGAGTTGGTATGTGTCAACGATACAGCAGATCGTGCTACCACAAAACAGTTACTCAAATACGATAGCGTACATGGTGTTTTCGCTGGGCACGTTGAGTTGCTTGAGAATGATTATATGCAAATGGGAAAATCAAAAGTTAAAATGTTTTCTACCCGTGATCCAAAAGAGCTTAATTTTGCAGATTACGGTGTGGATGTTGTTTTGGAGTGTACGGGTGCACTTTTAACACAAAAAGATACACAAATTTTTATTGATAATGGCATTAAAAAAGTGATTCTCTCAGCACCTGCAAAAGATGATACTCCAACCTTTGTCATTGGTGTCAATGAAGATAAATACGCAGGTCAAGCGATTATCTCTAATGCCAGCTGTACCACAAACTGTTTAGGACCTGTGGCAAAAATTTTAGACGATGCGTTTGGCATTGACAAGGGCTTAATGACAACCGTTCACTCCTATACAAATGATCAAAATATTTTAGATGTCAAACACCGTAAAAATGATTTACGTCGTTCTCGTGCGGCTGCGGTTAATATGATTCCTACGACCACAGGTGCAGCCAAAGCGATTGGGCTGGTTTTACCTCATTTAAAAGGAAGATTACACGGTCAAAGTGTGCGTGTTCCAACACCGAATGTTTCTATGGTAGATTTAAACGTGGTCGTTAAAAAAGCAACCACCAAAGAAGAAGTCAATGCAATTTTGAGCGAAAAAGCACAGGGTGCATTAAAAGGTATTTTGGAAGTGGATGTTGAGCAAAGAGTGTCTCAAGATTTTCTTTCTAGCTCATGGAGTTCGATTGTTGCAGTGGATTTAACCCAAGTGATTTGTGGTGATATGATTAAAGTAATGGCATGGTATGACAATGAGTGGGGCTATTCAACCCGTTTGGTTGATATGGCATTGCACATTAGCAAATAAAGGATAAGGCATGATTCGCTCGATTCGAGACCTCGATATTGCAGGAAAAAAAGTTTTTATTCGTTGTGATTTTAATGTTCCTTTGGATGAGTTTACCAATATCACCGATGATAGGCGTGTGCGCTCCGCTATTCCTACGATTCGTTACTGTTTAGATCATGGATGTTCCATTATTTTAGCAAGCCATTTAGGTCGTCCTAAGGGTGCTGTGGAGGAAAAATATTCTCTCGCTCCTGTGCAGATGAGACTCAAACGCCTTTTGGATAAAGAGGTTATGTTGAGTTCTGATGTGATTGGTAAAGATGCGGTTGAAAAAGCGGCTGCTTTGCAACCAGGAGAGGTGCTTTTACTTGAGAATTTACGATTTCACAAAGGCGAAACAAGCAATGATGAAGAGTTTGCCAAAGCTTTAGCGGATATGGCGGATATTTATATTAATGATGCGTTTGGTGTTTGCCATAGAGCGCATGCTTCAGTTGAGGCGATTACGCACTATTTCAATGAAAAAACATCGGCTGCTGGATTTTTGCTCCAGAAAGAAATAGAGTTTTCACGCAATCTGCTTCGTCGCCCTACACGTCCGTTTGTGGCTGTTGTGGGTGGAAGTAAAGTAAGTGGTAAGCTTCAAGCCCTTGTTAATCTTTTGCCTCGTGTCGATAAACTGGTTATTGGTGGTGGTATGGCGTTTACCTTTTTAAAAGCACAAGGGCTTGATATTGGTAATTCTATCGTTGAAGATGATTTACTCGATGAGGCGAATCGTGTGATGGAAGAGGCAAAACGTTTGGGTGTTAAAATTTATCTACCTGTAGATGTCGTAGCAGCACAAACCTGCTCACAAGATGCAACGATTAAGTTTGTCACGGTTCAAGAGATTCCAAAAGGATGGATGGGACTTGACATTGGACCTGCAACTTCACGTCTCTTTAGAGAAGCCTTAGCAGATGCGCAAACGATTCTTTGGAATGGACCAATGGGTGTGTTTGAGCTTGAGAAATTTTCCAAAGGAAGTTTTAAAATGTCCCATGTGATTGCGGAGGCTCATGCCACAACCGTGGTAGGTGGTGGAGATACTGCTGATGTGGTTGCTCGTGCTGGGGATGCTGATGAGATGACATTTATCTCCACAGGCGGTGGGGCTAGTTTAGAGCTTATTGAAGGAAAAGAACTTCCTGGTGTTAAAGTCCTCGCAAAAAGTGAGAACCTCTAAGCATGATGATTGCTTCAAATTTCAAAACAAATTATACTCGTGCCAAAGCGGACAGTTTTATTAAGACCATTCAAGCATGTATCACTCGCACAAAAAGTGAGCAAGAAGTTCGTATTTTTGCTCCTTTTACGGCATTGGACTCTTTTGATGAGGTCAAAAATCTCAAAGTAGGTACGCAAAATTTTTACCCTGTGCAAAATGGTTCCTTTACCGGTGAAATCGGTTTTGAACAGCTTGAAGAGTTTGGCATTGAGACAGTATTGATTGGGCATAGTGAACGCCGTCATATTTTAAAAGAGTCTCATGCGTTGATTGCGCAAAAGTATGATTTTGCAAAAGCCCGTGATGTTGAAATTATTTACTGTATTGGCGAACCAGCAGAAGTTCGTATGCAAGGCATTGATGCGGTCATGAGCTATTTGTGGGAACAGTTTGAGGGTATTGACATTCACTATGAAAAATTGATTATTGCGTATGAACCTGTTTGGGCGATTGGTACGGGATTAAGTGCACGATTGGAAGATATCGAAGAGGTCTTAGAGCGGTTGCGAGAAAAGCTTTCAAAACCTCTTTTGTACGGAGGAAGTGTGAAAGTAGAAAACATTGAATCTATTTTACATGTAAAAGAGTGTGATGGTGTTTTGGTAGGAACCGCAAGTTGGAATGAAGAAGCATTTTGTGAGATGATTCGCATTGCTGATAGTGTTAAAAAATAAGAGGAGTTTATACGATGTTTATGAAGGGCAAAAAAGGTCTTATTGTCGGAATTGCAAATAACAAGTCAATCGCATATGGCATTGCTAAAGCGTGTAAGGAACAAGGTGCAGAATTGGCATTTACCTATCTAAATGAGCAGTTAGAAAAACGTGTACGTCCTATTGCAGAAGAGTTTGGTTGTGATAAAGTGTATGAACTAGACATTAATAATCCAGTGCACCTAGAAGCCCTTAGTGCTTCTTTAGAGAAAGATTTTGGAAAGATTGACTTTGTGGTTCACTCTGTTGCGTATGCGCCAAAAGAGGCGTTGAGTGGACATTTTGTCGATACGACGAAAGAAGCGTTTGACATTGCGCTTGGAACATCTGCATACTCATTGGTTGCTTTAACCCGTGCGTGTTTACCTGTTATGAATGATAATGCTTCGGTACTGACCCTCTCTTATTTAGGCGGACCTCGTTATGTTCCTCATTACAATGTTATGGGTGTGGCAAAAGCCGCTCTTGAGTCATGTGTTCGCTATCTTGCGGTTGATTTAGGAAGCCGTGGTATTCGTGTGAATGCGATTAGTGCAGGGCCTATTAAAACGCTAGCAGCCAGTGGAATCGGCGATTTTAGGATGATTTTAAATTGGAATGAAGTCAATGCTCCTCTTCGTAAAAATGTAACAACGGATGAAGTAGGCAACAGCGGTATGTATTTGCTCAGTGATTTAGCTTCAGGTGTCACAGGTGAAATTCATTACGTGGATGCTGGGTATAATATTATGGGTATGGGCATGGATGAGACAGATGATGAAGGTCATACTGTTCTTGCTTGGGATAAACAAAAGTAAGCAAAACTATGAAGCTTGTGCTACAAAAACTTTTGTACGTAGCTCTGATGCTTTGCCTTATTTCGCTTATCTCTTTTGGGGCTATTCATCTAGCTCCAAACTCTTTTTTTGCCAGTGGTGATTTGAATCCCAATATTACGCCTGAATCCTTAGAGCAACTTAAACGTGTTTATGGGCTTGATCAATCTTTATGGATGCAGTTCTTCTCGTGGTTTAAAGCAATCATACAGCTTGATTTTGGCATCTCTTTTGCCAGTGGAAAATTAGTGCGTGAAGAGATTTTGGAGCGCTTACCTATTACCCTTTTCATGAATGTCATAAGTATGTTTTTTGTTTTTGTGTTAGCCCTTTATTGGGGAATTAAATCTGCGATGAGGTCGAAGAGTCTGTATGATAAAACGATTAAGCAGTTTGCATTATTAAGTTATGCAATGCCTTCTTTTTATCTTGCCTTATTGTTAGTTATTTTTTTTGCAGTTGAGTGGAAGATCTTTCCCCTTTCTGGATTGCATTCACAGGGAATGAACTACGTTGGATGGCGTTATTTTGCGGATGTCGCATGGCATTTGGTATTACCTGTTTTTGTCATGATTTTTGGTGGACTTGGTAGCTTGATAATTTATGTGAGAAGTTTGACACTGAACATCTTAAAGAGTGACTATATCTTTTTTGCACAAAGTAGAGGCGTTGAGGGTAGAGCGCTCTTAATACGCTTTATTTTACCCAATCTTTCTCCTCCTATTGTAACTATGTTAGGGCTTTCTTTGCCTGGATTAATCGGGGGAAGTGTTATTTTAGAATCTATTTTTGCTATTAATGGCATGGGACTTTTATTTTATCAAAGTGCACTCAGTCGAGATTATCCTGTGATTATGGGCATCCTGATAATTTCTTCATTTCTAACGTTACTTGGCAATATAATTGCTGATTTAGTTTTAACAAAACTTAATCCACATTTTAAAAGGAGAACTCTATGAAATATATTGTAACTATTTTGTTTGTAACGCTTTTAAGCGGATGTGCGACATGGGGTGGTATTAAAAAAGATACACGAGATGGTGCAGAATGGACAAAAGAGAAGATCAATCAAGGTGCTTCGTACGTTAAAGAGAAAACAGACTAAACAATGTTACATGTAAAGTTTTTTAGGCTTTACATGTAAAGAGTGTTATAAATTGCCAAAGAGATTTTTAAGGGCGTTTGGATCACGTTGTGCTTGTTGTTCATCTGAAGATGTTTCTGTGGCAGTAGATGTTCCAGATTCAATGAGCTCAATTTCCATACCCGTTAGCATTGAAGTAAGACGAATATTGATACCATTTTTTCCAATGGCTTTAGATTTTTGATCGCTTGGAAGAGTGACGATTGCTTTGCCATTTTGAATTTTTACATTTGAAATAATCGCAGGGCTTAATGCGCGTGAGATAAAAATTTCAGGAATACTTGAAAACTCAATACAATCAATATTTTCATTGTGTAATTCTTTGCTTACGGCATTGATTCGAGCGCCTTTTGTTCCAACGGTTGCTCCGACGGCATCAATATTGGGGTGCAAAGACATTAATGAAATTTTAGCACGATCGCCTGGAATACGTGCGCTTCCCATGATTTTAATCAGCCCATCTTTGATTTCGGGTACTTCTAATTCTAAAAGAGATTCTAAAAATTTAGGGCTGGTACGGGAAAGTTCGACATACATGCCTTGAGATTTGTCAATGAGGACTTTACGAATGACAGATTTAACGACATTTCCTACTTTAAATTTTTCACCTTTAATACGGTTTTTACGAGGTAAAACCGCTCTAATCTCATCAATTTCAATATAAGTATTCTCGTCGTTATCAACACGTACAACACTGCCAAAAACGGTTTTGCCAACTAATTTTTGGTATTTGTCAAAAATATTATTTTCCAATAAACGTTGAATGTGGTACTCTAATTCTCGCTGAAGTGTTGCTGCAGCGGTTCTGCCTAAATTATCAAGAGGAAGTTCATAGGTCAATTCATCACCAATTTCAATTTCAGGGTCAACTTCTTTAGCCTCTTTTATGGCAATAAAATTTTCATTTCCCTCCAATAAACGCTCATCATCAGGGCTGACGACAGTAACTTTTTGATAGAGTTTAAGTGTTTTGGTTGCTGGGTCAATTTCAGCGCCATATTCATATTCGCCACCATAAATTTTCTTAGCGGTTTTGACCAATGCTAGAGTGACTGTATTACGAACTTCGTTAATATCTAAGCCCTTTTCATGGGCAATAGACTCTATAATGTCTACAATTTTTTCCATAAGTTTCCTTAATAAAAGATACATATTTTATATCATGGTGTGATAATCGCAATGATGAAAAATCAAAAAATACATGGAAATTTGAACGATTGCGAGATGAAGAAAAATATTATAGCCAAAATCTTCTTGTTTTTTCTTTATAAGAAAGCTTGTTTATGCTCTTAATGAGGAATTTATCGAAAAAAAAGTATACTTCGCGATATATCTTTGTGCATTTTGGACACATACGATAACTTTCTCGAATAGAAAAGAGGTTTACGATGGAAATTAAATTAGCAAGAAATGAAATCAATGGAAAACCAAAGACAATTACCTTGGAAAAAGTGACTGAAATTATCGAAAAAGAGGGACAAAAAATATTTTATTTCGATAAAGAGAATTCTCATAAAGATTTGGTTGCTTTGGTAGAAAATTTTGAAGCCAAAGGGTTTAGTGTTTACCTTCGTGATATTAAATACGGTTTAGGTGAGAGTGATTATATGTACGAAGTACACATTTTATAAGGCTTTTATTTTGGGTATTAAAGAGGAAAAAAAGCTTTATATTGAAACGCTAGGTTGTGCGATGAATGTGCGTGATTCTGAGCACATTATTGCAGAACTTGGCGATAAAGAAAATTATGTCTTAACAAGCAACCTACACGAAGCTGATTTGATTTTGGTTAATACGTGTAGTGTTCGTGAAAAACCTGTGAGTAAACTTTTTTCAGAGATTGGTAAATACAATCTTCAAAAAAAAGAGGGCGCAAAAATAGGTGTCTGCGGATGCACGGCAAGTCACTTGGGTAAAGAAATTTTTAGACGTGCCCCTTATGTGAGTTTTGTTGTTGGTGCCCGTAATGTTTCTAAAATTTCCACAGCGGTGAACACAGAAAAATTTTTAAGCGTTGACATTGACTATGATGAGAGCGATTATGCATTTGGTGAGTATCGCAATAATCGCTACAAAGCTTATGTCAATATCTCTATTGGATGCGATAAGCAGTGTACGTACTGCATTGTGCCACATACCAGAGGTGATGAGATTTCTATTCCTGCAGATTTAATTATTCAAGAAGCACAAAAAGCAGCACAAAAAGGTGCTAAAGAGATTTTTTTACTGGGGCAAAATGTTAATAACTATGGTAAACGTTTTAGTTCAAGTAGCCATGAAAAAATGGATTTTTCAGATTTGCTCAACCGTGTCAGTGAAATTGAGGAAGTAGAGCGTATTCGATTTACCTCTCCACATCCTTTGCATATGGATGACAAATTTTTAGAGACATTTGCAAAGAATCCTAAAGTGTGTAAATCTATGCATATGCCCCTTCAAAGTGGTTCAACTCATATTTTAACGCAAATGAAAAGGGGCTACAGCAAAGAGTGGTTTTTAAATCGAGCGTTAAAGTTAAAAGAGATGATACCAGATGTTTCTATTAGTACCGATATTATTGTTGGTTTTCCTGGTGAGAGTGAAGCTGATTTTGAAGATACGCTAGATGTAATGAGGCAAGTAAAATTTGATCAAATTTTTGCATTTAAATATTCTCCTCGTCCTTTAACCAAAGCAGCTGAATTTACCAATCAAGTAGATGTTGAAGTAGCAGCTGAACGTTTAGAGCGTCTTCAAAGCTTGCAAGATGCCATTTTAGATGAAATTTCTGAGAGTAAAAGAGATAAGGTTTATGCAGTTTATATTGATGAACTTCGTAACAGTGGCTTTTTAGCAGGACGAACTGACAATAACGCATTGGTTCAAATTAAAGGTGATGAAAATTTATTAGGTCAAACTGTTAATATTAAAATCACCAATCCCAAACGACTCTCTTTGTATGGCGAAATTGTTCTCTAAAACATTGAAGCGCAGGCTTTTAGTATGGTTGGTTCCGCCGTTTATTTATCTTGTTATAAAGCTTCTGTTCTTTACATGTAAAAAAAGATTTTATTTTTCGGTAAATGGCTCTGCTATGCCGAGTATTTATGCTATTTGGCATGGAGAGCTTTTAATGGCGGCTATGGCGTATACATCGTATTCAAAGCGTGTCAGTATTGATACGATTGTGAGTAATCATTTTGATGGCGAGTTGGTGGCTAAATTGATGCGTTTATTTGGAGGAGGTACCATTCGGGGGAGTTCTTCCAAAGGGGGTGTCTCGGCACTGCGTCAAGCACTTAAAGCTCTTCAAAATGGACGGGATATTGGCATTACGCCTGATGGTCCTCGTGGACCTAGGCACAGTGTGGCAGATGGTGCTGCTGCATTGGCTCGGATTAAACGAGTTCCTATTATTACAATGCATTGTGAGCCATCTTCTTCTTGGAAAATGAAAAGTTGGGATCATTTTTGCATTCCAAAACCTTTTTCTACCTTAGACTTTTATTACAGTGATCCTTTTTATGTACATGAGCTCTCTTTGGATGAGGCCAAAGCTTTGATACAAAAAGAACTGTTAAAACACAATCGTGAATTATCCTAATGAAAATGGTACTATTCTTGCTTCATATTTTACGAAACTTAAGCAAGAATAGTCTAATATATATTAAAATTCAAATTAACACAAGAGTAATGCAGTGAACAAAGAGAGAGTCGTATGGGCATAAGAGAGCTCCTTCAAAAAAAATTTCAAAATCTTTTTGTCTCTATTGTATTGCATGAAACAGAATGTTTATTGTATTGCAAAGTCTTTAAAAATAATAGAATTGAAAAGAGCTTTACCAAAACATTTCCTCTCACACCTCCTGTTGATGCACTCGATAAAGCCATCGAAAATTATTTGGTTGAACTTCAAGATGAATATCAGTTTGTGTATGTTGCTTATTTGCTTGGAACATTAGGACAAGGTGCTATTGAAGGTACTTCAAGTGCTCATTTTTCTAAACATCATGTTGATATGCAAAGTGTTCATCATATTACATTTGCAAAGCAGTGGTCAGCCTATGCTTCTTATATTGAAATTAAATGGGCAAAAAATCTTTTTTCCGACGTTGGGTTAGATCTTATCTATTCTCCTTTTGTTATTTTAAATGCATGTATTCTCAATGAAAAAGTGCGTTCGAAACCAACCTGTTATATTTTGAATTGCCACGATTTTTTTATTATGGGTGTCTTTGAAGGGCAACAACTTTATTTTGGTGCTTTTTTTAAAACTCAAAGTGATACCTCTTTTGTGCATACGGAAGATATTGATGATTGGGAACATGAGCAAGAAGAAGAGAGCATTGTTTCCAAAGAAGAGCTACCTCAATTAAATGTACAAACAAAAGAAAGAGAAGAAGAAATAGACGAACTCAATGAATTTGAAGAGCTTGGAGAATTGAGAGAATTAGATGATATTGATGCCCTATCGGGTGAAAACACCTTCTCCGACGTCAATACACACACGCTTGGTTATTTTAATGGGGAAGACGCTTTAAAAGAGGAAGATATTAGCTTAGAGCTATATGGTCGTGATTTGCTGGTATATAAATATTTAAAATCTGCCTTAGAAGAGTATTATCATAATCCTTTATATACCAGCCAATTTATTGAAGATATTGTTATTTTTGATGGCTATGAAATTAGCTCGGATTTAATTCATCAAATAGAAGATGAATTAATGATGCGTGTTGAAGTTCATAAAGTTGATGTAGGTGAACGTATCTGTGATATAGCAATTGAAGAGGTTTTTGGATGAGAAGTTTTATTGCCCCTCGCCCAAAACCCTTTTTATCGCTTTTTAGTAAAATGTGGATTGTTTTTATTGCTCTTATGTCTTTGTTTATGTTGATGTTTAATTTTTATATTGTTTTTGAGATGCGTTCATTTAAGCAAGGCATGATTGACTTAACAAAAGAGCGTGAAATGCTCGAAGTTAAAATTGATGAAAATGATGCAATGATAGGTTCTATTTTACGTCAAAAAGCACTTGCGGAAGATATTTTTTCTAACAATACACTTTTAAAAGATAGTATGAACAATCTTTTTGATTTGGTACCTGATCAAATAACATTAAAAAAAGTAGAAATGCAGAAGGATTCTTTGATTTTATATGGCATTTCTCCGACTCAAGATGCGTTTAATTTTCTTTTAGCGGCTCCTTTAAAATCAATTTTTCATACCAGTCAAACGACATTTTATTTAACAAAAGAGGGGTGGTATAATTTTGTGAGTATCAATAAAATCATGAGCGAGGATGAGATACGTGAGTAATCTTGATAGAAGCCTAGATAAAATTGATATTATGAAATTATTGATTTTCTTGATGATTTTTCTTGTGCTAACTTTTGTGTTCGTTTTTTTACTGATTATCCCACACATTAAAGAACACCGTATTTTACAAGCAGAACATAAACGTGTGTTAATCCATAAAACGCGTGTGGAAAATCTTTTTTTAGAGCGAGAATCAGAGCTTTCAAAACTCAAAACAGAAAATGCCCATGTGGTCGCTGCATTTAAACACCCTTTTTCTCATGAAGAATTTATGGTGTATGCGAAGAAATTTTTTAGTGATGTTTCGTTGGTTGAAATTTCAAAAGGTGATTATAAAAAAGAGTTTGTCGAGTATGAGCTGAATGTTACATCTACGCTTAAAACACCGACAAATTTTTATAACTTTCTGGAAGGCTTAAATCAGTACAGTAGTATTGTACAAGCAGATTTTCCTATTCATTTAGAAGCGACCAAAGAGAGCATTACCTCGATTTTTAAAATCAAAGTGTATGATACGAACGTAACGCACTAGGTTCAATACCTGCACTAAAAAGATAAGGGCGTATTTTGTTTGGAATCCCCTCTTTTCTACACGCTTCTTTAAAAAATTTTTCCATGGGTATGCTAATATAAGGTGCAATAAAAATCTGTTTTTTAGTAAAACAAACTGCAATTTTCCCTCCCACTACGCATGATTTGGTACGTAAAATTTCTTGACGCTGAGACGCTGAGAGTAATAGTCCTAAGCATTTAACATTTTTATCAATATGGCGAATATTAATTAAATCATCGCGGTCATTAGGAAGTATAAAGAGCTTTTGAATCTTTTTTTGCGTGTGAGGCAGAAGACGTTTTGCATCAGCACTTAAATACTCAAAACTTTTGGAAATACCCTTTTCATAGTTCTCTAAAAGAGGTGTTGCAAAGGTATGCCTAAAATGGTTACGTAAATGCTCCAAAGAAGCATTGCTTTCATCTTCAAAATAGCGAATATGGTGTGTTTGAAGATATTTTTGCAAGACTTCTTTTCTTACATGTAAAAGGGGGCGCACAATGCTATACGTATCTTTTTCATCCCACTCTTGCATTCCCAACAGTTCTACAACGCCAGCACCTTTACAAAGTTGCATCAAAAACCATTCCAGTTTGTCACCCAAATGGTGTGCCATGATAAGTGTTTCATAGCCATGTTCGTTGATGAGTGATTCAAAAAAAGTATAACGAACATGACGTGCGTGATGTTCAAAATTAGAGTTTTCAAGTTTACATGTAAAGGTAAAAAGATGCTTATTAAAGTCTAAAGAGAGCTCTTTGGCGTACGCTTCTTCTTCATAGCTTTGAGAGCGTGTTTGATAATTGACATGAGCAATATCAAAAGGAATGTGATGTTCGTGAAGTAAAAAGAAGAGGGCGGTAGAATCTCCACCGCCTGAAAAGGCTAAAATATTCTTAGATTGCCTAAGTCTATTAAGGGTTGCTTCATGCAAGAGCGGTGATGGTTGCAACGAGTTTGTCTCCCACAAGTTCTGTGATTTTAGCCTTATAACATGCCCCAATAGAGACATTGTCCACCTCTGAGTCATTCACCAAAATCTCTCCATCAATCTGAGGCGCCCATAAAAGCTCTCGTGCTCCCATAAAGAGTTCATGTTCACTGCTTTCACCCTCAATCAAGATAAGAACTTCTTTTCCAACTTCTTTTTCAAAACTTTGTTTGGTTTTGGCTTGAACGATTTTATCGAGTTGTTTAATGCGTTTATTGATGGTTTTAGTGTCAATTTTTTCTTCCATCTCGTACGCACTTGTATCTTCTTCATCGGAGTAAGCAAAAATATTGACACGGTCAAAATCAAAATGTTTTGCAAAGCTCAAAAGCTCTTCAAACTCAGCATCACTCTCTTCTGGATGTCCCACAATAAAGCTGGTGCGAATAAAACTATTGGGTGCTTGACGCATAAGCTCTAACTGTTCAATGATACGCTCTCTTCCTGCTCCTCTTTTCATACGTTTGAGCATGGCGTCGCTGATGTGTTGGATAGGCATATCAAAATAGTTATGAAAAAGGGAAGATGCAATAATACGCTCAATCAAAGCGTTTGAAGTGGTGGTTGGATAGAGATATAAGATACGTGCACTCTTGATTCCCTCAATTTTTTCAACCGCATCAATGAGCGCAATGAGCCCCTCTTTTTCGCCCATGTCTCTTAGGTATGAGCTACTATCTTGCGAGATAAAGCTAAAGTCATAAAAACCTTTAGACACTAACGCTTTAACCTCTTTTATCAGAGATTCAAGGGTGCGTGAGTGCAGTTTGCCCTTAAACCCTGGGATAGCACAAAAACTACACGCTTGATTGCACCCCTCAGAGAGTTTGACATAAGCATGGGCATTGGAGCCTGTAATGACACGCTCTTCTTCGTTCATCAAGTACGTTGTTGGGGTGAAACGGTTTTGACGCAGGGCAATAATTTCATCAATTTTGTCATAATCGCCCACACCCGTAAACAAATCGACTTCTTTGAGTTCTTTGGTTAAATCTTCTTTGTAGCGCTCACTTAAACAGCCCGCCATAACCAACAAGGAGCCTTTTTTACGTGCTTCATGCAGTGAAAAAATGGTGTTGAGACTCTCCTCTTTCGCAGGTCCTATGAATCCACAGGTGTTGACAATGAGAACATCGGCTTGTGAGGGGTCATCACACATCTCATACGTCCGTAATTTTCCTAACATCACTTCACTGTCAACGAGATTTTTATTACAGCCCAGTGAGACTAAATGTAGTTTTTTCAAGGTTTTCCTTTGTTATATCCATAAATTATCAATGAGGCGAGTAGTACCCACTTTGGCGCAGACTAAAATAATGCAGTTGCCTAACTCGATGGTAGGTATTGTATCAAAATCACGATTTAAGATTTCCACGTATTCTACATGTAAAGGTGCAAGTGCCATTCTCATTTCAGCTTTAATTGTCTCACAATCTCTCTCTTTTCCCATGATAGCACGGGAGGCAACTTTAAGCGATTTAGAGAGCAAAAGAGCTTCGTGGCGCTCTTGCGCATTCAAATAGACATTGCGGCTTGAAAGTGCTAAACCATCATCCTCTCGCACAATTTCACACGGAACAATTTCAAGGTCTAAAAAGAGGCTTTTAACCATATTTTGGATGAGATAAAGTTGCTGGGCATCTTTTTTCCCAAAGTAGGCACGATGTGGCTTGGTGAGATGAAAGAGTTTTAAAACAACCCGTAAAACACCATCAAAATGTCCTGGACGTGCAAGTCCTTCTAGGATGTACGCTTTGGTGTTGGGGGCTATAATGCTTGGCTCACATGCACTGTACATCGCCTCTGCGTTAGGCATAAATAAGATATCAACCCCTGCAAGTTCGCAGATTTTGATATCCGCTTGGGTGCGTTTAGGGTATGTCGCAAAATCTTCCCCTGCTAAAAATTGTGTAGGGTTTACAAATACAGAGACGATGGTATGTTCATTTTGGGCAAGCGATTTTTGAATCAAGGAGAGATGACCATTATGCAATGCTCCCATGGTAGGAACAAAACCAACACGACCGTTTAAGGCGTATCGTGCTTCTCTAAGCTCTTCTGGGGTATGTACTATTTTCATTTTAGGCACTTTTGAGTAGAATAATAACTTTAAAGAGCGCATTATAGCAAAAGGAACATATTTGGATAGTTATGAATACACTGAACTTCTTAAAAAATTAACCACAAAAGTTGATAATATCGCTCAGATTATTAAACCTGAGGATATCACGCAAAGGCTTAAAGAAATTGAAGCAATAGAGCAAGACCCTGAGTTTTGGAATGATGCCAAAAGGGCGGCTGAAATGCAAAAGGAAAAAACCACGCTTAATTCTCTTTTGAATCGTTATACTAAAGCTAAAAATGTTGTTGTGGATGCTGTGGATTTGTATGAAATGGCAAATGCTGAAAATGATGAAGCCACAATCGAAGAGCTTTTTAGAGATTCTGAGCGGCTAGAAGAGCATATTACTAATTTAGAAATAGCCATGATGCTTAGTGGGGAAAATGACAATAAAAATGCCATTATTTCGATTCATCCAGGCGCAGGTGGGACGGAGAGTCAAGATTGGGCGAGTATTTTGTATCGTATGTATTTACGTTGGGCGGAGCGCTCAGGGTTTAAAATAGAAGTGCTTGATTATCAAGAGGGTGAAGAGGCAGGACTTAAGGATGTCAGTTTCATCATTAGCGGTGAAAATGCATATGGGTATCTTAAAGTAGAAAATGGCATTCACCGATTAGTTCGCATTAGCCCTTTTGATGCCAATGCAAAGCGCCATACGTCGTTTAGTTCTGTGATGGTTTCACCTGAGGTAGATGATGATATTGACATTGTGCTTGAAGATCGAGATTTGAAAGTCGATACGTATCGAGCCAGTGGTGCAGGTGGACAACATGTCAATAAAACAGACAGTGCCATTCGTATTACCCATATGCCAACAGGTATTGTGGTACAGTGTCAAAATGATAGGTCTCAGCATAAAAACAGAGCTTCAGCAATGAAGATGTTGAAATCTCGTTTGTATGAACTCGAACTTGAAAAACAACAAGCGGAAAAAGATGGGATTGAAAAGAGTGAGATTGGGTGGGGACATCAAATACGCTCTTATGTTCTAGCCCCCTATCAACAAGTCAAAGACAATCGAAGTAATGTGGCGTATTCGCAAGTCAATACGATTTTAGATGGCGATATTTCTAAAATGATTGAAGATGTGCTGATTGCACAAAAGCGTTAAATTTTATTTTTACATGTAAAGGAGAAACCATGCATAGACAAGCCATTTTAACACAGTTAGGGTATAGCGTCAGTGAAAATACATTAGCACAACTGGAGTGCGTTATTGCCAATACTATAGGATTTGAGCATGTTGAAAAACATCTCATTACGCTACACGATGCTCTAAAACCCTACTACTCTTTTGTAGCGCTTTCAAGCACGAAAGACTATTTTAAAATCAAAAATGAGGCGCACGATACTGAAATGGTTGATGAAGTCAATGAAATGATTACAAAATGGGCTACAAAATATAAAATCACATTGGAAAAAGTTCCTAACAAAAATACGTATTACGTTATAGGTTACAAATAATTAAAGGCAAAAAATGGCAAAACTAAAATATGGAATAATAGCATCGGTTGTGGTAGCGGCTTTAGCGGCAACCCCTTTTGTTGTTTCACAAAAAATTGATGCATCACTCAAAGAAAAAGCAACGCTTTTAGAGCAAAACGGTTTAAAATCAGAAACGTTAAGCAAAAGTGGTTATTTAACAACACAAAGAACTTTTAGCCTTGAAGTGACAGATGGAAAAAAGGCACGTGATTTTTTACTTGCACAATTGGTTGATAAAAATGCACAGTATAAACTTTTTGCACAAGCGCTTAAAGAAGAGACAGAAGCTGGTATTAATGAGGCATTAAATGGCTTAAAATTTAAAGGTGAGATGGTTCATAGCAATTTGTTGCTAAGCGATGTTAAAGTTACACTGACGCTTAATGAACTACCAACGGCTGTTCAAGAAAATCTTCTTCAGGATAAAGAGGCTAGTGCCTTGATTTTACCTCTTTTAACACGGGGTGTTTTAGGGATTGATATGCTTTTTGGCAATGATGAAGCGCTTAAAGAGCTTAAACTTAAAGATATTCAAGAAGAGCTTAAAGTTGAGGGTGGAACAGTGAATGTGAATACCAAAGACCATACCTTAAAGCTCAATCATCGTGGAGAGAGTGTCTATGGAAGTTTTGGAGTGGGCCATCAGCTTATTTTAACAGATATGGAAATGATGAAATCTAAAAGTGAACTCAAAAATTTTATCTATAACTTTACCTACAATAATGAATTTAATAACAAAGCAGATTTGAGTATTGGAAATTATGCGCTTGAAATTAAAGATGAATATACCAATCTTAATGCAGGGCTTGGAAGCCTTAAAGCAAACAGTAGTATTGAAGAGCAACAAAAAGAGTTGCAGATGAAAGCAGATTATACGTTTGATAAGATTTTTATAGGCGATAATGGTGATGACATTAAACTTGAAAAATTGTTGAGCACTTTCTTTTTAAGAGGGTTAGATACTGACGTTGTGAGAAAATTACAAGCCGATTATAATACCTTGATTTTAAATGAAACAGCTCCTTCGGAAGAAGTGTTGCTTAATGACTTGATTGCCTTGGTTAATCATGGGTTTAAATTTGATGTGGATGTCATGTTGCAAGGCTTAACATATGATGAGGTAAGCTTAAAAGATATCCGTGTTGATACCAAAATAGAGATTGCAAAAAACAGTTATACCAATAAACAAAGCCCTTTAGCTCTTTTAGGACTTTTAGAAATTAACTCCAAAGTGAAAGTACACAAAGATGACCGTGCAACGCTTGAAAGTCTTCAACTGACCTCAGAAGAAGATTTTGCTCTTGGCAAAGCGGATGGGGATTATTTTGTGTATGAAATTGCTATGAAAAAGGGTGCTATTAGCGTGAATGGTCAGGTTATTCAGTAGGGTATGATGCAAACTAAACCACAAACGAATATATTTATTTTAGCTCTAGGTGATAGTTTATCTCCTAGGGTTTTACTCATCTCTTTGGTCTCTTTTTTATTAACTCTTTTGGTTTTTGTAGGGGCTATTTGGCTTTTATTTGGCGGAATGGGTGCTCTTTCTTTGTGGCTTAGTGAGAGTTTGCAGAGTTTTGAGGGGAGTTTAGAGCAGAGTTGGCTTTTTGGATTTATCTCTTTAATTTTTATTACCAAAACCTTAGTTTCTGTTCTTTTTTTCTTTACCTCTGCGATGGTGGTTTATTATCTCTTTTTAATGGTTTATTCTGTTATTGTGGGATTTTTTGCAGGTTATTTTATTGGGGAAATTGCAAAAAATTATTATCCTCATGTAGCATTTAAAGGTATTGGTCTTTTAGGATATGTAGGTGTGATGTTAAAGAGTATTCTTGTCACAACGGTGTTATTTATTCTTCTCTCGCCTTTAGTGTTTATTCCTGTGTTTAATTTTGTATTATTGTTCCCCGTGTTTTATCTTTTTCATAAACTTTTGGTTTTGGATATTTCTTCGATGCTCAATACAAAAGAGGAGTATAAAGAGTTAAAACGCTTATATGCTAGTCAAATGCGAGGGATTTCATTGCTCTGTTTTGCTATGACGTTTATTCCCTTTGTTGGTGTGGTGATGTATCCTTATTATGTGATTGTGATGGGTCACTTTATCTTTCGTAAAACGGAGGCATTACGAGCTTAACAAGGCTCAAAAATGCCCTTAATTCTATTTTTATAAAGCTGTGTGTGTGGTGCAACTTTGCCATGCATAGCAATGTATACGCCTACTTCATTTCTTACATGTAAATCTCCAAGTGCTAACATCATATTGGCTGTTGCCTCAATGGGGTCAATACTAAATGGAACCATTGCACCTGTGAGTGTCATAATTTTATTCTTTACATGTAAAGATAAAAATGTGGCTGTTTTATCCATCGTATCGGTGCCATGAATGATTAAGACTTTTTGAGAAGAAGAGGTTTTAATAGTTTGAGCAAGGTACTCTCTATCGTCATCATTCATCTCTAAGCTGTCTTTATGAATAAGATTTAAAAGGATGTAAACGGTGTTGGGGCAGTACTGTAAAATTGACTCAATTGCTAGAGCATCTTTGGGAACTTCAAGTTCACCTTTTAAGGGATTGTATCGTTTGTTAAACGTACCACCAGTGTTTAAGATAAGAATCGTTTCCATACTAAACTTTTTGTTGAATTTGAATTTTCTTAGGTTCAAAAAGCTCTGTGGCACGTTGAATAAAAGGTGTTTTGAGTATATCTGTGGCATCATACTCTTTTTGACCTGCTAATAAATTGCCCGTGGCGCAACTTTCACTTTGTGGATTCTGTTCAAACTCTATATTTTCAATCATAGAAGCACTTTGAGGCTCTTCTAGCAAGACTTCATCTTGAATCGGTAGAGAAAGCTCTGGCTCTACTTTTGTGATGTGAATAGTGGTTTCAAAACCAAACGTATCTTGCACAAAATGGCGAATAATGGCTGAGTTATTTTTGAGAATTTTTCCACTCTCATCTTTTGCCGTTGAATTTAATGTGAGCGTATGGTCGCTGAAATTTTCAAAACGAATATGATTTGTAAAACATTCTCCTAACTCCACATTACGATCCATGAGTTTTTCACACAGACGTGAGAAAAGTATTTCTGGCGTAAGCCCATGGTCGTTTGCATGTAAAGATGTATCGCTTAATGACTCTTCTACTATTTCATTAGGGGCTGTCTCTTCTTCTGTGTGTAGAGGTTTGCTAGGAAGTCTGAACTTTTCATTTTCCAGTGAATCTATCATCTCTTCAATGGTTTTAATATTGGTGGCTTCAATCATCTTGAAGAGAACCAATGAAAGCACAAAACCGTTGTTCGCATTAATGTAAAGTAAGCTTTTTGCTTCGCTTAAAATTTTGAAAAAGCGTTCATATAAAAGGGTAGAAAAGCGTTTGTCTTGTTCAAAAAAGGCATTTTTCAAGTAGGCAATCAACTCATCAAGAACCACTTCGCACTCATAGCTCTCAAGTTCTTTAATAAGGGCTAAGAGTTCGTTTTTATGACCATTTAAAATAGCACTAAAAATCGTTTCAAGTTGTTTAGGATCTAAAAGTCCCAACATGGTTGCAACGTGTTCAGGTGCGATGTAACCTTTGGAGTAAATAATGGCTTGATCCAAAAGCGTTAAGGTGTCACGCAGTGAACCATTTCCTGCGCGCGCAAGCATTTCCAGTGCCTCTTTTTCGTATTCAATTTTTTCCAAATTTAAGATGTGGCAGAGGTGATTAATGACGTCATTTTGTTTAATTTGTTTAAAGCGAAAGTGTTGCGCACGGGATAAAATCGTAGCAGGCAATTTTAAAGGGTCTGTCGTTGCTAAAATAAATTTTACATAACTAGGTGGTTCTTCAAGGGTTTTTAAAAGGGCATTAAACGCTTGTGTGGTGAGCATATGCACTTCATCTATAATAAAAATTTTAAAGCGAGCAGAGGAGGGTTTGTATTTGGTGCTTTCAATGAGTTCACGAATATCATCAATACCTCGATTAGACGCTGCGTCCATCTCAATAATATCTATATGACGGTTTTCATTCGCACTCAAACAATGCTCACACACATCACACGGTGTGGCATTGGGCCCTTGTTCGCACACCAAAGCTTTGGCAAAAATACGTGCGGTAGAAGTCTTACCACTTCCTCTAAGCCCTGAAAAGAGGTAAGCATGAGAAAGCCTGTTTTGGTTAAGGGCGGAGGAGAGTGTTTGGGTAATAGCTTCTTGACCAATGAGTGTATCAAAGGAAGAGGGACGGTATTTGAGGGCAAGAACTTGATGTGGCACAGTATAACCTTTTGGTGTTTTAGTCAGAGGGAGTGCAAAACAAAGTTTGCACCTCTCTTATTCGTTCATAATGGAGAGTAACTCTTCGTTATCCTTCGTTTTGAGCATTTTTGCATACAGGAATTTTAAGGCTTCGATATCTTCCATTTGGTTAATAGCACTACGAAGTGCCCATACTTTTTGTAGGGTATCGGGGCTTAGAAGAAGCTCTTCTTTTCTCGTTCCTGATTTCATAATATTGACCGCTGGGTAGATTCTACGGTCTGAAATGTTTCTATCTAAGACAATTTCGCTGTTACCCGTACCTTTAAACTCTTCAAAAATAACCTCATCCATTCGACTGCCTGTCTCAATCAGTGCGGTTGAAATAATGGTTAAACTTCCACCATTTTCAATATTTCGAGCGGCACCAAAAAAACGTTTTGGTTTGTGAAGAGCGTTGGCATCCACACCACCACTTAAGACTTTACCACTGGATGGGGTAACGGTATTGTATGCACGTGCTAGACGGGTGATTGAATCTAAAAGAATAATCACATCTTTGCCCATTTCCACACGGCGTTTTGCTTTTTCAATGACAAGGTTTGCCACACGGACATGGTTGGAAGCTGGCATATCAAAGGTGGAGCTATACACTTCGCCTTGAACACAGCGTTGCATATCGGTCACCTCTTCAGGTCTTTCATCAACGAGTAAAACAATGAGTTCAGACTCAGGATGGTTACGTGCAATGCCGTGTGCCAACTCTTTCATGAGTTCTGTTTTACCGCTTCGTGGAGGTGCTACGATAAGTCCACGTTGACCTTTACCCAAAGGAGTAAAAAGGTCTAGCACACGTCCTGTAATTTTCATTGGGTCGTATTCAAGTTTAATTTTTTCAGTTGGATAAAGGGGTGTTAGGTTTTCAAAAAGAGGTCTTTTTTTACTTTCTGCAAGAGGCAGGTAATTAATCGCTTCAATTTTTAAAAGGGCGTAGTAACGCTCTTGATCTTTGGGTGGGCGCACTTGACCTGTGACAATATCTCCCGTTCGAAGGGCGAATTTTTTGACTTGAGTGCTGCTCACATACGCATCATTTGCGCTATCAGAAAAGTTGGCATCCGTGGCACGTAAAAAACCATAACCTTCACCTGCAATTTCTAAAATACCTGTAAAAAGAATGAATCCACCCTGATTGACTTGTGATTTTAAAATTTCAAACATTAAATCTTGACGTTTAAGTTCATTAGGATTTTCAATGCCAAGTTCTGTGGCGATCTCTAAAAGTTTTTCTAAAGGGATTGTTCTTAAGTTTTCTATTTTATAACCATCAACGGGGACATGTGTGCGTGATTTGTTATGATGGGCAGGTTTTGTTTGCGCAGAGGTTTGGTTGTTTGAGGTTGGAGTGTTTCCGCTCATTGTGCCTTCTTTGTATTTGGTTTGATCGTTCATGAAGCTAGAGTCTCTGGTAGGGCAGAAATTCCCAAAGATAGAGTTGCTTGATTCGATTTTTTATGAGACTACTTTGTGAGAATTCTAAAAAAGTAGTAATGGCGTAATTTTAGTCAAAGTGGGCGGATTTGTCAAGTAAAGCTAAAGTCAAAGTAGATAAAATGGGCGCAGAAAAAATTGGATAAAAGAAGTGAAATAGATGAATGATTTGGTGCATTTGGCAATCATAATGGATGGCAATGGTAGGTGGGCAAAACGTCAAGGAAAAGAGCGCTCTTTTGGGCATAAAGAAGGGGCAAAAAAAGTCCGTGAAATTACAAAATATGTCTCTAAAATGGGCATAAATTATTTAACGCTTTACGCCTTTAGTACTGAAAATTGGAACCGTCCAAAAGCTGAAGTGAGTGTCTTAATGAAGCTGCTTTCCAAATACCTTCATAGCGAAATTCCAACGCTTTTAGAAAACAATATTCGTTTTGATGTCATTGGTGATATGAGTAAGTTTTCAAGCACCTTGCAACATGAAATTGCCTATGCCAAAGAGAGAACGGCGCATTGTACAGGGCTTACACAGGTGTTGGCGATTAATTATGGTGCTCGTGATGAGATTGTGCGAGCGGTGAATAAATCTTTACATGTAAACGGAAATATCACGCAAGAAATACTCGAATCAAACTTAGATACCGCAGGTATGCCTCCTGTTGATTTGTTGATTCGAACAGGAGGCGATTGCAGGCTCTCTAACTTTTTACTTTGGCAGGCTGCGTATGCGGAGCTCTTTTTTAGTAAAACGCTTTGGCCAGACTTTTCTGTGGGAGAACTTGAGACGATTGTTTCAGAATATGCACAAGCTGAACGTCGCTTTGGAAGTGTACTCGAAGCATAAGCGTCCTTGCCAAAGTGCAAGAACGCTCTGAATTTAAAACGCCTCTTTAAACTCTATTTTAGTAACACTGAGATTATTTAGATGAATAATCGTTATAAACTCTTCTTTTTTAGGAAAATAAGCCACATCTTTTTCTGTCTCTAAAAGCCCTATAGCATAAGGGTATTTTTTAAATTTTGGCATCATAAAGAGGCTCATAACCATACTCGGAACAGCGGTTGCATCCATAATATAAAGGGCATTGTTTTCTGTTAAATAATGCGGATGGCTTTCTAAAAAAGTTTTAATGGAAGAGCCTTGCGCTTGGGTGTAGGCAACAATAATTTGTTGTGTTGCGGGTGTTAGCTTAACTGTTTTTTCAAATTGGTCTTTAATGATAGGAAATTGAACAGATTCGCCTTCTTTTAGCGTACTGGAAAATAATCCTAAGGGTAACAAGAGGAAGAGGCAGAGGGTATAGAGGTATTTCATGATTGATTCCTTAATAATAATTATTATTTTATTGTATCTTTTATAAGTAAATAATATTTTAACCAGCATCTTTACATGTAAAACATAAAAGTCTTGATTGAGATCAATCAATGACGAAAGGATCTCCTCTTGCTAAGATGTCGAAAATTTTGAAAGAGGATAAAAAATGTCTTTAAACATGTTTTGTGATCAATGCTCAATGAGCGCAATCGGTGGCTGTGGCTCAAAAGGTCAAGAAGTGGGTACGTGTGGTAAAGATGCGAATCTAGCAAAGCTTCAAGATATTATGATTTATGGTCTTAAAGGGCTTAGTGCGTACAGAGGTCATGCGAATGAATTTGGCGCCAATACCAAAAAAGTCGATGATGTGATTGCTGAAACGCTTTATTTTACGCTCACTAATGTGAATTTTAATTTTGACGACCACATTAAACAACTGATGAAAATCGGCTCTGCGGGTATTGAGATGATGGACATTTTAAGTGAAGCGCACACGTCGCATTTAGGTATTCCAACACCTGTGCGTATTTCTCAAAACAAAGCAGAAGGTAAAGCGATTTTGGTAAGCGGTCATAATCTTGACATGCTTTTAGAGCTTCTCAAACAAACCGAGGGCAAAGGGATTAACATTTATACGCACTCTGAGATGATTCCAGCGCACGGGTATCCAGAACTTCGTAAATTTTCTCACCTTAAAGGGAACATTGGTAAATCATGGTTTGATCAAACCAAACTTTTTGAGGAGTGGGGCGGAACAATTATCGTGAACACCAACTGTATTGTGCCTCCAAAATCAACCTCAACCTATGTCGATAGACTTTATACCTACGATATTGTTGGCATTAAAGAGGGCAAAAAAATCATTGGAAATGATTTTAGTGAAGTGATTGCTCAAACACTCGCACTCCCCGATGTCACAGGATTTGACAGTGATGAGACACTCGTTACGGGTCACCATTACAAAACCATTTTAGGACTTGCTCCACAAATCATAGAAGCCCTCAAAGCAGGCAAAATTAGCCAGTTTTTTGTTATCGCAGGATGTGATGCTCCTGGCAAGGGTGGTGAGTATTACCGACAGATGGCGGAGAGTTTACCCAATGACTGCGTAATTTTGACATCAAGTTGTGGTAAATTTAGATTTAACGATATCGACTTTGGAGAGGTTGCAGACACGGGCATTCCTCGCTATTTAGACTTAGGTCAGTGTAATGACAGTAACGGTGCCGTGCATATTGCTATTGCTTTAGCAAACGCTCTAGGTGTTAGCGTGCATGATTTACCTGTTTCGATTGTTTTGAGTTGGATGGAACAAAAAGCCGTTCTTATTCTTTTAGCACTCTTTAGCCTTGGCATCAAAAATATCTACCTAGGCCCAAAACCACCACAATTTGTAAACGATGATATTTTCGCTTTCTTGCAAGAGAATTTTAACTTGCATTTGACCGATGAAGCGGCATCTGACACCGAGAAATTGTTGATTAAAAAACCTGCGTAAATCTTTACATGTAAAGAAAAGGAAGCCTTGAGAGAGGCTTCTTTTTTGTCTTAACTTTAGAGTGAACGTTAAACGTATAGGCTAGATTTAAAACCAGAATGAAAAGAGTCCTTTTTGAGTGTATACTTTTACTATCATTTAAAAGGGAGTCACAATGTTCAAAATGTTCATCACTTTCATCTGCTCCTTCTTTTTTTTAGGCTGTGCAAAACACTATGCACCCCTTCCAACGGTTGAAAACGTTGAGTTGAACCGATACCTTGGCACATGGTATGAGATAGCACGGTTTGATCACTCGTTTGAAAAAGGCTGCACGAATGTGTCGGCGACATACGCCTTAAATGAAGATGGAAGCATCAACGTCCTCAATCAATGCACCAAAGAAGATGGAACCCACAAAGAAGCCAAAGGCATCGCCTACGCCGAAGATGCGACACATTCAAAATTAAAAGTGAGCTTCTTTCGACCTTTTTACGGTAATTATTGGGTGTTGATGCTAGATGAAAACTACACTTACGCACTCATAGGTGAACCCAGCCGCGAATACCTATGGATACTCTCTCGCTCAAAAAGCATCGATGAAGCGACAAAACGTAAGATTTTAACCAAAGCGCAAGAGAGTAACTACGATACAAACAAGCTTCTTTGGGTGAAACAGGAGTGAGGATAGCGCAACGATTCTTACTTCAAAAATCTGTGTAACTCTTTACATGTAAAGAGGAGAAAGCTTCGAAAGGGGCTTTCTAATTTTAGTTTTTCGGATGCGTTTAATGCCAACAACATCTATCTTTGTCCCAAAGGATGTCTTCGCCTTTGATTTTATTGAATTCTCTTAACACTTTTCTATCAATAGTCAGTGTTTTATGTGTCGTTTCAAAAACAAATTCTTTACCAAATTTGTCTTTGATAATATCTGCAAGCCCCACCTGAGGCAAAGAGCCATTTTTCTTTATTTCATTTAACATAAAACCAGCAACATCTTTTACGCTCATCATCATTTCCTTTTTTACGCATCGTGTAAGTCTGTTGCATCATACAAAAAATATCATTAAAGAAGAAAAGCTAGCCCGTTAGTGCCTTGAGATTTCTTGCTATTTTGTTTACATGTAAAGATAGGTATCTTTTTAATTTTTCTTAATGGATTGAATTGGGATGCTGAAAAGTTAAAAGTTTAGCCCTCCTTTAATTCATTTTATAGATTTAATACCCAAACGGTCCGACAGGCTTAACTTTGTACACATTGTCTCTATTGAGCATCTGCTGATTATTGTAGTTTAATTGATTATTCATATTTTGAATAGATTGATTTAAGCTATTCCAAGTCGCTTGACTATTTGCCTCTTCTGCAGCAGAAGCTCTTCTTTGTTCTAGCTGTAGCTTTTGCTTTTGAAGTTCTATTTTTTCTTTTTCAAGTGCTAACATTTTTTCATAAAAATCTTTTTGCATTTGTTCTTGCTGTGTTGATCCATCTTTGTTTTTTCCATTTTTATCATATTTTGTTAAAGTATCTTTATTGATGCCTTTAGCATTAAAACCTTCACGATTGTAGCCATCCTTGTCGTTGCCAATCTTATCAAAACCATCTTTAGCGAATCCATCTCTGTCATAGCCATTTTTATCATATTTTGTTAATGTATTTTTATTTAAACCTTTTATGTTAAATCCGTATAGATCATACCCATCTTTGTCAAAACCATTGTTATCATAAATAGAAGAATATGCTAGAAGGATCTTAAAACCTTTATTATTACCATCAATTATTTTGCTATCAATATTACATGTTGGAATATCTACTTTTAAATTCCATCCAACAGTGCCACCACTATCCACACACAGTTCTTTAAAATAGTCTTTTAATAAAAATCCATTTTTATTTTTACCATTTTGATTAAAACCAAATTTATCATAGCCATTTTGATTAAAACCATTTTGATTAAAACCTGTTCTGTCATAAATAGTCAAAGTATCTTTATTTATACCTTTAAGGTCAAATCTATCTCTGTTATAGCCATCTTTATCATAACCTAAATAGTTAAAACCCTGTTTGTCATAACCATCTTTATCGTATAGTGATGAATAATTTGATACTGTTGTGTAACCTGTTTTTGTATTATATATTTCATTAATTCCTATAGTGCATTTGCATAGACCTTGGTCAGGATATTCTTTAATTTTGCCACCACTTTTTAAACAATCAGTTTTAAATAAAATATCTTCAGCAGTATTATATCTAGGTGAATTGCTTGCCGTAGAACATCCCACACAAAAAAAGCTTAGTACCAATGAAACATAAAAACTTTTTCTCATTAGCAATCCTTATCATGATTTTTTATTTTAAAGCCATTGTTATAGTAAATTTATTGCTTGATCTTAAACCTCTAAATATCCCATGGGCATATTTTATAATTAAGCCATAATGCAACACCTAAAGAAATGGCAAATCCCATTCCTGTTTCTACTACATGAGGGCTTCCAGCCATACTCATCCAGGCAATAAAAATAAAAATCCCAACAATTGATGAAACAATAAATGCAAATTTCTTCTTCATAAATTAGTCCTATAGCACAAGGCTCTATAAACGATTGATTAAGAATGATACTAAAGCTAACCTTTTGAATAAATAAGTTCTATAGGACTAGGCATAGTGGAAGAAGTAGATATAGATGCTATGCATCAGCAGATTGGTAAAAATGTTGCGAAGTTGAGAAAAGCAAAGAATTTGAGTCAATTGGATTTATCATTAAAACTCGGACACAAGAGCGTTTCAATCATTGCAAGTGCGGAACGATTCTATAAAAAGAAACATTTTAATATCGAACATCTTATCAAAATCTCACATATCCTCGAAGTTGATATCTGCGAGTTTTTTAAGCCAATAGAATAATCATTATTTTAGGGGAGGGCTTTACTTTTAACTTTTTACAGTTCCCTTCTTCAAAACCTACTTCTTATAAGCATTTTCTCTTGATTTGACACTTAATACTAAGATGATAAGTGTGTCGTTTTCTTTTTTATAGATAAGCCTATACCTTCGGAGTTTGAGTTTATAAATGTCTTCATTGAAACCTTGTATCTTTTTGATTTTTCCTATTTTTAGGAGTTCCTGTTCGTAGGCGGGAGAGAAGTTTTCACAAAAAGCGTAGAGTGAGTTTTTAATGTAAAGTCTATCGCCAGTGCCTATCGTGTTAAAATCTTTTTTGACACTTTTTTCAAACTCCAAAGCGTACATTTAGACATCTATTTCTTTGAAAAACTCATCTGCACCGAGCCTGCCTTCGCTTTCTTGAATCCTTTTTTTTGCCAGTTGCAAATCTTGATAATCCATGTACATCTCAAGTGCCTCTAAACTAATGGCGTTTTTTTTCTTGCCCAGTTCCTGAGACATCGTTTCTAAATCTTCCAGGATGAGATGGGGCAACGTAAATGTTGTAGGTTTGACTGTTTTATACATTTTTGACCTCATTTTATTTTTATATTGGGTTATTGTATGTATTGTCAATTACAAGAAGCTTCCACCTCAATCACTTCATCCCCCACTTCAATTCTCTCACCCAAAACAATTTTAGCCCGTTTTCGAAGCTCAACTTCACCGTTTCGCTTTACCACTCCCTCTTCGATGAGCATCTTTGCTTGCGCTCCACTTTCTGCGATACCCGTGACTTTGAGGAGTTTAAAGAGTTCTATGTAGTCTTCTTCTAGTTCAAATTTCATTTTTATTCCTAATGATTGATACGCAATCATATCCGAAATTTTCTTTACATGTAACGTTCAAATCTCCTCTAAAGAGAGATTATTCTACAATAGTATAAAGAAAAAAAGGATGCCAAACCATGCCATTTTCCACGTTCAAACTCTGCTCACACATTCAAGAAGCGCTTTTACATGTAGGATTTACTCACCCCACACCCATTCAAGAAAAAGTGATTCCGCTTGTGTTAGAAAAAAAAGACATTCTGGCACGGGCGCAAACGGGAAGTGGAAAAAGTGCTTCGTTTGTTCTGCCTTTGTTGGAGCTATGGAATGCCCATAAACAAGAGGGCAAAGCGAAAATAAAAGTGCTGGTTTTAACGCCAACCCGTGAGCTTTGTGTGCAAGTGGCTGAGGCGTTTGAAAGCTTTGGAGCGTTTTTACATGTAAAGCCAAAAGTAGTGAGTGTGATTGGTGGGGAGAAGATTGGGGAGCAACTCTACGACATTCAAAAAGGGTGCGACATTGTGGTGGCAACCTCAGGACGACTCTTAGATATTATGAGCAAAAAGCAGATTAATCTCTCTCATGTGGAGTTTTTTGTGCTTGATGAAGCGGATAAAATGCTTGATTTGGGTTTTGAACAAGAGTTAAATGCCATCCTTGAGGTCTTGCCAAAACAACGCCAAAACCTTCTTTTCTCAGCCACCTATCCTGAAAAAATGCAGACCATTGCCGCTAAGATAACAAAACGTGCGGTGGATGTGAGCATCGAAGCGGAAGCGCCAACGGTTGAGCGCATCATGCAACGGGCTGTTGAAGTCAATAAAGAAAACCGTGCGCCATTATTGCGCCACTTGTTGCGTGAAAATAGATGGGAGCTTGTATTGGTTTTTATGGCAAACAAGAGGGCTACGGATAACATTGCGGTGAAGTTTCGCAAGCATGGTTTTTTGGCCGAATCCTTTCATGGCGATTTGCTTCAAGAAGACCGTGCTTGGACGCTTAAGTCTTTTAAAGAGCGCAAAATTCGTGTTTTATTTGCCACAGATATTGCCTCACGTGGGCTTGATATTGAAGCGGTGAGTTGTGTGATTAATTTTGATTTGCCGCGTGCAACGGAAGATTACATCCACCGCATCGGACGAACGGGACGTGCAGGTAAAGAGGGTTTGGCGATTTCGTTTATTGACCATGAAGACAAAGCACACTTTGCGTTAATTGAAAAGCGTTGTGGGATGTGCGTTGTAAAAGAGCAAATAAAAGGGTTTGAACTCGTAGGCGAAGCACCCAAAAAAGAGAAGGGTGGTGCGCCGATTAAAGGGAAGCGCAAAAGTAAAAAAGATAAATTAAGAGAACAAAAAGAGGGTGCAAGCGCCTAAGAGCGCTTGCGTTAAAACGTTTACATTAGATTTCTTACAAAACTTATTTTGCAAGAAAGAAAAGCACCAAAGGTGCGTGGGCATTCCGCCGAGGAAAACCCAGTGTTAACGTAGCCGTTAGAGCTTTGCTTTCACGGCGTGTTTAGAGTTCTGAAAGAACTCTATTATAAAAAGATAACTGACATAATCGCCACAATGCTAATGGTAACTAAGCCTTGAATCAGCGTTGCCATGGTGTATGCTTTGTAGGATGTTGGAACGTCCATTTGGCTGAAGCGTGAGACGACCCAGAAAAAGCTATCATTTGCGTGACTGATGGTGAGTGCACCCGCACCAATTGCCATGACGGTTAAGACTTTGCCCATCTCACTATCAAGCCCTAGACTTGCTAAAAGTGGATACATAATGGTTGAGGTCACCACCAGCGCTGTGGTAGATGAGCCTTGTGCGGTTTTGAGTGCTGCTGCAATGATAAAAGGTACAAAAATACCCAGACTCAAGGTTTGAAGGCTCGCTCCTAAATAATCACCAATGCCACTGGCTTTTAGCACCGCACCCAAAGCACCACCCGCACCTGTAATAATGAGAATTTCACCTGAGTTTTTAATGCCCTCACCTACCCAGCCAGAAAGTGTCTCTTCATTCCATTTTGGTAACAATAAACTAGCAAATAAAACACCGACAAAAAGGGCATTGGCAGGGTTTCCTAAGAAAACAAACACTTTGTACCACAGCATATCGCTGGAGGCTTTAAAAGAGAGTTTGACAATGCTTTCCATCGCCATTAACAGTACAGGAATAAAAATAGGCGCAAAGGATTTGAAGGCACTGGGAAGTTCGCCGTATTTTGCCATAACATCCTCATCTTTTTCCAAATCTACATCAAGGTCTTCGCCACTGGTATAGCGTTTTCCTTGCTTCATCGCCCAAAAATAACCCGCTAGCATGGTAAACATCGAGATAAAAAGCCCAACAACAATGACAAAGCCCAAATTCCCGACCATTAAATTTCCTGCTGCGGCAATAGGACCTGGGGTGGGTGGAACGAGGGTGTGTGTGGCAAAAAGCCCTGTGGCAAGGGCTACACTCATCGCAACACCTGAGACTTTAAGTTGTTTGACTAAGGAGCGTTTGAGTGCGTTTAAAATGACAAATCCGCTATCGCAAAAAACAGGGATGGAGACAATGTACCCAATGATGGACATCGCAAGCACAGGGCGTCTTTTACCCACCACTTTTAAGACAACATTTGCCATTTGAACGGCGGCACCGCTTTTTTCAAGCACCACCCCAATGATAGTACCTAACACAATCACAATACCAATGTACGCCAAAATACCACCAAAACCCGTTGTAATGGTTTTTGCAATCTCTGCGTATTTCATCCCCACACTAAAAGCAATGCCATAGGCTGCAATCAGCAAAGCAAGGAAAGGGTGTAACTTCCATTTACTCGTTGAAAGTACGATAAAACCAATTGCTACCAGCAAAATCACAATAAGCATTCTCACTCCTTTTTTAAGTTTTTAATTTAAAAACTCTCTTTAAACTAATGGAGGAATTATAGTGTAAAATCTGTGATTTTTAGCGTGATATAGCGTTACATGTAACGCTGTTTAACGCACTATTTTTGCTTTTTTGTGCGCTAAGGTATCGTACATTTCAAGCATGTTTGTGTAGTGCTCATGTAAGCTAATATCGATAAAATAAGCTTTTTTATCCAAAATAGCCTTTACATGTAAAACCTCTTTTTCTCCAAAAAGCGCATAAAATGCAGGAGCATACTCAGACCACTTAAGTTTTTGCAGGCGAAACTGGAGCATTTCACACAAAAGTATTTTGAGTGGATGGGAGCTTAACTCCAAATACGCAAGCGCTTCTTCCTCATTCCCCAAAAGAAGGTGGAGTTGGGCTTTAAAATCGCACATGTGAAAGTTTTGCTCAAAAATGACCCCTAAATATTTTTCCATATTTAAAGAATCCTCCAAAGGCTCGACCATCTCTAATAACTCTTCTGGTGTGTGTGCTTGAAAATAAAGTACAGCATTGCGAATAAATTTTCCCACATTGCGGTTTTGATAGACCATATCTTCAATAGGGTAAACCTCCGAGAGGCTAGGGACAAGCATTTGACAGGAGTAAAAATCCAAATAGGTATATTCTCTAAGATACATCTCTTTGCCCATCGCTTTAACAATGGCGCATAAAAAGGCGTATTCTGCCTCACTGCCTTCCCCCTCATACGCCCATGGGCTATAAGGGAAACTTTTGGTTTTACCTAAAAAAGAAAAGCCCATTTTCCCGTTAGAGTCGATGAAATGTGCTTCAAGATTGAAGCTATCGCTCACCAGATTCATATCAAAGGTGGGAATTTCAAACGTATCTAAATTTTCTAATCCTCGCCCTTGCATCAGCTCACTCATCGTTCTCTCTAAACTCACCTCTAAAATAGGATGCGCTCCAAAAGAGACAAAAAGGGTGCCATTGTTGGGGTTAATGAGGGAAATGGCCGTCACGGGAAATCTCCCACCCAAAGAGGCATCAAGAATGTCTACAATAAATCCAGCACGTCTTAGTGCTTCTCTATCCGTATGAAGTTTTGGAAATTGCTCAATGATTTCCTCAGGGAAGAGGGGCAGTGCGTAGCCGTTTTTAATAATCTCAAATTTGACATAGCGCTCAAAAATCTCACTGAGCGCTTGTACTTTGGCTTCAGCAGGGGTATTGCCACTGGCAAGTCCGTTACTCACATAAAGATTGCTTAAAATATTAATAGGAATGTAGACCCGCTCTTGTGTTAATTCGTTTAAAAAAGGAAGCGCTACGACTTTATCTTCGTAATCGCTGTTAAAATCGACAAAGTCCTCATCGCTCATTTCATCATTGGGATTGTAAAGTGCCCTCAAGGAAGCATTCAAATAATCTCCCCCAAACTCAAATACCTTTTCATCAGGAAAATAAGCACGTTTGGGCAGGTGAAAGTCAATGAAAAAATTGTTCGTTTGAAGCCTCTCAATGTATTCACCCAAAGCACTGGCCTTAGAAGAAAGAGAGAGTGCGCCTTTGCCATTAGAATAGATATGATTGGGAACACAGGTGGATGCAAGGTTGATAGAGTAGCAGTGGTTGAGGGGATGCTTCTCTTCTTTAAAATGAAGCCCAAAGTTGAGCTCTTCTAAAATGGCTTGCATCGAGGCAATAGAATTTTCTAACGATTCGTTTTTGGAGAGAATGTGCATAAAAAGAGTATTCCTTAAAAGTTTTGGGTTTACATGTAAAAAAGCCTTGCGACTTCTTTACATGTAAAGATTATTTTAATGTGGAAAAAAGCGTGCTAAGATTACCCGCAACGCCTTCTAAAGAGTGTTTTAAATCGGAGGGTATAAAGACCACTTTGCTGTTTGCGGAGTTGGCTAAGGCATGCACACTATCAAGGTAGCGTTGGGCTAAAAGGTAACTGGGCGCATCGCCATTTTTGATTTGTGAGGTAATGGCTTCCATCGCTTCTTTATCACCGTAAGCTAAGGCGACTTTGGCTTCAGCCTCTTTTCGGGCGGCTTCTAGTTTTCCCTCTGCTTCTAAAATCATGGATTGTTTTAAGCCCTCCGCTTTAGCAATGGCCGCTTGTTTTTCACCCTCCGCTTTCATAATGAGCGCTTTTTTCTCTCGCTCTGCAGCAGCTTGTTTTTCCATCGCTTCTTGCAAATTATCGCTGGGGCGAATGTCTTGAACTTCAACAGCTGTAAGCGATAAGCCCCACTGTTCTAAGTGGTCACTTATCTTCTCTGAGACGGAGGCTTTGATGGCTTCTCTGCCTGAAAGTGAGGCATCGAGTTCCATATTTCCAATGACAGAGCGAAGTGTTGTTGCTGCCATATTTGCCACAGCCAATTCAAAATTATCAATCGAATAAACCGCTTTAGCAGGCTCACTGATTTTGTAAAAGACCACCGCACTAATAATCACCACAGCGTTATCTTTGGTAATGACCTCTTGCGCTTTCATCTGTTGAATCAGCTCTTTGGTGTTCAGTTTGACTTGCACCTGATCTAAAATAGGAATTAAAAAATTAAGCCCTGGTTTTAAAATGGTGTGAAATTTTCCAAGTCGTTCCACCACCCACTCTTCACCCTGTGGCACAATGCGAATCATTTGATAGAGCAGATACGCTCCAGCAAGCAGTAAAATCACAAAAAATGAGAGACTAAGGTCAAGTTGGTTCATGTAAAACTCCTTATACGTTTAAATAGGTTTAATGTCTAAATAGTGCCCATGAATGGCAACAATTTCAATGGAAGTCCCAATGTCTAACGTCACATCGGTAACAGTTTTGGCATCCCATTGGCTGCTTCCAAGTACGGGAACCACAAGCTGCACCCGCCCATTTTTTTCAGGGCTAATGGTTTCAATGACTTTGCCTTTAACCCCAATAAATTCATCTGATTGCCCAATTTTAGAGCTAGGAACATCGGCAATGCGTCTTTTTTTAAAGACAATAGCACCCACAAACATACCTAAAAGTGCCACAATGATTTGTAAAATAAGAGAATCTTCTATGAAATAAGAAAGCAGTGCTGAGCCAAAAAAGCCCAAGCCTAAAAACGTAGCAAAAAACGTAGGACTGGCAATTTCAAAGACAATGGCAAACACACCCAAAATTGCCCAAATATACCAAATCATCCATGCTCCTAAAAAGAATTTAAAAGCATTATACAAAAATAAAGAAAGAATGGTGGAGCTGTGGGGGATTGAACCCCAGTCCAAAAATAGCCACCTATGACGTCTACATGCTTAGATATTGTTGATAGTGTTTAATTTTGCTTCGTACAACAATCAGAAAACTACGCAAAACGAGCCTTTAACTTCGTTACATGTAAAGGCGTTCATGTAATATATCTACCATAGCTATGATACCCCTCAAATCTTCCTCAAGTAGCATTGGAAGGAGGAGCAGTCCTTATGTGTTAAACTTACGCAGCTAGCGCGTAAGCAGGACGATAGTTACTGTTGTTAGCAGTTATTGTTTGAAGGTTGTGTAACGGAAGACCCTCACTTCCGACATGCAGCCATAAGCTAAAACTACTCCTGTCGAAGCCATGTCAGCCCCATTCGAAGGAACGCAATTCTACCATAATAAATGAGAATTTTGCTATAATCCGCATAAATATTAAAGTAAGGATTTCGTTTGACAAAAGTTATATCGTCTTTTTTTGTGGCATTTTTAATTTTAGTACTACAAGGATGTACCACACAACCCTCTGCTCCTAAACCTGAAATTAATACCAAAAATGTGTCCAATGAAAAAAGCAATACCGATCCAAAACTCACAAAATTAGTGGGAAAAAATTACATCAAAGGTGTCATTATTGCTTTGAAACAAGGCAGTGATGGAAGAGGGTGGAATTATGAAATCGATGGCATTGAAACCACAAACGGTAAGTTGCCTCGTGTCAATTTTAACCATAACTCAGTGCTTGCCAATGAAGGTGATTTAGTCTATGCCTCTTTTGATGGTATGCGTGTTTCTGAAATGTTTGTGATTAAAGCAGCGTATTTTAAAAATGGTAAGATCAGCCCATCACCAACAACATACACTAAAAAGAAAACAAATACCCCAGAAGCTGCGGGTAAGCGCAATAAAGCACATCAGGTTTTAGGGGTACCAAAAGAAGAATCTATTAGGTTAAACTAAAGTGTTAACCGATCGTTTACTTTGAGTTTCTATACTTCTCTTAGCGAATTTCATATTTTCTTCTTAATCTCAAAGAGGCGATCCGCCAAGCGCCTCTTTGAAACCTTTTTCTATCTCAATCGTAAAAATAGCCCCACCGTTTTCATTTCGAGCTTCAAGCTTCCCTTTCATACTCTTTTCAATGATTAATTTTGCCATATAAAGTCCAATGCCTGTACCTTCATTTTGCTCTTTCGTGCTCACATAGGGTTCAAATATTTTTTCTATGGGATGGATGGTAATGCCTCCCCCATTGTCTTTAACAATTAATCGCACCGCATGGGCTGTTTTTTTCAACAAAATTGTAATTTTTCCTCTAGGGGTTCCTGAAGAGATAATGGCATCTTTTGCATTGGAAAGCAGGTTGAGAATGACTTGTTCGTATTCGCTTTTATACCCAAGTATCTGAGCATCTTCTTCAATATGCACTTCAATAGCAATATGTTGATTGGTAATAGATTTTCCAATAATGCGCAATACCTCTTCGACAGATTTTTTAATGCTAAATGCTTTTTGATCTTTGTTCGGCATAAAAAAATTACGAAAATCATCAATGGTGTGAGACATATATTCAACAATATTTTCAGCCTCAGCGCATTTTGTTTCCATACTTTTTTGGTCAAGTTTGTGCATGGCGTATTTGAGTTTGAGTGTAATAAGCAGGGCTGAAAGCTGTGAAAGGGGTTGTCTCCATTGGTGGGCAATGTTGCTAATCATCTCACCTAAAGCAATAAATTTTGCTTTTTGAATGAGAAGTTGTTCTTGTTCTCTGCTTTTTTTAATCTCTTCTTGTACGCGACTCTCTAGTGTTCTATTGAGATTTTCAAGTTCCCATGTTTTTTGTTGCACTTGAGCATGATAGCTGTTTAAAAAACGCTCTATGTGTTTTCCAAGCATGACCGCAAAAGCGTTAGCAATAAGTGCAAACAGTAAAAAGATAATAATGGCTGAGGTAATTTCTAAATTCATTTTTTGTTTAAAATCAGCCTTTGCCACTTCTATTTCTTGATCAATATCATCGGTGTATGCGCCTGCTGCAATAATTAAATTCCACTCTTTATAACGTTTAAAGTAAGAAACTTTAGGACGAATGGCTCCACTTTCTGGTTTTTTGTATGCATACTCAACAAAAGAGTAACCTTTTGCATGAATATCTTGTAAAAAGATTTTGCGAAAGGCTTTCCCGTTTTCATCGGTATAAGAATCAGAGATGTAGTGCCCTTCAAGATCAGGTCGATTGGGATTAATGAGCATTTTTGCAAAATTTTCACCTCCTTCTATATCAATAACTTGATAAACGAAAATGTAGTTATGTTCTTGCCCACCATAGCGAATGTGACGTATCCAGTCATAGACTTCTTGTTTGAGAATTTCTTCTTCCCTAAGGCTGAGCATGGGTGTGCGTTTTTTCTTAAATTCAATAAATTCTA
Organism: Campylobacterales bacterium; assembly: GCA_016930915.1. Taxonomy (GTDB): domain Bacteria; phylum Campylobacterota; class Campylobacteria; order Campylobacterales; family Sulfurospirillaceae; genus Sulfurospirillum. The sequence continues at coordinate 46,231 of JAFGFU010000035.1, forward strand.
TAATGGCATCGACTTCTCGTTTGAGAACATTGCGTTTATTTTCAACAAATGTTTTTTTACTGTCTTCAATGTGTGCATCTAAAATTTCATACTGTTTGGTAATAAAAAAATAGCCGTTAAAAAGCATCAAAGCACTAATAATAAAGATAGTGCTCACAATAATGATATTTGAAATATTACTTTCTTTGATGATTTTCACAAAAAACTCCAAATTAGATTGCTATAATAGACTTCTTGCAAAACGCATTTTGCAAGAAGGAAAAGCACCAAGGGTGCGTGGGTTTTCTGCCAAAGATTACCCAGTGTTAACGTAGCCTTTAGAGCTTTGCTTTAAAGGCGTGTCAAGAGTTCTGCAAGAACTCTAATAAATGAGAGACAAATAATAGTCATTCTTTGTTGAAATGTAAAGGGTTCGTATGAATGAGAAAATGTTGAAAAAATTAGAAAATTATAGAGTCTTATACGCTGAAGATGAAGTGGGTGTACGCAAAAATGTTTGTGAGCTTTTAAGTCTGCTTTTTAAAGAAGTTTACCTTGCAAATGATGGCGAAGAAGCCTATACTCTTTTTGAAGAGCATAAACCCGATTTAGTGATTACAGATATTAAAATGCCTCGATTAAGTGGAATTGATTTGGTTAAAAAAATACGCCAAAGTGATGAAGAGGCTCACATAATTATTATTACAGCGTATACCGAAGTTGATTTTATGTTAGAAGCTATTGAGCTTTCATTGCTTCGTTATATTGTTAAACCCATTACTGAAGCAAAACTCTTTGATGCTTTAGAAAAATTTTTACAAGCACGTGAAAAAGAGCATGTTAAAGAATTAGCTCCCCATTGGTCTTACGATTTTCTTCAAAAAAGTGTTACGAACGGTACAAATGTGTATGAATTAACAAAAAAAGAGGCAAAGCTTATTGAACTTCTTTTGCAAAAAGATTCTATCATTACCTATGCGGAAATAGAAGAGAAATTATGGGAAGGTGAGTACATGAGTTTAAACGCATTGCGTTTAATGATTAAAAATTTAAGAAAGAAGTTACCAGAGGGTGTTTTAAAGAATATACAAGGAATTGGTTACAAATTGTAACATTATTTTTTAAATAAAGTTTAAATTTTGTCATATATGTTACAAAATGAAACCATAGGCTCTTTAAAGAGGAGTAATTAACTCTTTACATGTAAAGATACATAATTTTGACATAACTATCACATATAATCGCCTTTAGAAATAATACTAAAAGGAGTCAGACATGACAAAGTTTCTTAAAGTGATGGCAGCGGCAACGCTTCTTGTTTCATCTGCAATTGCAGCAGAGTACACCATTAAACTTACTCACGTAGTAAGTGCAAATACCCCAAAAGGTAAAGGTGCTGATTTTTTTGCAAAAAGAGTTGGCGAGCTTACTAACGGTAAAGTGGAAGTGATTGTATTTCCAAACTCTCAACTTTATGGTGATGGCGAAGAGATGAAAGCATTGAAATTAGGAAATGCTCACATTGCAATGCCAAGCTTTTCTAAATTTACAAGCATTGTTCCTGAAATGCAACTTTTTGATCTTCCTTTCTTATTTAGAGATAAAGAGCATCTTTACAAAGTGTTAGATGGAGAAGTTGGACAAATCTTAAAAGATAAAGTGACCAAAAAAGGCTTTGTTGCGCTTGATTATTGGGATGCAGGTTTTAAACACCTCTCTTCTAACAAAAAAGCGGTTCTTCTTCCTGAAGATGCAGCAGGTCAAAAATTTAGAATTATGAGCTCACACGTTTTGGAAGCACAGTTTAAAGCAGTGGGTGCAAATCCTCAAGTTTTACCATTTTCAGAGGTTTATTCAGCGCTTCAACAAGGCGTTGTTGATGGTGCGGAGAACCCACTTTCCAACTTCTATACTAAGAAATTTAATGAAGTTCAAACAGATTTAACCCTTTCAAATCACGGATATTTAGGTTACTTGGTCATTATGAGTGAGAGTTTTTGGAAAAAGTTTCCAAAAGATTTAAAACCAATGGTACTTCAAGCAATGAAAGAAGCAACCGAGTATGAACGAAAAGAAGCAGCCCTTGATGATGACGATATGCTTGCAAAAATCAATGAGTATGCTAAATCTACAGGCAATCTTAAAGTTCACACCCTAACAGCTGAGCAAAAAGTTGCATGGCAAAAAGCAATGGAAGCCATTTATCCACAGTTTTACAAAACCGTTGGTGAAGACTTAATTAAAAAAGTTCAAGCAGTTAAATAGACTTCTTGCAAAACTGCAAGAAGTCTAATAGAATAAACAAGGTAAAGGCTCTTTTTAGATAAAAAAGAGCCTTTCTAAATCTTTACATGTAAATACACAATGAAGAAGAAAAAACGATGAGAAAGTATTTTACTATCCTAGATTTGGGAGTTATGGCACTCAATAAAAATGTTGCCGTATTTGGTATAACACTAGGTGTCCTCCTAGCGTTTATGAACGTAGTCTTGCGCTACTTTTTTGAAATGAGTCTTACCTGGGCAGGAGAGCTTACAAACTACTTATTCATGTGGTCAGCGCTCTTTGGTGCTGCGTATGGTTTCAAAAAAGGAGTGCATATCTCTGTGACCATGCTTTTAGAAAAGCTACCACCGATGATGGCAAAAGTGATTTTAATGGCAGCACACCTTTTTAGTTGTCTCTATTTGGGATTGATGGCCTATTTGGGTTATGAACTCACGTTGATGATGATCGATTTTGGTGAAATGAGCATTGACCTTGGTGTTCCTATGTGGATTCCACACTTAGTCCTTCCTTTAGCCTTTGTTGGGGCTTCATTTCGTGCGGGTGAGAAGATATTTGAAGTGGCAGAGATGAATGCAAAAAATGTTGTAGTGAACCATGAATTAGAAGCGATTAAAGATTCATTAGAGATAAGAGGAGTTAAAGATGTTAATGCTTAGTCTATTTGGATTACTCTTCTTATTGATGTTTTTAGGCGTTCCTGTTTCGGTCTCTTTGGGCGCAAGTACGCTCATTACGGCATTTTTCTTTACCGAAATGGATTTAATGGGTATTACCTCTCATGTTTTTGATGGTCTCAATAAATACACACTTATGGCAATTCCTATGTTTATTTTGGCAGGCTCATTCCTTTCCAAAGGTGGGGCGGCTAAGCGTATTATTGATTTTGCGCAATCCATTGTGGGGCATCTCCCTGGGGGACTTCCTATCTCTGCAATTTTTGCGTCCATGATTTTTGCAGCGGTTAGTGGAAGTTCACCTGCAACGGTTGCGGCGATTGGCTCGGTGATGTTTTCGGCTATTAAAGAAGCAGGCTATCCTAGAGGATACGCCATTGGTACAATCGCAACATCCGGAAGTTTGGGTATTTTGATTCCTCCATCCATTGTTTTTATTGTTTATGGTGTAACGGCTGATCTTTCTATTGGAAAGCTCTTTATGGCAGGTGTTATTCCTGGTTTATTGCTGGGTTTTATGCTTATGGCGTTAACATATGTAGGCGCCGTACGTCTTGGTTTTAAACGACAAGAACCAGCTCCTTTTAAAGTACGTTTACAAAAATTCAAAGATGCTTTTTGGGCGCTTATGCTTATTGTTTTGGTTATTGGCGGTATTTACGGTGGTCTCTTTACCCCTACAGAAGCGGGAGCGGCCAGTGCAGTGTATGCTTTTTTTGTTTCCGTTTTTGTGTATAAAGATTTAAAACTTAAAGATGTTTATTCTATTATATTAGAATCAGCGCTCACCAGTTCAATGATTTTCTTTATTATTGCTAATGCGATGATTTTTGCACATTTCTTAACCGATGAAACGATTCCTCAGCAAATTACACAAATGATTATGGACGCAAATGTTGGTCCTATCATGTTCTTGGTTATTGTTAATATTTTATTATTGCTTATGGGGCAATTCATGGAGCCTAGCTCGGTTGTTATGATTACCGTGCCACTGCTTTTGCCTTTGGTTGTTGCCTTAGGAATTGATCCAATTCACTTTGGTGTTGTTATGATTGTAAATATGGAAATTGGTATGATAACCCCACCCGTTGGGCTCAACCTCTTCGTAGCGGCGGGCATGACAGGACTGAGCCTCAAAGAAGTTGTCGTAGCATCGCTTCCATGGGTAGCCGTGTTATTTGTAGGACTTCTTCTTATTACGTATATTCCTATCATCTCTTTATGGTTACCGCAATTGATGTTTGGCGTGTAATCTTTACATGTAAAAGGTAAGAAGGCTCAAAACCTTCTTACCTTAATTTTTATGAACAATTAGGGGTTAGGGCTAAACTTTTAACTTTCAGATAAAAAGTTAAAAGTTTAGCCCTGACCCCTAATAAGATGTTACAAAGCGATTTCAAAGAGGCTTTTTCCTGAAAGATTTATTGTAATTTAGAAAATTTTGTGATAGACTTTCCTCGCTTTCAAAAAAATTCAAGGAGACACTATGAAATTAGCTAAACTTAGCTTGGCGGCTATGGTAGTTGCAGGTCTTGCATCTAGCTCTTTTGCGGCAGATACATTGGCTGACGCATTCAAAAACGGAAAAGTATCAGGTGAGTTAAAAGCATGGTATTTTGACAAAACAACTGAAAATGCAACTGGCGATAACAATGCGAATCTTACAAACGTTGGTTTAACCCTAGGTTTTGTAACCGATAGCCTTTATGGTTTCTATGCAGGTGCCACATATCAAGGTAGCTCTATGCCGTTTGTTTCTTCAAGTGATAAATCAGATACAAAGGACGCTTTTAAAAGCCATGAATATGCATCAGGTTCAGTGCTTTCAGAAGCATATTTAGGGTATAAAATTGGTAAAACCAACGCAAAAATTGGTCGCCAATTTATCTCTACTCCACTTGTAAGTGGTTCAGGCTCTCGTTTCTTTAAAGAGTCATTTGAAGGTGTGACTGTTGTCAATACTGACATTCCACAAACAACATTGGTTGCTGGTTATGTTAATAAATTCCAAGGTAGAACAAGTACTATTTCTGGTAATGGTGATGGTGATGCTCCAACATTTGAAAAAAGTGCAGCATTTAATGGTGCTAGTACACTTTCTTTCGATGGTGCTTATACTGCAGCAATTATCAATAAATCAATTACAGGTTTAACCTTAACAGCACAATATGCAGTAGTTAAAGATGTTGTAGATGCTGCTGATGTTGATGTGTACTATACAGAAGCAAATTATGTACTTCCAGTTGCAGGCTTTAAACTAGGCTTTGATGCAAACTACAGAGGTTCACGTACTGACACTGGTTTAGACAATCTAAACTACGAAGGTAGCATGTTCGGTGCGCGTGTATCTATTAAAGAGCTTGCAGGTTTTGGTGCATCATTTGCAGCAACAACAACTAGCAGTAATGATAACGTGATTCTTGGTATGGGTAATGGAACAAGTACGTATACAGGTACTATGATTCAAGGTTCAGCAGGTTCTACTGCAACAGCAGATACTGATGCTTATAAATTCCAAGTTAATTATGATTTCTCAAAAGTAGGCGTAGCAGGTCTTAGTGCAATGGCTCAATACCAATGGACAGATCAAGGACATTCTATCAGCAAAACTACAGGTGCTAAAGGCAATGATACAGACTATACCAGTATTGGTGCAGGTGTGTACTACAAAGTGGCTGCGCTTCCAGGTTTAACAACAGGTCTTGAGTATGAGACAAGAGAAGCAGATACAGGAACTACAAAATACGATACAGACGAATTGTGGTTTAAAGCAGGTTACAAATTCTAATTTGTACGAGATTTAAATCCTAAGAGGGTGGCACTCGCCACTCTCTTTTTTCTTCCACCCAAAAAGGGGTCAGGGCTTGACTTTTAACTTTTAAATTCAAGCCTCTTATGCTAATCATTCTCTTCTTTACACATTCTATGCTATAATTGTGGATACATTACAACACAAGGCACTACAATGAAAAAAGCCATTAACATTCGTTTAGATGAAACACTTATCCATGAAATAGATACTTATGCAAAAGAGTTAGACAGAACGCGTACTTATATCATTGAAAAAGCGGTGGGAGGTTATTTTGATACGTTAGATGAAATGATTTCCGATAAACGCATTGATGAAATTAAAAGTGGTCAGATGGAAGTTTTTACCTTAGAAGATGCCGCAAAACGCTTGGGACTTCGTTAAGTGTATCAGATTATTGTTCCAAAAATTGTTCTGAAAGAACTTGAAAGTATTGATAAAATAAACCAGTTACATATTTTTGAAAAAATTAAAGAGTTAGAAGAAGGCAATTTTTCCAACGATAAAGCACTCAAAGGTAAATACAAAGGCAAATTTCGAAAAAGAGCGGGGAATTACCGTATTATTTATTTGAAAGAGAATGATTTGGTGTTGATTACGCTGGTGCGTATCGCACATAGAAGAGAAGTGTATTAGTAGAAGACTATTTTTTCACCACCTCTTTATTTGACTTTAGTCAATTTTTTTGTATACTTCTTTTCGTAACCAAACGGTAACACACATTTTTAAGGAGAAAATATGAAATTAGCTAAACTTAGCTTGGCGGCTATGATGGTTGCTGGACTTGCATCCAGTTCTTTTGCGGCGGACACTTTGGCAGACGCATTTAAAAATGGTAAAGTAAGTGGTGCTATTCAAGCATACTACTGGACAAAAGATAAAGATGACAATATTGGCAATGCAGATATCTTTTCAACAGGTTTAGATTTAAGCTATGAGACTGCAAGTTTTTATGGTTTCAAATTTAAAGGTACCTTCCAATCTTCTTCTTCTCCATTTATAAATGATGATGGTGAAGCTATGTTTGATGGTGATATGCATGGTTCAGGTGCTGTTCTTTCAGAAGCATACCTTTCTTATACATTAGGTAAAACAACAGCATTGGTTGGTCGTATGTATCTTGATACACCACTGGTTGCATCAAGTGGTTCTCGTATGACAAAACAATCTTTCGAAGGTGCTGCAATCATCAACACTGACCTTCCAGATACAACCTTAATTGCGGGTTATGTTCAAAAATTCCAAGATAGAACCGATGGTGATGGTAACATTGGTAAATTCTCAAAAACATTTGGAACAGGTTCCGGTGCGAGTGGTGTAAGTCCTGAAATTGAAGATGGTGCGTTTACAGTAGCAGCGATTAATAAATCAATTGCAGGCTTAACTTTAACAGCAGCCTATGCACAAGCTAACGATTTAAAAGGTATTATGGATAGATTAAGCATCGCATACGCTGAGGCTGATTATCAAGGTAAAGCAGGGAGCTTTAGCTATGGCTTAGCAGCACAGTACTATTACAATGATTTTGGTGGCAATGATACAACCTATGATGCAAATAATTTATGGGCAACAAAAGTAAGTTTAGGTTATGATGCTTTTGGTGCTTATGTAGCGTACTCAAAAGTCAATGACAAAACGAATGGCTTAGGTGTTGTTTCTGGTCTTGGTGGTGGTGCTGACCTTGCTTACACAGGTTCACCAATTATGTCAAGTAGCTATGAAAATGATACTGAAGCCTATAAAGTTGGCGCAACATATGCGATTATGAAAAATGCTAATGTAGGTGTAAGTTATACCGTTAATGATATTGATAGCACTGATTATAAAGCAGCATTTGCTGCGATTGAAGCAGACTATGCCTTTGAGGGTGCACTTAAAGGTTTAAGTACAGCTGTCATTTATGAAGACGGTAGCAAAGACGCTTCTGGCAAAAGTGCTATGAGACTTAATCTTAACTACAAATTCTAATTCTCTCTTTCGTAATAACCTCGCCTTAGGGCGGGGTTTCTTTTTTACACGTTTTTTTCTTCCTGCTTATTTTTTATACACTGCATCTTTCATATGAGATTCGATCTTAAGTAACTTTTTAGTACCATCTTTATCAACTACACTAAGGAGTTGACATGAAGAAATTGGCGTTACTTGCTACCTCTGCTGCCGTTTTGGCAACGTTTTCTTATGCGAAAGAGATTAATGTGGGTGTTGTTATGGCGATGAGTGGACCACTGGCCGCTTATGGACAAACCACCAATGAAGGCATTGAGTTTGCAAATTCATTGCAACCCAAACTTAAAAATGGTGATACCATTAAGCTTATTTTGGTGGACAATAAAGGCGATAAAGTTGAAACGGCTAATGCTACAACACGTCTTATAAGTTCAGACAAAGTAGTAGGAATCTTAGGCGCACTTACCAGTACCAATACGTCACAGGTTATGGCAATTGCTGAGAAAAAAAGTATTCCTGTCATTGCACCTGTTGCAACCAACGATAAACTCACAGAAAATAAAAACTTTGCAAGTCGTGTTTGTTTTACAGACTCGTTTCAAGGTGAAGTTGTAGCCAATTATGCATTTAAAGACTTAAATCTTAAAACAGCGGTTGTGGTTGTTGATCAAGCACAAGTGTACTCTTTAGGGCTTGCAAAAGCATTCAAAGAATCTTTTACAAAAAATGGCGGAAAGATTGTTAAAGAGATTAAAGTAAGCTCAGGCGATAAAGATTTTAAAGCGGTTGTTTCTCAAATCAAAGCGGCAAATCCTGATTTTCTTTTCTTACCAATGTACCATCCTGAAGTTTCTATGATTGCACGTCAAGCAAAACAAATTGGTTTAAGTAAGCCAATGTTTTCAACCGATGGTGTTGCTAATCAAACGTTTATTGACCTAGGTGGGGACGCTGTTGAGGGACATATGTTTACAGACTTCTTTGATTATGGTGCGCCTCCAACTGAGAAATCAAAAGAGTTTATTGCAGCGTATGCGAAAAAAACAGGAAAACAAGAGGTTAACTCTTTTGTCGCTTTAGGTGCGGATGCGTATAACGTTATGGTGGATGCAATGAATCGTTGTGAAAATCCAGAAGATAGTATTTGTATTAATAACGCTATTAAATCAACGGTGAATTTTGAGGGTGTTTCAGGTGTGATTAACCTTGATAAAACAGGTAACTCTACCCGTTCTGCGGTTATTAAAGTTGTTACCAATGGAAAAGCGGTCTATAAATCAACCGTCAATCCTTAATTTTTCTTCATTTTCTCTACCTTTACATGTAAAGGTAGAGATTTTAGAATAGTGCCTATTGTAAGGCATTGTTCTAAAATTTTTTAGGAGAATCTATTTGGATTTAACAATGTTTATGCAACAAATGGTCAATGGTTTTAGCCTTGGCAGTATGTATGCACTCATTGCTATTGGTTATACGATGGTGTATGGTGTATTGCGTCTCATTAACTTTGCACATGGCGATATTATGATGGTGGGTGGTTTTTTAGGATTTTTTGGTATGGAAGTTTTGGGACTTCCTTTTGTGGCAGCAGTTCTTTTAGCGATTGTTGGTGCTGCGCTTTTAGGTATGGCAAGCGATAGAGTGGCGTACAGACCCCTTCGTGAAGCTCCAAAAATTTCGCTTTTAATTACGGCTATTGGTGTGAGCTTTTTTCTTGAAAATGCCTTTAACGTCTTTTTTGGAGGCGTTCCTCGTGCATTTCCTGTGCCTGCTTACTTAGAGGTGATGGTGGAATTTTTTGGCTTAATGATGCCAATGTCTGCAGTGATTGTTCCTATTATGACAGCGTTTTTATTGAGTGTTATTTTATGGATTTTATTTAAAACCAAATACGGTATGGCAATACGAGCACTTGCCTTTGATGTGGGAACGGTAAATTTGATGGGTATTGATGCCAATCGTGTGATTACCCTTGTTTTTGGAATGGGCTCAGCACTGGCAGCTGTGGGTGGTATCTTTTGGGCAGTGAATTATCCCTCTGTGGAACCAATGATGGGTGTGCTTGTAGGGCTTAAAGCTTTTGCAGCCGCAGTTGTTGGTGGCATAGGTAGTGTGGGAGGTGCGGTGCTTGGTGGCTTAATCATTGGATTTACTGAAGTTGTTGTCATTGCCTTTTTCCCAGAACTAGGTGGCTATAAAGATGCCTTTGCATTTATCTTTTTAATTCTTATTTTATTATTTAAGCCTACTGGAATTTTAGGAATTGATTTTGAAAAGAGTAGGTTTTAAGATGCAAGCGATGATAAATAAACATTTTTTAATAAAAGTAGGAATGATTTTAGGAACCGTTTGGTTTATTTGGTTTGCCAATGGGCATTTTGATGAATACACTGTGAGAATTTTAAATAACATTGCCATTTTTGTTATTTTAGCCGTCAGCTACAATTTGATTAATGGCGTAACAGGTCAGTTTTCACTTGAGCCTAATGGATTTGTAGCTATTGGTGCGTACGTGACAGCACTTTTACTTATCTCCCCAGATGCAAAATCATATCAGTATGCTATTGCGGATCCTTATCCTTTTGTCATGACACTTCAATCAAACTTTGTGGTTGCATTACTTTTAAGTGGTTTGTTGGCAATGCTTTTAGCATTGGTGCTTTCCTTCCCTGTGTTTCGTGTTCGTGGTGATTATTTAGCGATTGTCACGCTTGGTTTTGGTTTTATTATTAAAATTTTAGCCATTAATCATCCTGAAGTGACGAATGGTTCTTTAGGACTTAATGATATTCCTGAGTTTTCAAATCTCTATTGGACGGGTGGTTTGGCGATTGTTGCAGTTGTTGTTATACTAAACATTGTGAATTCTAAATTTGGTCGTGCCATGAAAGCGGTACGTGATGATGAAGATGCCGCCATTGCTATGGGAGTTAATACCTTTAAAGCTAAAACCTTAGCATTTTGTACCAGTGCTTTTTTTGAAGGTGTTGGTGGAGGATTGCTTGCAGCACTTTTAACGAGTATTTCACCTGATTTATTTGACTTTTTCTTTACATTTCAACTCTTAATTATTATTGTTTTAGGAGGGCTTGGAAGTACAACGGGTGCGATTATTGGTACCGTTTTGGTTATGGGTGGTAGCGAATGGATGCGCTTTTTAGATGAGCCTATGAATCTTTTTGGGTATGAAACGACAGCGATGCCTGGTATGCGAATGGTTGTTTTTTCTTTAGTTTTAATTTTTATTATGCTTTTTGCTCGTGAGGGTGTCATGGGAAAACGAGAATTAACCGACCTTTTTAAATCACGTAAAAAGGGTGGCAAATGATTTTAAAAATTGAAAATGTCACTAAAAATTTTGGTGGGGTTAGTGCTATTAAAGAGACCAGTTTTAGTGTGGCTCCTAAAGAGATTTTTGGGCTTATTGGACCTAATGGCGCAGGTAAAACAACCATGTTTAATATCATTACAGGCAATTACGAGCCAAGTTCGGGTTCGGTTATTTTTCGTAATGAAGTTTTAAATGGTCTTAAACCCCATCACATTGTGCGTAAAGGCATTGCAAGAACATTTCAAAATATCAGGCTTTTTTCCAGTATGAGTGTTTTAGATAATGTTTTGATTGGCTTTGATTTTCAAGTACGGTATGGATTTTTAGAGTCTATTATTCGATTTCCTCGTTTTTTGAGCGAAGAAAAACGCATTAAAACACGTTCCATGGAGATTTTGGACTATTTTGGGATGAGCGCATTTGCACATGAAAAAGCGGTAGATTTGAGTTATGGACAACAACGAAAAGTTGAAATTGCAAGGGCTTTGGCAACAAACCCTGAACTCTTACTTTTAGATGAGCCTGCTGCTGGAATGAATCCTTCTGAGACAGAGGAGTTAGGAGAGTTGATTAAAAAAGCACGAGTTGACTTTGACCTTACCGTGCTTGTGATCGAGCATGATATGAAATTTGTCAATCAGCTATGTGACAAAGTGCTTGTTTTAGATTATGGTAAAACAATTTTTGAGGGGAAACCCGCTGATGCTATTCAAGACCCAGAGGTTATTGCTGCGTATTTAGGAGATTTTCATAATGATTAGTGTTAAAAATTTACATGTCTATTATGGACTCATTGAGGCAGTAAAGGGAATTGATTTTGAGGTAAAAGAGGGAGAAATTGTCTCCCTTATCGGCTCTAACGGTGCAGGTAAAAGTTCTACACTTAAGGCTTTACTCAATAGTGTTAAAAAAACAGGCGATATCAATTTTTTAGGGTATGACACACGCAATCATAAAACGCACACTTTAGTGCAACATGGACTCTCATTAGTCCCTGAGGGGCGAAAGATTTTTATTAACCTTACCGTAGAAGAGAACCTTCGTATGGGTGCCTTTAATAACGATGAAAATTATGAGCATTTAAAAGATGCCATGTATGAACTTTTTCCACGTATTAAAGATAAGCGCCATCAACTTGCAGGAACTATGAGTGGTGGTGAGCAACAAATGTTGGCTATTTCTCGTGCTTTAATGGGTGAACCAAAACTTTTGATGTTGGATGAACCAAGTCTTGGCCTTGCTCCTAAAATTGTAGGGGAAGTGTTTGAGATTATTCAGCGTTTGAGAGGTGAAGGAATTACCATTCTTTTGGTGGAGCAAAATGCCTTTGCAGCGCTTAAAATTTCTGATAAAGCCTATGTATTGGAGAATGGAAAAATTGCTATGAGTGGTGTTGCTTCTGATATGATTGGTGATGATGCCATTCGTAAAAAATACCTCGGCGGATAAGCCAAAAATCTTTACATGTAAACCTCTTTTTTAAGGGGTTTACGCTAACTTTAATGATTTATAAACTATTTACTTTAAAACGGTAACATAATCCAATTTTTCTCTAAAAAGGGAGTTTTATGGATTTGGTACTAAAGCGCATTCTTTCCATTAAATCAGCCATTATTTTACTTGTGGTCTTTGGTTTTTTTAGCGGTTTTGCAACGTTTGTCGAAAATGATTTTGGTGTGGAAACCAGTTGGGCACTTATTTATACTTCATGGTGGTTTGAGCTGGTGCAAGTGGCATTAGGCGTCATTTTGATTTATAATATTGTGAAATACAAACTTTACACACGTGATAAACTCCCTTCTTTTCTCTTTCATCTTAGTTTTATTTTTATCCTTATTGGTTCAGGTGTTACACGTTATTTTGGTTTTGAGGGATCTTTACATGTAAGAAATGGTATGCAAGAAAATAAAGTTATGTCGAGTGAGCCTTTTATTAGTGCAACCGCATTAAAGGATGATAAAACGTATCAATATAGCCATCCACAATTGATTTCTCAAATTGGTAGTAATAATTTTTCTTTTTCCTTTGATGTCGATGGTGAAAAAGCAAGTGTAAAGTTCAAAGAGTATTTAACCTATGCAACCAAAAAAACTGTGGATGATCCTGCGGGTGTTCCTATGATTTCAATGATTTTAAGTGGTTATGGTGAGAGCTTGAGTGTCAATTTAAAAGAGGGGGAGCGTTACGAAACAAGTGAATACATTTTTAGTTTTAACGCAAAGCCTAAAGAGAGCAAAAAAGAGGAAATCCGAATTAGTTTGGAAGATGGCAAATTTTACTTTATGGCGCCCTCAAATGTTTCATGGTTTAAAATGGTAGAGAATGAGCGTGGTGAATACGAGGGCAGTAAAAAGCACAATTTTACCACAGGGCAACTCTATACGATTGGGCATATTAATTTTGCTCCTCGCTATATTGGGCTTAAAGGAAAAGAAAAAGCGGTTGCGGATAAAACACCGATGAATAAAAATAATGCCTTATCTGCTGTGATTGCAGAAGTAAATTTTAAAGGGGAGAGCAAAGAAATTGCCCTTTTTGGTCAAGGTAAAGGATCACGAGGTGAGTCTGTTCGAGAGATGATTGGAGGCGTACCTTTTGCTTTTGAATGGGGTTCTCAAATTTTCGCACTTCCTTTTTATATTAAACTCAATGAATTTCAACTAGAGCGTTATCCCGGTTCAATGTCTCCTATGTCTTATGCAAGTGAAGTTGAAGTCGTTGATGCTGAAAAAGGGGTACATATGCCTTTTCGTATTTATATGAATCATGTTCTTGATTATAGGGGATTTCGATTTTTTCAAAGCTCCTATGATAAAGACGAAAAAGGAACAATTCTATCAGTTAATAATGACCCTGGAAAACTGCCTACATATTTTGGGTATACACTGTTGTGTTTGGGACTCTTTTTTAACCTTCTCAATGCTAAAAGTCGTTTTAGAAAATTAGCTTCTATGGTACAAAAAGATATGGTTAAAATGAACTCTTTATTGATGGTACTTTTTTTAGGTTTTACTTTATCTCAAGGTAGTGTTTTACACGCAAATACATTGGATGAGAATCTTGACTTTTTAAAACGCTATGATGTCAAACATGCAGATAAATTTGGTCAATTGCTTGTACAAAGTGCTGATGGTAGATTTAAACCCATTGATACGATTTCAATGGAAATGATTAATAAAGTGTATGCACGCTCAAGCTATGAGGGACTTAGTGCAAATCAAGTCGCGCTGAGTATGATGAGCTCACCCGCACAGTGGCAAGTAATGCCGATTATTAAAGTATTTCATCCTGAATTGAAAAAGATTTTAGGAATGCGTGCAGATCAAAAGTATGCCTCTTTTAATGATTTTTTTGAGAAAGAGGGTGATCGTGGCTATAAATTAACAAAATATTCTGAAGAGGCAAATCGTAAAAAACCAGCTCTTCGAAATCAATTCGATAAAGATATTATTAAAGTTGATGAGCGTGTTAACATCTGTTATATGGTTTATACAGGTGAGATTTTTAGAATGATCCCCAAACAAAATGATGTGGCAAAACGCTGGTTTGCGCCACAAGATGCGGTGATGCGATTTTCAAAGCAAGAAGGGGATGAAGTAAGAGCGCTAGTTGGTGGTTATTTCGAGGCGATAAGCACTGGTTTAAAAGAAGGGACTTGGGCTGAAGCGAATAAGGCGGTAGAAAAATTAGGAGCTTATCAAGAACAATATGCCTCTGATATTATCCCAAATGCAAAGCGCATTAAAGCAGAAATATTTTTTAATCATGCACAAATTTTTGAAAGATTGACCCCTGTTTATTTGCTGAGTGGCTTAGTATTGCTCTGTTTTATTTTTGCTAAAATGGTTAAGTCTTCACTTAATATTCGATTTGTAACACAGGTAGTTCTTGGAATTAATGCGCTTGCTTTTTTAGTCCATACCTTTGGATTAGGCCTTCGTTGGTATATTGCAATGCATGCACCTTGGAGTAATGGCTATGAGTCAATGATATATATTGCATGGGCAATTGCGCTGGCAGGCATTTTCTTCTCACGTCAATCAGTTGTTTCTTTGGCATTAACCTCTATTTTAGCAGGTGTAACACTTTTTGTTGCTCATTTAAGTTGGATGGATCCACAAATTACCACATTGGTTCCCGTTCTCAATTCTTATTGGTTAAATATTCATGTTTCAGTCATTACAGCAAGTTATGGATTTTTGGGTTTATGTGCACTGCTTGGCTTTTTTACATTAATTCTCTTTCTATTGCGAAGTAAAACCAATACAAAACGCAATAAAGAGCTTGATCGAAATATTGTTGAAGCAACACGTATTAATGAAATGGCAATGATTCTAGGATTGAGCCTTCTAACCATAGGAAACTTTCTAGGCGGTGTGTGGGCAAATGAGTCTTGGGGACGTTATTGGGGATGGGATCCAAAAGAGACGTGGGCACTCGTTTCAATCGTTATTTATGCAGCGATTGTGCATTTTAGATTTGTCCCTAAATGGAATAATCCTTTTGCTTTTGCTGTAGCATCAACACTCTCCTTTGCATCGATTATTATGACCTATTTTGGAGTCAATTTCTACCTCTCAGGTATGCACTCTTACGCAGCAGGGGATCCTATTCCTATTCCACCGTTTGTCTATTATACTATTGTCATTGTTGCTTTAGTGATAGCTATTGCTTATCCTAAACGCAATATAGAAAAAACATTGTAAATAATCTCATAAAGAGGGGCTTTTTCCCTCTTTGTGTGTGCTATAATAGGGAAAAATGTAAGAGGCATCTTGATGCAAGAAAATTATTTGATTATTGGCATTGTTGCCGTTATTATTATTGTGCTTGTCTCTTTATTTATTGTGGTCATGAATCTTCAAAAAACGGTGATTGTCGAAAAAAAAACACCTCAAGAGATTAAAGAAGAAGAAGCCAGAAAAATTGCAATAGAAGAACTTGTTGAAATTGCAGCAAAGAGAACATCTACTAAAAATGAATTGAGTGCAGCTATTTTAAAAGCAGCCAAAGAGTGCCCTTTCCCGCCTAAAGAAAAAGGAGCCTTGCCTAAAAGTGCTAAGGTATATCTTAATTTTATTCTATTAATTGCAAGCCATAAAAATACTGATGCTAAAATGATTGCTTTTATGGATACAGAGCTTAAAAAAGCAAATCCAGAATATAAGCAAGAGATTGATATTTATGAAAATGAAGGAATTCATCAAAGAGGAAATAGAGTTTAGAAATGGCGACCCCAGGGGGACTTGAACCCCCGTTCCCGCCTTGAGAGGGCGGTGTCCTAACCACTAGACGATGGGGTCGCACAAGTGAATACGCTTAGGACAATGGTGACCCGTGATGGATTCGAACCATCGACCACCTCCTTAAAAGGGAGATGCTCTGCCGACTGAGCTAACGAGTCATGCTCAGAAAGTTTTATAACAAAACAAACAAATTCTGAGGGGAAATTTTTAAATCGTGGCGCGGCGGACGGGGCTCGAACCCGCGACCCCCGGCGTGACAGGCCGATATTCTAACCAACTGAACTACCGCCGCGCATAAATGGTGGTCGCTATAAGACTCGAACTTATGACATCCACCTTGTAAGGGTGGCGCTCTACCAACTGAGCTAAGCGACCAAAAGGGAATCACTAAAGAAGAAATATAAATGGCGACCCCAAGGGGATTTGAACCCCTGTAACCGCCGTGAAAGGGCGGGATCCTGGACCACTAGACGATGGGGTCGCACAAATAAAAGAGTGGTGACCCGTGATGGATTCGAACCATCGACCACCTCCTTAAAAGGGAGATGCTCTACCGACTGAGCTAACGAGTCATTCACCGTTCTTCTCGTAATGAGGCTGAAATTATAGAGAAAAAAATTTCATTTGTCAAGAGTTTTTTTCACTTTTTAAAAAAATATTTTCTCCCACATGTAAAAGTAACTTTATAGCATGGTACGCACTTTGAAGTTGGATGTATTCTCTATCACCCTGTAGTAGGAGTCTCTCAATAAGTACGTTACCTTCTTTGTCACGCGCACCTACATAGACAGTACCCACAGGTTTTTCAACACTTCCTCCTGTTGGCCCTGCAACACCACTCGTGGCAATAGCGTAATCGGAAAGGCTTGCATTTAAAACTCCTTCTAGCATTTCACGTACACATAATTCACTCACAGCACCAAATTGTTCTAGCGTTTCAGCACTCACACCTAACCATGACTCTTTAATTTCATTGGCATAACTGATGAGTCCTCCTTTAAAGATGGCTGAGACACCAGCGTGTTTTGTAAACAGTGAGGCAATGAGTCCGCCCGTACAACTCTCGGCAATGCTGAGTGTCTTATTATGCTCTTTAAGTTTTTGAATCATATATTCAAGTACATCAGGGTGTTGAATGATTTTATTAGGAAGTAGTGAGGTTGCTGCTTTAAAGAAACTTTCCATATTGCCATATTTACTGGAGATAGCTTCAACCATAATCCATCCATCAATAAGTCTGGTAGGCGTGATTTTAATTTCATAATTTTGTGCTAAGGGCTCTAGAAAGATCTTTAAAGAGTCTTCATCGAGGTTGATAATAGAAAAAAGAGCCGTATTGCTTTTATTTTCGATAAGAATGGCAGGAAGTTTATGTGTTTCTTCAACTTTAATGACATTAATGCGTTTATTTTCACGCACCAGAAGATAGCTATTTTCCTCAAATCTGATTGTTTTGGAAGGAATGAGCATACCACCTTTAAGCTCTAACGCCTCTTCTCCAAGGGTTGCTACAACTTTATTGATAAGATTGAAACTTTCAGATGTGGTGATAATCAGCGTATCCTCAGAGCGAACAATTGCCTCGTCAATTACACCGAAAAGCTCTTTATCGTTTTTATCAATGTAAACAGTTTGATCGGGAAAGTCCAAATGCTCAACGACGGTTGAGTGAATATAATTTAAAAATGAAGTATTGTAGCGTAGTGCTTTTCCCACTACGATCAAAGAGCTTTTCATGAGAATAACCTTTAGTATTTTCTAGGACGTGTCGCACGTTTCATGCGTCTTAACTCCATCTTCACATTATACCGTAAGTGCTTCTTAAATCGTTTTTAGATAAACTTGCCTCATTTTAAGAGACGCTTACATGTAAAGTTTTCACAGCTGTATAGCTTCCAAGGAGAGATTATTAATGGACTATAAAGAGACCTTGCTTCTTCCCCAGACGGATTTTCCTATGCGAGGAAATCTTCCCCAAAATGAGCCTGCACGTTATGCAAAGTGGTTTTCCAAAGAGGAGAGTGCTTATGCTAGAATGATTCAAAACAGAGAAAATGCCCCCACGACATTTATTCTTCACGATGGACCTCCGTATGCCAATGGGCACATTCACATCGGTCATGCCCTCAATAAAATTCTCAAAGATGTGATTATTAAAACGCATTACTTTTTTGGTGAAAAAGTACGTTACGTTCCAGGGTGGGATTGTCATGGTTTACCGATTGAACAGCAGGTGGAAAAAAACCTTGGGAAAGAGAAAAAAGACGCACTTCCTAAAAGTAAAATTCGTGAATTGTGCCGTGAACATGCACGTAAATTTATCGATATTCAACGTGAAGAGTTTAAATCCTTAGGCGTTATTGGGGATTGGGACAATCCGTATATGACGATGAAGTTTAAGTTTGAAGCGGATATTTACCGTGCTTTATGCGGTATAGCAGATAAAGGACTTTTAATTGAGCGTAGTAAACCAGTGTATTGGTCATGGGCAGCGAGAAGTGCTTTAGCAGAAGCAGAAGTGGAGTATGAAGATAAAGAAGATTACTCTATTTTTGTGGCATTTGCGCTCAGTGATGAAGCAAAAGCGAAGTTAGAGATTGCCTCAGATGCTTCAGTGATTATTTGGACAACCACGCCGTGGACATTGCCTGCAAACGTGGGAATTTCGTTTAGTCCGGATGAAAATTATGTATTCACGAGTGATGGCTACATCGTTGCGGAACCTTTACATGTAAAGCTCATTGAGCAAGGTGTTATTGCCGGTGAAATCGTTAAAACGTTTAAAGCCAACGTGCTTGAAAACAGTTTTGCAATCAACCCTCTTAATGGCAGAAAATCACAATTCGTTTTAGGTGAACATGTCACGATGGATGGGGGAAGTGGTTGTGTTCATACTGCCCCAGGACATGGTGATGATGACTACAAAGTAGGGCTTCGTTACGGTCTTGAAGTGGTAATGCCCGTCGATGAAAGAGGTTGTTACGATGAAACTATTACTCGTTTAGGGCTGCTTCCAAATCCTGAGAGTTTTGTCGGTGAGCATATTTTTAAATGCAATGAGCGTATTTTAGAGCTTTTGGGTACACGACTTTTGAAATGCTCTAAGTTTACCCACTCTTATCCCTTTTGTTGGAGAACCCATCAGCCCGTCATTTACCGTGCAACGAAGCAGTGGTTTGTCGCGATGGATGAAGCGGTGGATGGACGTGAGAGTCTTCGCAAGATGGCAATGGATGAACTGGGGAAGGTTCGTTTTTACCCAAAATCAGGCATTAACCGTTTAGGTTCGATGATTGAAAATAGACCTGATTGGTGTATCTCTCGTCAGCGTGACTGGGGTGTGCCTATTGCATTTTTTAGAGATAAAACAACAGGTAAACCAATTTTTGATCTCAAAGTGGTTGAGCATATCGCTGCTATTTTTGAAGAAAAAGGTGCTGATGCTTGGTGGGATTTAGAGATTGCAGAGCTTTTGGTTAAAGAGAGCGGTTATAACCCTGAGAACCTTGAAAAAGTGATGGATATTTTAGACGTTTGGTTTGACAGTGGCAGTACATGGAAAGCAGTGCTTGAATCTTCAGAGTATGATTCAGGCAGTTACCCTGCAACGATGTATTTGGAAGGAAGCGACCAGCATCGTGGTTGGTTCCAAAGCTCTTTGTTAGTGAGTACCGCCAATAATGGCATTGCGCCTTACGCTAAAATTTTGACCCATGGTTTTACCGTCGATGAGAAGGGTGAGAAGATGAGCAAATCTAAGGGTAATGTGGTAGCACCTTCAGATGTTGCGAAACAATACGGTGTTGAGATTTTACGTCTGTGGGTCGGTACGAGTGAATACACTACCGATTTGAAAATTAGCGATAATATTTTAAAACAAATCAGCGAACAGTACCGAAAAATCCGTAATACCTTTCGATTTTTATTGGCAAACGTCAATGACCTTGAAACCATTATGCCAATTGCTCAAATGGGTGAACTCGATAAATGGATACTCAAGCATGCAAAAGGTGTTTTTGACGAAGTAGAAGCTTATTTTAGGGAGTATGAGTTTTCTAAAGGCTTTGCACTTCTCAATCATTTTATTGCCGTGGAGCTGAGTGGTATTTATCTGGATATTTCAAAAGACAGGCTCTATTGTAATGCTAAAAATGACCCCCTTCGCCTCTCAGCACAAAGTGCGATGGCACTCATCGCTGAAAAATTAATGGCATTGATGGCACCAACACTCACGTATACTATTGATGAAATGATGGAGTACGCCCCTGCACTTTTGAAAAAAAGAAGCGCATTTGATGTGCTCTATACGCCACTTCCAGCGATTGAGAGTGCGTTTGATGAAGCCTATATGGTGGAAGCCAGAGAGAAATTTTTTGAGATTGTGGATAACTTAAAGAAAGAGAAAGTGATTAAATCCACGCTTGAATTGGTCATTCAAACGAAATCGTCTAAAATTTCAGCCTTAGAAAAAGTTGATGCAGAAGATTGGTTTACTGTGAGTAAAGTGATTGAGCATGATGAAGCGGGCGAAATGGGTGTTTTTGAGGTGGCAGGGGATAGCTTTAAAATTTTAAAAGCCTCCAAATGCAAATGCCCACGTTGTTGGAAATATCGATCAAAAAGTGAAGAAGAACTTTGCCACCGATGTAATGAGGCACTCAATGGTTGATTTGAGCGCTCCTGTGGAGCTTAGTTTTATTTTTTCCACCATTGGCGCTATTTTTGCACTCATTGGTGTGTGTGTTTATTTGATAAAGCGAAGAACGAAACAGTTAAAGGATATGAAGTGATAACCTTAAAAGAGGCGTTAAAACTTCCTAAAGAAGAGATCGAAGCGTTTAGAAGCGATTTGAAAAAAGAGATTGAAGCAAAAAAGAGCTTGGGTGCGTATGTGGAACAACTTACATGTAAACCTATAAGTGAGTATGGTTCGGGCATTCCTATTGCGATTAAAGACAATATTCAGGTGAATGGTTGGGAAGTGACGAGTGGTTCTAACATCCTTCAAGGCTATGTTGCACCTTACAATGCAACCGTTATTGATAATATGTTACGCCATAGTTTAGCCCCGTTTGGTCGAACCAATATGGATGAATTTGCGATGGGAAGTTCCACTGAATCTTCATTTTACGGGAAAACACTCAACCCTCACAATCCAAACTGTGTGCCTGGTGGAAGCAGTGGCGGTAGTGCAGCAGCAGTGGCAGGTGGCATTGCCATTGCTGCATTAGGGAGTGATACGGGTGGAAGCATTCGCCAGCCTGCGGCATTTTGCGGTTGTGTAGGGCTCAAACCTACCTATGGCAAAGTAAGTCGTTACGGTTTGGGAGCGTATTCGAGCTCACTTGACCAAATTGGACCCATTACGCAAAATGTTGAAGATGCGGCTATTTTGTATGACATTATTGCAGGGCATGAGCCTAAAGACTCCACTAGTGCAAATATGGCACACCAAAGCGTGGCAGATAAACTCAACCCCAATCGTAAAATGACCATTGCGGTGATTGAGAACTATCTCAATGAAGCCAGTCCTGAAGTGCGTGAAAAAATGGTTGAAGGTATTAAAGCGCTTGAAAAAGCGGGGCATAAAATTATTTATCGTAATTTCATCAACTCAAAGTACGACATCGCCACCTATTATGTTATTGCAACCGCAGAAGCCAGTGCGAATTTAAGTCGTTACGATGGCGTGCGTTATGGCAATCGTGGCAGCAATGAAAACCTCAAAGAGATGTTTATTCAAAGTCGAAGTTTAGGCTTTGGTGAAGAGGTCAAACGA
Organism: Campylobacterales bacterium; assembly: GCA_016930915.1. Classification (GTDB taxonomy): domain Bacteria; phylum Campylobacterota; class Campylobacteria; order Campylobacterales; family Sulfurospirillaceae; genus Sulfurospirillum. The sequence goes on from JAFGFU010000035.1 coordinate 68,285, forward strand.
AGAATCCTTTTGGGAACATTTGTTCTAAGCAGCGGATATTATGATGCCTATTATATTAAGGCGCAAAAAGCACGCCATTTTATTAAAGCGCAATATGAGGCGATTTTTAAAGAAGCAGAGTTGATATTTATGCCAGTAACGCCAACCAGTGCGTTTGAATTTGGCTCAAAAGCTGATCCTTTAGAGATGTATTTGAGTGATATTTATACCATTTCCCTCAATCTTGCAGGACTTCCAGGTATTTCAGTGCCATTAGGTTTTGATAGTAAAGGGTTGCCAATTGGTGGACAGCTCATTGGTCAAGCATACGGTGAGCAAGCGCTTTTAGATGGAGCGCTGAGCTTAGAGAGAGCATTAGGGTTATAGGAGAAACATATGAAAATTAGAAAAAGAGCATTGACATTTGAAGACGTATTATTGGTTCCACAATATTCAGAAATTTTACCCAAAGAAGTTGACATTAAAACACAACTTACCAAACGTATTCATCTTAATATCCCTTTGGTTTCAGCAGCAATGGATACGGTCACAGAGCATAGAGCAGCCATTATGATGGCACGTTTGGGAGGAATTGGTATTGTTCATAAAAATATGGATATTGAATCTCAGGTACGTGAAATCAGACGGGTCAAAAAGAGTGAGAGTGGTATTATTATTGATCCTGTTTCTATTAAAGCCAGTGCAACGCTTCGTGATGCTTTAACGATTATGTCAGAGTATCGTATTTCAGGTGTTCCTGTGATTGATGACACTGATACACTGATTGGTATTTTAACCAACCGTGACCTTCGTTTTGAAAATGACTACAGCAAAAATGTGGAAGAACTAATGACTAAAATGCCGTTAATTACGGTTAAAAAAGGAACCACTTTAGATGATGCTGAAGCCATTTTTAGAACGAATAAAGTTGAAAAACTCCCTGTGGTGGATGAAAACAATAAACTAGCAGGTCTGATTACGATTAAAGATTTAAAAAAACGTCAAGAGTATCCACATGCGAACAAAGACAGTTTTGGAAGACTTCGTGTAGGAGCTGCCATTGGTGTGGGTCAGTTGGAACGTGCACGTGCTTTGGTGGAAGCTGGCGTGGATGTGTTGGTTTTAGACTCAGCACACGGGCATTCTAAAGGCATTATTGATACGGTTAAGTTGGTGAAAAAAGAGCTTGATATTGATATTATCGCTGGCAATATCGCCACATCTGAAGCGGCGGAAGCCTTGGTTGCGGCTGGCGTGGATGGCATCAAAGTAGGGATAGGTCCTGGAAGCATTTGTACAACACGTATCGTCTCAGGTGTGGGTGTGCCACAAATTTCTGCCATTGAAGAGTGTTCAGAAGTGGGTAAAAAACATGGTGTTCCTGTGATTGCGGATGGGGGTATTAAATACTCAGGTGATTTTGCCAAAGCCTTAGCTGCAGGTGCTCAAAGCGTTATGGTTGGAAGTTTACTTGCAGGAACGGATGAGAGTCCTGGTGAATTTATTACCTATCAAGGGCGTCAGTATAAAACGTATCGTGGTATGGGAAGCATTGGAGCGATGACCAAAGGAAGTAGCGATCGTTACTTTCAAGAGGGAACAGCTGCGGATAAACTTGTACCTGAGGGTATTGAAGGCCGTGTACCACATGCAGGTTCTATTCGTGATGTCATTTTTCAACTGGTCGGTGGTCTTCGCTCTTCAATGGGATATGTGGGTGCACGTGATATTGTCGATTATCAAGAGAGAGCGGAATTTGTGGAGATTACGAGTGCGGGTCTTAAAGAGAGCCACGTGCATGATGTGATTATTACCCATGAAGCACCCAATTACAGAGTGAATTAATCAAGGATACGTTAAGCGTGCAATTTCGTCTTACATGTAAATGTAAATAAGGAACTATGTGAAAATAAAAACAGCTCTTGCTCAGTTTGACGAACCGCTTTATTTAGAGAGTGGACGTATTTTAGAGACGTATGAACTCAAATATGAGCTTTACGGTGAAATGAACGAAGACAAAAGCAATGTCATTGTGCTCTTTCATGCTCTCACAGGCAGTCATCATGCCGCAGGTCGCTATGAAGGTGAAACCAAAGCGGGATGGTGGGACCCTTTGATTGGCGATGGAAAAGTGATTGATACGACAAAGTTTTGTGTCATTTGTGTCAATGTTTTAGGAAGCTGTTTTGGCTCGACTGGGCCTATGAGCATTAATCCTAAAACCAAAGAGCCGTTGCGCCTTAAATTTCCTGTGTTAACCATTAGCGATATGGTCAGAGCCCAGATGAACCTTTTTACTCGTTTGGGGATTTTAGAGGCGTATGCGATTATTGGGGGTTCCATGGGTGGAATGCAAGGGCTTTGTATGTCCATTGAGTATCCTCATTTTGCTAAACGGGTGATACTCCTTGCAACCACTTATGCCACAGGTCCTTGGGCTATTGCATGGAATAAAATTGCGATGGAGGGCATTTCACATGACCCTAGTTTTAAACAAGGCAATTATCATCCTGAAGATTTTGAAGAAGAGGGCTTGCATAGTTTTGCCATGGGACGAATGGCTGGACACATTAGCTTTTTAAGTCCACACTCCATGAATAAAAAATTTGGGCGTAACTACGTGGAAACTGATGGTTTATATGAGCTTTTTGGGCGTTTTCAAGTGGAAAAATACATGGAGTACAATGGGTACAGTTTTGCCAAACGGTTTGACCCTTTAAGTTACCTGTATATTATTAAAGCGATGAATATTTTTGATGCGACACGTAATTATGACTCTTTGGAAGATTCAATTAAACATATTAAAGCCAAACTCACGCTCATCTCTTTTAAGGGTGATAATCTTTTTATGCCCGAAGAGATGGAGTTGATTAAGACAACGTTAGAAAATATGGGACGAGGCGAGCGGGTAGATTATATCTGCATTGATAGCAATTACGGGCATGATGCCTTTTTAGTCGAGTATGATAAGTTTGATTTTTACATTAAAAAAGCACTAGAGGCAAAGGGTTAAGATGCAAGAAGAAAAAGAGAGTTTTGAAGTAAAACTAGAGCGTGCCAAAATTATTTTAGAAAACCTTTCCAATCCTGAGCTTTCACTTGAAGAGGGAATGAAAAAGTATCAAGAGGGCATTGCTATTTTAAAAGAAGCGACAAAGATGCTTGAAGAGGCGAAATTGACCTACACGCAATTACAAGAAAAGGAATAAAAGCGATGAAAATAGCCGCATTGCAACTAAGCACTTTACCGATGAGTGAGGCGAAGTTGGATTATTATTTTCGTATTTGCAAACAAAAAGAGGTTGAGGTGGTTTTACTGAGTGAATACACACTCAATAGCTTTTTTAAAGAGTTAGAAAGTATGCCAATTTCGATGATTAAAGAGCAATCCAACCATAAAATAGAAGCTTTGAAAAAATTGTGTGCGGTGTATGATTTACATGTAATCGCTCCTATTGTGAATGTCAAGGGAAATTTTTGTTATAAATGCAATGCCCATTTTTCACCAAAATCGGTGCATTTCTTTGAACAGCAGTTTTTAATGAATTATAAACATTGGAATGAAGAGAAGTTTTTTGCCAATGCTATTTCTAAGTACACTTTACCCATTTTTTTACATGGAGGTCTTCGCTTCGGTATTGTTAGTGGGTATGAATTGCATTTTGATATGGTGTGGGCTGAGGTAATGCGCAAAAATGTGGATGTGGTCTTGACGCCCACCTCTTCAACCTTTGAGTCTTCAAAACGCTGGGAAGAGCTTTTGAAACTGCGCTCCATGCTCAACAACGTCTATATTTTACGAGCCAATCGAGTAGGCACGTACAAAGAAGAAGAGACCTGGCAGTTTTACGGACAAAGTAGTTTGGTTTCCCCTTTTGGTGAGGTAGAGCTTAGCTTAGGCGATAAAGAAGAGATGCTTGTCGCAACTATTGAAAAAGAGAGCTTAGCGGAAGCTAGAAAATTGTGGGGTTGGAAAAAACAAGTGAGCAAACGAGAGGCATTATGATGAACTATTTTCACCGACAAATTCAGCTTTGGGGTGAAGAGAAACAAGCCTTGTTGCAAGACAAAAAAATTGTGATTATTGGGTGTGGAGGACTGGGAAGCTCTTTAGCCTATGCGCTAGGAAGTTCGGGCATTGGCGAGATTCATCTCGTTGATTTTGATACGGTGAGTGCGCACAATATTCACCGTCAAATCGCTTTTAAAGTCGGTGATGAAGGCAAATACAAAGCCGAAGTGGTTAAACAAAGCATAGAAGAGCGTTGCTCTTATGTGAAGGTTATTGCACATGTAGGGCGTTTGGAAGAGTTTACATGTAAAGAAATTAGCGTTGATTTAATCATCGATGCCACCGATAATTTACCCACACGCTCTTTGATAGATGCCTATGCCAAAGAGGTTCAAACCCCGTGGCTTTACGGCTCTGTTGAGGCATTTCACGGACAAGTGTGTCTTTTTGAACAGAGCAGTTTTAAAGCCTTTGCTATTAGTAACAAAACCCCTGAGGGCATTGCTGCTCCTATTGTCATGCATATCGCCTCTTTACAGGCTAATCTGGCTTTGCGCTATCTTGTGGGTCTTAGTGTTAAAAAAGATTTGCTCTATTATCTCTATTTTAATGATGAGGGCGAGCTCATCACCCAAAAATTCAGTATGCCAACTATATGTGAGAAATAAATTGAGTAAAAATATTCCAATTAAAGAGGTACCTTTCGCTCTTCGACCAAGGGAAAAATTTAAAAAATATGGTGTTACTTTTTTGGATAATTTTGAACTTTTAGCTATTTTATTGGGAAGTGGTGTTGAGGGTAAAAATGTATTTGAAGTTTCAAAATCAATTTTGAAAAAATATACCGATAAACTTGTAGATGCGGATTATAAAGAACTTATGAAAGAAAAAGGTATAGGAGAAGTCAAAGCTATTCAGCTAGCATGTGCTTTTGAACTTTCTAAACGATTTTTAAATAAAGATTTAACAAAGTCTTATATTGAATCTCCAAGTGATTTGGAGTCTTATTTGAAATTTTTAAAAAGTGAAAAAAAAGAACATCTCGTAGCTTTTTATTTGAGTCCAACAAATCATTTACTGGCACAAGAGACAATCAGTATAGGTACTGTAGATTCAAATCTTATTCATCCGAGAGAAATTTTTGCCCCAGCGCTTGAGCATCGCGCAACAGGTGTTATCCTTGCGCATAACCATCCTTTTGGAAATAGTAATCCCTCAAATGAAGATATCGAAATAACAAAGAAAATTGCTGAAGCAGGGGAAGTGTTAGGAGTTAAACTAATTGACCATGTGATTGTTTCCGCAAATGATAATTTTAGTTTTTTGAGTTCACATTATAAAGTTAAAAATGATGAACAACTATATCTTAGGCAAGGAATGGTGCAAAAATCCTTGTTTGATATTTATGAAATAAACAATAGGCATCAAAATAAAGATGACATAACTTTTATTGATTTGTTCTGTGGTATAGGTGGGTTTCATACTGCTATGCAAGAGGCATCTAGCAAGATTAATATAAAAGCACATTGTGTTTTTAGCAGTGATATAGATGCACATGCGAGGAAGTCTTACTATCATAATTATGGCATTTTACCTGTAGGAGATATTACAAAAGTTAAAGAAGAGGAAGTACCACAACATGATTTTCTTTTTGCAGGATTTCCATGTCAAGCATTTAGTGTTGCTGGTTATAGAAAAGGATTTGAAGATACACGAGGAACTTTGTTTTTTGATATTGCTAGAATCGTGGCATATCATAAACCCAAAGTTTTACTTTTAGAAAATGTTAAAGGATTGGTTAATCATGATAGTGGAAAAACATTTACAAAAATTCTCAATATTTTAGAAAGTGATTTAAAATATTTTGTACAATACAAAATACTTAATACATCAGAATATGCAAATATCCCACACAATCGAGAAAGGATTTATATTATTGCATCCAAGCAAAAATTACCTAATATTTTTCCTAAAAAACAGAAATTAAACGTTGGCATAAGGGATTTGCTTTTATTTGAAAAACAAGATGATAAGTTTTATTATAATAAGCATAAATATTATGATAAATTATCATTAGAAATTAATAAGATGGATACTGTTTATCAGTGGCGTAGGCACTATGTAAGAGAAAACAAGAACAAAC
>JAFGFU010000036.1 GCA_016930915.1 Campylobacterales bacterium
AGTCTCTACGAAATAACCCCTCTCATCACCATGTATTTTTGGATCAATGATAATAACATCGGGTATGCTGGTTCTTGTAAAATTCATTCTAAAGCCTTCCTTCATTGGCACGGCGTATAAGATACTGGCCATATTGGTTTTTCAAAAGTGGTTTGGCAAGTTCTAATAGTTTCTCTTTGCTGATGTAGCCCATCTCATACGCTATCTCTTCCAAACAAGCCACTTTAAGTCCTTGTCTGTTTTCAATCGTCTGTATAAACATACTTGCATCGAGTAAGCTTTCATGTGTTCCTGTATCGAGCCATGCGTAACCTCGTCCCATAAGTTCCACTTTGAGGTTTTTTTCTGCAAGATACGCCTGATTGACTGTTGTAATCTCTAATTCTCCCCTCTCTGAGGGTTTAATACCTTGTGCGATTTTAACGACAGAATTTGGATAAAAGTACAAGCCTACGACAGCATATTTGCTCTTAGGCTCTTTTGGTTTTTCTTCAATGCTAATGACATTACCTTCTTTATCAAACTCAGCAACACCATAGCGTTCAGGATCACTGACATAATAACCAAAAACGGTTGCTTTCCCTTCTTGCTCAACATTTTGAACCGATTTTTCTAAAAGTCCAGTCAGTCCTTGACCGTAGAAAATATTATCGCCCAAAACCAAACAAACACTATCCTGCCCTATAAAATCAGCCCCTAGAATAAATGCCTGAGCAAGACCATCGGGACTTGGTTGCACTATGTAGCTAAACTGCATACCCAAATCCGTTCCATCGCCCAAAAGCTCTTCAAAACGTGGTAAATCTTGTGGCGTAGAAATAATCAAAACCTCTGTAATACCCGCTAACATTAAAACAGAGAGTGGATAATAAATCATCGGTTTATCGTAAATTGGTACAAGCTGCTTACTTACCCCTTTCGTAATAGGATAAAGTCTTGTGCCACTGCCACCTGCTAAAATAATACCTTTCATACTTCATGCCCTTTAAAATTCTTGATTTGAAAATTCCACATACTTTGACACATATCATCTATAGTGCGCTTAGCTTCCCAGCAAAGCATTTCTTTTGCCAAAGAGGGATCTGAATAAAACTCTGCAATATCTCCTGAACGTCTTGGCATAATCACATAAGGTAGATCTTTACCACAGACTTTGTTAAAAGCACCAATAATATCTAATACACTATAACCTTTTCCTGCACCTAAATTAATCGCTGTGCATTGAGTTTTATTCAATACTTGAAGTGCTTTGACATGTCCAATAGCTAGATCGACTACATGAATATAATCTCTCACGCCTGTACCATCTTTGGTAGGATAATCATCCCCAAAAACACTTACTTTTTCTCGTTTACCAACAGCTACTTGTGCAATGAAAGGCATAAGATTATTGGGAATTCCTTTGGGATCTTCACCGATAAGCCCACTTTCATGCGCACCAATGGGATTAAAATAACGAAGAATCATTATTGCCCATGTTGAATCACTCACATACAAGTCCCGTAACATCTCTTCAACGACAAGCTTTGTTTCACCATAGGGATTTGTTGCTCGCAAAGGATGCTTTTCTGTAAAAGGTAAAAATTCTGGATTACCATACACTGTAGCAGATGAGCTAAAAACAAGTTTCTTAATCTGCAATTTTTGCATGGCACGAAGCAAACACAATGTACCATAAACGTTAGTATCATAATAAGATAATGGTTTAACTACGGATTCACCTACAGACTTAAGCCCTGCAAAATGAATAACAGCATCACACCCTATAAGCGCATTTTCCAAAGCAGCCTCGTCCCGAACATCGCCTATTATATAAGGGATTTCTTGACCTACAATTTTCTCAACACTCTTTAATGTTTGACGACTGCTATTTGAAAAATTGTCATAAACAAGAAGGTTAAAACCTGCATTAATAAGCTCTACGCACGTATGAGAACCTATATACCCAGCACCACCTGTTACTAAAATTTTCATGTAATAAACTTCTCTTTTTTATATGTAAAACGTTGTTATCTTAAATTGTTAATGAATTGTAACAAGCCTTTACTTTAGTTTGAGTTAACGTCCCCCCCTATTTTAGGACAAAATCAAAAAATAGAACTATTTTTTGATGATCAAATACTTGTTTTCTTATATATTTAAAATTTCATGCTTTCCCTTTTATTCCTCTGCTTTTTAGTTTATCTTCAATAATATTTTTAAGCTCCATCCCATCAATCATCTCTTTTTGCAGTAATGCCAGAGCCACCGCTTCAATGGCAGGCCATAAGCGTTTGACCTCTTTTTCAGTTTGTGTTTGTGCGACTTTCATCCATACCAAAAGGCGCTCTTCAATTTTTTTAGAAAGCAATTCTTTATCGTATTCTGATTCAATGCCATTGACATTAATGTAGCCTAGCTCCTCATCCATACCAAAGAGTGCAATGGCAGCATATGCTTGCATGGTTGCCACTTCAAGGTCACTCATCGCACCTGTTTCCATCCCAGCTTGCCCAAAACGCTCCATTTTCGCAATGCGCCCAGCCAATAAAATGCAGATATTGGCAAAGAGCTCTTTTTTAGAAATAGCATCCACATAATCATCGTGGTGGTAAGAGACAAACCCCAAAGCATCACTGCGAGGTGCGACGGTTACTTGTTCGATTTTAATCGTAGGTGTGAGCACATACGAAAGTACCGCATGCCCCGCTTCATGATAGGCTGTTTTTGCCATGGAGGTTTCGATGTCTCGAATCTGTTTATTTTCCAATTTTGCGCCATACTTAATGACGTTTATCTGCTCTAAGAGCATCTCCTCTGTAATCTCTTTAAGACCCTTGCGTGCGGCAAAAAGTGCTGCTTCTTGTCCAATGCGTTTGAGTGCATCTCCTCCCATACCCGAAATATACCGAACCACCCTTTCCACATCAATGGTTTCATCGTGGGGCATTTTTAAAATCTCCTCAATGAAAAAGCGTCTCGCTTGCATGTCAAGTTTTGGCACCTCAATGCAAATATCCAAACGCCCCGTTTTAATTAACGCATCGGGAATATCATCTTTTTGAGCAAGTGTCACGATGGTAAACAAAGGGGTTTCAAAACTTTGTGTCAACGCATCAAGCTCTTCAATGACAGGCGCAACATTCATGGTAGCAATCACCCCACCCGTAATGCCTTGTACATCAATGTCTTCTAAAATGACAATTGCAGGTGCGCCACTGTAAGCTTGAGCATACGCTTTATGAATTTTTGCCCCATCAAACAAATCCGCATCACGAAGCACAATGTAAGGCATATCGGCTTCATGGGCAAAGGCACGGGCTAAGAGTTTTTTTCCCATACCAGCAGGTCCATACAAAATCATCCCTTTAGGCGGCACCATAGAAAAGTGTTTTAAACGCTCTGGCTCTTTAAAAAGTGTCAGCACCTCACGCAACGCCTCTTTTACCCGCTCTTGCCCTGCAATATCATGAAACGTAATCTCTGAAACACACACAGCATCTTGCGTATTTACATGTAATTGCTCTTTACTGTAACGTGCATTTTTAAGTGTATAGTTTGCTTTATCTCCTTTTACATGTAAAGACCACTCAAGGCTAATGCGCCACTGCTGTTTACCAATTTTTTTGAGTAAAAGGGGCTGATTGCTCAGGGCATCACGCACAAATGCTTTAGCCTTTAAAGAGACATTATACGTTATGTGCATGACCTTTGGGTGTTGTTTTAAAAGCGCATAGACGCCATTAAAAAGCGTCTCTGGAAGCTTGGTTTGAATATAGCGTGCGTTTAAATAGGGCGCTAAAGAGAGTGTGAGCAAGGAGATAAAGGTATCAATATTTTTATACTCCATTTGCACACCACTTTGTTGGTTAAATTGGTAGGAGAGCGTATGCAAACTGTGTGCGCCAATTTTAATCAGTGCGGTTAAACTCAAAGGATTAAAAGGAATTAAAGAGCCCTCATTGAGCAAGGAGAGGAGTTTAGCATTAAAAACCCGCTGTTTATCGCCATTAAGAGTTATCTCTTCTTGGGCGAAACGCTCCATGACAAAGGTATGTGCTTGCAAGGGATCATTACGAAAGAGTGTCTGCAAATCTTGACGTTTAAGCAAACTACTTAAACGGGTGGTACTCATGACAACAACAACCTCTGAAAAATCAACAGAGCTTGGCTGACCCTCAGAAAAGAGCATATAAAGTGCTAGTTGTACCTGTGTATCGGCTTTGTCGATGTCTTCAAAGAAGAGCAAAGATTTTGGATGCGCCTGCACAAACGCTACGACATCGTTTTCTATACTCAACGACAAAGGCTGTTCAGAACTCAAAACATCATTGTACTGATCCATCTGAAACGCTTGGAAAGAGTCAAGTCTAGCATCTGCTTTAAGCAACAACTCTGCCATATAACGCTTACCACAATTTGGCACACCCATAAAGGTAAACAACGCTCTGATTTTTGAGTGAAAAAAAGGCATTTTAACCAAATGTTTTGAAACCATCTCTATAGCAAAATCTTGGTCAAAAAGCGAGGATTTGAGACTCTCTTCAAGTTTGAAACTTAAAGCATGATAGTTTTTCTCTTCTTGCATAAGGCACTCCTTGCTGCGAAAAGTTTATTCTATCATATAAAAAATTTACGCTGGTTTGATGACACCCAAATCCACACACGCAATATGCGTAGGTGAAGCTTTTGCACTCTTTTTTAAGCGCCCAAAAATTTCATTGAGTTCATTATCATCCAAATCGTGTTGATACCCAAAACCATGACAAATCACTGCTGCACTTACCGTCATTAAGGGGAAAGATTGAAGTACTCCATTACGGTTTTTTGCTAAAATATAGCCTGAAGAAACCCCATCTTCACAATAAAAACTTTTAATATCTTCGGCAAATTTCACTACAATTTCTTGCACGATGCTATACACTCGCTCAAAACTGTGTTCATCCCTCAAGCTCCAACCTAAAAAAAAATCATCACCTCCCACATGCCCGACCAAACACTCTTCCAAACCAACTGCACTTCTTAAAATATCCGCAAACAACGTAATGGCACGATCGCCCTTGCGAAAACCATAGTAATCATTAAAGGGTTTAAAATTGTCAAAATCAAAATACGCCATCATCACTTTTTCTTTTGATTCCATTGCAGTTGAGACAAACTCGTTAATAATACGATTACCTGAGAGTCCAGTGAGAGGATTTTGATCTTTCGCATCGACAATATTTTTCTCATTAATCATCTCTAAAAGCACTCTGGAACTCAAATAACCCACATATTTTTCATTTTCTGTAATCAAAATCGCATCGTTTTCATCATCAAAGCCATAAATTTTTAAAATCTTCTCAATAGGATCGTTAATATCTGCTCTGCCACACGATGAAACAATAGTCTTAAGACTCCCTTTTGTTAAATTATAAAGCAAGGCTTTTCCATAATTAGAGTAAATATAGGTCTTAATATCCGTATCTTTAATCACCCCAATGGGTGTAAAATCACGCTCTAAAACAGGAACAAAATGCACCGTTTTGTCCGCGCGTAACATCTCATACACTTCATTAATGCTTGAGTCAATAAACACAGGATGATTCTTTTGTAAATATTTCACAATGTCAGAATTCTTGGTACTTTTTCGTTTATCGTTGAGTGAAACCGTTTTGAGATGCTCATACGAGGATAAAATTTCACACACATTTTGGGTTGGTTTTTGCACAAAATAACCCTGCACCATGTTACAACCCAATTTCTTGCACTCCAAATACTCCTCTTCGCACTCTACTCCCTCAGCAATGGTGAAAATACCCATGACCTGTGCAATTTGAACAATGGAGCTTACAAAAAGACGCTTTTTTTTACTTAAATGAATATCGCTGACAAAAAAACGATCAATTTTAATAAAATTAGGATCGGCATTAAAAAGCATTTGAAGCCCTGAGAAGCCAACCCCAAAATCATCAATCGCCATTTTATAGCCTTGCTGTTTGTAAAGGTTAAGAACGAGTTTATCCACCCCCGCATACATACCCACTTGATGTTTTTCAGAGAGTTCAAAACAGATATTTGAGGTGTCCATGCCATAGCTATTCAGCAATTCACACGTATACCCTGGCTTAAAATCAGGCATCATGGTAATGCGATTATCCAAATTATAAAAAAGTTTAATATGTTTAGAAAAAGGGAGCAGAGAAAATTTATGAATGGCTTTTTCACGTAAGAGCACATCAATCATATAAAGCACTTTTTCGCTGTATGCTGTGTCAAAAATTGCATCAATCGTTACAAAACCAGCACCTTCATAATTGCGAATCAACGCTTCAACGGCATAGAGTTTACCTGTGTAAATGTTGACAATTGGCTGAAAAGCAAAATCTGCCACATCAACAAGTTTTTGCCATTTTTCATTTAACATCGCGTATCATTCCTTCATTAATCATGAAGAAAATGATACCTTCAAGCTATTACAAAAGCATTACATGTAAAGATTATTTATCACAATTTTCCACGCAAATTTTATGGGGAATTATCGTACCCCCACACCCGACAAAGCAATTATCGTAACTTTGTTCACACCCGCAATCAGTCGTACAAAAGCTCTGCTGATTCACTAAAATTTGCTCAAAACTAGGGCGAAGGGGAGCACGAGGTTCACGGGGTTTTTCATGGCTCAATCGACTCATAAAACGACGCAGTTCATCTCTTTTTTTACACGCATAGACATCTTTTTTGCGCTCACATTGAGTTTGATAATAGCTCAAATCACGGCTATAATCATAATAATCTCTCTGCCAACGCCTCACATCATGCTCATAACGCATTCTATCGATATCATAATGCCCATAAGCTCTTTCAAAAGAACGCAACGCCTCTGCTTCAACGACTTTCGCTTTACCATACGCTTCATCTAAACAGTACTGATAATCCTTCTGGCACTGATTTTGACAACTTTGACGCAGAAGAGTACAGTGATTAAGACAACTTTGCGCTTGTGAAGCCATTGGGGGAATGTATTGGTTTTTAATCACATAACGAGGTCCACACCCTCCAAAAAATAGTACCAAAACCAGTAAAAAAAATCGTATCATCTTCACTCTTTAAAAAAATTTGATGCATTATAGAGTAAAACTGTGAACCTTATGTGAAATATTATGGGTTAAGCACCGCTCCTTTAAAATAACGCTCCATGATACGTTCGTACATACTAGAACCTTGAGCATCTATCTCTTTAAGACGA
>JAFGFU010000037.1 GCA_016930915.1 Campylobacterales bacterium
AGTCTCTACGAAATAACCCCTCTCATCACCATGTATTTTTGGATCAATGATAATAACATCGGGTATGCTGGTTCTTGTAAAATTCATCTCTTAATACTCAACTTTCATCATTTATACTTTCTAATCCTGACCAAATAGATCACGGGTATAGACTTTTTCTTCTACATCGCACAGTTCATGACTCATGCGATTGGCAATAATCACATCGCACGTTGCCTTAAAATCATCCAAATTTTTCATTACAGCAGAGTGGTAAAAGCTCTCTTCTTTGATGCTGGGTTCATACACCACCACTTCAACACCTTTAGCTTTTATGCGTTTCATAATGCCTTGAATGGCAGAACTTCGAAAGTTATCGCTTCCCTCTTTCATCACCAAACGATAAATCCCCACACGGGTTGGATTTTTTTTCAAAATAGCATCGGCAATAAAATCTTTACGGGTTGAATTGGATTTGACAATCGCTTCAATGAGATTAGAAGGCACACTGGCATAATTGGCTAAAAGCTGTTTGGTATCTTTAGGAAGACAATACCCACCATAGCCAAAACTAGGATTATTGTAGTGAAGCCCGATGCGAGGGTCTAAGCCCACACCTTCGATAATCTGTTTGGTATCTAAACCATGAATAGCAGCATAAGAATCCAACTCGTTAAAATACGCCACACGCATCGCTAAGTACGTATTGGCAAAGAGCTTAATCGCCTCCGCTTCCGTGCTATCGGTAAAGAGTTTGGGAATATCCTTCTTAATTGCCCCCTCTTCAAGCAGTGAAGCAAAAAGCTGGGCTCGCTCACTCTTTTCACCAACAATAATACGACTCGGATGCAAATTATCAAACAAGGCTTTTCCCTCACGTAAAAATTCAGGAGAGAAGATGATGTTATCGGTGTTAAAACGCTCACGCAAGCTTTTCGTATAGCCTACGGGGATGGTTGATTTAATCACCATAGTCGCATGAGGATTGCATGTAAGAATATCTGCCACAACACTTTCAATGGATTTGGTATTAAAATAATTCGTCTCAGGATCATAATCTGTGGGTGTTGCAATGATGATAAACGAAGCATCCCTATACGCCTCTTCTTTATCTAAAGTGCCTTTGAAATTTAACGATTTTGTTTTTAAATAGTCTTCGATTTCTCTATCTTCGATAGGAGAGATTTTAGCGTTAATCATCTCAATTTTTTCAGGCACAATATCAAGAGCTACAACCTCATGATGCTGTGCCAGTAAAATCCCATTTGAAAGTCCTACATACCCTGTTCCAACGATGGCTATTTTCACTTTTATACCCTTTTTATCATTCTTCTCTTATCCGCATAAAAATAGGAAAACGAGGTTTCCCCTTTTTCGTTAATTCTTTATATTTATAAGTGATTTTTGTTCCAATGGCAGGTGGATTGTGCCTTTGCTCATCACTAAAACCAGAACCGATTTTAAACATTGCTCCTTCATCGTTTTTACATGTAAGCGCACCTAAAACATTTTTGTATTTTCCATCACCCTTATGGTGAGAAAGCACAGTACACTCCTCATCGTGAAAGGTTTTCACTTTAAGCGAATACGCATCTCTTCCCTCAGCATACAAGCCATCAGGATGGCGAATCACCACGCCCTCACCTCCTGCTTTTTCAACTTCGCTCAAAAAGCGTTTAAGATCATTTGCATCTTTACATATAAACTGTGGAGCAATTTTTAAATAATCCACAGAATCTGATTTTAAATAATAATCTAACTTTGCTAAGCGTTTCGTTAATCCACCCGCTTCTTTGGGGACATCAAAGGCATAAAAGGCAAGTTCCCTCCACCCTTCATGCGCCTCTTTTTGCATCACAATGGACTGAATGTGCTCAAAATCACCCCGTTTGCTCCACAACTCTCCATCCACAGCAAAAGAAGGAAAATCTTTGGTAAACCATGAAGGCGTGGCAAAGAGGGTTCCACCTCTGGAGATGAGCTTTTCACCATCCCAGTAAGCTCTCACCCCATCCATCTTTTCACTCATCAACCACCCTGAAATAGTTTGGTCTTTGTAGCTCTCAAGCAGTAAAAGGGAAGGCTTATCCGCCCACACCAAACATGAAAATGTCAAGCAAAGCCAAAAAAATTTCATTATGCCTCGTATTTGCTCAGATACCACTCAATGGTTTTGACAATACCACTTTCAAAATTCTCCTCAGCAACCCATCCTAACTTTGTCTCAATTTTGCTTGCATCAATGGCGTAGCGTCTATCGTGCCCAGCTCTATCTTCTACAAAACTGATTTGCTCTTTATAAGACGTTGCTTTGGGTTTTAAGGTATCTAAGATTTCACAGATTTTATGCGCGATGTAGAGGTTATCTCTTTCATTTCGCCCACCAATATTATAGGTCTCTCCTGAAATGCCTTCATGAAAAACGAGCTCTATCCCTTTGCAGTGGTCTAATACATAAAGCCAATCACGAATATTTTTACCATCGCCGTAAATGGGGATATTTTGATTGGAAAGTGCTTTTCGAATGATGGTAGGAATCAGTTTTTCATCGTGTTGTTTAGGCCCGTAATTATTAGAACAATTCGTAATCACCGTGTTCATTCCATAGGTATGATGATACGCACGTACGAGCATATCAGAACTTGCTTTACTCGCCGAATAGGGAGAATTAGGCGCATACGGTGTAGTTTCGGTAAACAGCCCTGCTGCACCCAATGTTCCATAAACCTCATCGGTAGAGATATGATGAAACCTACATGCTTCAAACCCCTCTTTTAAAACAAAAGGTTTTTGCATCCATGCTTTGTACGCCACATCAAGGAGTGTAAAGGTACCATTAACATTGGTCTCTACAAACACCCCTGGATTTTTAATGGAGTTATCCACGTGCGACTCAGCGGCAAAATGAATCACCCCTTGAATGTCGTACTGTGCAAACAAAGACTCTACAAGGTCTCTATCACGAATATCCCCTTGCACAAACGTATGTCTGGGATGGTTTTCCACTTCGCTAAGATTTTCCATAGTGCCTGCATAGGTTAAAAGGTCTAAATTAATAAGATGATACTCTGGATGCTCCGCCAAAAAGTAGGGAACAAAATTGGAACCAATGAAACCCGCACAGCCTGTCACTAAAATCGTTTTTTGACTCATTTGACCAAATCCTTCAAATACGCACCATACCCATTTTTACTTAGGGGCTTGGCAATCTCTAAGACACACTCTTTATCAATCCAACCGTAGTTATAAGCAATCTCTTCCAAACACGCTATCTTATGACTTTGACGCTTTTCAATGGTCTGTACAAATAAACCAGCATCCATCAAACTATCGTGTGTTCCCGTGTCAAGCCACGCAAAACCTCGTCCTAGTACCTCTACATGTAAATCACCACGTTTGAGATACGCTTCATTCACACTCGTAATTTCAAGCTCACCTCGCTCGCTTGGTTTCACACTTTTAGCAATTTTAATCACATCGTTATCGTAAAAATAAAGCCCAGTAACTGCAAAAGGCGATTTTGGTGTTTTAGGCTTTTCTTCAATGCTGATGGCTTTTTGATTTTCATCAAACTCCACCACACCAAAACGCTGCGGGTCTTTCACTTGATAGCCAAACACCACCGCCCCTTTTTCAAGCTTTGCAGAACTTTGTAGCAAAGGGGTAAACCCTTGCCCATAGAAGATATTATCGCCCAAAATAAGACAGACACTATCATTACCTATAAATGCTTCACCCAAAAGAAACGCTTGAGCAAGTCCATCGGGGCTGGGTTGAATTTTATAGACAAGCTGTATACCCCACTGACTTCCATCACCCAACAACTCTTCAAACTTACCAATATCAGCAGGGGTGGAGATAATTAAAATCTCTCTAATGCCTGCTAACATCAAAACTGAGAGCGGATAATAAATCATCGGCTTATCATAGATAGGTAAAAGCTGTTTGCTGATAGACTTTGTGACAGGATACAACCTTGTACCACTACCACCTGCTAAAATAATCCCTTTCATGCTTAATGTAACTCCTTTTTAGCCATAGCGATAATTTCATTGAGTTTGTGCTCATACAGCTTTGCATGACTCTCATCGGTCGATTCAAAACGGGTGACAAGCACAGGTGTGGTGTTACTCGCTCGCACCAAGCCCCAACCATCGCTAAAAATGACTCTCACACCATCCACATCCACAATTTCTTTGATAGCTGGAAAATCTTTTGGAGGATTTTTCAAAAGTTCTTTGACTTTATCCACCAAAGGAAATTTATCGTTTTCATTGGTTTCAACTTTTAACTCTTCAGTCGAATACACCACAGGCAGTTTTGCAATCTCTGCATCCACATCCAAACCATTTTTCACCATTTCTATCATACGAAGGGTGGCGTAAATCGCATCGTCATACCCAAAATATCTATCATTAAAGAAAAGATGACCGCTCACTTCCGCCGCAAAGTCCGCATTCGTTTTGGCAATCATCACTTTAAGGTTACTGTGCCCTGTTTTATACATAATCGCCTTACCACGAGCATTGATGTCATCGTACATAATTTGAGAACATTTCACCTCACCAATGACGGTTGGGTTTTTCATGGCACGGGAGAACAAAATCGCCATAATGTCGCCTTTGACATTGTTTTTCTTCGTTAAAAAAGCAATTCTATCGGCATCACCATCGTAAGCAAACCCTAGCGCAAATTCACCCTCTAACTCTTTTTTGATGTCTTTAAGATTTTTCTCCACCGTTGGGTCTGGATGATGATTTGGAAAGGTTCCATCAGGCTCAACAAATAACCCTTTACATGTAAAGTTCAAAGCTTTGAAAATATCCTGTACCACCACACCTGCAACGCCGTTTCCACAGTCATACACAAACGGTTTATCAAAACCTTTAAGGTGGTCAAACTCTTTAATCATATAAGCGATATAACGCTCTTTCGCATCAATAAACGAGGAGCTAAAATCATCCTCAATTTCCATGGCGTAATTTTGCATAATCTCACGACCCAATGCGTAAATATCTTCGCCAAAAAAGGGCTTTTTATCAATGGTAATTTTAAAACCGTTGTACTCGCTAGGATTGTGTGAGCCTGTTATCA
The DNA here is from genome assembly GCA_016930915.1 of Campylobacterales bacterium. Lineage (GTDB taxonomy): Bacteria > Campylobacterota > Campylobacteria > Campylobacterales > Sulfurospirillaceae > Sulfurospirillum. The sequence continues at coordinate 5,074 of JAFGFU010000037.1, forward strand.
TAATAGAAGCATTGGGGGTTGTCCCATTGAACGTTTGAAAATTGCTAAAGTAATTCACAGGGGTTGCCACAAGTCCCATATTGAGGACTTTACAGCCTGCTTTGTTCAGCCCACTTGTGAGGTATTCGCACAAAATAGGAGAGTGCGAACGGGCATCATAACCAATAGAAACCACCTTTCCTACCTTTACAATTTGCTTTCCTAAAAAATATCCAATGAGTTTTACCATCTGCTCATTGAGCTCTTTTTCGTAAATGCCCCGAATATCATACTCTCTAAAAATTGTTTTCATTACCCTTCCTTATATAATTCTTCTTCAATCGCAATGCCAAACACGTCTGTGTAGGATTTGTCATGCTTCAAATTTTCCTGCATTGTAGCCAAAGCTCGCTGATAATCCTCTATAATAAGGTTGCCTTTAAGCAGTTCGTATTTCAAAAAAAGCCAGTAGGTATTGAGCACATCGCTCTCGCAATACTCCTTGATTTTCTCAATCTCACCCGCATAAAAAAGCTCCATCACCTGATCACCATGCACATCATATTTTCCAGGAAGTCCCACCATCGCACAGACATGGTCTAACTTTAAGCCACGCACCGCTCCAAATTCACACAGATGGTCCATCACATCCACATGAAAACGGTCTGAATAGCGTGAGCGGTAATTTTCCCATTTATTTTTACTGAGCTCCTTGTTTTCCACCTCAAAATAAGCGTTACATGTAAGGTTATACTGCATGGCTCGAAGCATGAGAAGAGGCATATCAAAACTGCGTCCGTTAAAGCTCACCAGCTTGGGATTGTGTTTGTTAATAAAGCCCAAAAAGTTTTTCACCATCTCAAATTCATTTTTCCCCTCAATGCTGCTCACTTTACGAAAAATACCAAAATCATCGGCAATCACAGCAGAAATAGCAACAATTTTATGAAAGGGCAAGCTTAAAAAACCACTACCACTTTTTTCTTCTTGTGCTTTAATGGCTAAGAGTGAAACCGTATAATCATCACCCTCAAACCCTAAAATCTTGCGAATCAACTCGCAATCGGGAATGGTTTCAATATCAAATACACAAATCATAAAGTACCTTTTTAGATTTTTTAAAGTAAAATGAAACAATTATATAGAAATTTTACACGGAACACATTGAATGCACACCCATGCGTATACCCTTTCGCCAAACTTTCAAAAACGTGATGCTTTTTTGCAAAACATCAAAACCTATTTTAACGCTAGCACAGAGAGTATACATCGTGCTAGAAATGAATTAAAGGTTTTACATGTAAACGAAATCGAAGAAGCGTTAGTAGTCAAATCCTTTAAAATTCCCCGTGGCATTCAAAAATATTTTTACAGTTTTCTACGCCCTAGCAAAGCCAAAACCTCTTACACCAATGCCTGCATTCTTCAAGAGCGTGGCATTGAAACACCAAAACCTGTGGGGTACATTGAGTTTTTTGAACAGGGCATTTTAAAAGAGAGCTTTTATGTAAGCGTGGAATGGAAGTATGATTTTACGATTCGAGAGCCTCTTTTAAACAAAACCTTTTCCAATCGAGAAGCCATTTTTAAAGCCTTTGCCCAGTTTGTCTATGCCTTGCATGAGGCACACATCACCCATAAAGACCTCTCTCCTGGCAATATTTTGATTCAACAAGAGGGATTGAAGTGCTGTGTGGTGGACATTAACCGTATGGGATTTAAACCTTTAAGCTTCAAACAAAGAGCACACAATTTTGCAAAACTTTGGGCAAGCGATGAGGATTTAACGCTCATACTTAGCCACTATGCCACGCTTGCCAACCTTGATGTAACCACCTTTGTGAAAGAAGGACTCAAAGCCTCCCATGCGCACAAAGCCAAAATCAACTTCAAAAAACGTCTGCGAGGGGTGAATGTTGTTGATTAATATGATGTACCATCACGCCAATAAGGATGTTTTTAGCAACAGCGTGGAGATGCTAGAAGCGCATTTTTCCTACATTAAAGAACATTATGCCTGCGTGCTGCCAGGGGAGAGTATCACCCAAACCTCAGTCTGTCTTAGCTTTGATGATGGCTACTGTGATTTTTATTTTTTAGTTTATCCGCTTTTAAAAAAGTATCATCTCAAAGCGCTTTTAGCCTTTTCCAGTGCGTATCTCATTCCAAACAGTACTCTTTTGCCAGAAGAGCGCATGGGATTTTCTCACAAAGAGGCTCACACCAACTACAAAAAAGGAACCTTTTGTACCATTGAAGAGCTAAAAGAGATGGTAGACTCAGGGCACGTTATGATAGCCTCCCATGCCCACTCCCACACCAATCTTTGCTTGCCAAACACCGATTTGGAGCTTGAAATTAAAACCTCTAAAGCCCTATTGGAAGAAGCTTTGGGCATTGAAGTATTCAGTTTTGTTTTCCCTTTTGGCAAGTACAATGCCGCCATTTTAAAAGAGACCCAAAAGCACTACCGCTTTATTTTTCGCATTGGCAATGCAGTGCAGAGCGATTTTTCAGGCATTAGAGGGCTAAATTATCGCATTAACGGCGATGGGATGCCAACACCTCATGCGCTCTTTGCTCCTAAAAATCTCATGCTCTTTTGGTTCAAAGAGTTCTTAAAAAAGGTGCTAGGATGAATGCTATCTCCATTGTGATGATTGTGAAAAACGGTGCAAAAACCATTGAACGCTCTCTTCAAAGTCTCCACGCTTTCGATGATGTGGTGGTCTACGATAATGGCTCTAGCGATGAAACAAAAGCTATTGCTAAAACCTTTAGCAATGTGACACTGATTGAAGGAGATTTTATTGGTTTTGGGCCTACGAAAAACAAAGCCGCTTCGTTTGCTAAACACGAGTGGGTGTTGATTTTGGATGCCGATGAAGTGGTTGATGCTTCTTTAGCACAAGCGCTTTTAAGCACACCTTTGGAAAACAAAACCGTTTACTTGCTCAACTTTTTAGCCTTTTACAAAGAGTTCCCCATTTATCATTGCGGTTGGAATAACCAAAAAATCAAACGCCTTTACAATAAAACTATTACCCGTTTTAACGACAATTATGTGCATGAAAATATCATCGATGAAGGTTTACATGTAAAGAGTTTTGAAGGAGGGAACATTGAGCATTACAGCTACCTTAGTATCAGCGATTTTATCATTAAAGCCGATCGTTACTCGAGCCTTTTTGCCAATGATTTTGTGGGCAAAAAATCCTCCTCACCCGCTAAAGCTTTTTTCAATGGACTCTACTCCTTTTTTAGAAGCTACATCTTAAAACGTGGCTTTTTAGATGGCTATCCAGGGCTCATTATCTCCTTTTCGCACATGGTCACCAACTTTTACAAATACATGAAACTCTACGAAGCCAACCGTGAAAAAGAGGCGAAGTGAAACCACCGTTTTTTTGGGATACCTACTCCGACCAGCCTCATGTATTAAAAGACAAAGCCTACAAAAAACGTATGCGCACCTTGCAGTGGCTAGAGTACCTTAAAACTTTCCTAAGCGCACTTTTCATCTTGCCTTTAGCGTTTTTAGGGATGAAGTTTTTCAAACCCAAAACACCCAAACCCTTTGAACTTGGACTCTGTGTAAACCTCGATAAAGGCGAAGAGCAAATAGCGCTGGTGGAAGAACTTGGTGTTAAACACCTGCTCTGTCGCTTTCCTTTGTGGGATATGCAAAACATTGAAGCCTATGTCGCCTTTTTAAAGCGTTTTGGCGACGATAAACATTTTATACTCTGCATCCTGCAAGATAGAGAACATATCGAAGATTTAGCGCTCACGACTTTAGATGTAAAAAAAGTGTTTGAACGTTTCTCTCCTTTTGTACAAGAGTTTCAAATTGGCAATGCCATCAATCGTGCCAAATGGGGCTTTTTTAGCGTAGGTGAGTATTTGCGTTTTTACGCCTGCATACAAAGACTTAGAGATGAATCTTTCCCTAAACTGCTTCTTTTAGGTCCTTCGATTATCGACTTTGAGTACCACTACACGGCACGTGCTCTTTTTAATGGCTTTAAAGTGCATTTTGATAAACACACCTCGCTTTTGTATGTGGATAGAAGAGGCGCACCAGAAAACACTCAACTAGGCTTTAACACTCTAGGGAAAATCAATCTCCTCTACGCTTTGTGTGCGCTGAGTTCCAAAAGCAGCGATGATATTTACATTACTGAGGTGAACTGGCCGCTTTCTAACACGGCTCCGTATGCGCCAACCAGTGAGAAAGAGTGTGTGAGTGAAACAGAGTACGCCACCTTTTTAAAGGCGTACATTCGCACCGCCAAAGAGAGTGGCAAAGTGCGTAAACTCTTCTGGCATCAACTGATTGCACCTGGATACGGGCTGGTTGATAACCGCAAGGGCATTCAAAAAATGAAGGGCTTTTATGCCTTCAAAGAGGTCTTACATGAAACTATTTATTGAAACACCTGTATGGCTTGGTGATGCCATTATGGCAAGTGTTGCGATTAAAAATATTATTGATCATTTTAAGGGAGCCCAGATTATTCTCTTTGGTTCCTTTGCAGCGATGGAAGTCTACAAAAGCTATGAGGGCGTGAGCAGAGTGATTGTGGATGAGAGTAAAAAGAGTGGTAACCGTTGGGCATGGCTCTACACCATGAGTAAAGAGGTTGGCAAATGCGATATCGCACTCTCTTTTCGCAGACAATGGAGTACAAAATTTTTACTCTTTTGCCTCAGTGCCACGCAAAAAATGCACTACAAACGACTCTCAAAAGAGTCTATCCATCAAGTCAAACGCTACAACGATTTTGCTTCGCATGCGTTACATGTAAACTTCCCACTGGGCGATTTGTATTTGCCTTTTCATGCGCATCACTATGAAGAACCCACCCTTGGGCTCAATCCTGGAGCGACCTATGGCAGTGCGAAACGCTGGTACCCTGAAGAGTTTGCCAAAGTGGCGATTGCCTTACATAAGCGCTATAACATTGTCATCTTTGGAGGAGCGAGCGAGGTTGAAATCGCCCATGAAATTGAAGAGCTTATACGAGCGCATGGCATTGAAAATGTTGAAAATATCGCAGGAAAAACCTCTATCCAAAGCTTGTGTGAACACATTGGTGGACTTGAGCTCTTCATCACCAACGATAGCGGACCCCTGCACATCGCAGCCGCCTACAAAGTGAAAACCATTGCCATTTTTGGGCCAACTATCAGTACCGAAACGCACGGATGGAATAACCCGTATGAAAAAATTATCAAACTCAATCTCCCCTGTCAGCCCTGCATGAAGCGCACCTGTCCTCTAGGACACCATGCGTGCATGAAGGGCATTGACGCCACCATGATACTTAAGGAAATTGAATGAATCAAAGCGCCTTTACCTATAAAGAACACGAAATTATAAGCACCTTGCCCAAAGATGAGGCAATAAAGCTGTTTGATAGCCTTATGGAAAAACGCTACACTGTTACAAATAATTTTAAAGATGGTTCAAAATGCCTTGTCCAAAAAATAAAAATAGATGGCTTTGATGAGATGGTTTTTAAAATTCCTCGTTCCAGAAGCAGACGTACGTGGGAGCGAATGTTAACCCTTTTTCGAGAGAGCGAAGCATTTCGCAACCATGAAAGTATGCTCACACTTGAAACATTGGGACTAAAAGGAGCTATACCTATTTTAGCGGCACAAAAGCGTTTTCGAGGCGTTGTTTTGGAAAGTTTTTTTACCTACTCCTTTGTAGAAGGCAAAGCGCCAAAAGAAGAAGAGACTCCAAAAGTGCTTGAAGCGATGAACACGCTTCATGAGAAAGGCTATACTAGAAGCGACCCTAAACTTCAAAATTTTATTATGCATGAGGGAGAGGTTTATTTTATTGATTTTAGGCTCAAAAAACCTCGCTTTTTTTCAAAGATGGAGCGCACACTAAATCTATGTAAGTTTTTTCAAACCTTACCTAATGATACACACTACATGAATAGAGAACAAAAAAACTCACTTTTTTTTAAAGCCATGTACCGTTGGAATAAAGTACTGATGTTTTGGAGAAGGACAAGACAAAAGATTAAAAAGTCTTTTGCTAAAAAATAGCGAATATTACCTAAATCACTACTTGATAGAATAGTTTAAAAGTTACTGTATCTATTAAGAAAAGTAAAACTACTAATTTTTTATTTTTTCTAGCAGGTATTCTTTAACAAGCTGATACATCATTACATTTCCCTCAACATTAAAATGGGAATCTTGTTCTGAATAACAACATGAATTATCGAAATTGCTCATATCTAAAAAATCAACCCTGTTATTCACAACTCTTGTGAGCATCTTATTACATTCTTCTAAGTAATAAGCTTGCTTGGGTGTATTAATAGCTTCTTTATGAAATTGTTTTGTAATTCCAATCAATAGATAATGAGACTCTTCTGAATGGATAAAAAGATCTCTTAGTTTTTTTTCCAAAATCTGTTGGCTTTTCATTGGCTGACAGAAGATATAATTAAGCCAAAAAAATCTAAAAGGTTTAATCATTTTTCTTATTAACTTTGCCCATTTAGATTTAGAGTAGAAAAGCGTCTGAGGAAGAGGTCTTGGGAAAGAATCAACAATTCCTGCATGAATAACAATCAAATCGTATTTTACATGTATATTATGTAGAATATCTATAATTTCATCTAGCATTCTATATGGTTTAAAATCACTTACAACAAGAAAACCTTTTTTTCTAATTCTTTTTTAATTAAGACTGGCCAAGTTTGGGATAAATCAACACAATTTTTACCATTTTTACCTTTTCTAGGAGCTCCAAAACTATCACCAATTAGAAGAATATTCATCTACTTTATTCCTAATAATTTGCAATTTTATTATAAATATTTAATTGCTCTGTCTGCTCTTTTAAAGAGCATAACGCATCACATGTTCCATTTAAAAAATGCTCTGTTTGTCGGTAAAGACCTGGTTTATACATATCATCCAACGTATCATCTATTGTTTCCACAATCTCTTGATTAATTGTGCCTCTTTTTTGAATTTGAAGCTTTTCCATAGGTCGTAAGATGAGTCTATGGTTCATCGTTAACATCTCAACACTCCATCTTCCTGCACTTTCCCAATTGGCTTGATAGCTAAACAATGCTCCCGTTTCACTTTCACCAGCACCACAAAAAATTGAACCGCTAGGATGCCAAGACAACGAACCCTTAACATATGAAGTTATATTTTTGGGTTTGCCACCTAGGTAAAACGCTAAATCAACCACATGTGTTGAATTCCCTAAAAACCACTTTTCTTTTACGCCTGTCCCTTTTTCTAAGGGGGCAATAACATGAGACCACTCAGTGAATTCGAAATTAAAAGAAGTAACACCACCATCTTCTTCAATCATTTTTTTTGCTTCAAGAACAGAGGCATAAAATCTTCTATTATACGCAATATAAACCTCGGCGTTCTCTTTATCTGCTTTTTTTAATAAAGCTTCAAATTGCTCATTTAAAAGTGCACCTGGTTTTTCAATAAGAATGTTTTTGATTCCATAATCCAAAAGTTCTTGTGCCGTATCATAAAGAGCTTCCACCCCAACAGCAATGATAGCATGAGAAAAATCTTCTCTATTTTGTACTAAAAAAGAGTTCAAGCCACCAATCCAAACAGGAACACCTGTGTTTTTTTGACATCTCTGGGCGGAAATAGCACTGCGACCTACAATAGAAAATTGTTTCTTTAGTCCACTCAAAACTTTTGCATAATCTTCAGCCATACCTCCTGCACCAACGAGTAAAATTCTTTCTTCAGATATGTTTTTTTTAAGTAATTGGGCAGAAATCATATTTTTCCTTACTAAAACTATTCATGTGATTTATGAGTGCTGTTAAAAACTTTACATGTAAAGTCATCGCTTCTTCATATGTTGGTAACAAACATTGTGTGGTAAATATATCTTCAAGGACTCTATGGGTCATTTCACTTTGAAAATAAATTATTTTTTCACTGATTGTTTCAACATTCCAATTATTATCTTTTTTGAGAATTCTCATCCAACCATTTGTTTCATCAATAAAAATATTTACACTATCTGAGGTAATTGAAAATTGAAGCGGAGAAATATGCTCTGGCAACGAACTCATACTAAACGTATGCTCTCCTAGTCTGCCACTGAGTAATCCATTAAATTCTTGAAATCCACTACGTTTTGTTTCATATAGTTTTGTATCCAACAACTGTGCATCAATACTCGTTACCGTTTTGCCAGTTAAATATTCCATACAATCTAACAAATGTAAACCATTGCACCCCATTCCCCAATTTCCTCCTGAAATTGAAAAATGCATCATATGTGCATTCGATAATATGTTTTTTAGCTCCTGATAAAAAGGGAACATTCTACGTGGATGATTGACCCAACATTTTGTGTTTGATTTTTTTAGCAACTCTGTTGTCTTGTTATATTCATCAACATTTTGAAATAAAACTTTCTCTAAAACAAGATTTGCAACACTTTTGTGCGTTAACAATTCTTCTATGACTTTATACCTTACATCGGAATTGGTTGCTACAATCACTAAATCCAGATGAGAAGATAGCTGAGAAAGTGTTTCGAAAAACGCTATGTGTGTTACATTTTTATTCTCAGGCATTGCTTCAAATCTTTCTTTGGCAACACCTCTTGAACCTTCAAAAGGTTCAACAACTTCAATAGAGATTTCCATACTGCTTTTAGCCAATCCCTGCAGATGCCTACTTCCTAACTGACCCGCCCCAATAAGTGCTATTTTTTTCATCTTTATTCCTATAAACTAAATCCATCATCAACAACAATATTTTGCCCATTTACGTATTGGCTCAAGTCGCTTAAAAGATAGAGTAATGTTCCATTGAGGTCTGCATTATCTAACATTCCTTTATTCAAACAGACATCTTTATACTGTTTTAAAAAGAGTTCATTCTGTCCATCCAAAATGCCACCAGGACTCATACAATTCACACGAATATTCGTTCCTTTAAGGTATTTTGCAACATATCGTGTCATATGAATGACGCCTGCTTTAATAGCACTGTATGCCACAGGGGAGCTCATCGGTGTTCCCTCATACGTTTCAAATTTGGGTGCTACCACACCTTGTATAGAGGAGATATTGACCATATTGCCATAGCCTTGCTCTTTAAAATAGTGAGCAAATTGTTGCATGACTAAAAAAGCTCCACCTAATTGTAAATTGGTATTTTGACAAAAATCGGCATACTCCACATCAAAAAAATGATTCCCAAACGTTTTGGTTCTAGGATAAGCACTATTCACCACTGCGTCAATTTTGCCATATACAGATGTGATTTTTTGGATAAGCGCTTGAATCGACTCCTTTGAGGTTATATCTACAGGATATTCGGCACTTACGATGTCTGCACAGATTGCTATACCGTGTGCCTCTTCTACCGCTTGAACGAATGACTGCCCTAATAATCCAGCCCCACCGATAATCACAACTATTTTATTATTCAGCATTTTTTTCCTTATCCAAATATTTGATAACTTTCGCTGGATTACCAGCTATGAGAACTCTCTTAGGAAAACTTTTGGTTACAATACTTCCCGCCCCAACCACACTATTTTCGCCAATGACTACCCCTGGTAAAATCGTTACATTGGCACCAATCCAACACCCTTTTTTTAAGACAACATCCTTTGCGTCATAATGACCTTGCTGAATAATATCGTGTTGATTGGAATCAAATCGATGATTCGCTACATATATGTGCACACCTGATCCTAACATAACATTGTCTTCAATGATAATTTTGCCATGGCTTCCTTTTCTGGAATCAGCAAATAGCATCGTGCTAGGTCTTATAACAACATTATTACCCAAACTAATTTTAGAACACGTAATAGCATAAGCACCTGCTCGAAATTCAGCATTTATACCAAATTGAGAAAATTTTTTAATACATACATTGCGTGCCAAACTTTTAAAATATAACTTCCAATGTGTAAATGGACAATCAGGACCTAGTCGATCACTCTGCACATCAAATTTATATTTTTGAATCAGTTCTACAAGCATCTTTTTCCTTCATCAAAAATTCAACAAATTTAAAATCAAGCTCTGTATCAATATCAATTGAGCGCTCTTCGGACATCACGTAAAGCCCTGTTTTTTCAAGAAAAAGCGTCTTTTCTTTTAATATACACTCCCTTTTCCAGATATAAATGGAAGCATTCATGTCATAACTTTTAGGAGCATCTTGCCTTCGAAGAATAGCACCCTCGAGCTTTTTTGAAAGCGTCACTTTACCATCACTCCCCACTTCAACAAGATTAAAGTAAGGACTTCTTCTGCTTGGCATCGCTGTAATGAGATTAGCATTGTCATCTTTTTTAAATTGTTCAAAGGAGTTTATAATATCCTCCACACTGCGCAAAGGAGCCGTTGCATCCAAATCAACCAAATAATCATATTGTTTTTGATAGTACGCTTCACTTCTGATAAAAGCATCTTTAATAACATCCAACTTCCCAGCCGTATCACTTGCCATTTCATCACTTCGTTTAAAAAATACTTCTGCGCCATACTCAATGGCAACGTTAGCAATAGCATCTGAATCGGTACTAATCACAATATGTTCAAAAAGCTCTGATGCTTTAGCTTGCTCAATCGTATAAGCAATTAAAGGCTTGCCAGAGAGTTCTTTAATATTTTTATTTTTAACGCCTTTTGAGCCACCACGTGCGCAAATGGTACATAACACACTACTCATCTATTTTGCTCCTGAATCATCATTATTGTTTTCATAACGTCTTGCGCTTCTCCATACGTACACGCCATACTCTCGTGTGCCAAAATAGAGTGATGCATCGCTTCAAACATCGCATTGCGCTCTAAGCTCTCACACGTATAGCGATGTTCTACACCTTCTTTATTTTTCTGAATTAACGTGGTCCGAACCACATCAAGTACATAGGTGTTTTCTAAGGTATGAACCATCACCTCTCGACGAGTGAGCTTACTAATATAATCCATACTCACCGTGACAATGACATTTTGTTCTGTCTTTCCAATGAATGTGGTCATGTCATCGGAGTCTATCTCTAAATTCGAAATTTTAGCTTGATAACTGTGAACTTCTTTGATGCACCCACACAACCACTGAACATAATCAATTTCATGGCTTAAATCCAGTAAAACACCACCACCTTCTGCTTTTTTAGCACTGTAAGAGGCCCGATAATCTGTCCCTTGTCTCCATGTCGGCAAATATTGCCCACAGTAAACATTCGCACTTATCACGTGTTCATCTTTTAAAAGGTTTTTGAGCTTTTGCATCAAAGGATGAAATCTCAAAACATAGCCAACATAAACAGTATTGTTCAAGATTTCTAATGTTTTATGGGTTTCAAACAAAGGTTTCTCACAAAAAATTAATGTTTTAGATACCTTCTCTTCCAAATACCGTAATTGCTCAAAATGTTTATAGGTTTCACTTGCGATAATAATATAATCATAGCTTTCTAATTCATGGACACTTTGAAGTGTTTTAAAGGTTATTTTCTCTTGTATATCCTGCTGTGTCACAATATGAATCTCTTTTACATGTAAAGACGTTAAAAGAACCTCTTCATGCCTCTTTCCAATAGAGCCATACCCGACAATCAGAACTTTCACTAAAACACATCCTTATATTCCATATTGGCTCTTTCGTACTCTTCCATGCGCCCAATGTCTAGCCAATACTCTCGGATAGGAAACGAGAGAGCATTTTCACCTTGCTGAATCAATTTTTCAAAAAGTGTTGGCATATCAAAAAAAGTATCTTTTTCAATATACGCTATTGCTTTTGGATTTAACATGTAAATACCGGCACTCACAAAAAATTTGTGCACGGGTTTTTCTTGAATCGAGAGAATTTTACCCTCTTCAATATTGACAACACCATAAGGCACTTGAAAATCATACTCTCTGACACACATTGTTGCCATGGCATTATTTGAGAGGTGGTAATGGTAGAGGTGCTCAAAATTGACATTGGTGAGTAAATCACCATTCATCACAAAAAAAGACTCTTTAGGCGAAGAGGACAAAAGACTTAATGCACCCGCCGTTCCCATGCGTTGATTTTCTAAAATATACTCTATGCTCACACCAAAAGCGCTGCCATCTTTGAAATAGTCCTGAATCATATGGGATTTATAGTTCACACACATCACAATGTTCGTAAAACCATACTCCGCAAATTTTTCAACAATGGTTTGCAAAATGGGCTTATTTCCTACCATCAACATCGGTTTAGGTGTGTTCTCCGTCAAAGGGCGAAGTCTGGTTCCCAAGCCCCCTACCATCAGAACAACTTTATTGTTTTTCATGGTGGGCTGTATAAATTCCTCTATCTCTTTAATACCTATAACTCGATTTTCATCATCGACAATGGGTATCTGATGCAGTTTTTTTGCCAAAGCTTTTTTTAATATCTCTTCTTTGGTATCACTAATTTTCGCAACCGTTGGATTTGTGTGAATAATAGACTCTATACAACTTTGCAAATCCAAACCATTCAATAAGCCTCTACGGATGTCACCATCGGTAATGGTCCCAATTAATGTGTTTTTTTCATCTGTCACAATGGCTATTTGCATTGCACCACTGTCAATAATTTTAAGCGCTTCTTTAATGGTTGAAGATGGCGTTAGTTTGATATGGCTAATTGAATTCATTGCACACCTTCTAAATCATAAAATGTTTTTTTGAGGCTTTTCGCTAACTCTACTACTTTTAGTATCTCCACAATTTTTTCACTCGCACATCCATCTCCATAGGGGTTTTCAACCTGTTTTAACACTTCTTGAAATGTGGGTGAATAGAGCTTTTCTAAGGCATTTTCAATACCCTCTATCGTAGGTTCACAATCAATCACGCTAGAAGCTTTAATCCGTCCTTTTTGCCTATCGCCTATATTAATCGTACCTATGTTAAAGCTCGGCGCTTCTGCTAATCCACTGGAGCTATTTCCCACCACAGCGTCCATAAACTGCAAGGCACTAAGATAACGCACTTGCCCTAAAGAGGTAAATCCAATGGCTTTATGTGTATTGTGGCTCACATACGCATCAATCATCTGGTTAATCACCCTGCCATTGGTATCGCTATTGGCTTTGGTGAAAATAAGATGCGTATCTTTTAATCCATCAAGTGCATGGAGCAATACTTGAAACTGCTCCTGTGCGGTTGCGTTTTCTAAGGTAACAGGATGAAACGTCACCAACAAATTTTTGGTGTTCAGTTTAAAATCAATCGCTTGCTCAAACGCATCTTTGCTTAGTAACTGCAATCGTTTAATATTTTCTATACCCATACCACCCACATTAAAGACCCTACTCGGTGCTTCTCCGAGTTGAATGACTCGTTTTCTATACGCTTCGGTAGCCGTAAAATGCAAATGACTCATTTTGGTAATGCAATGGCGAATCGACTCATCAAATGCACCCTCAGTAGTCTCGCCCCCATGCAAATGAACAATAGGAATACGTGCTATCATCGCTGCACTTGTGGCACTGAAAATTTCATATCTATCACCCAACACAATGAGCATATCGGGTTTCAGCTCTTCATAGGCTTCTGCAAAAGAGATTTGGGCTAATCCCATAGACTTCGAAATCCCAACAGGCGTATCACTGGAGAGCAACATCTCTATTTTTTTATCAATTTTAAACTCTTTTTCAATCTCTTTGTAAGTGAGCCCAAACTCAGGACTTAAATGCATTCCTGTGACAATGAGTTGCAACGCCAAATCCGCATCAGCCTCGATGGCTTTCATCAACCAATAGAGCAAGCCATACTCCGCTCTGGTTCCTGTAACCACACACAGTTTTCGTTTTTTCATTTTAACTTCCTTAAAAGTTCCAATGAATCTATGTCCATTTTAGACACAGCAAACCATTTTTTACCTAAATCTTTTAAACTTGCACCAAAGTGATATATCTCTTTTTCGTCAATAATTAAAAATCTATCATGTGACAAATCAAACTTTTCTATATCTATTTTTGGATATTGTGCATTATGTTTTTGAATATCTAATTGCAATTGTTTAGAAATCGTTTTGGTATATATCTTCATGCCTACGTTTATATCTCTCTTGGAAAACAATACTAAAGTGCTTTCATCAACATAATTATCGAGTAATTTTAGAGAATGTTTAGCTGATTTTATAATATCGCTTACAAAAATATACGCATCAAATATTTGACCATCGTAAAAAATGTGTTGTTTTTGAGGTATTTTTTTTTCTTCTATGGCATTTAAAATAGCATCTACTTTTGTATCATTTTTCATTTCATACACTATTTGTCGTTTTTCAAGAGAATCTATTCTTGAAAAAAGTGACGCATTGTGTTGCAAAAATCTTCGCATAGTGACAAAATTTCTAATAATCTTAATACTCGTTTGAACAGCTGTTTGACTTTTTAAAACAGCACTTAGCATGGAAACGCCCTGTTCAGTAAATACAAAAGGGAGTTTTCTAAGCCCCATTGTCTCTTTATTGGTTATCACAATTTGTGACATCCAATTTTCAAGTTCATCTTTTGTCATCTGAAACATAAACTCTTCAGGAAATCTTTCCAAATTTCTCTTAACTGCTTGGTTAAGTGTTCTTGTTTCTACACCATACAAATTCGCCAAATCTCTATCAATCATAACCTGCACACCTCTTAAGGTGTAAATTTTGGTCTGTATCGCTTGGTTTTCTTGATTCATTAACTCATTCATAGCAACTCATCTTCCCTATAATCTCGTGTTGCAACAGTGCCTATCACTTCATCCCAGCGCATAGGGCTCATTCCCTCCCCTGGTCGTTTGATGCAAAGATTTTCCTCGCAGAATCGTTCACCCTTTTGAATCGCTTTACATGTAAGAATGGATTTTCGTGCTATGCCTATGTTTTTAGCTTCACTCTTGCTTGGTTTTTTTATACCATCACCCAAAGCTTTCTCGACATTGCGCAAAGCTTTGACCATCGCTTTGAGCCCATCGGGCTCTAAGGAAGCTTTGTGATCAGGCCCTGGCATTTCTCTATCCAGCGTAAAATGTTTTTCGATGAGCGTTGCGCCCATTGCCACAGCAGCTATGGGTATTTCAATCCCTTGTGTATGATCAGAATAGCCTACATTCACACCAAAAGCATGAGACATCGTTTGCATGGCTTTTAAATTCACTTCATCCATAGGACAGGGATACTCTGTGGTTGCATGTAAAATGGTGATGTTTTCTTTAGGTGTTCCTGCACTTACCAATACATCCAGCGCATCTTCCACTTCGCCCAAATCTGCCATGCCCGTCGAGAGAATGACCTCTTTTCCAAAACTCCCAATCTGACGCAAATAAGGAAGGTTAGTGATTTCACCGCTAGGAATTTTAAAAATATTCATACCAAGACCATGAAGTAACGTTATGCTCTCATGATCAAAGGGGGTAGAAAGAAAAAGAATCTTTTTGGACTGACAATGTTTGATGAGTTCATGGTGTGCCATTTCATCCAGTTCAAGCTTTTTTATCATGGCATACTGTGATTCATCCACACCTGTCGTCTCTTTTTGATAGTCCGCTTTTTGTGCTGTTTTCGAGACAAGTTTATCGGCTTTGAATGTTTGGAACTTAACCGCATCCGCACCCGCCTCACTGGCAACATCAATCAGTTTTTTTGCGATTTCTAAACTACCGTTGTGATTGACTCCCGCTTCTGCGATAATAAAAACCCTGCTCATTTTGCCACACTCCCTGCTTTTATGAACCCACTCACTTCACAATACTCTTTACATGTAACATTACTTCCATAGAAACTGCCCTCTTTCACACACGCTCCACCATTCACAATGGCTCCTGTTGAGATATGACAATTATCCTCAATGATGGCATCATGCTCAATAAGGGCTTTAGAATTAATAATACAATTTTTTCCAACGTTTGCATTGGCATTCACCAGTGCATGATGCATAACGATGGAGCCTTCTCCTACTTTAGCGTGTTTGGAAACATACGCCAAAGGAGAAACAATGCTAGGCAATTCATAGCCTAAAATTTTAAGCTGTTCAAACAATGCCATACGAATCTTAGGCGTTTTTATCTGCCCAACAGAAATAAATGCTCTATCATACTGCTTACGCAAAACTTCCAAATCTTCATCGCACCCAATAATTTTATACCCTAAGACCTCTTGACCCACCAACTCTTTTTTATCGATAATACCTGCAATCTCAAATTTATTTTCTTGCTCAATGACATCAATGACTGAACGACAATGCCCGCCACCTCCAATAAGCAAAAGTTTTTGTTTCATCCTCGCACCGAACTAGGAATGTTCACAACCCGATCTTCCAAATAAAGCGCATTAGAAATATCCGCACATTGACACGTCTTAAACATTTCTAATTTATTCATGAGCGTCCAAATCAGGCGTGTCATAACACCATTGGCATTGGTATACTCCAAAAACGCATCCCTTTGCGCTTTATCTTCCAAAATAATCGCATTCAACCAATAGTTAGACGATGCCTCTTTAGGTTCTTTAATAAATGTAATTTTTTGTGAAGCGAAAAATGCTTCATAAATTTTGGCTAACGCCCTTTTATTCTCTAAAAAACCCTTTAATTGTTCAAGTTGCGCAACCAAAAGAGCCGCATTGAGATTAGGAAGACGATAGTTAAAGCCTATTTCATCATGCACAAATTCCCATTTATGTGGGATTTTAGCGGTTGTGGTGATATGTTTGGCCTTTTTAGCTAGAACCTCATCATCGGTCACAATAACACCTCCCCCACCACTGGTGATGATTTTATTGCCATTGAAACTAAATGCGCCTACCTTACCAAAAGTACCTGTGTGTTTTCCTTGATAATAACTCCCTAAGCTTTCCGCCGCATCTTCGACTAAAGCGATATGCCAAGCCTCACAAATGACTTTTATCTCATCGATGCGACACGGATGTCCGAAGGTATGCATCGGCACACACGCCCTTATGACTTTACCTGTGGTTTTATTAAAGCATTGATTCTCTTTGATGTAAGCATTCTCTTCCAAAAAAGCACGCAAAGAATTAGGCGATAAGCCAAGAGTCTCTCTATCAACATCCACAAAAACAGGTTTTGCCCCGCAATAACTAATGGCATTGCACGTTGCAATAAAAGAAATCGGTTGCGTAAGCACCTCGTCATCTCTTTCTACACCCATTAATACTAAACTTACATGTAAAGCCGCCGTACCATTCACCGTGGCAATAGCGTACCTACTCCCTACGGTTTGCGCAAACTCTTTTTCAAAACGATCCACATACGCACCAACACTCGAAACAAAGGTAGAATCAATGCAATCCATCAGGTATTTTTTCTCATTGCCAACAAATAAAGGTGCATGCAAAGGGATAAACTCGTTCGTTGCAAATGTTTTTTGAATAAATCTAACGATATTTTTATACATTACATTTTCCCATCGAGGTATTTACCCGTCTCTTTGTGCCCAAAGTTTGGAATCATCTCATGAAACAAGCTTACAATCTCCTCTTTTTGCCAAAACTGAGCCTTTTTCATAGCTTCAATTCTATCTGTAAAAACGTTAAGCTTTTCTTCCTCAAAAAGTGGCTCATTTTTAATAATGCCAAGGTTTTTAAAACGATTCATATCTAGCATTTCATTTTCAGTAAAGAACTCTTCAAAATCTTTTTCCCCCGTAGTATCACTGCTCGTAAACAAGCAAGGCCATTTACCCTCTTTTGGAAGCATTTTAACCAGCGTTCTTGCTTCTTCTTCATCTTTACATGTCAAGGCTTCATAGCCTTGCTCTTTGAGGTATTTCACCGCAATTTCCGCAAAGGTTATCAAATGCAACTCTTCACTAAGTTTTGGGAAAAAGATATCACGGTTTTCACCAAAGATACAACTCATCAAACAAAGTTCCCCACTCTCTTGAGGCGTTACAAAATAGCGTTTAATGTCATTGGGAGCGACTATAGGCTGAGATTTAGCAAGGCGCTGATTAAACCCATGAAGTAGTGAGCCATCACTAAAAGCAACATTGGCAAAACGTGCCGTTGAAATAGGTATTTGAAGACTCTTACGCATTAAGAACATCTCCATAATGCGCTTGCTTGCTCCCATCATATTGACAGGATTTGCCGCTTTATCAGTGGAGACGCAAAAATATTTTTTAACCCCATTATTAATAGCTTGTTGCAGTGTTTTATCCGTATTAAAAATATTCACATCAATCATACGCATAAGGGTATATGGGTCTTTCTCGCTTCGAACATGTTTTAAAGCAGAGAGGTTTAACACATAGTCATACTTGCCATCGGCTTTGATAAACGCATCATACTCAATGCTTCCAATATCTAATGCAAACGTTTGGAAATCACCCTCAATATAACCCATGGAACTTCGTATATCACGCACCAATTCGACCATGTTGTTCTCGCTAATATCCACAACATGGAGTTTTTTAGGATTTCTTTTAAATATCTCTTTTGTTACTGCTTGACCAATACTTCCAGCCCCTCCAATCACCAAAAAAGAAGCATTAGAAACAATGTGCGCAAGCTCTGCTTCATGTTTTTGAATGTCATTACTAAAAAGCTCTTTTTCTCGACCAATAAGTTTTAAAATATTAGACATGGCACTCTTCCTGTGATTTGTTAAAACAAACAGTCCCTACTTCAAGTCCCGCTTTTTTGATAAAAGACTGAACAAACAAAGCACTCTCTTTTCTTTTTATTTTCATATCTTCTGGACAAATAGCATACGACTTTATTAGCGATTTATCAAATATTTTAGCTAAAGTAAAAACAGCCATGGAATAAAAAGAAACAACATACTTAGGTCGTATTTTTTGTTTCATAAAATATAATTCAATGGGCATTGTATTTTCAAAAATTTGAAAATTATCATCTGCAAAAGCCTTTAATTTATCAGTGATAGTTTCAGCTCGATGTGGAATATAAATAATCTTTTCACCTGAAAAACTATCTCTTATTACCTTTATATAATGCAAATAAGCTTCATCTGAAGTTAATCCTGCATTAACAAGGCATTGGCCTAATACATACACTTCATTTGTATGGGTAAAATTTTTACATATTTTATTTTTTAAATGACTAAAACTATGATTAATAATCTCTTCTTCGCCAAGTTGCTCTAAATCAAAAATGGTAAAATAGCCAACAGGTTTTTTACGCTTAATATTAAGCCCTACCAACAAAAACCGCATATCTCTAAGAGAAAAACGCTGATTACCCCTTGAAAGCTCTGTGTGATAAGAAAGTGTACATGTCCCATCTTCAAATAAATAGGATTTTTCATACTCTAAATTCGCTAACAACAACTTTTGAAAACTACCTAAATTTCCGAAAAATATAAAGTTATAACGATGTTTTTTGAGTTTTTTCGTTAAAGCAACATACCGAAAGTAATTTGACTTACTCGGTGGCATTTCTATAAGTTCTTCGTACTCGCACATAGAAAGCATTTCTCTCATCTGCACATTGTTTTTTTCTAAATGATTTTGCACAACTAAAAAAACATTATTTTTCAATTGAAAATGCGCAATAGCTTCATAGGCATTTAAAATTTGTAATGGTGAGCGAATAATAAATAAATTTTTCATCCATTAATCCTTTTCAATTTTCTCTTTTTGCTTTGGTATTTCACTGCTTGCCAAAATAATTAAGCCTGTCATAAAAACAAAAAGTGTATTTCCAAATTGTCTAAACCAAAAATGCCTTGCTAAAAAGGCGACCATGATAACTGTGATAAAAATAATGCTTAGCTCTTTCAACTCTTTATCGGGAATTTTCAATGCAAAAAGTCTATAAAAGAGATACACCATCAAGGCTAAGCCAATAAATCCAGATTGAACCAGTACCATCAGGTATTGATTGTCATAAAAATTAATTTCACAATGTTTAATAACATCCTGCGAAAAATTATACGGATTTTTTTCAAGGACACTTTGCGCCACAAGACGAAAATCTCCCATTCCAAAACCAATCAATGGGCTCTCTTTAATGGCTTCATAGGTAATGAGCCAATACGCACTACGAAGCCCCCATGACGAGTAAAATCTACCATCAAGAATGCCTTTTATATCACTGATTGCATGATTAGCTCTGACTTCAAAATGTGGTAAGAACTTATACGCTCCAGCAAAAATGCTCAGTGAAATAAATGAAAAAATAATCAAAGATTTCCACGAAAAACGAAAATGAACAATCACTGTAACAAGAAGTGCCGCTAAAAAAGCAACCTGACCTGTCCTTCCATTGGATATAAAAAGATTAACCGTAACCGTTGTAAAGAAAAGCACAAAAAATAGTTTTTGAATGCGTGTGTAATGCTTACTAAAAATTCGATTGAGAAGCAGTAAAGATGTAAAGGCTAAAAACATACTGTATGTCATGTGCCCCATAAACGGATTGGGATCGTTGGGTAACTTTCCCTTTACAGCATAAATATCAAAGAAAATCAAATACGCACAGATTTCGCTGACCAACATCCCGTATAAAAATGAGCTAATAAGCGTAGTAATCCACTCTTTTTTAAAAGAGATTGCCATCACATAAATGACTAACCAATACGCATACATACGCATGAGGTTTAAGCCCTCTTCTATATCTTCTGAATACAAGAGGCTTACACATTGAGCAATTAAAAAAAGTGTTATAGCAATAAGGGCTGGAGAATTCCGTATCAGCGTCATTTTATGCTTCAAATTTCCCTGTAAAAACCATAAAATAGGAAGTGTGACAATAAAAAAACTTACAATAGACCTTGATATTGGAAGGGCAAATGCAAAAAGGATAGCCCCAAAATAAAATAACTTTTCATATGTCACAGAACGGAACATCTCTAAAAATTTTTCTTTGCTACCTAAAATCATTTTTGTCCTTATATTCATTTTTTACTTAAGCATTTGTTCCATGGTGTGATGCAAGCTCTCTTAGTGCTATTTTTAATCTCTCAAGCCCTTCTCCTTCCATACTACCACCTATTTTTTCTAACCACAAAGGATGAATATGCGACACTAAAACAGGCATCGTTTTGATTCCAACAATACGTGCAACCACAAAACGGTGACGCCCGCTTTTAGACTTAATAATTTCTCCATTACGCCCAATGCTGACTTCTGGCATATCCTGCTCAATATCCATACGATAGCCATTGGTATTTAAGCTATAAAAAAGTCCTAAAAGATACTTGTCAAAAAAAGCATCTAACTCTTTGAATGTTTTAATGGAACGTTTTTTATAACGCATTCCTTGTCCAAAATAACGCCCTAAAATAAGCTGAAGCGCTGCAAGTTTATACCATATACTTTTACGAAAATTATTTCTGTGCTTCCAAAGATTTTCCATTCTTTTGTAACGACCAATTTTTTCAACGTTGATAACATGACAGTCCCAATTTCCGCTTGGAGAAAAAAGATGATCTAAATTTTTGAAAAATTTTTCGCTTCGTTGCTTTCCAATAAAAAATCCTAACATTCTTACAAAAGAACGACTCATTAAAGAGGGATACCCATATGTATCTACTTTTTGAGGATCAACACTGAGCACAAGTATCTCACCCAAGAGTGCTTGTACCTCTTTTGTTGTTACATGTAAAGATTTCATCGGCTTTTTTTACTCCAAAAAGAAAGCACCTTACCCCAAAAAGGAGTGTAGTGTTTTCCAAAATAGTGCTTCAAAAAAAGCGCTACTTCACGTTCATTGACTTCAATTCTTCGGATACAATGCATATCAAAAAAGGTTTTGGTAAGGTAAGAAATACGGCTAAGCCCTGCGTAATGCACTTTATCGGTATCGATAAGATACAATTTTTGTGCGCCACACTCTTCTTTCACTAAAAAATTATGCAAGACAATGTCCGTATGGCGAATATTTGCATCGTGCATTTTTTTAGTACACTCCGCCATAGACATAAACAGTTCTTCAAAAAAGCTCTCGTGGTTTACATAGAGTTCTTTCAACTCTTTGGCATCTTCAATCGCTTCAAAAATCGCAACACTTTTTTTATTCCATGGTAATGAAGCCATTGAAAAATACCCAATCGGCTTAGCCGTTGGAATGCCATTGCGATAGAGCATGGCGGAGCCTTCAAAACAGCGTTTTGCACCTGAGGAAAAAATATCTTTTAAACCAAGTTCTACTCTTCTTGCCCATTTTGCATGCTTAGATGCATGAAAGATTTTGACAAAATAGCGTTTAGAATGGTGAGAAACAATAAAAAGCTGGTGATTTTTTCTGCCAGTTGCAATAGATTTTTCAGCAATCCGTAAGAGCGTATCCTTTGAAACAGCATTAAAGACATATTCTAAAAGGGCATATTCTTCAGGGCTCACTGTTTCAAATGGAATAATTTTTGGCAAACAAACTCTTTTCTAGGGAGATTAAAAATGCCTGATTATACTGCGTTTTCGTATAAAAACCCCTGAAAAAAGTTACGATAAGAGTGTTCGAGCCACCTTAATAATCTCTTCTACTTCAATCTCTCGAATGGAAAAATCCTCTTTATTGAGTTTTAAAGGATTGACCTCGCTCCTAGATTTTACCACTTTGTTGATAGGTGTAATGTACACACGATTAATGGGAGTGGGACCAAAAATGGTGATAGAGGGAACATTAAGAGCCCATGCCATATGCGTAGGGCCTGTGTCATTCCCAATAAGCAAAGCACATTGAGAAATCACATATTTTAAAG
This sequence comes from Campylobacterales bacterium, assembly GCA_016930915.1. Classification (GTDB taxonomy): domain Bacteria; phylum Campylobacterota; class Campylobacteria; order Campylobacterales; family Sulfurospirillaceae; genus Sulfurospirillum. Next base: position 27,755 of record JAFGFU010000037.1, read on the forward strand.
CATCAAGTGAACCTCTTGGCAACACTTCTATGAACGCACTTTTCTCTTGCATCCACTGAGCCTTGCGATGCTCCTCTTCGCTTCCCCATACCACTAATATCTTCATTTCTAAAGCTTGGGCAATTTCCACAAACTTCTCTTTGGGATAATTACGACTCTCCCATGTTGAACCAATGACAAACACTAAAAACCTTTCGGGTAGGTCTGCAACAACACTTTTACTCACCAAAAAAGGCTCTTTATTGAGGATGTCATACGTACTAACTTCAATACCCAAAGGTTCACACAGTACTCGTACATTTCGATCAATCGTATTTTCGTTATACGCAATCGAGACTTTTTTGGTGTAAAAAAAGGAAGCAATACCTTCTCGAATGGAGTCTTTATCAAAACCAGCAATCTCTTTTGCCCCGATAATCTTTGCAACCAATGCCGATTTTAAAAGCCCTTGCGCATCAATAATAAGGTCATAGTGATTTTTGGAATAGCTTTTTAAGAGACGATACTGAAAAAAGAGAGCACGCTTCTTTTTTTTCAGGGATTTCAGATTGACACATAAAACATTCTCTATATCAGGATTATTTTCTAAAACACCCCTAAATGCTTCTTCTACGACCCAGTCTATCTTCGCATACGGTAGGGCTTTTTTAATAAACTGTAGTGCCACCATCGCATGAATAATATCCCCCATTGCGGAGAGTTTGACAATGCAAATTCTCATCCTAAAACCTCAGCATACAATGCATCATAGCGCTCAGCCATCTTTTCAGGTGAAAATAAATCCACATCCTGAAATGCACTCTCTATGAGTTGCTCTCGCAAGGTTTTATCCAAATAGAGTCTCTCAATAGACTCTGCCAATGCACTCACATCTTTAGGCGCAACCAAAAGACCATTTTTTTCATGGCAAATCACATCAGGAATTCCCCCCGCATTAGAAGCAACGATGGGAACCTTTGCCTGCATGACATCCAGTAAAATAGAGCCTAAACCCTCACGAAGAGAAGGAAAAACAAACAGATCAAACGTGGCAATATAATCACCCACATTGCTCACGAATCCCTCAAATGTGACATTTTTCAAAGATGAAGCTTGGGCTTTATAGGCCTCTTCATCCTTGCCTTTTCCTAAAAAGAGAAGGTGCATATTCGCATAACGAGGCAAAAGTTCTTTCATTGCCTCGATAAGATAGTATTGCCCTTTGTGGTCATTGTCCAACTCACCAATATTACCAATTACAAACTGACCGCTAAATCGCTCTTTTATTTTTTCGACTTCACTTGGCACAACACTAAGCTTACTAAAAGCACTGGGGATAATACTCAAGTGTGCACGAGGCTCTATCTTTTTGACCTCTTCTAAAATGGCACGTGAAAGCACTACGGTTTTATGCGCATAACGGTACATTGCACGGGTAAAACCATTGTTTTTAATCGCATTATCCACGCGTCTGGTGATGATATAAGGTGTTTTAAAAAAAAGATGTCCCAAAAAAGCAAATTGCGCTGCTTTGGTCTCATGGGCATGGACTAAAGCAGCCTTTTTAAGAAGGCTAAGCGAAAGCAGATAGGGTTTTTTCACCTCAATGATCACGACATTTTCAAGGGTAAGTGCGCTCACTTTTTTTGCCAATTCAGCATGCTTTCTGGTTAAAAGTGTTTGTGTGTAGCCTTTATGTGAGAGCTCTTGAAGCAAAAGCAAGGTCTGCCTCTCTCCACCTCTAAAGCCTTTGGCAAAGTTTACATGTAAAACGGTTTTAGACATCTCTTTTTCGCCTCTTTCGAATGCCATACGCACTTTTATGTTCACCCTTCCAACGCCTGTGAAACCAAAACCACTCCTCAGGTTTTGCACGAATGACCACTTCCATCACATTTGCTTGGGCTTGTGTGGCTTCTAAAATATCCTTTTCCATATCATCCGTAATAGCAACTTCAATGGGTTCATAAAAAGTGAGTGTATAGACTTTATGATCATCCGTGGAAATAAAAACGGGAACAATTAAGCCATTGACACGCCGTGCCATAATGCTAGCAGCTGGGGTATGCCGTACGTCTTTACCAAAAAACTTCACAATAATCCCTGCACGTCGAGAGGTATTTTGATCCACCAAAAGACCAATATTGCGCCCCTCTTTGACGGCTTTGAGCATGGGACGCATCGCCCCTTTTTTATCAATCAGTTCAATATCAAGCTGTTCTCTGTTTTGACGCACAATGTGATTCATCATTGGTGAATCAAGCGGTCTGCCAATACCACTAAGAGCCCCATAGCGTGCGGCAAGGCTGAGGGGAACCAACTCCCAATTGCCATAATGTCCCGTTTGAAAAATAATAGGACGTTTAGACTCAAGAGCACGCTTAATGATGTCTTCATTTTCAAAACGCACTTTCTTTAAAATCGCCTCTTTGGTGGTAGGATAATTACGCACAAAATCCGCCCCATTAAACGCAAGATTGCGATAGGTCTCTTTGATAATCGCTTTTTTTTGCGCTAAAGAGAGCGTATCTTCATAGGCAAGGTTAAGGTTTGTCATTATAATAAAGCGATGCTTGCTATCACACAGACGCACAATGTCTGCAATAAAAACTAACAAAGGGTCTAAAAGAGCTCTGGGTATAAATGTGACCAAAAATCTAAAGATATGAAACAATACAAAATAAATTTTATCCATCAACACTATTATTCTCTACTTAAAGGAATCATCAATGGCTTGGCAAATAATATGCCCTATCATGATGTGCATCTCTTGAATGCGTGGCGTATCATCACTTGGAACGACAATATTAATGTCGCAAAATTCATCCATCACGCCACCATCACGTCCACTTAAACCTATCGTTTTACACCCCATATTGCGTGCTAAACTTAAGGCTCGAATGACGTTTTTACTGTGTCCGCTGGTTGAAAAGCCGATTAAAAGGTCTCCCTCACGAGCGAGTGCTTCAACTTGTCTATCAAAAATGCGCTCAAATCCAAAGTCATTGCCCACAGCGGTGAGCACAGAGGTGTCTGTGGTTAAAGCAATGCCAGCAAGTCCTCTGCGTTCGGTTTTGTAGCGACCGCTAAGCTCCGCTGCAATGTGTTGCGCATCTGCGGCACTGCCACCATTGCCACAGAGTAAAATTTTATTGCCATTTTTCAGGGTTTCTGTGGCGATAATACACGCCGTATAAATATGATTTTGAAGGCTTTGTATGGTTTTTGCAATAACTTCTTGATGCGAGAGCATCTCATTTTGTATCATGGTTATCATTGGGTTTGAACCTTTTTAATAATATTCGTGGTGCTCTTTCCTTCAACAAACCTGACTAAGCGCACCTCTTTGGCAATCTGGCTTCCCACAACCTCTTTGCCTTCGTAATCCGCCCCTTTCACCAGCACATCAGGCATAATCGCTTCGATGAGCTCCAATGGAGTATCTTCCTCAAAAGGCACCACATAACTCACAGACTCGAGTCCTGCTAAAATATAGGCTCTATCTTCTAAGGGATTAATCGGGCGACTTTGCCCTTTTAAACGCTGAATCGACGCATCCGAATTTAGCCCCACAATGAGCATATCGCCAAAGCTTTTTGCCACTTCCAAATACTTCACATGCCCTACATGTAAAATGTCAAAACAGCCATTGGTAAAGACGATTTTTTGATGTTTTTTAGCTTTTAACAAAGCTATCATCTCTTCTTTGGTTTTGATTTTACTCTCCGAGGTCGCTGAGCGCAAACTGTGTTCATACGCATCCACTTCATCAAGACTCACCGTTGCACTGCCTAGTTTTCCAACCACTACCGCAGCTGCGGCATTGGCAAATGAGGCAGCTTCTTTCATACTGAGTTTGCACGAGAGGGCATATCCAAGACTTGCTAACACCGTATCGCCTGCGCCTGTCACATCGTACACTTCACGTGCAACGGTTGGCATCTTCTCAAAATGCTCACCAAAAATCGCCATACCATCTTCAGAAAGCGTGATAATGGCATAATCCAAATCCAAACGCTCTCTCAACAACGTGCCTGCTTTTTGTAAACTTTCATCATCGTTTATGGCTATTTTTGTTGCGATACTTGCCTCTTTTTTATTAGGCGTAATCAGTGTTGCCCCAGCATATTTACTGTAATCATCCCCTTTTGGGTCAACCAAAAGAGGTTTTTGAAGTTTTTTAGCCAGTTCGATAACCTTACATGTAAAGGCTGTTGTGAGCACGCCTTTGCCATAATCAGAGAGCAAGATAGCATCCACATGAGGCATATACACCTCGCAAGCCTCTAAAAGAGCCTGAGTTGAAAGCTCTGTGATGTCATCTTTGGATTCACTATCATAACGCACGACTTGCTGATGTGAGGCTATTACACGGCTTTTTTTACTCGTCTTTCGCCCCACTTGCTTCACAACGCCTTTGGCATCTGCCCCCAAAGCTTCCAGCATAGATAAAAGTTCTTTGCCGTTTTCATCCTCTCCTACCACGCTTAAAACACTCACATGTGCACCAAGGCTTAGAAGGTTATTGACCACATTACCCGCACCTCCTAAAACCGTACTCTCTTTTTGCACATCCACCACCTGAACGGGTGCTTCAGGAGAGATGCGCTCACATTTTCCCCACAAATAATGATCCAACATCAAATCGCCAATCACCAAAATAGAAGGCTGATACGCTCGTAATCTATCCACGGTTCACTTCACTTTCAAAAATACGTCTAATCTCTGGTACATACGCTCTAATACCCTCTTCCAAACTCACCTCTGGCACGTAGCCAAGCGCTTTACATGTAAGACTAATATCCGCTTCTGTATGCATCTGATAGGCCCCAATATAGGGATTTTCAAAATACTCTGTTTGAAAATGTGTGCCTAATTCTTTTTGCAAAATATCGGCAATCTCTTGAAAACTACGAGGCAATGCCGTACCCACATTGTAAACACCTGAAATGCCTGAAATTGCGGCTTTAATGTTCGCTTGAATCACATCGTCAATGTAAATAAAATCTCTTAAAATCTTATCGGAGTCGTAAAAAAGGCGAGGTGCTTTGCCACTTAAGAGCTGAAGTCCTAATTGCAAGACCATCGAGGCGGTTTTATTTTTGAAGTATTCACGAGGACCGTAAACATTAAAATAACGAAGTCCCACAACAGACATTTGCGGGTGTTCTGCACTAAATTTGCGTGCTAAGTAATCCATAGAGAGTTTACTAAAGCCATAGACATTTTGGGGCTGTTCAAACCCAACACGTTGTGGGCTAGGCGCATCTCCATAGGTTGCGCCACTGGAAGCATACACCACCACGGCATTGCTTTTTAGAGCCAGCTCTAAAATGCTTTTGAACGCGTTCACATTGGTTTTAACCATAATTCCCTGATCTAAAACTGTGGTATCCGAGATGGCGGCTTCATGAAAAATATAATCAAATCGGTACGCTTCTAAGGCTTTTAGTGCCACATCATCGTTGATGTCACCACTGATGACTTCGCCCTCAAAACCAATGAGATTTTTAAAATGCCCAAAACTTTTTAAATTGCCATTGGAAAAGGTCTCTTCGCTGCGAAAAGAATCAAAGACAACGACACGACATGTGGGGAAATTTGTTTGAAAATAAAAAGCTAAATTACTACCAATAAACCCCGCTCCACCCGTGATGAGAACGGTTTTAAGATTAAAATCAATGAAAGGAATTTGCATACGAAACCTTAGTGTTGAATAAGGTTAATTGTATCCAAAATTAAATTAACGCAATATTTAGCCCCACCCTCACAAGCGCTACCGAGCAAAATGGTATTTTCTATGCCTGCACCTTGAGCCGCTTCCATGTCACTCTTCTTATCTCCAATCATCCACGAAGCTTTCACATCAATATCAAAGGCACGTATCGCCTCTTCAAACATGCCACTTTTGGGCTTCCTGCACGCACAATGCTCTTCTGGAGCATGCGGACAATGGTACACTGCATCGATTTTTATCTTTACATGTAAAAGCGCTTCACACATCCACTGGGTGAGTTTTTGAAAATCCTCTTCGCTGTAATACCCTCTTCCAATACCCGATTGGTTGGTGACAATAATAAGCAAATATCCCAAAGATTGGAAATGGTGTAACGCTTCAAAGACGCCCTCGCAAAACTCAAAATCCTCAATTTTGCAAACATAGGCTTTATCGACGTTAATCACCCCATCCCTATCTAAAAACACCGCTCTTTGCACCCTATTCACCCAATTCTTTCGTAATATCACTGAGTAAGTTGGTATATTCTAAATAATCAAAAGTATCTTTTTTTGCGATTAACGCCTCTTTCGCCTTCTGAAAAAAGGCTCTAGCTTCCACTCGATTTTTTACATCATATGCTAAAAATTTACCCATATAATAATTCGCAAAAATATGCATAGGCTCTTGATCCAAAACGGTTTGAACCTCTTCGAGTGCAGTATAAATATGAGCATCTTTTTGAAGAGCAAGGGCTCGTTTTAGACGAATCATATGTTGCATTGGATCTGCAAAAAGACTCTTTTTATACATCAAAGAGGCTTCGTTAAAAATGCCCATATCAAAATAACCATCGCCTAAATTATTCCAAATTACTTTATCGTTGGTTTTTTCAGCTTGAATTTTATAATTAGTCACTTTAAGCGCAAAAGGAAGAACAGTCGCAATTTTACTGTTTTGAACATGATGTGGATCAATCAAATAGGCGTTCACTAATGTATCAAATCCTTTAGAAATTTCACCTTGTTTGAGATAAATATTGGCTAATTGGAGCATGCAAACCGTATTGGTTGGTTCATCTTTTAAAATGGATTCAATCATCTCTTTGGCTTTATACGTTTCGATGCGCTCGCTTTCACATACACTGTGTGTCGCTGCAAAACCCATAACAGATGCGCACGTTAGAACCACTATATTTCGAAACACACGACCTCTCTTTAAACTTTAAAATGAGCTGAATTATAGCGTTTTTTTATAAAACAAAAATTGAACATAAATGGTGATAAAAAATATAAGCAGGGATAAAGTCTGCTTGGTTATAATTTTTGGCACACAACTTAGGAAAGGGTATCAAATGAAAAAAATTTTCACAGTTCTAGCAATCGCAGCAGTCTCTAGCCTTATGGCAGCAGATGGCGCGGCAATCTACAAAGCAAAATGTTTCTCCTGTCACAAAGAGAATGCAAAAACATCTGCTTTGAACAAATCTCAAATCATTGCAGGATGGGATGCGGCAAAAACCATTGCATCTTTGCAAGGCTATAAAGCAGGTCAAGGTGGACCAATGAAAGCGGTTATGAAACCTATCGCTTCAGGTCTAAGTGATGATGATATGAAAGCAGTTGCTGAAACTATCGCTTCATTCAAATAATTTACACACAACAGGGGCAAAGCTCCTGTTGCTACGTTGCACTAGGCACTAAAGCTTGCCTCTTCGAGGCAGAAGGTGTTTTTGCTTTTATTAGAGTTCTTGCAGAACTCTTAACACGCTTTTAAAGCAAAGCTCTAAAAGCTACGTTAACACTGCGTTTTCTTCGGCAGAAAGCCCACGCACCATTGGTGCTTTTCCTTCTTGCAAAATGAGTTTTGTAAGAAGTCTATTCTAATCGGGTGGGGCATATCCTTTTTCTCGCTTCTCTTTTTGCTTTAAAATTTCTTCTTTTTTACGTTCCATTCGCACAGCATCATTTAAAGCCTCTTCACTGTCAAACTGCGCCCCATCTAAAAATTTTTTATGATCATCAAACTGACCACTTTTAATGCCCCACAGCAATGCCCATAATCCAAATGCACCTAAAAGCGTTGAAGCAAAAAGCATCATTGCAATAACCCAACCGTCCATTTTAAAGCCTTTTTAAAACATTTTTAATGCGCATAGAATTTCCTACAACCACCAAAGAACTTAGCGACATTGAAAGGGCTGCAAACAAAGGAATGACATGCCCGCTCATGGCTAATGGAATGGTAACAACATTATAGAGCAAGGAAAAAGCTAAATTCTCTTTAATCACTTTTAAACTCATTCGTGCAATCACAAAAGCATCATGTAGACTCTTCATACTATCATTGGTTAAGATAATATCACTGACTTCCACCGCAATATCTGCCCCACTGCCCATAGCAATCGCAATCTCACTTTGTGAGAGAGCTAAAGTATCGTTAATACCATCGCCTGCCATCACCACTCTTTTCCCTTTTTTACGTAAAACGTCAATATAAGAGGCTTTTTCATCAGGAAGCAATCCCGCTTTAAACTGTGAAATTTCCACCTCTTTTGCAATCGCTTGCGTCACAGACTCATGATCCCCACTTAACATAATCACGTCTAAACCCAAAGCCTTAAGCGCATCAATACTCGCCTTAGCACCCTCTTTGACACCATCTTTCAATCCAAAAATAGCAACCAACACGCCATCTATTGCAAAAAAGTAGTGGCTTAAAGTCTCAAACCGCTCCTCTAAGACAATTTCAATGCCCGCTTCTTGCATCATTTTAGCGTTACCGCCCATTAAAAGATGCCCCTCACACATGGCACTTAATCCCTTGGCTTCAAGCGATTTTACCTGTTGTAATGTTTTTACATGTAAAGATTCTCCGCTCTCTTTAATAAAACGAACCACCCCCTGACTAATAGGATGATTGGAGGCATTTGCAAGAGCATACATCAAAGAAAAATCAACTGGTTTGAAGGCTTTCATCTCCACCACATCAGGTTTCCCTTTAGTAATGGTTCCTGTTTTATCCAAAATTAACGTATCGCACTTTGCCATACTCTCCAAAAAACCTGCCTCTTTAAACAAAATGCCCCGCTTTGCCGCCAATCCTAAGCCCACCAGTGTTGCCACAGGCGTTGCCAAAGAGAGTGCGCATGGACACGCAATCACAATCACTGAAATTGCTACAATCAATGCCTTTTCAAATGAACCTTCTTGCACATACCAAAAAACCCATGTACACAACGCTAAAAAAAGAATCGTGCTGGAAAAATAGCCTGAAAGTTGATTGGCAAATTTTTCAATGTGTGGTTTTTTACTCAGCGCATCTTCAAGCAATGCAACTAAACGTGTGAGCATCGAAGAAGAAAATGTCGTACGTGCTTCATAACGAATAAGACTATCCAAACACAAAGAGCCACTCAGTAATTTATCACCTTTACCAAGCAACACAGGCTCAGATTCCCCGCTTAAATGCGATAAATCAAAAGAACCCTCCCCTTGCGTTATGATGCCATCAATCACAATTTTATCGCCTGCTTTTACCTCAATGACATCGCCAATGGCAACACTTTCAACCCGCTCTAAAATCTTTTCTTCGCCCTTTATCACCACCACTTCTGTGGGAAGTGAACTTCCATAGGCATCTAAGATATCGACCGCTTTTTTCTTACTCAAAACTTCTAAGTATTTCCCCGCAAACACAAAAGTGACAATCATCGTCACCGAATCAAAATAGACCTCTGCGTTTTTACTAAACATCGCATACAACGAAAAAATATACGTCAGTGTCGCTCCCGTTGCCACTAAAAAATCCATGGTAATATAGCGATTTTTCAGCCCATAATACGCCCCTTTAAAATAGACCGAACCTGTATAAAAAAGCGTAGGTGTCGCCAGTACAAACTCCGCAAAATTGAGAATGTTTTTAATATTACTTTGCATTCCCGTAAAATATCCTGCATACTGTGCAATAGCAATCCACATCACATTCATGGTCGCAAAAACACCTACTAAAAGTTTCGAATAATACTCCCTTCGCTGTGCGTTGGCTCGCTCCTCGCCTCCTTTGGGGTCATACGGATAGGCGTTATAACCAATACTTCGAATCGTCTCAATAATGCGTGAGAGCTTAATAATAGAATCATCCCAGACAATTTTGGCTTTGTGATTGGAGTAGTTAATGCTCACTTCCACGACACCCGCTTGTTTTGAGAGTACCTTTTCATTGAGCCACACACACGCACTGCAATGAATCCCCTCAATAATCAAGGAAATTTCACTAAGCCCCTCTTTGGTTTGCTTAACATATTTAGAAACAAATCCGTCCAAATCAAAACGTGCACTCTCTTCTAAATGTGTTTTAGGAGGTTCAAGGGTATTCTCGCCCATTTTTTCATAAAAATTGTCTAATCCCTCGTCTTGCAAAAGATGATAAATCCCTTGACACCCTTTACAACAAAAAAATTTAGGAGGATTAAAATGGGCATCTTCAATTAATAAAGAAGCCTCATATTCTAAATGACAATGATCACAACGTTTTTTATTCATAAGATTCTTTCACATAAAGTTACACTTCTCATTAGACTTCTTGCATAACCCTTGTTCCAATGGGTTATGCAAGAAGTCTATTCATTATAACGTGACTTTTTTGTGATAAAGCTGATAAGATTCTTCGCTTAATTTTTTTTTCAAAGCGTTTGTGCTAAAGTGCCAGCCCTACATGTAATGGTGGGAGTTTGAGCACAAAGGACTTGGGTGGAGCGAGAAAAAAAACACTACATTAAGACGGGACTTCCTTTCTTAATAGCATTGCTTCCCCTTTATGCGACCATTTGGTATCACTACTCTTTAATTTCATACCTTCTGCTTACCCTCATTGGAACAGGTGGCTTTGTCTACGTGAGCAAATTACGTTATAGCCATAAAAAATTAAAAAGCAGGCTTAAAAGTAACCTTTATACCGATTTTAACACCCATCTCCCCAACCGCCTTAAATTTATCAAAGAGTCAAAAACACTTCAGCCACATATTGACTCAACCCTAATTATCATCAACATAGACTCCTTTCAAAATACCAATACATTTTACGGACACTCTTTTGGGGATGCGTTTTTAAAAACCATTGCACATTGGCTTAAAGCCAATCTTCCTCCGATAGAATCTACCCTTTATAAATTTGAAGCTGATGTTTATGCTATTTTTATACCTGTATCCTTGAGTGAATACAATCTCAAAAAATACCTTAAAAAACTTTCACTCAAAATCACCAAAGACCACATTATTTGTCGTGGTATTGAAATTGATACAACCCTGAGTATTGGTGCCGTACAAGGCAATAAAAACCTTTTAAAACTTGCTTCTATCGCCTGTAAAGAGGCTCGAAATAAACGCATGGCTTATCTTATTTACGATAAAACCTCACACAAAGAAAAAGAGTACCAACACAACATCACCATCAATCATATGCTTAAAGAAGCGCTTATGAAAGACCGTATTGTTCCTTTTTTTCAACCCATTATCAACGTCAATACAGGCGAAATTGAAAAGTTTGAAACCCTTATGCGTATCCAAAAAGAAGAACAAGAGCACTATCTTCCCTCTGAATTTTTAGAGATAGCCAAACACTCTAAAATTTATTCTAAACTCTCTATGGCGCTGATTCAAAAAGCCTTTGAAACTTTTCAAATCTCTTCCAATGGCTTTTCCATTAACCTTTCGTATCTGGATATGACCAATATTGTGACAAAAACATTTATTTTAGAAAAATTGGCAGAATTCAATGTTGGATCGTGGGTTATTTTTGAAATTTTAGAGAGTGATGGTATTGAAAACTACGAAGCCATTTCCTCTTTTATTGATGATGTCAAAGCATACGGCGCTAAAATTGCCATTGATGATTTTGGCTCAGGCTACTCTAATTTTGAACGCCTCAATGAACTGCGTGTTGATTACATTAAGATTGATGGAAGTTTGATTAAAAATATTGACAGAAACGAAGATACAAAAATTATCGTCAAAAATATTGTCAATTTTGCAAAAGAGCTTGGAATTAGTACGATTGCAGAGTATGTACACTCCGCAGCAGTTCTTCAATGTGTCAAAGAAATAGGCGTTGATTATGCGCAAGGCTACTACATTGGTAAACCCTCTGCACGCATTGTATCAACCCATTAAAATAACCTCCACACACATCGCATAAAGCCTAAAAAATATCTCCATTACCTCTTTACATGTAAAGATAAAATATCACCCTTCTTCTGCTTTTTACACAAGTTTGTGCTACAATTTAAATGCTTCGGATATAAAGGAGGAAAGTGGCTATGCGTGCGCTCTTCTGCTCTTTTGCTTTTGCCTTAACGCTTTTTGCAAATACTGCTCAAGAAGCTATTTCCCTTCAACTTGCATGGCTACACCAATTTCAATCTGCTGGTTTTTATATTGCCTTAGAAAAAGGCTTCTATCAAGAAAAAAACCTTGAGGTGACCCTCAAAGAGTACGACACAAACACCCAACCCACACAGGATGTGTTAATGGGAAAAAGTACTTATGGGGTGGTCAATGGCTCCTCTTTATTTCTCGATAGAGAAAATCAAAAACCCATCGTAGCCCTCATGGCACTTTTTCAAAGTGACCCTTCGGTGCTCATTAGCACGAACCCTTCCATTAAAAGTCCTAAAGATTTAAAATACAAACACATTTTTATGTCCGATGAAGATTATCGCTCGGTTGGCATTTTATCCATGCTGATGAGTTATGGCGTTAAAAGAGAAGATCTCTTTTTAAAAGCACATTCACTTAAGCTGGAAGATTTAATCAAGAAAAAAGTCGATGCCATGGCATGTTATATCTCCAATGAGCCTTTTTTCTTAAGTGAAAACAACATCTCTTATACCATTCTAAACCCAAGAGAATATGGCTTTAACTTTTATGGAGATGTACTTTTTACCTCAGAAAATGAACTCCTTCAACATCCAAAACGCGCCAAAGCCTTTTACGATGCAAGCAAAAAAGGATGGATTTGGGCATTTGAACATATAGAAGAGACAGCACAGCTTATTTATGACAAATACAACACGCAACATAAAAGCCTTGAAGCGCTTATTTATGAAGGTCAAACGCTCAAAGAGCTCGCCTTTGATGCAGAGGGCTTTTTTGGAACCATCAAAGCAAAAAAATTTGAAGAGATTGCCAATATTTACAAAGTCGCTGGCATTATGAAAAACGGAAATGCCTCATTAAAAGAGTTTGTAGACCCACTTTTTTTTGCAAAAGAACAAGTCAAAATTGGTGTCTTAACCAGCCGTGATGAGAGCAACTCACTTTCAAGGTCGTGGGATGAAAGTGCAAAGTACCTCTCCACCCTTTTCCCTTTTCAGCACTTTGAAGTTGTTCCTTTAACCTTTGAAGAGATAGAAGGAAGTGTACGCGATCACGAGGTTGAATTTGTCATTACCAATCCTATGCACGCCATTCAATTAGAACATCGTTACGGGTTAGGACGTATTGCTACCTTAAGTTTACCCTATAAAAATCGCTATTACAGCGAATATGGAAGTGTTATTTTTACACGTTTTGATGCAACACATATCTCAAAGTATGAAGATATTAAAGAGAGCAAAATTGGAGCTGTTTCTCCAAACTCTTTTGGTGGATACCTTTTGGGAATGAAAGAATTAGACATCCATTCACAGCAAAACGTGACTTTTTTAGGAACCCATTTTAATGTTATTAAAGCAGTTCTAAATGGCAGTGTCGATGTAGGAATTGTACGGACAGACCTTATTGAGCAAATGGTCGAGGAGGGCTTTTTAAATAAAGACTCCATTAAAGTATTGGGTGCAAAAACATACCCTGATTTTCCTTTTCTTATCAGCACCAAACTCTATCCAGGATGGATTTTAGCCAAAGCATCCCATACCTCTGAAACACTCTCCAATGATCTTTTAAGTACGCTTTTAAAGCTTTCAACAGCCCCACAAAAATCTCTACGTTACCGTATCACTACAACGTTTGATTATTCAAGCGTCCATAATCTTTTAAAAGAGATGCATATCTATCCCTACGAGCAAGAAACTTTCACACTGCAAGATGTCTACGCCAAATATAAACTGCCTTTTTTAGGACTCATCGTTGCATTTGGACTTTTACTCTCTTTTAGTCTATATATTCAATTTTTACACCGGAAATTAAAACATTATACACAGGAGATAGAACGCTTTAATGAAACGCTTGAGCAAGAGGTCAATGAACGAACCCATGAACTCTCACTTTTAAATTCAAAACTCAAAGACCTTGCCAATGTGGATGAACTGACTAAAATTGCCAATCGAAGGTACTTTTTCCTGCTCGCAACCCAATATTTTTATACCGCAAAACGCAATAATATGCCCTTGCACATTCTCTCTTTAGACATTGATTTTTTTAAAAATGTCAATGACACCTACGGGCATGCTATGGGCGATGAAGTACTGAAATCTTTTTGTCAAACGGTTCAAAGTACCCTCAGGCAGAGTGATATTTTTGGTCGCATTGGTGGAGAGGAATTTTGTATTTGTGTACAAAACACTTCATTAGAAGGTGTACTTATTTTGGCAGAAAAAATTCGTAAGAAAGTCGAATCAACACAAGGCACACTCAACAATACAAAGCTACCTGCCATTACAGTCAGTATTGGTATCAGCTCACTTCATAGCAATGATCATGAAATTTTCGATACCATAAAACGCTCTGATGAAGCACTTTATAAAGCAAAACATAATGGTCGAAATCAGGTACAAATTGTTTAATTTGTACAGTTAAGAGTTTGTTTATTCAACTAAGTTATAATGCTTAAAACCTATATTTTTCTTAAAAGGACACACAATGGCAACAACCAAGCTCCAAGGAACACCCGTTAAACTCACAGGCGAAGAGATTAAAGTAGGCGACAGCGCTCCAACGATAAAAGTCGTCGCAAAAGATCTCAGTGAGATCAAAGTCGGTGGTAAAAGCGACAAGGCACAACTCATTGTGGTCGTTCCTTCCCTCGATACAGCCGTATGCGCACAAGAGACACGCACGTTCAATAAAAAAGCCGCCTCCATAGCCGATGCAAGTGTTATCGTGGTTTCTATGGATTTACCTTTTGCGATGGGACGTTTTTGCACCACCGAGGGCATCGAAAATCTAAGCGTTGGTAGCGACTTTAGAGAAAAATCTTTTGCACAAGCTTATGGCGTTTTAATTAAAGATGGCCCACTCAAAGGCTTAAGCGCTCGTGCAATTTTTATCGTCAATAAAAGCGGAAAAGTGGTTTATAAAGAGATTTGCCCTGAAATCACCGAAGAGCCAAACTACGACGCAGCCCTTTGTGCCCTTGAAGAGACAACCAGCAAAAAACGCTGCGGTTGCAAAACAAAGTAATTAACTTAATTCTACGCTCTCTTGTGTCCTTGCAAGCCACAAGAGAAGTTGCTCTATTTTTTTCACCTCATTTGCCTTGATGATTGTATCTGGCATGTCAATGATTTCTTTTAGTAATTCCCTATTTTGTAAAAAATCAACCTGATGACGTTTGGCATTTTCAACTATTTTTTCATACTGTGCTTCAATGGCACTTGAACTTAAACGTTTTTGCTCCGCTTGATAAAGCGCCAATCCTTTGGGTTTCATAAACAAATCACTCCTGCAAAACGCCCTGTAATTTTCTCTCTTCGATACGAAAAATAGCTTTCATGACAGCATGTACACAAAGAAGAAACATTCAGATGTTCAGGTAAAACACCCTGCTCTAAAAAGGCTTTGTAATTATACGTTTGAAGGTTCAAAAAGAGGCGTTCATTCTTTACATGTAAAAAGCCCTCAAAGCCTTCACTCACCTCTTGCCCTACTTCGTAACAACACGCCCCAATACTAGGTCCCATAAAAATCTGCACAGAAGAAGCACGTGTTCCAAACGCTTCTTCCATCGCGTCCAAGCACTTCACGCCAATACCCAGTCTGCTTCCTTCTCGCCCCGCATGTGCTACACCTATGGCTTCATGCACCGCATCGTAAAACAAAATGGGAACACAATCAGCGACCATGACCGCGAGCGCTATTCCTTTTTGGTTCGTGATCATCGCATCACATGTAGGCGTTTGTTCCGATTCTTCAATATGCACAATCCTATCGCCATGCACCTGCTCCATAAACACAACCACACGCACACCCATTTGCTTGCGTAAAATTTCTCGATTGGCTTTTACATGTAAAGAATTGTCGGTGACATGGAACGCTAAATTAAGGCTCGAAAATGCCCCTTCACTCACACCCCCAAAACGATTGGTAAAAAGATAGCGCATTAATACGTCGCCATAATGCGATCCACCCCATTCCAATCCAACGCCTCTTTTTTGTGAAACATATGGTAAAGATAGCGTGCGAACATATCCGTCTCAACATTGACTCTACGTCCTACTTTATACGAAGCAATCAATGTTTTTTCAAGTGTATGCGGAATAATGGTCAAACGAAATCCCTCTTTCATCACATCATTCACCGTTAAACTCACCCCATCAATACTCACACTCCCTTTGGGAATCACAAACGTAAGCGAAGCTTTGGGAATAGAGACTTCAATATCTAAGCCATTTTCTCTTTGGTTGAGCTTCTCTATCACCCCCACACAATCCACATGCCCCTGAACCATATGTCCATCAAGCCTATCGCCAAGTGCAAGAGCTGGTTCCATATGCACTTTGCCTTTGAGGTTTTCTAACGCCAAAAGTGAGCGACTCTCCAAAGAGAGCTCCACGCTAAAGCCACCTTCAAAGAGTTCAATCACCGTTAAACACGCTCCATTAATCGCGATACTATCACCGATGGCTGGTTTGTATGTTGCACGAAGGGTTAAAATATTATTTGCATAACTCACCACTTCTGCAAACTCTCGAATTAATCCTGTAAACATAAGCACCCTTTATAATTTAAGAAGTATTATATCGTGTTTAAAATTGAGAACTCCTAAGAAGGCAAATACCCTAAAAAAGGCTCTTTAAAAAGTTTTACTTAACATTATTAGTGTATACTTTTTGTAGTAAAAGCAAGGAGCATACGATGCAACAGTGGTCCATTTCAAAAAAAATTTACATTCCTCTTTTTGGAAGTATTTTTATTGGTTTTATCCTTATTCTTATTTTCTCTTATAGTAGTATTAAGGGCATTGAAAAAGATGTCTATCAAAGTGAACAAGAGAGCTTAAAAGTTTATACCAAAAATCAACTCGATGCCCAGTACGATATTGCCCTTACCAATGCCATTACCATTGCATCGAACTACTACGTTATGCAAGCACTCATCAATCAAGACCGCACCATAGCGATGAAAGGGCTTAAAGAGCTCATCACTCTTTATAAAGAGCAAACCACCTATAAAGAAGCACAAATTCACATTCACACGCACGATATTAAAAGTTTTTTGAGAGAATGGATGCCCAATAAATTTGGTGATGACCTCTCAAGTTTTCGTCCAACCATCAAAAAAGTCAAAGAGAGTAGAAAACCACTCAAAGCCATTGAAATGGGCGTTGCAGGGATGTCTTTACGTGGGGTTGCGCCTGTGCTTAGAGAAGGAGAATACATAGGTTCGGTTGAATTTATTAACTCCTTTGATGCCATTGTGGAAAATGCCAAGAAAGATTTAGGGGCTAGTGTCATGTTTCTCACGGACAAAAAACTCTTAAACCTCAGCGCAGGAGCCAAAAATGCCCTTCTTGCAAAAGATACGGCTCTCTCTCAGAAAAAAGAGATCAGCAATATGAAACTTTTTGACGAAATTAAAACATTAAACCTCTCTTCTATGGGTTCACATTTTTTAACACCAACGTACTTCATTGTCAGAGAAGAGCTCCTCTCTTTTGATGGAACACGTGTGGGTGAAGTTCTTATTGCTAAGGAGCTAGAAGCTGTTAAAGCGGTTGTGCATGAAGCACAATATATTTTGATTAAACAGCTTATCATTATGGGTCTTATTACCGCATTGATTATGGGTATGCTCATTCTCGCTTTGAAAAAAATGGTCATTAATCCTATTCAAGAACTAAAAGTAAGAGCTGAAAATCTCTCCAGTGGCGATGGGGATTTAACCAAAAAAATGGAGATTAAAAGTGGTGATGAAATAGGACAAACTGCCAAAGCTTTTAACCTTTTTATTGATAAAGTACGCACAACCGTCACCCTTGCAAAATCTTCAAGCAGTGAAAATGCGTCCGTAGCCAATGAGCTTAGCTCCACTGCCTTAGAAGTTGGAAAACGTGCAGAGGAGACTTCCTCTATCGTTAATGAAACCAATCAAATGTCACGAAGCATTAAAGAAGAGCTTACCCTCTCCCTTCAAAAAGCACGTGAATCAGAAAAAGAGATTGGTACAGCACATTCAACACTCCTTAATGCCAAAAATGAAATTCTTAACATGGCAAATCAAGTACAATCCAATGCGCAAACAGAGATTCAACTTGCCCATCAAATTTCAAGGCTCAGTCAAGATGCTGATCAAGTCAAGGGTGTGCTTACAGTGATCTCTGATATTGCTGATCAAACCAATCTTTTAGCGCTAAACGCTGCTATTGAAGCCGCACGAGCGGGAGAGCATGGCAGAGGATTTGCCGTGGTTGCGGATGAAGTGAGAAACTTAGCAGAACGTACCCAAAAAAGTTTAACAGAAATTAATGCAACCATTAATGTCATTGTACAAGCCATTAATGATGCCAGTGAGCATATGAACAGTAACTCACAAAGCATGGAAAAACTGACACAGATTGCAGAAGATGTTGAAAAAAATATTAATGAAACAACACGCATTATGGATAACGCAACGCTTTCAAGCGAACACACCGTACAAGATTACCTCAAAACAGGCCAAAAAATTGATGCCATTGTTCTTAAAATTGAAGAAATTAATACGATTACACTGAGCAATACCCGTAGCATGGAAGAAGTCAGCGGAGCAACGGATCATTTAAGCGGTTTAACGGAAAAACTCAACACCGTTTTAGGTAATTTTAGAACCTAACAATCAACATAGGAGTTTAACAGACTCCTATGTTTTTAAAAAAATCATAAAATGTGTATGTCGCACGATACGCTTCGTCTAATGTAACCTCACAAAAACGAACCTTTCCACCTGTTTTGAGTTGTGCCAACTTAAAACAATCTACCCCAATAACTGAGCCAATTTTAGGATAACCACCAATGGTTTGACGCTCTTTTAAAAGTACAATGGGCTCACCATGACTAGGGATTTGAACCGCCCCATAACAAATAGGCTCAGAGAGAATTCCCGTCACACTTGGCACTATTTTTTCACCGCTTAAACGGTATCCCATTCTATCGCCCTCACCTTTAAACGTATAGGTACTTCCAAAAAAAAGCCTTTGCGCTTCTGCATCAAAGCGTTCTTCTT
Organism: Campylobacterales bacterium; assembly: GCA_016930915.1. GTDB lineage: Bacteria > Campylobacterota > Campylobacteria > Campylobacterales > Sulfurospirillaceae > Sulfurospirillum. Next base: position 46,865 of record JAFGFU010000037.1, read on the forward strand.
GATACCCTTTGAGCAAACGAACCGTAATTTCTTCAGGATAGCTTGGGACAAATGCTTCTTGTATCTTTCGTTTTTCCCCTACGTTTTGATGTGCTAAGACCAATAAAAAATCACCCACCTTAAGTTTTCGCCCTTCAATGCCTCCTAATCCCTCTTTAAGACTGGTCGAAAAACTCCCATAGGCATAAGGCGTTTGAAATCCACCCTCTACCGCAAGATAAGCAAATTGTGCATCACTGGCAAAAGAGAAATGCAACACATCCCCTTTTTGAAGTGTATGGGTTTGCCACAACGCTAACACTTTTTCTTTGCAGGTAATTTGCATATTTGCACCACATATCGCAATACGCATCACACCCTGTGCTTCCAAAACGACTCCGCCAATAGCAATTTCAAGAGCAGGCGTGTTAAACGTATTTCCTACGAGCATATTGGCATACCCAAATGCCAACTCGTCCATTGCACCACTTTGCGTGAGTCCAATATCGCTCAAACCCTGACGACCTACGTCTTGAATAGAGCTTTGAATACCACCATTTTGCACTAAGAAGCCATTCATAATTCGCCCCCTAGCTTTAAAAACATCTCTTTAGAAATCGGCTCAAAACGTACACTATCACCAACATGTAAAAGAGAAAGACCTTTATACGTAGCATCAAACATTGCCGTAGGGGTTCGACCTAATACTTTCCATCCACCAGGACTTTGAGCTGGATAAACAGCTGTTTGTCTATCTGCAATGGCAACACTCCCCTTAGGAACAGCTTTTCGAGGATTCGCTAAGCGTGCCGTAGCCAAACGAGCATCAATTTCGCCCAAATACGCAAAACCAGGCGCAAACCCAATGGCATACACGCTGTATATACTCTTTACATGTAAAGCAATAATCTCCTCCACACTCAACCCTTTTTCCTCACACAAAAGCTCCAAGTCAAGCCCTGCATCTAAGCCATAGTACACAGGAATCGTCACAATGTTTGAGGCATGTTCTAAAAGCGTATTGGCATGCGATAAAATGGATTCTATCCGCTCGCATGCGCCATCAAACGTCAAAGAGAGAACATCATACACCACCATTAACGATGCATACGAAGGAATTAATTCATAAAAACCTTCCACCTTCGCCTCTTTTAATGCGTGATACGCTTTTTGAACCTCTTTTGAAACCACAGGGTCTATACTCTCTCCAAAATAAAGAATTACCGAAGACTCTGAGGCAATTTTATAGACACGTTTCACATATTTTTCCTCAGCATTTCAACCAAAGCTATCGCTTCTTCATTATCACCATGCACACACAACGTATCAGCTCTAAGCGCAATTTTTTTACCCGAAATCGTCTCTAACACACCCTCTTTTTGCAAAAGTTTTAAACGCTCAATGACAGCATAAACATCATGAATGACTGCCCCTTGTTGATTGCGAGGCACTAAAAATCCCTCATCATCATACGCTCTATCGGCAAAGACTTCGTATAAAAGTTCCAATCCCAATCCTTTAGCAATCGCCTCCTCTTTACGTGTATCCATTTTTGAGAGAATCATTAATTTCAAATGAGGATTCACACGCGAAACAGCTGTAGCAACTGCTTTAAAAATACGTTCATCTTTCATCATATCATTATAAAGTCCCCCATGCGGTTTCACATAAGAGAGTGTTGCTTGATTGGCCGTAACAAAGCCTTGAAGGGCGCCTATTTGATAAATCACCATAGCCTCTATCTCTTCAAGAGAACATGCCATACTGCGTCTTCCAAATCCAACCAAATCAGGATAGGCAGGATGCGCACCAATGTCTACACCATGTTTCAATGCCAATTTAACGGATTTTTCCATAATCAAAGGATCACCCGCATGAAACCCACACGCAAAATTTGCCATATCAACATAGGGCATAATGGCTTCATCAAGTCCCATCTTCCACGAACCAAAACTCTCCCCTGCATCACAATTTAACAAAATCATCGTGCTATCCTTTCTCAAATGTTTAGACATTTTAATAAAGAATCTTACCACAAAACAAAACGCTCTCTAGGCTTAATTCTTCATCATTACTCTTTACATGTAAAGATTTAAAAACGTTATTCATAGTATAATGAGTTAAATTTATGAAGACAATGAAGGTAGCAATAATTATGAAATATGATGTGATTGTAATTGGTGGTGGACATGCAGGTATTGAGGCATCTTTGGCCTCTGCGAGATTGGGAAATAAAACCCTTCTCATCTCTATTTTAGCAGAGCAAATTGGAGCAGCAAGTTGTAATCCTGCCATTGGTGGACTTGCCAAAGGGCATTTGGTAAAAGAAATTGACGCACTCGGTGGTCAAATGGCGCTTGCCACAGACAATGCAGGTATTCAATTTCGTACCCTCAACCTTTCCAAAGGTCCAGCGGTACGTGGAAGCCGTGCACAAATTGATATGGACAGATACCGCATTTACATGCGTACCATCGTTTTAAACACTGAAAATCTTTACGTGGCACAAGAGATGGCAGAACAACTTGTCACACAAGAAGGTAAAGTCACCGGAGTTATCACCCAACTTGGAAATCACTATCATGCAAAAAAAGTTATTTTGACCACAGGAACATTTTTGCAAGGGCTCATTCACATTGGTGAATTTCAACAACAAGCAGGTAGAGTGGGTGAATTTCCTTCTATCACGCTCTCTTCTTCCATCAAAGCACTGGGTATTACCATGGGGCGTTTAAAGACTGGAACGTGTGCAAGGATTGATGCAAAAAGTATCGATTTTTCAAAAATGGAGATTCAACCAGGCGATGAAAATCCACTCCCTTTTAGTTTCAGAACGAAACGTGAAACGTTTAAACCTTTTCAACTGCCGTGCTACATTACTTATACTAATGAAGAGACCCATACGGTTATCGAAAGTAACTTTCATCGTGCGCCTCTTTTTACAGGTCAAATTGAGGGTATTGGCCCTCGCTATTGTCCGAGCATTGAAGATAAGATTAACCGCTTTCGTGATAAAGAGCGTCACCATCTTTTTATTGAACCACAAACACGAGAAGCCACAGAATATTACATCAATGGATTTGCGACCTCTCTACCAACAGACACCCAACTAGGGATGATTCACTCTGTTGAGGGTATGGAAAATGCCAAAATTGTTCGCTATGGCTATGCCATTGAATACGACTATGTTGACCCAACCGAACTTAAACATTCGCTTGAAACCAAAAAGGTTGAGGGACTTTACTGCGCTGGACAAATCAATGGCACCACAGGCTATGAAGAAGCGGCGGCACAAGGTTTAATGGCAGGAATTAATGCTTCTTTGAGTTTAAGAGATGAAGAACCGCTTATTTTTAGACGTGATGAAGCGTACATTGGTGTCTTAATTGATGACTTGGTTACCAAAGGAACTAAAGAGCCTTACCGTATGTTTACCTCTCGTGCAGAATACCGTTTATTGCTTCGAGAAGACAATGCTGATTTGCGATTAATGCCTTATGGGTATAAATTAGGTTTAATTGACGAACAAACCCATGAACGTATGGTTAAAAAACAGTTACAACTTAATGAAGGATTGAGCTTTCTTGAAGAGACTTCTTTAACACCATCCAATGAAAATAATGCCTTTTTAGCGAGTATTGGCGAAGAGAAAATTACCGATAAAGTCTCCTTACAAAAAATTGTTGCACGTTCAGAATTTAGCATTGAAAAATTAGAAAAACTTGCTCCTTTAGTCAAAGAGTTTAGTGAAGAAGCAAAAGAGCAAATTTTAGTTGAAGCAAAATATAAAAATTACATTTTAAAACAAAAAGATCAAATTGATACAATGAAAGAAATGATAGACGTTAAAATTCCACCAATGATGGATTTTAGCTCTATTTCAGGACTCAGCAACGAAGTAGTAGAAAAACTACAACGCTTTAATCCACCAACACTTTTTGCTGCCAGTGAGATTAGTGGCATCACCCCTGCGGCATTAGATATTTTGCATGTTTATATCAAAATTTTTAATAAAAAAAATAAATTTTGACAAAAAATTGACGCAAATTTAATACAATTGACATACGTCATAGATTCTTAATAATTTATGAGATAAAATTGTCACAAATTAATCTACACGAAAGGAATAAGGGATGGCTGTTGAACAAAACAGACGCGATTTTATTGGCATGGCATTGGGCGGTGTCACGGCTGTCGGCGGGGTCATAGCACTAGGAGCTATGAAAAAAACATGGGATCCACTTCCCAGCGTACAATCTGCTGGATTTATTACAGTGGACCTCTCACCGATGCAAGAGGGAGAGCTAAAAACACTTCAATGGAGAGGAAAACCCATCTTCGTTTTGAAGAAGACCGCAGAGATGAAAAAAAATGAAAATCGTGATGTAGTGGCTGGAGACAAAAACTATACAGTAATCATTGGTCTTTGTACCCACTTAGGATGTATCCCAACATGGGTTCCTTCCAAAAAAGAGTTTCTATGTGCCTGTCACGGTGGCGTCTTTGATGCCAGCGGTATTAACACATTTGGACCACCACCCCGTCCTATGGATATTCCTCCTTTTAAAATCGATGGCGAGAAGCTCGTTCTCGGTGAAGAAGGACCAGAATATAAAAAATTAACCGCTAAAAAAGCATAAAGGAGGCAGTCATGGCAGAGATTAGAAAAGCAGATGGGCTTGTTGATTGGCTCGACCAGCGTTTAGCGGTTAAAGCGTTTATTCGGGTAATGATGACAGAGTATTGGATTCCAAAAAATATCAATTTTCTTTGGGCAATGGGTGTTGTATTGGTTGTACTGTTTAAAGTCTTGATTGTTTCAGGTATTTTTCTCTTAATGTACTACAAACCTGACATTAACCTTGCGTTTGATAGCGTGAACTACACAATTATGCAAGAAGTAGAGTACGGCTGGCTTTGGAGACACATGCACGGTGTTGCAGCCTCTGCTATTTTCCTTGTCATTTATATTCATATGTTTACAGGTATCTATTATGGCTCTTATAAAAAAGGCCGTGAGATGATTTGGCTTACAGGTATGGCACTTTTTGGTCTCTTCTCAGCAGAAGCTTTTAGTGGGTACATGCTTCCATGGGGACAAATGAGCTACTGGGCAGCACAGGTTATTACCAATCTTTTTGGTGGTATTCCCTTTATTGGTGAAGCACTGGTTATTTGGATTCGAGGTGACTTCTTAGTTGCAGATGCCACTTTAACACGTTTCTTTATGCTACACGTGCTTTTATTGCCATTAGCAATTATTTTAGTGATTGCGATTCACTTCTACTCTTTACGTTTTCCTCACGTTAACAATCAAGAATCAGAAGAGCTTGATTTTGATGTGGAAGCGAAAAAATACTTAGACGGTAAAAAAGCTGAATCTAAAGTGGTTCCTTTTTGGCCAGTATTCCTCTCCAAAGATTTTTTTGTTGTAGGTGTTGCACTAACTATTTTCTTCTATTTAGTCTGTTACCACTTTGATTTTGCTATGGATCCCATTAACTTTGAACCGGCCAATACGATGAAAACACCTGCACATATTTATCCTGAGTGGTACTTCTTGTGGAGTTATGAAGTGTTACGTGGCTTCTTCTTTGATATTGGTGGTATTGCGGCAATGGATATTGGTTTAGCAGCATTTGGGTTTGCCAATGTTATTTTTATGCTTCTTCCATTTCTTGATAGAAATACAGACCATGTTGCACCTGCACACAGACGTCCAATGTTTTTTGTTTGGTTCTGGTTGTTACTCATTGATATGATTGTGCTTACCGTTTATGGAAAATTACCTCCAACAGGGGCTAATGCATGGGTAGGTTTCTTTGCAGCATTAAGCTTTATTTTGCTCTTTGTTGCCCTACCAATTATTACAAAAATGGAAGCAAAATGTCAGGGAGGTTGTAAATGAGAGAATTAAAAATCTTAGCAGTTGTGATTTTCTTCACTGCTGTTGTTTATTGGGGTGTTGAGCCATTTGCTCACTCACAAATGCATCCTCATGTTGCCCCTGCAGATTATACCTTTAAAGACTTAGGCGCTTCAGGCAAAACAGGAGATGCAACCAAAGGTGCTGAAACTTTTGTAAATGCAGGCTGTACTGGATGCCACTCTCTTAATGTAGCTGATATGCCTGCTCCAATGGATGATGCCTCAGCGTCTGCTTCTTTTGGAGTCGTTCCACCTGATTTAAGTACAGCAGGTGCTATTTATGATAAAAATTATTTAGTAGAATTGATCAAAAATCCAACCAAAGCACTCAAAGTAGAGCATAAATTTAATGAAACACGTCCTCATCCAATGATTGCATTTTATGGTACTGGTGGTGATTTGGATCAAGAAGTAGCAGACATTGTGGCGTATCTTCAAAGCATTGCGCCTAAAAACATTGACGATAAGCAAGTCTATGTTGATGCGTGTCAGAGATGTCATGATATGAAATACGACAAACTCTTAAGCCCAAGTGACAAAACAGCACTGAGCACTTACATGGGAACATTGCCTCCTGATTTGTCTATTATGATTCGTGCCAAAAGTAAAGAGTATCTTCATACTTTTATTAACGATCCACAAAAACAGCTTCCAGGTACGTCTATGCCTCGTGTAGGACTGACACAAAAGGCTGAAGCGCAAGTGATTAATTACATGGAAAAAGTGGGTGATCGTAAAAAAGCAGAACGTGAAGATTTAGGCTATAGCTTAATCGGTTTTATGGTTCTTTTTACACTCCTTGCGTATCTATGGAAAGTTAAAATCTGGAGAGAAGTTCACTAAGAACTTCTTTACATGTAAAGCCATTTTACCTCTATTATGGAAGTAAAATGGCTTCTTTTGCTTATAATTTTTACATGTAAGAATCAAAAAATAGAAGAGAAAAAAAGAGGAAAGAAACGCTAAAAATCTACTTCTAGCGCTCTTCGTAAGCTCCTATGGAGGTAATGCGAACATAGCGTTTATCCATACGCTCTTCATCACTTAGCATATCAAGTTCTTCTAAAGATTTTAAAAAATAATCGCCTAAAGCTTTAGCTGCACTCTCTTTGTCACGGTGCGCACCCACTAAAGGCTCATCAATAATCGCATCAATCAATTTGAGTTGATAAAGATCCTCTGAGGTGATTTTCATCGCTTTGGTTGCATTTTCCTGCTTACTTGGGTCATTCCATAAAATAGCCGCACAACCCTCTGGAGAAATAACAGAAAAAACAGAGTAACGCATCATAGCAACACGATCACTCACACCAATTGCTAAAGCTCCACCGCTTCCACCCTCACCAATAACAACAGCAACACTTTTGGTATTTAAACGGCTGAGTTCAAAAAGATTTTTAGCAATCGCTTCACTCTGTCCTCTCTCTTCAGCTGCAATACCAGGATATGCACCTGGAGTGTCAATTAAGAAGAGAATAGGAAGATTGAATTTTTCTGCCATTTTAGCAATGCGAAGCGCTTTACGATATCCCTCAGGATGAGGCATACCAAAATTACGTTTAATTTTATTTTTTGTTCCTCGACCTTTTTGCTCACCGATAACAAGTACTTTACGTGCACCTAAGTAACCAATGTAACAAACAATAGCAGCATCATCCGCAAAATTTCTATCGCCATGAATTTCATAGCTATCACGAAGTAATGCCCGAATATAATCCAATGCATAAGGACGATCAGGATGTCGTGCCAATTGCAATTTTTGATACTCTGTTAAATTTTTATAGGTCTTAGAAATTTCTTTTTCAAGATTTTTTTCTAAAATTTCAACAGCATGGATATCACCTTTGATTTTGGCATTAGAGATGTCCTCATCAATCTGCTTGATACCATTTTCAAACTCCAAATAAGTCGCCACTTAACGTTCCTTATATGCGTTTAAAAATAACAGAACCATTCGTTCCGCCAAAACCAAATGAATTACTCATGATATAATCCGCTTTATATTTTCGAGCCACATTAGGGATATAATCCAAATCACAATCAGGGTCTGGATTTTCATAATTAATTGTGGGTGGTAAAATTTCATCACGTATTGCCATAAGGGAAATAACCGCTTCTATAGCACCTGCCGCACCTAAACAGTGACCAATTTGACCTTTAGTTGAGCTAACTTGAGGAACATTTGCTCCAAATAACTCTTTAATAGCTGCTGTCTCATTTTTATCGTTTGCGGGTGTACTCGTTCCGTGTGCATTAATATAATCAATTTTTGGACATCCTGCCATTTTGTAAGCTGCTCTCATTGCACGAAGTGGGCCATCTAAACTTGGAGAAGTAATATGACTTGCATCTCCACTCTCACCAAAACCAACAATTTCACCGTAAATATGAGCACCACGGGCTAGCGCATCTTCATACAATTCTAAAACAAGCGCCCCTGCTCCTTCACCCATAATAAATCCATCACGTTCAGCATCAAATGGACGGGAAGCACGGTTGGGTTCATCATTACGTGTAGAAAGTGCTTTCATCGCTGCAAAACCACCTACGCCTGCTGCACAAATAGCTGCTTCTGCACCCACAACCAACATCTTATCAGCACCGCCTGTGATAATCGTTTTTGTTGCATCACTGATGGCGTGAGTTCCTGCTGCACATGCGGTCACAGAGGAAAGATTCGGACCTTTCAATCCATGCTCAATCGAAACCATACCACCTAACATATTAATCAAAGCGGAAGGAATAAAAAAGGGAGAAATTTTACGAGGACCAGCACTATTGACAATGACAGAGTTTTTTTCAATAACAACCAAACCACCAATACCAGAAGCTGAACTGACACCAAAACTCTCAGCTTCAAAAGCTCCAAATTTAGCATCTGCCATTGCCTCTTTTGCGGCAGCCAATCCCAATTGAATGAAACGATCTGCTTTTTTGACTTCTTTGGGATTCATTATCGTATTGGGATCAAAATCTGTAATTTCACCAGCGATTTTGACAGTATGCTCGGTTGTGTCAAACGAACTAATGCTTTTAATGCCACATTGACCTTCAACGATAGCTTTAAAAGAACTCTCTTTATCCAAACCTAATGAATTAATCATTCCTATGCCGGTAACAACAACTCTTCTCAAATTTTTATCCTCTTTTGTAATCTTGTGTGGGAATGGGGAGAACCCGCAAAGCGGGTTGTATATTTACTATAAAATTATTTGTGTGCTTCAATGTAAGACATAGCATCATTTACAGTGACGATTTTCTCAGCATCAGTGTCTGGAATTTCAATGTCAAATTTCTCTTCAAGCGCCATAACGAGTTCAACTACGTCAAGTGAGTCAGCACCCAAATCTTCTACGAATTTTGAATCTTCTTTTACCTCGTCAGGATTAACATTCAATTGTTCAACAACAACCGCTTTTACATCATCAAATAGTGCCATTTAATAGCTCCTTTAAAAAATTTTCACCATTTTATCAAAAAAACCTTTAATTTGAATTTTGTACGCCAAAACTCCCTTTACATGTACATTCCGCCATTCACTTTTAAAACCTCTCCTGTGATATACGTTGAGCTATCACTGAGTAAAAAAGCAACCGCTTCTGCAATATCTTTAGGACTTCCAAAACGCTTCAGTGGGATTTTTGAAGTGTAGCTCTCTTTAATTTCCTCACTTAATTTGTCCGTCATCTCTGTTGCTATAAATCCAGGGGTTACGGTATTGAAACGCACATCTCTTGCACTTCCCTCAAGCGCAAAACTTTTACTCATCGCAATCAAACCACCTTTACTTGCGCTGTAATTGACTTGACCCGCATTGCCTGTCTCTCCCACAATGGAAGCAATATTAACAACAGCACCAAAGCGTTTCTTACTCATCACTTTGAGTGCTTCACGGCATCCAATAAATGCAGACGTTAGGTTAATGTCAATAACAGAAGTAAAATCCTCTTTTTTCATACGAATCGCTAGTTTATCATTGGTAATGCCTGCATTATTGACCAAATAAGAGAGTTCGCCATCACTATCCACAATCGTTTTAATGCCCTCAACAAACGCTTCTTCATCGGCAACATCAAATCCAATCACTGCTGCTACACCGCCATTAGCCTCAATCTCCGCTTTAATGGCATCGGCTGCTTCAGGACGAGAACGGTAATTCACCCACACTTTAAGACCATAACCTGCTAATGTTAGCGCTATCTCTTTACCAATACCGCTCGCCGCACCTGTGACTAAAACATTTTTTCCACTAAATTTCATTGTTTTCCTTTTTACATGTAATGTATTTTTTCACGCCAAAAAAGCAAAGCTCTTTTGACTACGCTGCGCTATGCACTAAAGCTTGGCTCTTACGAGCCAGAGAATTCGACTAAGGGTTGATCCATCTCTTTAGGAATGGGCAGCCCCATCAATTTAAGCACCGTGGGAGCAATATGATTAAGCCCACCTTTCTCCACTTTTGTCACACGCTTATCCCAAACAAAACCATACACATCAAATGTGGTATGGTTGGTCAATGTTTTCTCTTCACAATCAAACATCTGCTCACAATTTCCATGGTCACTCGTAAGCACAATAGAATAATTCGCCACTTTGGCTTTTTCAAACAGCCGCCCAAGCTCTGCATCCACGGCTTCCACCGCTTTAATGCCTGCTTCCAAACTTCCCGTATGCCCAACCATATCGCCATTGGCAAAATTCACGACAATAAAATCATACGCCTCATCCATCGCTTTTAAAACCGCATCGCCCACGGCATGGGCACTCATTTCGGGTTGTAAATCATAGGTTTTTACTTTAGGACTGGGTACTAAAAGCCTTGTTTCACCTACTTTTGGCTCTTCCACACCGCCATTGAAAAAGAAAGTCACGTGTGCGTATTTTTCTGTTTCTGCGGTATGAAACTGAGAAAACCCAGCATCGGCAATCACATCGCTTAGCGTATGTTGAGGCGTATCGGCTTCAAACATTATAGGAAAAGGATAGCTACTATCGTACTCTGTCATCGTAATGCACGTAATGCCATTGAGGGTACGAGCAAATTCGCCAAACTCCTCAAAGCCAATCGCACGAGAGAGTTCCCGCATTCTATCGTTTCTAAAATTGGCAAAAATGACTCCATCATCGCTTTGCATTCCACTATACGCTTCAAATGCTACAGGCTCAATAAACTCATCGGTGACACCTTTATCATACATGCTTTGCATATACGCTTTTACATGTAACGCTGTTTTAGGCTCTGCATCGACCATCGCACGGTACCCTTGCTCAACCCTTTCCCAGCGATTATCCCTGTCCATACTAAAAAAACGTCCTGAAAGTGAGGCAATCTGAATATTTTCATTGCATACTGTTTGAAGCTCTTCTAAAAATTTCATTCCAGAAATCGGAGAGACATCTCGTCCATCGGTGATAATATGGAAAAAAACTTTTTTTCCACTCAGCTCGCTAATGCGTGCTAATGCAATCATATGATCAATATGCGAATGCACACCTCCATCACTGACAAGCCCAACAATATGAATAGAACCTTTTACATGTAAAAGCTCTTGAAGCGCTTTATTTTTTGCTAAAGAGCCGTCTTGTGCCGCCAGTGAAATTTTGACCAAATTTTGGTACAAAATACGTCCACTGCCTATACACATATGTCCTACTTCACTGTTGCCCATCTGTCCATCGGGTAAGCCTACACTCAGCCCTGAGGTTTGAATTAAAGCGTAAGGAACACTTTGAAACAATCTCTCATACGTTGGTTTCTTTGCCTGTGCAAACGCATTTGCCACCTCACTGGCATTGTGACCAATACCATCGGTAATAATCAGTAAGGTTTTTTGAATCTCTGGTTTCAAATCGTACCCTTTGTTATCAGCTTATAAGCAATATATTACTAAAATGTTGCTTTTATAAAAATATATGGAAGTCCCCTTTATGCTGTACGCTCTTTACAAACTCACCTCAATCAATCTCTTTCAGTACATTACGGTTCGTGCAGGAATTGCTTTTTTCTTAGCCTTTATTTTCACCGTTTATCTTATGCCAAAGTTTATCAAATGGGCAAAAGCACGCAATGCCAACCAACCTATTTATGCCCTTGCCCCACAAACACATCAACAAAAAGGAAAAACGCCTACCATGGGAGGTATTGTCTTTTTGTGTGCAGCGACCCTTGCTGTGCTTTTGTGCGCTCGAATGAATAACATATTTGTCATCTCTTCACTCACGTGTATCTTACTCTTTGGGCTGATTGGTATGAAAGATGACCTCTCTAAAATTTTAGGTAAAAGCAACACCGCAGGGCTAACCCCAAGGGCAAAACTGATGTTCCAAATTCTTGCCTCATCTGTTGTCGCATGGATTTTATACCAAAATGTTGATTTAGACACCACGTTTTTTATCCCTTTTTACAAATACCCTCTTTTTGATATGCATCTTTTAGCGCTAGGTTTTTGGGTATTGGTGATGATTTCTTCAAGTAATGCTGTCAATCTTACCGATGGGTTAGATGGGCTAGCAACCGTACCTTCCATTTTATCTATTCTCTCTTTGGCTGTGTTTGTTTATGTGGGCGGTAACGCTTTTTTAAGCAGCTATTTACTCCTTCCAAAAGTAGGAGGCAGTGGCGAAGTGGTCATTGTTGCAACCGCAGTTATGGGCTCATTGGTGGGCTTTTTATGGTTTAACTGCTACCCAGCAGAAGTGTTTATGGGCGATAGTGGAAGCCTCAGCGTGGGTGCGTTTATTGGGTATATGGCGATTATTTCGAAAAATGAAATTTTACTGATTTTGATTGGGTTTGTATTTGTTTTAGAAACCGTTTCGGTTATTTTACAGGTGGGAAGTTACAAGACACGTAAAAAACGTATCTTCCTGATGGCGCCAATTCATCACCATTTTGAGGTGAAAGGTTGGCCAGAAAACAAGATTATCGTGAGATTTTGGATTATTGCTCTCATGTCAAATCTTTTAGCACTTACGGCATTGAAAATACGATGATAACACTTTTTGGACACGGAAAAACAACCAAAGCAATTGCAAAACGCTATGCAGGAAACTGCCAAATTTTTGATGATGCCTTTACATGTAAAGGTGAAGATGAACACGGAAACCTCTTGCTTCCACCCTCTTTTTTTGAGCCTGAAAAAAGCAGTGTAGAGATTCCAAGTCCAGGATTCCCCGCAGAACACCCTCTCATTCAAAAAGCCCTTCATGTCACCAGTGAATATGACTTTTTTAAAGAGGCGATGCCTTTTAGCATTTGGATTAGCGGAACCAATGGGAAAACCACCACCACACAAATGTGCCAATTTCTCTTAGAAAAACAAGGCGCAGTTGCGGGTGGAAATATTGGTACACCCTTAGCAGAATTAGATGAAAAAGCCCCGATTTGGGTTTTAGAGACCAGCTCGTTTACCTTTCACTACACCAAAGTCACCGCACCTGATATTTATCTGCTTTTACCCATTAAGCCTGACCATCTTACATGGCATGGAAGCATGGAAGCCTACACCGATGCCAAACTTTCTCCTTTGGCTCGTATGCGTGAGGGAAGTGTGGCAATTTTGCCAAAAGCATACGCCAACGTGAAAACCCTAGCGCATGTTATTACCTATGAAAATGAACATGATTTGTGTGAAACGATGGGGATTGATATTTCAAAAGTCAATTTCAAAACACCGTTCTTACTTGATGCGGTACTTGCTATGAGTGCTCAAAAAATTCTTTTAGATACGATTGATTATGAACGGATTAATACCTTTAAAATCGACCACTATAAAATTGAAGAGTTCCACGATAAACAAGGACGTCTATGGGTCGATGACTCAAAGGGAACCAATGTGGATGCAACCATCGAAGCGCTCAAACGCTATCAAAATGAAGAAATTTTACTGGTTTTAGGCGGGGATGATAAAGGGGTCGATTTACAAGAGCTTTTTGACTTCATGAAACCTTTACATGTAAAGATATTTGCCATTGGCACGAACACCGAGCGCCTTGCCACGTTTGCCCAGAAAGAAGGACTTTGGCTTTCAAAATGCTTTGTACTTGAAGAGGCAATGAAGCAGATTCACGCACTCCACACAAGCAAAAGTGTTGCCTTGCTCTCTCCAGCAGCAGCGAGCCTAGATCAGTTCAAATCCTACGCTCACCGAGGCGATTTATTTAAGGCTTTGGCTCTCTCTTGAGCCTAAGCTACTCTTAAAGTTTTTAAGCTATAATTTCAACTCTTCAAAAGTGTGGCTGGATAGCTCAGTCGGTAGAGCAGGAGACTGAAAATCTCCGTGTCGGCGGTTCGATTCCGTCTCCAGCCACCACCTCTTTTAAAATTCCCTATTTTAGGTACTTTCAGCGTTTAAGTTTTCTTTAGGTGTCTTTTTTAGTCAAAAATCATCAATAAATAGTTTTTATTCATTATTAGTTTAACTACGCTAATAACTCCCTTTGCGTCCAAGGACAACAAGAACCGTTTTAATCAATATCTGTACATCAAGCTCTATAGACCAATTTCTCACATACCAAACATCCAGTTGAACACGTTCATCGTATTCGATGTCATTGCGACCACTCACTTGCCACAGTCCTGTAATACCAGGGGTAACAGCTGTAAAATACTCAAAGTATTCGCCATACTTTTCTATTTCTTTTTCCACAATGGGTCTAGGGCCAACTAATGACATTTCTCCTTTTAAAACATTGACCAACTGAGGCAACTCATCTAAAGAAGTTCTACGTAAAAAGTGACCTATTTTTGTAATGCGTGGGTCATTTTTGAGTTTAAAGTCTCTTTCCCATTCTTCTTTGCTCTCTTCACAGGTTTCCAAAAGCTCTTCAAGACGCTCATCTGCATCGATAAACATCGTTCTAAATTTATAAACTTTAAATTTTTTTCCACCAAATCCTATGCGATCATGTGAAAATATAGGATGTCCTTTTGTTGAAACATACACGATACTGTAAAGCCATATTAAAAAAGGAGAAGCCATAAACAATGCCACTAAAGAAACCACGATATCAAATCCTCGCTTGAGATATTGGTCTACAGGACTTAAAAGATTATTTTTAATATAAAATGCCATGCCCTTATGATGAATCGAACTAATTAGTTCCCCAGTGATTACAGGAATTTTTGACATTTTTGGTAGCACAATCACTTTACGAACACGACGCTGAATATGATTAACTAAACTATTCAAGTTAAGAAGTGTATTACTCTCTAAATCGATGACTGCCGAATCATATTGCCTATCCTCAATCGCTCTATCGATTGCACTATTCACCTTCTCAATAGAAAGAAGAGAAACGTTAATGATTTCTTTCACATCATAACCAAAAGGATTTCCTTGAGCAAACCACGAGTGAATGTTTGCTAAGCCTTTATCATCACAAATAACAAATACTGGTTGCCTAAAAAACTTAAATTTAAAAAAGATTTTCTTGAGATAATGAGACCATAGCGCATTAAAATTATTCAGCATATAAAATATACATACAATTGCTCTTGAAGTTGTATCATTCAGTTTGGCAATTGCAATAATAATTAATATAAGAGCAAAGGCAAAGAAATTTGCTTTTAACGATAGGGTAATTGCATTTACTGTAACCATACGATTTGTCATCAAACGCAAAGAAAAATAACCTAACATATAAACAGAAATCATCCAGCTATAATGTAAAAAAGTATTGACCCCTTCTAGGTTAAACAAAAAATCAGCAAACCAAATTGCTAAAAAAAGATTTATTACTAAAAAAATAAAACTTATAAAGAATTTTAATAAAAAATATCGCATATTTTCTCCAAATATTAGACCAACATATGGGAACCTAAAAGCTAAAAAGCCAACTTAAACGCAATGAATTTTATAAAAGAATACAGACAAGAACGAGGTATGCTCCACGGTGATTCTTTTAAAAGATATTTTAGTTCGCCCAAGGCTTGATTGATGCCTGTTGATTCGGCTTTATGGTCTTTTTCCACTTCTTTAAGTATCCACTTATTTTCAGTAAAGAACTTTCCAATGGCGCTGTAACGCTTCCAAATATCTTTACATGTAAAGGTGTGTGAGTGATATACTTTGGCATCTGCTGCATAGGCTACTTTCTTACCATGCATGATAGCCCGTGCTACAAACTCCATATCTTCATTCGTATGAAGATCTTTCTTAAATCCACTGACCTCTTTAAAATAACTCGCTCTATACATCGCACAGCTGTCAGAACAAAAAAAACGTTTTAATACCCATTGTAGGCAAATCATCTTTCGATTTAACTTTAGCGATTAGTGGATAGTTTGTCGTACGTGCAAACACTTCTATAGCATCCGCGTCTTTATAGGGAATCTGCCTCGCATAGGCGACAACGACATCATCATCTGCAAAAGCTTTCAGTAAGTTTTCTACTAAAAATTCATCGTAAGGCATTGCATCTTGCGTCATAAAAAGATAAAAATCCGCTTCATAATTGAGCGCAAGATTGCGTGTATTAGCATGATTGAATTCGCTTTTTTGGATTTTAAGTGTTGCGCGCTTTGCAATTGTTAGATCTTTATCGCCTGAGTTGATGACCAAAAGAGCAGACGACACCGTCTGTTTTTGGAGCAACGGCACAATCCGCTCACTAAAGGATACTTGTGGGTTAAAGATGGGAATAATGGTTTGAATTTTCATGCGAACAGTATCAGCCCGAGATTTCTCATCAAGCCATTTTTCCAAATTTTGTATTTAAACAAAACTCTTAACTTTTGACACTTGTTCAATTGACAAAAAGCTGAAAATTCTTCTAGCATTTTTCTATCAGGTTCATTCAACTCTTTTTTATAATATGCTAAAAAAGCTTTACTTTGGAAAATATATTTTTCCAACGAAGGTTTTGAAAAAAACTTTTTGAAAAAATATTTAAGCCCATACTGTTTTGCTCCCGTATCATTCTTTCCATGTTGTCTGTAAAGCATCAAAGGCTCGTCTATGAAAGCTATTTTTCCAAAGGCTGATGCCACCATCGCCATCCACCAATCGTGCATAATAGCTTCTTGTGGGATATATTTCACTTTCTCTGCCAATGCTCGGTTAATCATCATCGTACAACCCGTGACAACATTTTGCAATAAAAGACGATTTAAACTACCTTGAGATGGGTCTATATGCTGATAATCCCAAAAAGACGGTGCGATGATCTCTAAATCTTGATCTACGACTGTTAAATTGCTATGTATGAGTAAAGGAGTATTTTTGCCATTTTTTTCTTCTAGCATTTGCATCGTCATATATGTTTTTTCTATTTTATCTTGATTCCAAACATCATCTTGATCGCAAAACATAAAGTATTTACTCTTAGTATTGCGAACTGCATAATCTAAAAGTTCTGCAAAGCTTTGTTTGGCTCCCAAGTTTTCTTGTGACTCAATAAGCTTGACATCATATGCTTTCAGTCTCTCTGCCGTACCATCACTGCTTCCATCGTCATGGGCAATCAGTACAAAACCCTTATTCGTTTGAAATTTAATTGATTCAAGTTGCTCATCTAAATAAGATTTTCCATTATATGTAGCCAATACAATACAGACTTTTTGAGACTCAACCATTATTCGCTACTTTAAGACTTGAAACATAATATTATTATACAAATCACGCTCAACAATTTGATATAACACGACATCAGGCTTTTGCTCAATAATAAAATTCCTTAAGTTCTCTCCTATTAATTTTCTATAATGAAATTTCCAAATAGTATTAAATGATGCATTATAGAGTTGTGAAGGATTTTTAGAAAAAGAATCTCCCATAAAAAGAAGCTTCTTTGACTGAATATTCTCATTAACCGTATATTGTGCTTGCCAATTAATCGTAGTGATAGGATTTTCTTTGTCACTACATTTTTCTAGCTTGCCGGATTCATTATTAATATTACCATGGCATAACTTTGTGTTTGTTTTAAATCGATACGCATACGTATTTTTATCATCAAGCGTCACTACATCTTTTATTTTTAAAAACCCTGCTAAATCTCCTACATGATTATCATTTGGAATATGCTCTACGGAATAGCTCGCTTTTGGAATGCTAAGATAAAGAGCTTCATTCATATAATCGATAATTTTTTCATACCCCACCGAAGCACCTAGCATATTCCAGTGCGTATCGGTTTTATGGTATAAAAGCCTATGATCAATTATGCTTTTTTGCAAAAGAGCATCTCTTAAATCAAGGATATGTATTTGCTTCCCTTGACAAGCTTTTAAAATCCTATCTGTAATCGTTTCTCCATTAAATTTTGCCCAGGAAGGAAGCTTTTCTTTATAAATAGAATGTTTATTGGGAGCTATAGCTATCACAAAATCAATACCCCTTTCTTCATACCAAATCTGCAATTTTCTTAATTCTTGTACATACTGATTAATTGCATTATCCGTAATGAAAAATGTACCATTTGTCTTACTAAACACATTTGCATAATTGTTACCCAAAAAAAGAAATCCATTTTTCCCAACTATCGTATCATTAGGAAAAATGGATTTATTAAAAAGTTTATAAACTATATAGCTTGCTACCGTCTCAATTTTGTCAATATTAAATAAAACCTTTTTTTTAAGCTGACGTCTTTCCTGCCAAGAATGATTTTTAAAGAAATTCACCGTATTAATGAGAGGCAATATAGAAATCAAAGATACACTTAAAAGAAAAAAAACAAGAATTAGCTTTTTAGATTTCATTACATTCCTTAAAAATTAAAATATAAAAATACTTCAGTTGAAGTAAAGAGTGAACTAATCATCGAAAGAACAAAGGCACAACTTGCCACAATAATCATCTGAAGTGTTATCCTCTTGTTCATGTAATACATTGAGTTTTTCATCAATAAGACACATGGCATCATTAAAAGAGTATAAACTAACGCAATTTCATTCACATAAACAGATGAAATTACACTAGGGATATATTCATGTAAAGGTATATCGAGCCACATAGACACATCATTTGAAAAAGCCATAGATACTTTAAAATTTTCAGCTTTCATACCAAACATTCCCGACAACACTTTTAATGCGTCATTCCACTCTTTTGCCCTAAAAAACACCCATGCGATATTGACAAAGTTAAATGTAATAAACCAAGCAATTACTTTTGGAAGCTTAAAACCTATTTGGCTCCAAGCACGATGTATCACAAGTGCAATACCATGCAAGAATCCCCAAAATACAAACGTCCATCCTGCCCCATGCCAAAGTCCTCCTAGGATAAACGTTATCATAAGGTTGGCATAGATCCTCACTCTTCCAACACGACTACCGCCCAAAGGAATATAAATATAGTCTCTTAAAAACCTTGAAAGTGTCATATGCCATCTTCGCCAAAAATCTTGAATATCCAGTGCTTTATAAGGAGAGTTAAAGTTCATAGGCAATCTAATATTAAACAGTAATGCAGCACCTATCGCCATATCAGTATAACCGCTAAAATCAAAGTAAAGCTGAAAAGTATAACTAAGACTTGTTGCCCATGCTTGAAAAAATGCCAACGTTGTTGCTTGATCAAAACCAGTGGTCGCATAAGTGGCAAATGTATCGGCAATTACAACTTTTTTAAATAATCCCATTGAAAAGATGAACAATCCCAATGCAATATTTCTATAGTTTTTTACTTTATGCCATTTAGACGCAAATTGTGGCATAACCTCTTTATGATGCACAATGGGTCCTGCTATCAATTGAGGGAAGAAAGTTACAAAAAGTGCATAATTTAGAAAATCATACTCTTTGGTTTCCTGCCTGTAACTATCTACTAAATAGGCGATTTGCTGAAACGTGAAAAAAGAGATAGCAAGAGGTAAAGCAATCTTGAGCATTTCAATATGACCATGAAATATTAAATTGATATTGGCAATAAAAAAATCCGCATATTTAAAGTAACCTAACAATGCTAAATTACTCACAATACCAATTACAAGGGCTGATTTTCTTTTAATGTGTCGCTCATATTTATTGCTACTTAACATATTCCCAATAGTATAATTAAAAAGCATACTAGTCAGTATCAGAGGTAAGTAAATAATATTCCACCAACTATAAAACAACAAGCTTGCAAAAACCAAAAAAGCCTTCCCTGCTTCTGTCAGTCGCTTACTATTCAGGTAAAAATAGATAAAAAATGTTATCGGCAAAAATAAGAAAATAAATTCGTATGAATTAAACAGCACGTTATTTTATCCTTAGTATGGAGTTATTTTATATTTTTTTTTAACAAAAATTTAGAAAAATCATGAGATGTTTTAATTGCAAGTTGGTCTACATAATGCATGATATAACGAGAAATTATTAAGACTAAACTTACATATAATATAAAATTCAACGAAGAAAACACAATAGTTTTAGGTAATAAAATATAAAGATAAGAAGTTATAGAACATAGTATAATAAAATGAATTAAATAGATGGAATAAGAAATTCTACCTAAGAAAATACCTATTTTAGAAGAGAAAATAAACTTGCAAAATCCATTAACAATAGATAATGTGAGACAAATAGCGCCTATAACATTATAAAAAGTCTTTTTTTCAAAAATTAAAATATTGTTAATCTTAAGTTCAGGCAAAAAATTATACATAGGATGTTCAAATTGAAATGAACCAAAATATATACCTATCAAAGCAAATACAACTATTTTACTTTGAGTAATGTTTTTATAGGCATAAAGATAAGCCCCTAAAAATATTGTATAAAAATAGATAGCATCAGCTTTGTGATAGACATACATACCAATAAAAATGAGTAATATTAATAAAACTTCAAAAAACAGACCCACATTCTTTGGTTTTATTAAAAAATAAATTAAGAGATATATTGAACCAACAAATTCAATTTGTATTGTCCACAAAGGAGAATATAAATATCGATTTCCATTAATAATACTGTCATAAAACATCATTTTAAGTAGCGCAAAAATAGATATTTCTTCCCTGTAAAAACGAGACAACCATTTAATCGAACCAGAAAATTCACTTGCATCCACATTGTAGTACAATCCAGATACTAGAAATAGATATGAAAGTAACAATATAAAAGCTACAGGGATATTTAACCTTAAATATCTTCCCCATAATCTCTTTTTTATTGATTCTAAATTGTTCTCAAATGCAGGTATTCCCAAAACATATCCCGATAATACAAAAAATATTATTACTGCAAAGTGACCATTGTACACAAGACTAATAATAGGAAACTGAATGCAATCGTATACAAATGAAGTATTCGTCGGTTTATCAAACATAAGATAATTTCTATGCAACAACGTAGGATAAAAAGCTGCAATGAAATGGGCTATTATCACATTTATCGCAGCAAAACCCCGTAACCCATCAGCACTATAATTATATTTCAATAGTTACCCCTTTTATAGAAGCTCTTATATAAAAGATTTACATTACTTCGTTTAAGAACTAAATAAATTTGCTTTATAAGTACTTGGTTTGAAAATTTTTCAATTCCAAAAGTAGTTTTAAATCTCTCCAAACTCAGTTCTAATTTTTTACTTCTGTCGGAAAGGATAAAGTAATAATTTTTACAAAAGTCCCATATCTTTTTCTTGTTCATTTCCTCCCACTTCTCATTCCAATGAGGATTCTTTTCATAAAAATTATTAAGCATTATTTGTGATGCTTCATGCTCAC